>CBDUZZ010000075.1:0-19954 GCA_965371855.1 uncultured bacterium
ACCAACAGAAGATTTGAGAATTGGTAATTGGGCGTTCGTTATTGGGTCTTGAGAAGTATTCAATGACCAATAATCAACATCCAATATCCAATAACCAACTGAAGATTTGGAAATTGGCAATTGGGCGTTTATTATTGGATATTGAGAATTATTCAATGACCAATAATCAATAACGAATATCCAATAACCAACGAAAAACTTGGAAATTGGTAATTGGGCGTTTATTATTGGATATTGAGAAGTATTCAATGACCAATAATCAACATCCAATATCCAATAACCAACTGAAGATTTGAGAATTGGCAATTGGGTGTTCGATATTGGGTCTTGAGAAGTATTCAATGACCAATAATCAACATCCAATATTCAATGACCAATATAGGATTAAAAAATAGGCAAATGAAAATTTTTATCGACATAGGACATCCGGCTCACGTTCATTACTTCCGTATTTTTATTAAGATAATGGAGAGTAAGGGGCACAAGTTTTTGGTGGTTGCCAGAGATCGTCAGTATGTTTTTGACCTTTTGCATGCTTACGGAATAAATTTTATTAGCCGGGGGAAAGGAGGCAATGGAGCCCTGAGTAAATTGTGGTATCTCAAAATAACTTCTGTAAAGCAGTATTTCAGAGCAAGGAAATTCAAGCCGGATATGTTTATCGATTTTGGAACAATTTATTCCGGCCTTGCGAGTATGATGCTCCGAAAACCCCATATCGTTTTTGAGGATACGGAAAATACCGGGTTATACAGATTATTATACAAACCGTTTGTGTCAGAAATCTACACCCCGGAGTGTTTTGAGAAAGATCTTGGGGTTAAACAGACTAGGTTTGCAGGGTATATGGAGCTATGCTATCTGCATAAGAACTATTTCTCGCCTGATGTAACAGTACTTGATGAGGTTGGTGTAAGTAGTGGCGAGAAATTTACTGTTGTTCGGTTTGTCGACTGGAAGGCAGTTCACGATATCGGTTACAATGGCCTTTCAACTGATGATAAGATATTAATAGTTAACACCCTGCAAGAGTATGGCAAAGTATTCATCTCTTCGGAGATTCCACTTCCTGATGAACTTGAAAAATTCAAGTTGAAAATAAGACCGGAGCGGCTGCATAGTTTAATGTATTATGCAGGTCTGATTTTAGGAGAGAGTGCAACCATGGCGTCCGAGGCAGTGATTCTGGGGACACCGGCCATTTTTATGGATAATGTTGGCCGGGGATACACAAATGATTTGAGCAGAAAATATGGGAATATGTATCTTTATACCCCAAAGCATGAGGTTGTTAATTCAATAATTGAAAAAGCACGACAGGTATTATTCTCTCCTGATGACAAATCAAAAGCATTGAAGATAAGAGATGAAATACAAAGAGTATCTGTTGATGTTACTGCATTTATGGTTGAAAAAGCAGAAAAACTCAACATATAAGATTAGATATCTCATTATTCCCTGTCTACTATTTTAAACTCGATACGGCGATTGATTCGATGCGCTGTTGTCTGATTACTTCTTTTTAATCGTTTAATAAATTCCGGGGATAAAATATCACCTGTTTTCAAAAATTTATAACGACTGCTTAAATTACGATCGGCAACTAATGGTCTGTTTTTCCCATAACCTTTGGATGTGAGATTTTCTTCAGGCACTTCATTGTCTGTTAAATATTGCATTACCGCTTCTGCTCTTTTTTGAGAGAGTATCAGGTTCTCTGTTTCATCGCCTTTATCGTCGGCATGAGCACCAACTTCAATTTTCATTGTAGGGTTGTCGAGTAATATTTGCAAAAGCCTTTCGAGTTCGGGTTTTGCACCATCGGGTAAAGTGAAACTGCCTTCATCGAAGTAAATATTATTTAGCATTATAGCAGTTTCTGTTGGTAGCAAGTCTATTTCGAAATTAAATGTTTTGTTCTCAATTTCATTTGTTGTAGAGAATTTCTCTTTATGGTTAAAATATCCTTTTGCAGCTACTAACTGTACATACTCTGTTTTGGGCTTTAGTTTCATCTGAAAACTTCCGTCTTCCTGTATGGTGAGCTTTATGTTAGTTCCATCAGTGCCTATAAGTCTTAAATATGCACCCGGTACCGGCTTTCCGGTTTTTCTACTCAAAACAGAACCTTCTAATGCAAATTCAAGTTTAGGCATAATAAATGAAAACAGGTTATCTATTCCTCTTGAACTTCCTCTTGTTGATGATAGTATGCCTTCTTCGTCAATGCCTTTAAATGTGACTCCAAAATCGTCGGCATAGCTGTTAACCGAAAGTCCAAGATTAGTTATCTCCCATATTTCTCCGTTCCTGGTCTCTTTTTTTGTTGCTTTGAAAATATCAAGACCTCCGTAACCTACATGCGTGTCGGAGGAGAAATAGAGAGTTCCGTCAGACCGTACATAAGGAAACATTTCATTACCTGGCGTGTTGATATCAATCCCCATATTAACCGGAGAGCTCCATCCTTCTCCGCTTTTTTCAGATCTCCAGATGTCTTTGCCTCCTCTTCCTCCGGGTATGTCAGAAACAAAGTAAAGAATTGAGCCATCAGGAGAAATAGCGGGATGTGCAATCATAACTGAGTCAATGCCTAACTGCACCGGAACAGGTTCTGACCAACGTCCGCCTGACCTGCTCATTTGAAATATTTCAGGCGCTGTTGCTTCCTCTTTTTCGTAACGACAGCGTGTATAGAACATCTCTTTTCCGTCAGCTGTTAAACTACCGGTTCCTTCATCAAATGATGTGTTTATTGGTTCTTCAAGTGCTTCCGGTTTAGCCCATTTCCCTTTTGAGTCTATATGTGAAAAGTATATGTCTGCACCACCCTGGCCTGTTATCCTGTTCCTTTTACGCTTCTTTTTTTCTGTACGCATAGAGGTAAAATATACCTGGTCAAAATCTTTCCCGCTGTAAAGAGGGCAGAAATCACTGAATTTTGAATTTAAGGATTTCATTTTTTCAACCTGATATCTTTCTATTCCGGGATCGTTCACGGCCATATTACACGATTTCACCCCATTTATAGCTCTTAAATCACGAGGTGCTTTTTCATAATAACTTTCATAGGCTTCAAGTGCTTTTTCGTACTTCCCTGCGTTGCGATAACTGTCGGCCATGAATAGCTCCGCTTCACGCACCTCATATTTGTAGCGAACACTTTTTGAATATGCAGAAGCTGCTTTGATGGGCAGGTTTATCCTGCTGTAACAATCACCCAGGAAATAAGATATCTCTCCCTTTGCATACTTGTTTTTTTCTTTTGAGTATGCTTTTTTAAACAGGGGAATGGCTCGATGATACTCTCCAATATCATATGCTTTCTTGCCTGCTGAATATTTATTGCCAATGGAACATCCCAATGTAAACAGGATAAAAAAAGTAGTAATGACAATTAGGAGAAAGCGTAAGGTGCGCATAAGTGATTTATGAATGTTGACATATAAAATATTTAAGCCATAAATTTAGTTATTTTCTGATAAACGTACAGATACCGGAAATATTATATTGAGGAGCTATGAGAAATTATGGCTCCATGTTGATTCTAATAGGTGAATTCATAAATAGGAAAATATTTTATCCGCGAATTACCTGCCCGCAGCAGGCAGGCGCGAATTTTTATTAAAAAGTAACCTTTTATAGTGGCCTCTTTCAAGTTGTGCTTGGAGTGTGTTTGAAGATTTAGAGAGAGCGAGAAGCTTCGAGATACGAGTTCAAAAAGAAAAACCGCAACGGTCACAAGGGATATTGCAAGATTCGCAATAACTCAATTATAAATCTATCACTTTTAAATTTCCAAACCACTATACCTAAAAATGGTATTAAAAGAGTAATAAACTAAAGTCAGCACCTCAAAATAATATTTAGCCATTGTAATGCGTTTTCATGGCAATCAATTTTTTTTTATATTTTTGCATGAAATTCAATAGGGAAATAAATCTTCAAAATAAATAGGTATGAAATACAAAGCAGTAAGTGCAGAGGAAGCAGTAAAGGTTATAAAGGATGGAGACCGGGTACATTTAAGTAGTGTTGCCGTAACACCAAGGGTGTTGTTAGATGCTATGGTTGATCGCGGTCGTAGAAAAGAGATAAAGAATGTTACTATTCAGCATATCCATACTGAAGGAACAGCTTGTTATGCCGACCCTGAATTTGAAGGCATTTTTCATTTGGAATCATTTTTTGTGGGAGGTAACGTGCGTAAACAGACACAGGCCGGCTATGCTGATTATATACCGGTATTTCTGAGTGAAACTCAAAAACTTATACGCCAGGGATATTTAAATGTTAATGTTGTCATGATACAGGTTTCTCCTCCTGATAAGCATGGTTTTGTTTCGTTGGGAACATCTGTAGATGCAACTTTAGCTGCTATTGAAACAGCTGATACTGTAATTGCACAAGTTAATAAGTATGTTCCCAGAGCATGGGGAGATGCTATGATAAGCATAAAGGATATTGATATTTTCGTTGAAGCCGACAAGCCTCTTCATGTTCATAACAATGCACCAATTTCTGATGTTGAGCAAACCATTGGAAAAAATGTTGCCGAATTAATTGATGATGGAGCATGTCTGCAAATGGGCATTGGAGGAATACCAAATGCTGTACTTGCTGAATTAACCAATCATAAAAATCTCGGTGTCCATACTGAAATGTTTTCTGATGGACTTTTGCCCTTGGTGGAGAACGGCGTTGTAAACGGCAAAGCAAAACAGATAGATAAAGGTAAGATCGTGGCATCTTTCTTAATGGGTTCACAGGCTTTATATGATTTTATTGATGATAATCCAATGGTTGCAATGATGGATGTTGCACATACTAATGGGATTCATGTTATACGTAAAAATCATAAAGTAACGGCTATAAATTCAGCATTGTCGATAGATATAACCGGGCAGGTATGTGCCGATTCCATTGGAACAACATTTTATTCAGGAGTGGGTGGTCAGATTGATTTTATTCGTGGTGCGGGCCATTCAAAAGAGGGGAAACCAATCATTGCTATGCCTTCAGTTACAGCAAAGGGAATATCAAAAATTACACCTACATTAATAGAGGGGGCAGGAGTAGTTACTACAAGAGCTAATATGCACTGGTTTGTAACAGAATATGGGGCAGTTAATTTGTATGGAAAAACATTACAGGAGAGAGCCAGACGAATCATTTCTGTAGCTCATCCAGATCATAGGGAGAATCTTGAAAAAGCCGCATTTGACAGATTTGGACCTCATTATCACTATCAGAGATAGTAATTTATATTGTTAATCCTGTCTGTTTCAATGAGCAGACAGGGTTAAATATTCTTGTTTACTTCAACAGTGCATTTGCAATTTTCAGATCAAAGGGAGTAGTGATTTTAATATTCTCTCTGTTTCCTTTCACAAGTTTTATCTTATATCCGGCTGCTTCAACTATCGAGGCATCATCGGTAAAACTGTTTTGATATGGTATTTGATATGCTTTCAGTAGTTGTTCCGATTGAAACACCTGAGGCGTTTGAATCAGTTTTATAGTGCTTCGGTCAAGGGGATGGTTGCCTGCTTTATCCGTTTGTCTTACCGATTCAAAAGCATCAATTACGGGAATAGCGTTACCGGACTTTTCGGCGTTATGATAAGTATTTTGTAGCGTTTCCTGTGAAACAAAAGGTCTTACTCCGTCATGTACTCCAATAATACCAAGCCCTTTGATTAATGTCAAGCCGTTCTTGACACTCTGATAGCGTGTCTTGCCCCCTGCAACCACCTCATGGTCTATATCAAACCGGAATTTTTCACATAAGATGTTCCAGTACTCTATTTGTCCGGCAGGCAAAACAAGTATCATTTGAATTTCATGGTCAAATTGCTTAAATGCATTAAAAGTATGCATAAGAACAGGCATCCCTCCAACTTCAAGAAATTGTTTTGGGATATTGCTATTCATACGGCTGCCACTACCACCTGCTACTATAACTGCAAATCTTTTCATCTTTTTACAATCTCAGTTTGAACAAAAATACAACTATATCCTTTTATAATTACGGTACTTCGTTAATAAAATGTTTCAAATAACAATACAGTATGATACCTGAGGTAATTATAACATTCTTGAAAGAACTGAGTGAAAACAATAACCGTGAATGGGTTGCTCACTCCGAAGGAGTCTGTTTTTCGCATTTTCAGGGATGTCCGTTTCTCAAAAGATAAAACACCTTATAAAACTCATTTTGATGTTTTTATTGCAAAAAAGGGAGGTCGCAAGAGTATTTATGCCGGCTACTATTTACATATCACTCCTGACAATTCACTATTTGGGGGTGGTATATATGCTCCTATACCGGATTTTAAAAGCATTAAGACAAGCTAATTATGGCTCCTAAGGGCTTTCCGAAAGAGTTCCCTGATGTTGAGCTGCTCAAATATAAATCATGTATTGTATCTCATCCATTGTCGGACAAAGATTTGTCGGCTCCCGATTTGGAAAATAAATTCAGAGTATTGACAAAAACACTCTATCCGTTCAATGCTTTCCTGAATAGAGCAATCGATTTTCAGGAAGAGAAGTTAGACTTGCCTATACCTACTCACCGGGTGACTGTTGACATGTTAAACGAAGTCACCCGGTGAGTAAAGATAACTGCAAGTCCAATTAAGCGGTTCGCCGCTTTTTGTTATATTGCATTACTGCCTGTGTATAGTCATCGTTTCGTTAATAATTTAAATAACTCTTCGTTAATGTAATAATTCCCAGTTCCAAGTTTCTCCTTTCTCAACATCTTATCATCAGATAGTTTATTTAAATAATTTGCAGCTGTCAATCTTGATACGCCTAAATCATTTACGATAAACTCAATCTTGGTATATGGATGCGTAAACAGGTTATTTAATAAATCCTGACTGTAGAATTTATAATTATCTCTCAATCGGTGTTTGTAATCGAGCATCAAACCCTTTATCTTATCTATTAAAACAGTTTTTTCTTCCACGATATTTCTCCTTCAACTTCAGATAGATTGAGGTTCCCTTTTTTCAAACGTGTAATAGATGCTTTGGGTAAACCGTAAGCCAACAGCAACTCATAAAAAAAGCTTTGCTTATTAAAAGTTGCAATCAGTTTTTGCAGGTTTATTTCTATTTGTGAAATGTTCATTGTTGAAACCTCAATATAGTTAATAGTTATAAAGGTAACAATTATGACCAAAAAAATATTGGTGTCTCCATCATCAAACTTGACTTGAAGTGAAATTGGGGTTTTTGTCGCCAAGATTCAAACAACGGCAGAAGATAGAAGATGCTTACTAAGGGGTATTTTTCATATAATGAACTAAACTAAACCAATTATTTTCATCAGCAAGTATATTTTTCGTTTCTATATTCGCCCACATTCCAAACATTTTTATGTCATGTGAGTTATATTTATATGAATTTTCTGTATGTATTGTTTCACCCTTCTTGATTTTAATTATTTCTGTTCCTGAGTTAAAACTAATTTCTACATTTTTTAGTGCTCTCAAGTGCATTTCAATCCTGCTTTTCTCTCTATTGAAAAAAGCCCAATGTACGAAGTCTGCTGTATTAAAGTCAGAGTCAGTAAGGTTATTAACAACGGTCAGAATATTTTTGTTGAATTTTGCAGTAATTCCTTTGTCATCATTATAAGCTTTTTCCAATACAGTGATATCTTTCACCATATCCATACCGAGCAGAAGGCTATCGCCTTTTTGCATTATATTACCCAGAAGAGTCATAAACGTTTTTGCTTCCCGGATGTTAAAGTTTCCAATGGTACTGCCAAAAAAACAAAATAACCTTTTGCCGGGCTTTGGTATTAGTTTTAGCTGATGAAAGAAATCAACAACAATTCCTGTGATGTTATTTAGTGAGAATTGTTGAATCAACTCACTTGCTGATTTTTCAATAGCAGACTGACTGATGTCAACAGGGAAATAGTTTATTGTTTTTAACTCTTCAACAGGTATCTGCTTAAAAAGCAAACTGATTTTTGAAGAGTCGCCACTACCCAGTTCAATTATGTTCAAATCTTTAAATTCGAGATATAAATTTTCACCAATAGATGAAATAATCTTCTTCTCAGTTCTTGTGGGGTAGTACTCTTTCAGATGAGTTATCTGCTCAAAGAGGTGAGAGCCATTGCCATCGTAGAAAAATTTTGGAGAAATATATTTTGAAGTGGCTCTTAATCCTTCAATAATCTCTTCTCTAACATTACTAATTCCAATATTTGGCAAGTAATTTATGAGCTCTATATCGTCTTTGTTAACTATGACTTCTTGTGTGTAGTTCATTTGATTTATTTATCAGTGATCTCAACACCATTCCAAAAAGCCACATAGTTCTTTAACCTTTCTACTATCTCAGGAGGATTCTCGTAGTATCATGCCGCATCTTTATTCACTTTACCATCAACCATAATATCGTAGTAGGAGGCATCGCCTTTCCAGTAACAATAAGTGGAGTGGTCGCTTTTGCGAAGATATTCCTTATTTACCTTTTCCGAAGGAAAATATATATTCCCTTCTATCTTGTATGTTTTGTCACTTTCTGCAATTACTTTTCCGTTCCAAATAGCTTTCATGTTTTTTATTATTTAGTAAATGACTAACACAGAGGCAAAGTGTATTTTTTGCTTGTTATTATTTTTTGTGATTCTGTTTACCAGCTAAATTATTTCTATTAATTGTTATCTATTAACTGCCGGCTGTTTACTGTTTGCTTCAGAGGCACTCCTGTCTCAAAAAGATTTGCCGGATCATTACTCCATTCAAACCATCCACCGTCAAAAACGGAAACACGAGGCCATCCCATGAGCCATGCATTAAAAAATGCTTCACTGCCACGCCACCCGGTACCGCAATAAAATGCGAGGTGCTTATCGGGTGTGATGCCAACCTCTTTCCAAATTGCTGCAACTTCTTGTGCCTCTCTAACGGTATGGTCAACATTACGGTAGTTCTCCATATGATAGGCATCAGTTCCGCAATTGCCGAATATTGCTCCGGGAATGCGTCCTTTCTTCTCGATATAGTTATACCCACTCACTTCACCAATGTATTCAGGCCAACTGCGAACACAAACAATATCAGCATCGTCAGCTTTTATCATCTCTTTTGCCTGGGGCACATCAACAATAATTTCGGGGTGTACAGGTATTTGAAGGCCAAAGTCTTTAACAGGATTTTTTTTTACATCATCAGTAGTTATTTCAAAACCGGCATCTTTCCACGATTGAAAACCTCCATTTAAAATCCGCACATCTTTTACTCCTGCATACAACATTATCATTGCATTACGGATAGCTCCAATATGCCCGGCTGCACTGCCTGGAAAATCATCAGCATTATCGGGCGACATAAATTTACCATACAAAACCACCGTTGTGTTGGTGGTAATACCGTGTTGTTCTAATGTTTTCTTTAACTCCTCAGGCGAACGCCTATTCCAAGTCTTCGGAGCCTCGAGAGCCAACGTGTCCATATCTATTGCACCGGGGATATGACCGGTTAAATATGCATTACGGTTTCGGTAGTGCGAGTGAACAATGACAAATTTATCATTGTCATACTCGTAAGGTTTATCTCCTGAGATAAGAGCCTTTACCCAGTTTGCAGAAACGAGATTTTTATATCTTTCAAGATGTTCCATTGGTAAATCCGGATTTGCCGCCCACTCATTAACAAAACCGTTGTAAACAGAAACATTCTGATAGCCGGCTTTTTCAAACGGAATTGCAACCTTTTCACTCTGCTCAGGTGTGTATCCGTAAATTATAATTTCATTTTCAAGCCTGATATTTTTTGAACGAACAATCTCGATCCAATCCATATATTTAGTCCATTTTATGGGTAATGACTTTGCTCCTTTTATATGACCGCCCCGTATTTCATTTTCACATTTCCAGCCGTTGTATGCATCTACCGGGCGGACATCTATGATTGTTACATTTTTACTTTTAAGTAATTCAGCTACCTTTCCGGTAGTTTTTGTAATAAACTCCATACGTATATTAGTTTTATTTCTCATCAGGTTGTTTTTGAAAAACTGAATAGTTCAAACCTAATGTGTGTATTTGTAATTAAACATGGTTTATATCGGTAAATTCAGCAACAATACTACTGTCAGTAACAATATCGGAAATATCAAGTTTATGAATATCATTTACCCCGTTTGTGCGTGCGAAAATTTTTAATTCGTTGTTCGTACCTCTGTAGAAATTCTCAAATTTCTTTACAGCCGTATTCTCGTCAAAAAGTTCACGTAACTGTTCATTTTGTGTAGCAATTCCTGCCGGACAGGTGCCTGTATGGCATATTTTTGCCTGAATACAGCCTATCGCAATTAGTGAGGTTGTGGCCAAAGCTATGGCATCGGCACCTAAGGCAATTGCTTTTGCAATGTCGGAGCTGTCTCTGAATCCTCCGGTAATGCAAAGTGATACGTTACTGTTTACTTTGTTGAGATATTTTCTAGCTCTACGAATTACGAATATTGCAGGAATACCAACATTATCCTTTAGGAATTTTGGCGATGAGCCTGTTGCTCCTCCGCGGCAGTCGATAGTTATAAAATCAGGTTTTGCTTTCAGAGCAAACTCAATATCCTCTTCAACTCTGCCGGAAGCGAATTTTATTCCAACAGGTTTCCCGTTAGTAATCTTTTTTATGTGAGCAACCGTCTTCTGTAAATCTTCCAGGCTGTCAACTCCTGAAAGTCTACCGGGAGACAAAGAGGCTTCTCCTTGTTTCAGATTTCGGATTTTGGCAATCTCATTAGTCACTTTATCTCCCGGCAGATGACCACCCAAACCGGGTTTTACGCCTTGTCCAATTTTCAACTCTACCGCATCAGCTAGCATAATTACACTATCGATGTGTGAAAAATCAGCTGTACCAAGTTCATAAATATAATTTGTAGATGCTTTACGTTCGTCAGGTAACATTCCTCCTTCGCCCGAGCACATAGCAGTGCCAACTTTAGTTGCTCCTTTCGCCAAAGCTATTTTAGCCTCCCGTGATAATGCTCCGAATGACATGTGTGAAACATAAAACGGCATTTCCAGCTCCATAGGTTGTTTGGCAGTTTTGCCAATTATTGTTTTGGTGTTTACTTCCACATCTTCGTTCAAAGGCATCTTATGCAGTTGTGCCCCTTTGAAAACGATGGAGTCAAGAGTTGGAAACTCTTTTAAACTGCTCATTGCAGAGTTCTCACTCTTACCTGTTGCAGCAAGTTTCTGCACATTTGCAACCTTCTCGTCTCTATTTAATCCTATAGGTTTAACTTTACCTTCGTCCCTGAATTTATGATACCAGTGTTGTCCGTCGCAAAAAGGTTTATTTCTCGATTTTCCGCAGCGGCATAGTGCATAATGCTCTTTCGATTCGGGGTGGTCAGCATCTTTTAGTTCAATTGTTCCTTTTACAAAGTATGGGCCATCTTCTGTGATGGTAATTTCCGGTTGATCCGAAAAGGAGTTGAATAGCTTGCCATCAACGGAATAACTCAACGCACCAGAAGGACATTTTTTTATAGTGTTAATAATTTTCTCAACAGTTTCAGCATCGGCATCAATCCATGGCTCGGTAGCCATACGAAAAACCTTAGGTAAACCATCGGTGCAAAAACCGGCATGAGAACATATTCCACGATCATCATGAATAGTTATTTTTTTACCAATATAACTATCTACTCTTCTTGGTTGACGTCCGTCTAATTTTTCACTTGTCCAACCAATTTTGCCATGTGTACCATCACAGAAAGGTTTACTTTTTGATTCACCACAGCGACAAAGAGCAACTGTTGTTTTTTTAAGAGGGAAGATATTGCCATTTGCTTCGGTAAGTAGCTTTAAGTTTTTAACAATTAATGGCCCGTTTAGTGATGTGATAACCTTAACTTTTTCATTCATTGTGCTATTTTAAATTCTTAGTCGTCATTATAACAATATCCTTACAAGAAAAGTTTTCAGATGGTTAGAATATGTTGCGTTTGGCATTTCAACGCTCCAAGTTTTTTCCATGGCTTCAAAAATTCTTTACGCTTTTGAAATACTACACTGACGAAAAAGAATTCTTTCAAATTTATCAGTTACCCACCACAAATGACATAGAGCCATAATTAGTAATCACGCAAAAGGATTCGCGCGGTAGCAGTGGGGTATAAAATATTTCATCTAAATTGCTATAATTGGTTTTCCGTTCTTGTTATGGTGCAATTACAAAAGCCTCCGGTGCACTGAATTCCAGTTAATAAAATTCAAACCCCTTGATAAGCACATAGCAATTTGCCTGGGATGCACTGTGTTGAGCTTGCCAAAATGTAGTTCAACCGGGACTCATCGCTGGGTTGCCGCAAAACTTTGGCACAGGCATTGCAGACCGCTCAGAGTCCTAATTTATTACCTAGCGTTTTTATTTTTTCAATTTAGTTTGCAGTTGAATATTAAAAGAATACTTTTGCACTTAACTAATAGGTTAAGTTTTTGGAAAATTTCTATTTAATCCATTATTGTGAAGATAACAAATTCAGAGTCTATCTAAATGGTAGTAATTCTGAAGTGACGAAGAAATTTACGGAAATAAATAGAAATGTGAAATTGACAAATAAGTTTGTACTTGTTATTGAAGCCGTGAAAAATAATATTGCAAATAAATCTCAATTTAATTGGGAAGCAAGTTGTGAGTTGGGTGAAATATATGCAATAAAGATTGATAACCATAGATTTTACACTTTAGTTTGTAAAAACATAGGATATCGTGAACTATATATTTGTAGATATGCTAGAAAGCAAACACAACAAAACGACAAGAAAATTGTTGCTACCATAAATTCTGTTTCAAAAATTTCAATTCAAAAATTATTACAATGAAAGACATTATTCATATTTCAAGTAATTCTTTGAACTCTTATATTGAGGATAATAGAACGAAAATAGACGAGGCTTTAGTTAGTCTGAGATTAATGAAAGAAGTCGATGATTTTTTAGATGTCAATAACATTAGTCAACGCGATTTTGCCACTAATATTGGTTATTCTGAAGCTTTTATTAGTCAATTAATGTCTGGAACTAAGAAATTTAGTGCATCATTTATAAATCGTATAGAAAAGACTTATGATTTAAAGATTGATTTCAAAATTAAGCCTAAGAGGGACAGTGATTTTATTACGAAAATTTCAAATTCTTTCATTGAGATTAATATTAATATAATGAGGGTAATAGAATCTAAGAATACTTTTTCTATTGATAGTAATCCAAGTGAATTTTCTGAATTTAATTCAGATTTGTTAAAATTAGAATTATTGTAATGGAAAATAAGGATATAACTTTGAGTCTAAGATTTGCTGAAATTAAAGTAAGTAAATATTCACAATTTGAATTAGATAAAGACTTTGATAAGGAAAAAAAACCATTGGTTGAATTTCAAAGTAATTTTCAAATTAAAGTTTTAAAAAATGAGGAAAAATTAGCCTGCCTTGTAACTGTTAAGATTATAATAATTGAAACAAGAGAAGAATTCTCTGAATTGCAAGTAGAAAACATTTTTGAAATTAATCCTTTAAAAAGTATAATTAAGTCTAAGTCTGAAAATAGTTATGATATTCCAGATGCGATATTACATAATTTAATTTCACTTTCTGTTTCAACTGTCAGAGGGATATTGTCAGAAAAATTGAGAGGAACATTCGCACAGAATGAAATTTATCCATTGTTAGACCCAGTTGCTTTATTTAAAGGAAACAAGTAGTTTTTGCTATCTAAATTACAGCTAACGTATATATAAACCGAATTCATCCGGTTTATTTTGCATATATCAAAACTACTAATTATTTTTTAAACTCGAAATAGTCTAATAATTTCTATATTGGTTCTATGTTGTTTCTGTAGACTTAAACCAGTTTCTTCAATACCTCTTTTAAACTTACTTTATCAGCAATAATAGCGTGCAGCTCCTCAATCTTCACTCTGTCCTGCTTCATGGTGTCGCGATATCGTATAGTCACAGTGTTGTCTTCGAGTGACTGATGATCGATAGTGATACAATACGGTGTGCCTATAGCATCCTGACGGCGGTAACGTTTGCCGATAGAGTCTTTTTCGTCGTACTGGCAGTTGAAATCAAATTTCAAACTGTCAACAATTTTTCGAGCCATATCAGGTAGCCCGTCTTTCTTTACTAATGGCAGAACAGCCAGCTTCACAGGAGCCAATACAGGAGGAATGTTAAGCACTACTCGAATATCTTTTTTGCCATCCTTCCCTTCAATCTCCTCTTCGTTGTATGCACCTGCAAGAACACTCAGGAACATGCGGTCAACACCAATGGATGTTTCAATCACATAAGGCACATAGCTTTCGTTTAGTTCAGGATCGAAATATTGCAGTTTTTTACCTGAATACTCCTGATGTGATGCCAGGTCAAAATCGGTACGTGAATGTATTCCTTCAACTTCTTTAAATCCAAACGGCATCTTAAACTCAATGTCTGTAGCAGCATTGGCGTAGTGAGCCAGTTTGTCGTGATCGTGAAAACGGTAGTTTGCATCATCTATTCCAATAGCTTTATGCCACTTCATACGTTTCTCTTTCCAGTACTCAAACCATTTTTGATCTTCGCCGGGGCGAACAAAGAATTGCATCTCCATCTGCTCAAATTCACGCATACGGAAAATAAACTGACGTGCAACAATCTCGTTACGGAAAGCTTTCCCAATCTGAGCTATTCCAAAGGGAAGTTTCATCCGTCCGGATTTTTGCACATTAAGGAAATTAACAAATATTCCCTGAGCTGTTTCCGGTCGCAGGTATATAGTTTGAGCTCCATCGGCTGTTGAGCCTACTTCGGTTGAGAACATCAGGTTAAACTGACGTACATCTGTCCAGTTTTTTGTGCCTGATATGGGACAGGCAATTTCATAATCAATAATTATTTGCCGAAGTTCTTCGAGATCGTTATCGTTAAGTGCTTTGGTGAAACGGCTGTGTATCTCGTCAATTTTTTTTTGATTAGCTAAAACCCGGGGGTTAGTCTCACGGAATTGCCCCTCATCAAAAGCCTCACCAAAACGTTTTTTTGCTTTGGTAACTTCTTTCTCAATTTTCCCCTCAATTTTTTGGATGAGGTCTTCAATCAACACATCAGCCCGATAACGTTTTTTACTGTCCTTATTGTCTATTAACGGGTCGTTAAAGGCATCAACATGCCCTGAGGCTTTCCATACTGTAGGGTGCATGAAAATTGCGGAATCAAGGCCAACAACATTTTCGTGTAGCAGCACCATTGAGTCCCACCAGTATTTTTTTATATTATTTTTTAGTTCAACACCATACTGGCCATAATCGTAAGCAGCTGCCAAACCATCATATATTTCACTTGATTGGAAAACAAATCCATACTCTTTACAATGAGCTACTAATTTCTTAAATACGTCTGCTTGTTGTGCCATAGTTATAATCTTTATCAGAAAGCCTCTCCGACCAGGGAGGTGAAGAGAAGCAAAATTAAATTCTAAATTATCCTTAATAGTCACGGGGTGACTACTTGTATTATCAAACAAGTCACCCCGTGACTAAAAATGCGTCTCCCACCTCCCTGATTGGAGAGGCAGGGGGTGGGTTTTTGTTAATTCTTCATCGACCGCCTGTCTCCGGCATGACTATGTATCACTCCGTCTAACAATCCGTTATATTCCGAGATATCAGATAACAATTCCTTCGCTGCTTCCAGTTCAGCGTCGTTTTTTATTGAATACTGAATAGCCCCTTTTTGATAATAATAACGTTTCACAATCTCAATACCAAGTAACTCCTTAATTTCATCATTAAACAGGTCAAGGTCTTTATTTACATCCAGCTTTAATATCTTCTGAAGAGCATCAAATTCCTCTTTAGCTGCTTCAAAATACTCTTCTTTTTGAGCTGTCTCTTTCATTTCATTGAACAGATCCTGTGTTTTGGATTCATATTTAAAATCCTTTTTATCTAGTACAAACTGTTTGAACTGTTCGTAAGTATCTTTGGTAATAGAAAATTCGCTTACCGGTTCAATTGAGTTGTGTTCGAGAACAAACTGGGTGGCATAATCGAAGAACATCTGTTGAATAACGATAGCATAAGTGATATTACCATATTTCTTTTGTTTAATCTTCAAATCCGGTGATACTCCTCCACCATCAAATACCGATCGTCCATTTCTTGTTCTAAATTCAATTATTAACGAATCGGGTATCAACCCTATACTTCCGTCTTCGTTTCGGTGCGAATAATCTACAGCCTGAATACAGCGGCCTGATGGGATATAATACTTGGCTGTGGTCACCTTTAGCTTAGCATTATAAGAGAGGTTACGTGTTGTTTGAACTAATCCTTTACCGAATGTACGTTGGCCTATTATGACTGCACGATCCATATCCTGAAGGCTGCCTGACACAATTTCAGATGCAGATGCAGAACCTCTTGACACCAAAACAACTAATGGCATAACAGTATCAATAGGTTGGCGCGTTGCGTTATAGACCTTATCCCACTGTTTTACTTTTCCGCGTGTGCTTACAACCTCAGTACCAATTGGCAGAAACAGATTAGACAACTTAACAGCTTCATCCAATAAACCTCCGGGGTTACTTCTCAGGTCAAGAATCATCTTTTTCGCACCCTGCTTATCACGTAAATCTACAAATGCGTCTTTTATGTTATTGCTACACCCCTGTGTGAAACTATTCAATATTATATATCCTGTTTCATCATCCACCATTCCATACCATGGCACAGGATTTATCTGAATTTTTTCTCTTTCTAGTTCAATGTTTAATAATTTTTTAGTTCCCGGTCGTTCAACCTTTAACTTAACAGTTGTATTTGCAGGTCCTTTTAACAAATCACTTACTTCAGATGTTTTTTTACCAACAATATCTTTTCCGTCAACGGTGATGAGCTTATCGCCGGCTTTCAGCCCGGCTTTTTGTGCCGGAAAACCTTCATAAGGCTCAGCAATAATAACATAATCGTCCTGCTTGGATATTATTGCTCCTATACCTGCATACTCCCCGGTGGTCATAAACTTAAAGTTATCCATCTCCGATTCCGGTATATATGTAGTATAAGGGTCAAGAGATTCAAGCATTTCATCAATACTTGTTTTTATTAGTTTAGCAGGATCAATTTCATCAACATAGTAACTGTTCAACTCCCTGAAAAGAGTATAAAAAATATCCAAATTCTTAACTGTCTCGAAATTACGCTTATCACTATTAAAACTAACCAGCCCAAAAGAGAGGGATAGAATTAATATCAAAGAGACTCCCCACTTAACTTGCTTTTTATTCATCTTTCTCATCTTTTTACTATTATGTTGATATCTTATGTTTTTATGCCTATTCTTAATCAAATCGGGAACAAAGTTAATATTTCCGTCAAATTAGACATGCAATATTAATAATTCTGCAAAAAAATCATTGACAGCGGCATGATTTGGCCTTATATTTATATAAGTGAAATATCATCTTTCTTTGAAAAAATACCATTACTACTTCTACAATACAGTTGAAAACAGAATATCCAAGTTATAGTATTCACCAAAAACCAACCATAAATGAAACAAAAAATGGAAATAAGTAGCAGAAAGTTAAAAAGCTTTTATGACTATTGGCAGACAAAACATATAGCTGTCATAGTGTTATTAGTTTTTACCTTCTCACTTTCTGTTATTCAGGCACAAGAAGCAATTACTGCCACAGGTGGTAAAGCTTCAGGAGGCGGCGCTTCGGTGACCTTCTCCATCGGACAGGTGGTTTACACCACCAATACAGGAACAAACGGGTTTTCAGTTGCACAAGGAGTGCAGCAACCCTATGAGATCTCAGTTGTAACAAGTGTTGGCCAAGCCAAAGGAATAAATCTTGAATGTTGGGCTTATCCAAACCCTGTAAAAGATATATTGAAGTTAAAAGTTGAAAGTGAAAAAATAGAAGGTTTAAGTTTTCAACTGTTCGATATTAATGGGAAAACAGTAGTAAGTAAGAAACTTACAGCTAAAGAAACTACTATTAATATGGGCAACCTTGTTCCTGCAACATATTATCTTAAAGTGACAGATAATAAAAGAGCAATAAAAATATTTAAGATTATTAAAAATTAGAGAGTTATGAAACGAATATTTACCACATTAGCACAATTACTAATTATCACATTAGTAATAGCCCAAAGCCCGGAAAAAATGAGTTATCAGGCAGTAGTAAGAGATGCAAGTAACAATCTTGTAACCAATTCCGGTATCGGAATGCGAATAAGTATATTAATAGGTTCATCAACAGGTATGTCTGTTTATACTGAAACCCAAACAACTACAACCAATGCCAATGGTTTGGTATCAATAGAAATTGGAACAGGAACGACCGGTGACGATTTTTCTGCAATAAATTGGGGGGCTTATATCTATTTTATAAAAACAGAAACTGATCCAACAGGTGGATCAAACTATACAATTACGGGTACGACTCAGCTTTTGAGCGTTCCATATGCCTTACATGCCAAAACAGCCGCAAACACCTTTAGTGGAAACTACAGCGACTTGATTGGTTCTCCCATAAACGTAAGTGATTTTTTTAATGATGCAGGATATCTGGTATCTTTCACCGAAGACGACCCTGTTTTTGGAGCACATGTAGCAAATGGGATTACCTCAACCAATATGACAAACTGGAACACTGCTTACGGTTGGGGAGACCATTCAACACAAGGCTACCTTGCAAGCTTTACAGAAACCGACCCTGTTTTCGGTGCACATGTAGCAAATGGAATTACCTCTACCAATACAACAAACTGGAACACTGCTTACGGTTGGGGTGACCACTCAACACAGGGTTACCTTTCAAGCTTTACTGAATCAGATCCGAAAGTGGGTACAAACACAACCAATTATCTTTCCAAATGGGACGGGGATGCTTTGGTCAGCTCCTCAATTTTTGATAATGGCAATGTTGGTATCGGTACAACTGAAACAAGCCAGAAGTTAGAAGTGAATGGCAATATTCTGGCGAATGAGTTTTATTCAGGTCCTAATAGCTCAGCCAATTATCATAAATATCGATTGAATGGAACGGTTACCGGATATGCCATAGGAATGTCATCCAACGATCACGTGGGATTTGTAAATGCCTGGTCGAATACTTTTACCTGGCGCGACGGAGAGGGATACGGATGGATTTGGCGAAATCAAAATGGTATTGGCTGGATGAGTTTGAATTCAAAAGAGGGAGGATTTTATTTAAAGGGGAAGGCTCATTTTGGCGACAATGTCGGCATTGGAACTGACAGCCCGGCTGCAAGATTAGAAGTTGCTGATACTCCACCGGGAACAAATGACCCTGTTGCAATAAGAATTACGAATCTTAGAAGTAGCACGGATCTTTTTTGGGAACTAAGGGCATATGACAGTGGTGCCGGTGGCCCGTATGGCCGGTTTTCGATTTTTGGCGGACAATCAGGAGGTTCAGATAAGTTAGTGGTAACAACCACCGGCAATGTTGGTATCGGCACGATTGATCCTAAAACAAAACTGCAAGTAGTCGGCTTACCGGAATACGCTGACAATGCTGCTGCCGTTGCTGCGGGGCTTACTATAGGTGCATTCTACAGAACAGGTGATTTTCTTAAGGTAGTTCATTAATAAGGCAAAATAATAATTAGCTAAAGGTTGAATACAGAAAATATTACTCTTCAAATGTTTGGTTACCGAAGGCTTCGCTTCAAGCGAAGGCTTCGGTATACTATCCCCTGCTCACAACCTTACGAACCTTGCGAATTCCATTGCGTACTATGCGGTTAGTCTTACCATATGAGGAACTGAGGAATCGACGCCCCACAACATCACTTACCCACCCCTAACCCCTCCGAGGAATAATGGCACTAACTTAGTGTATATAATACAATAACTTTTGTATCTTTGCAT
>CBDUZZ010000076.1:0-19834 GCA_965371855.1 uncultured bacterium
CGATGCTTCGGGAGTAGAATACCGGCCAAAAAAAAAGAACTATGGTCTGGTAGTTTCCCGATGCTTCGGGAGTAGAATACCGGCCAAAAAAAAAGAACTATGGTCTGGTAGTTCAGTTGGTTAGAATGCTGGCCTGTCACGCCGGAGGTCGCGGGTTCGAGTCCCGTCCAGACCGCAGAAAAGGGAAGCATAAATGCTTCCCTTTTTTTATTCTTATTATTCAACCAACATCATATTTTACTATCTTCGCATTCAGTATCAATTGAAACAAATATGATTGTTTGTATTGCAGAGAAACCAAGTGTAGCAAGTGAGATAGCCAAAATTGTGGGTGCTACAACAAGGCGTGACGGATATTTTGAAGGGAATAACTATCAGGTTACCTGGACATACGGACACTTCTGTACACTGAAAGAACCACACGATTATAAGGCAGAACTTAAACGTTGGCATCTTGGATTTCTGCCAATTATCCCATCACACTTCGGCATTAAACTAATCAGCAATCAAGGTGTTGAAAAGCAATTCAACATTATCAAATCACTGGTAACAAAAGCAGATGAGATTATAAACTGCGGTGATGCCGGTCAGGAGGGAGAGCTAATTCAACGCTGGGTTCTTCAGAAAGCAGGTTCCAAAAGTCCGGTTAAACGCCTGTGGATTTCATCACTCACAGAAGAAGCTATTCGCGAAGGTTTTCAAAACCTGAAAGAGAGCAAAGAGTTTGACAACCTTTATGCTGCAAGCAGTGCCAGAGCTATCGGTGACTGGCTGCTTGGAATAAATGCTACCCGCCTTTACACTCTGAAGTATGGACAAAAAGGGCAGGTACTCTCCATCGGCCGTGTTCAAACACCTACCCTTGCCCTTATCGTAAACCGGCAAAAAGAAATTGACAATTTTGTGACTGAACCATTTTGGGAACTTAAAACGAAGTTCAAAGAAGTGCTTTTCTCTGCTACAAAAGGAAGGTTTCTGAAAAAAGAGGAGGCAGAGGCAACACTTGAAAAGATTAAAGAGAAAGAGTTTGAAGTTGTAGATTTCAGTCGAAAGAAAGGTAAAGAATCCCCTCCCCGTCTCTTTGACTTAACATCCTTACAAGTAGAAGGCAATAAGAAATTTGCTTTCTCGGCTGATGACACGTTGAAAATCATCCAAACACTCTACGAAAAGAAGCTTACAACATACCCGCGTGTGGATACTACTTTTCTGAGTAACGACATCTATCCTAAAATACCCGGTATACTTAAAGGTCTGAAAGATTATGCCACACTAACAGAACCTCTGTTGAAAGCAAAAATCAAAAAATCAAAAAAAGTTTTTGATGACAAAAAAGTAACCGACCACCATGCTATCATTCCAACAGGTATAGTTCCCGGAAACCTTTCACGAAACGAACAACTTATCTATGATATTGTTACAAAACGATTCATCGCGGCTTTTTATCCCGACAGTACCATATCCACAACACAGGTACTTGGCAAGGTAGAAGATGTCGATTTTAAAGCTACCGGAAAACAAATTATAGAACCCGGCTGGCGAGTTGTTTTTCCTTCAAGCAGAAATAAAAACACAAAAGAAGAATCACTGATGCCTGAATTCACTAAAGGTGAAAAAGGGTTTCACGAACCTGAATTAACTGAAAAGGAGACTCAACCACCGAAACTTCACACTGAAGCAACACTACTTAGAGCCATGGAGTCAGCAGGCAAACAGGTAGATGATGAAGAACTGCGTGACCTGATGAAAGAGAACGGAATCGGCAGACCATCAACACGTGCTGCCATAATAGAAACTCTGTTTCGGCGTAAATACGTACTAAAAGAGCGTAAAAATATAATCCCTACCATAACCGGGATTCAGCTTATCGATACCATACGTAACGACATGCTTAAATCGGCTGAACTGACAGGTATATGGGAAAAGAAACTAAGAGAGATTGAACGAGGCAATTACGATGTAGAAGAGTTCATGAAAGAGCTTAAACAGATGGTTTCTGATGTGGTTTTTAATGTAAAAAGAGATAACAGTTACCGGATAATTCAAAGTGTTCAGGAAGAGGAGGAAAATAAACCGGCAAAGAAAAACTCAACAAAACCGGTTGAACTTAAATGCCCCCGATGTGGAAAAGGAAAGATGCTTGCCGGTAATAATGCCTGGGGTTGCTCAGAATATAAATCAGGTTGCAAAACAGTAATTCCCTTTTTGTTTGAAGGAAAAAAAATACCTCAAAAACAGTTTGAGAAACTCATTAAAAACGGCAAAACTGACCTTCTTAAAGGCTTTGAGGCAAGTCCCTCTCAATCCCAGCCTGACCGGCAGGCAGGCCCTCAAAACGGGGGAAAGCTTAAAGCTTCCAACGTTGACGGATATATCACGATAGACAAAGATTTTAAACCTGTATTGGTTGTTGCCGAAAAGAAAAAACGCACATGTCCCGTATGCGGTAAAGGAGAGATTGTGAAAGGCAAAACTGCCTACGGATGCACCAACTATCGTAACGGTTGCAACTTCCGTATCCCTTTTGAAATATATGACAAAAAACTAATTGAGTCACAAATAGAGAGTCTTATTTTCAAAAAACAAACCTCAACTATAAAAGGATTTATCCATCCGGAAACAAAAGAGAAAATGGACGGGAAGCTGATAGTTAATAATCAGGGGAAAATTGAATTTGTAAAATAGAGGCTGTCCAAAAAGTCGTCATTCCGAGTGGAGCGAAGCCTGCCTGCAGCAGGCAGGGAATCTCACAAAACTAAACTGCTGTAATTCTACAGATTGCTTCTTCGTTCCTCATCGCAATGACGTCCAGTTCTTTCTTTTTGGACAGCCTCTTCTGTGGCATCTGTATTTATCTGTGTTCTATATTAACAACATTACAGCTTATTTTATACTTTTGCACCTTAAAATACAATCAAGCAAAGTTCAAACGATGAAATTGAAAAAAGTAAATATTAATAACGAACAAAAATTTAATCTGTTAAGCACGGTTGAGTACGGAGGATGTTCGGCAAAACTACCGGCTAAGGAGTTAGATAAAGCTCTGGCGGGATTACCAAAAGTTCATTGCGATAACCTTCTTGTGGATATTGATACCCATGATGATGCCGGGGTTTACAAAATTAACGAAGAGACTGCCCTTATTCAAACTACAGACTTCTTCCCTCCTGTTTGTTCCGATCCATACGAGTTTGGACAGATAGCTGCAGCCAATGCTTTGAGTGATGTATATGCTATGGGAGGAAAGGTACTTACGGCAATGAACCTGCTTATGTATCCGGCAAATCAACCTATGGAAATGCTTAAAGAGATTATTCGTGGAGGGCAGGATAAAATAGATGAATCGGGTGGTGTATTGGTAGGAGGTCATACTCTTAGCGATGATGTCCCAAAGTACGGTTTGGCAGTAACCGGTGTTGTACATCCTGAAAAAGTTATTACAAATGCCGGAGCTAAACCGGGTGATGTACTAATCCTTACCAAACCTATAGGCTCCGGAATCATCATGTCAGGGCAACGGCTGGGTGAAATTGGCGATGAGGAGCATCAGGCAGCCCTCGACAACATGAAACTACTGAATATGAACGGAGCTGAGATAATGCAAAAATACGAAGTAAGAGCTGCAACTGACGTTACCGGTTTCGGATTAATAGGTCATGCTCTGAAAATGGCACAGGCCAGTAATGTAACAATGATTTTTTCTCCCAAAACTGTTCCATTCCTTAAAGGAGCTTATGACCTTGCTGATATAGGCTGCATTCCGGGAGCATGTTTCAGAAACCAGGAATACGTTGACGAGCATTGCTTATTCGACGATGATGTGCTATATGAACATAAAATGCTTCTTCTTGATGCTCAAACATCAGGCGGTCTGCTGATATGCACTTCTAAAGAAAAAGTTGACAATATGCTCATAGACCTTAAGAATAGTGGATATCCTGACTCAGCAGTTGTAGGTCATGTTGTGAAGAAAGAGGAAAAGTTTATTCATGTGATTAAAGAATGAGGAATTGATTAATTGAGGGGTTGAGAAACTGGCAAGTTCAAATCACCAATTATTCAGATATTTTCTAGAATCTCAAACAATAAATATAAACCTAATAAATTATTAAAATGTATACTTTTGGATTTGAACGATTAGAAGTCTGGCAATTAAGTAGAAAATTAGCCGTAAAAACATATAGAACAACCTCTTCATTCCCCAAAGAAGAAATATATGGAATAACATCTCAACTAAGAAGAGCTTCGATATCCGTATCATCCAATTTAGCTGAAGGAAATTCCAGATTATCTCAAAAAGATAAAGCACATTTTTTTCAAATTGCCTTTTCAAGTTTAATGGAGGTTATGAATCAATTGATTATATCATTCGATCTAAAATTTATTTCAGAAAACACTTTGAATAGTTTCCGTGATGAAATTGCAGAACTTAGTAATAAAATTAATTCATTACATAAAAGTCATATTAAATGATTAAATTATTAATTGAGGAGGAGAGGAACTAATTAACTGAGGAACTAATTAACTGAGGAATTGATAAGTCGAGGAATAAAACTTGTTAGTTAATCAGTTTATCGATTTATCAATTACTCAGTTTATCGATTTATCAAATTATCAATTACTCAAATTATCAATTTAAAAAAAGATGAAAAACATTTTTGCTACAAAATGGGGAATGATACTGGCAGGTACAGCCATCGGAGTCATTGCAATACTTCTGCAGTTCCGGGGTAACCCGCCAAACATGGGTTTATGTATGGCTTGTTTCCTGCGCGATATTGCAGGAGGACTTAAACTTCACACTGCTGCACCGGTTCAATATATACGACCCGAGATAATTGGAATATTGTTAGGAGCAACTATTATTGCTATACTGAAAGGAGAATTTAAACCTCGTGGTGGCTCCTCTCCTCTTATCCGTTTTTTTCTGGGCTTCTTTGCTATGGTTGGTGCTTTGGTTTTTCTCGGATGTCCATGGAGAACATATTTGCGGCTGGCTGGTGGTGACTTAAATGCTATCACAGGACTTGCAGGTCTGGCTACCGGAATATACATTGGAACACTGTTTATAAAAAAAGGATTTAATCTGGGAAGAGCTACTTCGAGCCAAAACAAAATGTCGGGCTATATACTGCCTGCAATAATGATTGCTTTATTGGCAATGCTTATTTTTGACTTTTCAAAACTTGCATTCAGCACCAAAGGTCCAGGAGCAATGCATGCTCCTTTAATCATTAGTTTGGCAGGTGGTTTGGTGGTAGGTTATTTTGCCCAGCGAAGCCGTTTCTGTACCATTGGTGCTATAAGGGACATTTTTATCATTCGTAACTTTCACCTTTTTCTTGGAATAGCAGCATTTACGGTTATTGCATTTGTTTTAAACCTTGCAATAGATAATTTCAATCCGGGATTTGAAAATCAACCTATAGCACACACAAATCACCTATGGAACTTCCTTGGTATGGTTTTATCAGGCCTTGCTTTTGTTCTGGCAGGAGGTTGTCCGGGGCGTCAGATTATCCTTGCAGGTGAAGGAAACACCGACTCGGGCATTTTCATTCTTGGAATGCTTCTGGGAGCTGCCGTTGCTCACAATTTCGGGCTTGCAAGCTCCTTAAAAGGAATTGGAGAATTTGGAGCTGTAGCAACGCTTATTGGAATTGCATACACGCTTTTTGTAGGATTTATAATGACCAAACAAAGAAAATAAATAACTGCCCCCCTCTTATCCCCGCTGTGGCAGGGGAAGATAAAAAACATCTCTTTGCCTGAAGGATGTTTAATATGGGGATTTAATAACATATACTTATGGAATATAAAACAGTAGATGCACGTGGGTTATCTTGTCCTATACCGGTCATGCTGGTTACTAATACAATAAAAAAAGATACCGGCTCTTTTCAAATTTTCATTGATGATGAAACATCATTTGAAAATGTAATGCGTACTCTGGAAAACTTTAAATTAGAGTTTGAATCAAAAGATGAAAACAATTATAAAGTGATAATTGTAACAAGAAATTGAGGATAATGATAAATTAAGGGGTAGAAGAATTGCTATGTTTATCTATCGATTACCCAACTACTCAATTACTCAATTACTCAGTTACTCAAATTATCAATTCCTCATTCCTCAAATAATGAAACATTAAATATACATGAACAACATCTATTTCGATAATACGGCCACATCCTTCCCAAAACCGGAAAGTGTAGTTAATGCTCTCAACAATTACGTTGTCAACATTGGGGCTAATCCTGGCAGGTCGGGTCATTCACTTGCTATTAAAGCCGGTGAAATAGTATTCAATACCCGAAAACAACTTGCCGGTCTGTTTGGCATCAAAAACCCTATGCGCGTAGTATTCGGATACAATGCTACCGATGCCCTGAATCTTGCAATTAACGGTATTGTTCGTAATGGTGACCATGTGATAACATCAGCTATGGAACATAACAGCACTATCAGGCCATTAAAACAGTTGGAAGCAGACGGCATAATCTCTCTTTCCATTGTAGAAGCAAACAAGGCAGGACGAATAGATGCCCATAGTATTGAAAAGCATATCCGTAGTAATACGTCAATGGTTGTAATTAACCATGTATCAAATGTTAACGGAGTTATTCAGCCGGTTGATGAGATAGGTGAAATATGCAGGGAAAAAAATCTTACTTTCGTCGTTGACGGAGCACAAAGTGCCGGTTACATACCTGTAAACATCACTAAATCAAAAATTGACATTTATGCATTTACCGGTCATAAAGGATTGTACGGCACTCAAGGTACAGGCGGCCTGATTTTTGCCGATACATATGATTATAAAAAAGTAAAACCGATAAGAACAGGAGGTACAGGCAGTCGCTCTTCCGAAATTATTCAACCCGACTTTTTACCTGACAGATTTGAAAGTGGCACATTAAATGTTGGCGGGATTGCTGCACTGGCTGCCGGAGTAAAGTTTGTCAACAAAGAAGGTATTGAGAACATTTACAGTCATGAACAACAATTAGCTAATTATTTCTACACAAAAGCTTCTAAAAGTATTCCCGGATTTGCAGCTTTCGGATACGATAAGAATAATGTAGGAATTATTTCCTTCCGGATTGCAGAAATTTCCGTATCCGAAATAGCCGGTGAGCTATCGGAGAAATACGGAGTAATGTGTCGCCATGGACTGCATTGCGCTCCATTGGCACATAAATCACTTGGGTCATTCCCTGAAGGAACGGTACGGTTTGGCTTCGGAGTGTTCAATACTTTTAAAGAGGTCGATAAAGCTATAGAAGCTCTTTCTGTTATCAGTAAAAAGTAATTAACAAATAACCACTTTAATCATAAAACCCTTTAACAATTCAACAAATTAACAATTCAACAATTTACTTTATGGAAGCAATAATGCTATTTCACTCAACTAATTATGCCATCTGGGCGCAAGACCTGTTAAAAGAAAGCAATATAACATGTAAGATGATTCCTGTACCACGCGACCTTAGCTCCGATTGCGGCTACTGTGTACGTATATCACCTGAAGATTCGGAAGCAGCAGAAGAGCTGTTAATAAAAAATAATGTTGAATATGACAAGGTGGTAATTAGACAGTAAGCAGTGAACAGTAAGCAGTAAGCAGTGAACAGTAAGCAGTAAGCAGTAAGCAGTAAGCAGTAACTGGTAACTACTTCGGATTTCTCAGGTCAATATTGTTATAGAGAATCCATTTCCCCTTTTCAAACTTAAATCCGTTATACGAAAAGTCAGGGCCATAAAAACGATAAACACCTTTATAATAAGGTTCAGAAGGCACCAGATTATCCATTACAATCATTTTCTCTTTCTCATCGTAGCGTAACAGCATGTTGGCACCTAACGAGTATTTATATATCAAACGGTTATATGTATATCTATCCGGTTTAAAGATTGGTGATCCAAAGCGCGGTTTACCACCTGAAAACCACAACACATCAATAACACGTTTTTTTACGAATTCATCCTGTCCTCTATACCCCAAAAGTGTGAAATATATTTTTTTCTTATATTGCTTTTCTATAATATCAAGATAAGTTGCACCATACCATTTGTTATTTGTCAAACTTGCTCTGGTTGGCGACCTTATGGCCTCTGAATTATCATTCAATAAAAAAACATTCACTTTATCTTTATCTTCTTTTATAATAACAGCCCCGTAAAAAAGATTTGAGAAATCATTGAAAAAAATTCCGTAAGTACATATTTTAATATTTTTATCTTCAGAGAATAATGTTTTCATTCTCCCTATTCCGCTAAAACCATCATCAAACAACATCGGTGATTGCCAAATATATTCCAACCGCCTTACTACTAACTTGTTTAATGCTATTTTGTAATCATCGTTTTTTGTCTTTCCCAATTCTTCAAACATACATTTTAATTTCAGATCGGAATACTTTTTCCACACCAACTGGTTTTCTGAATCAGAAAAAGACACCTCATACATTTTTACCCCATTAAGCAGTTGTGAAGTAAGTCTTATAACTGGGTCTTTAACTTTATCAGTAGACTTGCCAACTGGTTTCATCTTCTCCGAGAAAAAATGAACCTGAACATCTCCTGCATCATTTCGGTATTTTACAAAAAAACCATAATCAATCCCCCTCATATCATGTTGTGTGTAGTAATACAGAGAAAACAGATCGTCATCCGTAACAGCAACTTTCAAAGGTTCTTCTATCAATTCCTCACCTATATCATTTTGTAAAAGCCAGTTGTTAAACTCCTGATTAAATATACTCAACCGGTATTTTTTCTCATTAACATCATTACCATCCAAAATTTCTGATAGTTGATTATGAAAATAAGTTATATTGTTTTGCCCTGTGGCATTTTTGGATAACGCACTGGTTAGAAGAATGATGAAAGTAAAAACAAAACGTAAATTCATAACACTTGATATTTTTCTATCTTTGCCCGCCTAAAAGAATAGTATGACTTTTCAACAAATATAATAAGTCCTGCAACTAATATTACATCGGAATAGAAATAATAAAACAGATAACATGAAATTGTGGCCTAAAATAAAGAAACGTTTTAGTTGGAAAATTCTGATAGGGGTAATTGTTGGAAGTATCGGAGGATATCTGTATTACTACTATGTTGGGTGTAATTCAGGAAGTTGCCCAATAACATCTAACCCATGGACAAGCGTGTTTTACGGCTCTCTTATAGGATTTATATGGACGGTGAAATGAAGTAACGGAGGAGCTGTGTTTCGGGTTCCGGATTTGTCTTGTTTCAGGGTTTAGGGTTCAAGGTTTTATAGAAATTGTAATTACAAATTATGAATCAAGTAACTAAGAACTGAAGTCAATTCCTCAGTTACTCAATTCCTCGACTACTCAGTTCTTCAACTATTTAATTCCAAGCTCGTCACCATATTTTTCAACAATATAGTCGATATCTTTATCTCCTCTACCTGACAAATTAATCAGAATGGTCTCGTCTTTACCTAGAGTGGGAGCAAACTTAATGGCATAAGCCACAGCATGGGAGCTCTCAAGAGCAGGAATAATTCCTTCAAGGCGCGAAAGTTTCATGAAAGCGTCAATTGCTTCTTTATCGTTAATGGTTTCATATTTAACTTTCTCTATATCCTTAAAATAACTATGTTGCGGCCCTACTCCGGGATAATCCAGACCACTTGCAATAGTATTCACCGGTGCAGGTTCGCCATTCTCATCCTGTAACAAATAACATTTAAAACCGTGTATCATTCCGGGTTTACCTAAAGTTAATGTTGCAGCATGGTCGCCTGTTTTAAAGCTTGTACCTGCCGGTTCAACGCCATACATTTTAACACTCTCATCGTTCAGAAAGGCCGAAAACAGTCCTATGGAATTAGAACCACCACCAACACAAGCCATCAGATTATCAGGCAATTTTCCTGTCATCTCCTGGAATTGCTCTCTGGCCTCTACTCCAACTATCGATTGGAAATCACGTACCATCATAGGAAACGGATGAGGACCTACGACCGAACCAATAGCATAAAATTGAGTTACAGGATCTCCCATATAAGCACCAAAAGCTGAATCAACTGCTTCTTTCAGGGTTTTAAGTCCATGAGTAACAGGAATTACTTTGGCACCTAATATTTTCATCCGTACCACGTTAGGATGCTCTTTGTGGATATCAACCTCGCCCATATATATATCACACTCCAGACCTAACAACGCTGCAGCTGTAGCAAGTGCCACACCATGCTGACCGGCACCGGTTTCAGCTATAAGTTTTTTCTTGCCCATTCTTTTTGCAAGCAGGGCTTCACCAAGACAGTGATTTATTTTATGTGCCCCCGTATGGTTAAGGTCTTCACGTTTCAGATAAATCTGTGCCCCACCTAATTCTTTAGATAAGTTTTTAGCATAAAACAACGGCGAAGGCCTGCCTGTATAGTGCTTCTGAAGGTAAAGCAACTCTTCCATAAATGCCGGATCATCTTTGATGTTCTCGTATGCCTCTTCAATTTCAGCCATAATCGGCTCCAATGGAGGAGGAACAAATCGTCCGCCAAATTCACCAAAAAAGCCTTTCTCGTCAGGCAAATCATTACCTCTTAATGAGGCAAAATTCAAATTCTTTTTCATAATAATATTACATTAACGATAAATAATTAAACAATCAAGCAGGGTAAAGATAGAATAAATATGTCATTCTATCTTTACCCCTCTCACAGAACCATACGTCCGGATCTCGTACACGGCTTATACTAAATCTTATTCAGCACAAAAATATAGTACTGATGCAATAATTACATAACAAACACATTAGTCAAATAGGCGCAGTTTAACTTCACCGGCCTTATGGTGTCAGGTAGTATAACTACAGGTGATGCACAGGGTTTAGCAATGGCCGGCCTCAAAAGTGTAACCATAGATGATATGAAGGGTGTAACACTTTACATTTCAGGTGATATTACAGGAACCAGACCGGTAAATGCAGATGGCACTTACAGCTTTGCCTTAAATGCCGGTCGTAACATCGTAATTACACCAGTTAAAGAGGACTTTTCTTATGTGTCTTATGTGGTTAAAATAAACAGATAACAACTAACCACTATTGATAAATCTCTTTCTTAGCCGATTTAAGGGTATTGATAAGCAGTGAGGTAATCGTCATTGGGCCTACACCACCCGGGACAGGAGTTATATAACTGCATTTTGGCGCAACAGCATCAAAATCAACATCTCCTTTCAGTTTCCAACCCGACTTGGTTTTTGTTGAAGGAATACGCGTTGTTCCAACATCAATCACCACAGCACCCTCTTTCACCATATTCTCTTTTACAAAACCCGGTGACCCAATAGCGGCAATAAGAATATCTGCCTGACGACATATCTCTTCAATATTCGGAGTGCGACTATGACATACTGTAACAGTTGCATTTCCCGGATTACTTTTCTGCGACATCAGGATGCTCATTGGCCTGCCTACAATATTACTGCGACCTACAATTACACAATGCTTACCGGCTGTTTCAATGTTGTATCTTTTCAGCAATTCCATTATCCCCTGTGGTGTAGCTGACACAAATGCCGGCATACCGATTGTCATACGACCAACATTCTGTGGATGAAAACCATCAACATCCTTACGCGGATCAATTGCTTCAGTCACTTTCTCTTCTGATATATGTTTAGGTAATGGAAGTTGAACAATAAACCCATCAAGATCAGTATCCTCATTCAGCTCTCTTACTTTTGCCAACAACTCCTCTTCAGTAACATCATCTTCATATCTTATCAAAGATGATATAAACCCAACTTCCTCGCAAGCCCTGATTTTGCCGGCAACATACGATTCGCTGCCACCATCGTGACCAACAAGTACAGCTGCCAAATGTGGTTGTTTACCTCCGGCGTCAATAATCTTTTTCACCTCAATGGCTATCTCTTTTCTAACTTCTTTTGATGTTAATTTTCCGTCAATTAAATTCATGGCTCTATGGTTAAAATGGTTGTATTGTTAATTCGTAATTCACAATTATCTTCCCATAGGCATATTACCCATCATTCTCGACATCTTCTTCTTACCTCCGGTAGTCATCATACGCATCATTTTGCGGGTGTCTTCAAACTGCTTCAATAACTTGTTTATATCCTGAATGGTTGAACCACTCCCTTTGGCAATACGCTTACGACGGCTACCATTAATAACGGCAGGATTATTTCGTTCCTCCGGTGTCATGGAATGTATAATGGCTTCAATACCTTTAAATGCATCATCATCAAAATCCATGTTCTTCATCATTTTACCCATTCCGGGTATCATTGATGCCAGGTCTTTCAGATTACCCATTTTCTTTATCTGACTAATCTGTTTGAGGAAATCATCAAAGTTGAACTGGTTCTTGGCTATTTTCTTTTGCAGCTTACGTGCTTCCTCTTCATCAAACTGTTCCTGTGCTTTTTCAACAAGTGATACGATATCACCCATACCAAGAATACGATCCGCCATCCTTGAGGGGTGAAATACATCAAGAGCATCAAGTTTCTCTCCCGTACCAACAAATTTTATGGGTTTATCAACAACACTACGTATTGACAATGCAGCACCACCACGGGTATCACCATCTAATTTTGTAAGTATTACCCCATCAAAGTTTAACCTATCGTTAAACTCTTTAGCAGTATTCACAGCATCCTGGCCGGTCATTGAATCAACAACAAACAGAATTTCTGATGGATTAACAGCTTTCTTAACAGCTGCAATCTCGTTCATCATTAGCTCATCAATTGCCAAGCGACCGGCAGTATCGATGATAACCACATCATAACCTTTATCCTTTGCATGTTTAATTGCAGCTTTAGCAATCTTAACCGGCTCTTTATTCTCCTCCTCGGCATAAACCGGCACACCAACCTGCTCACCAAGTACCTGCAACTGAGTTATCGCAGCAGGACGATAAACGTCACCTGCAACCAGTAACGGACTTTTTGAACGCTTATTTTTTAGCAGACTTGCAAGCTTTCCGGAAAATGTTGTTTTACCTGAACCCTGCAAACCGGCAATAAGAATAACAGCCGGAGAGCCTTGCAGGTTAATATCAACAGATTCTCCACCCATTAAAGTTGCAAGCTCATCATGGATAATCTTTATGATCATCTGATCCGGCTTAACAGCAGTAAGCACCTTCTGTCCGGTAGCCTCTTGTTTAACGTTATCTATAAATTGTTTTGCTGTTTTATAATTGACGTCAGCATCCAACAGTGCCCGACGAACATCTTTCAGTGTTTCCGCAATATTTAACTCGGTGATCCTACCTTCACCCTTCATTAATTTAAACGATCGCTCAAGCCTTTCACTAAGATTTTCAAACATCTTTTCTTTGTATTTAATTTTGCTGCAAAAATATAAAATTATTATCCCCTATTGTTTTTTAATATTACTTTTTTTCAACAATATTCTATCAAAAAATCAATTCCGGGACTTTGTGGTATCTCACCGGTAAAAATCACAACCCTCTCTCCCATCATAAATTCTATAAATGAACAAATTCATCACAAAATACATTTTTGGCATTTCGATGGTGTCAGCATTAGGCAGTTTGCTTTTCGGATACGACTGGGTTGTTATAGGTGGTGCTAAACCATTTTACGAGCAATTTTTCCACATTACAGGTTCAACAAATCTGCAAGGGTGGGCAATGAGCAGTGCGCTGTTAGGATGTTTACTTGGGTCAGTTATCTCAGGAATTCTAAGTTACCGTTTCTGGCGAAAACGATTGCTGATATTCTATCAGGGATTAGGATTAAAAAAGCTAAATAAACATGACGAAGCCAAACAAAAATTCAATAACTTGCTGAAATTCGGAAAAGAACAAATAAATATTCCTTTTAAAATGGACTATTTTGCAGTTTCGTTACCGGATCTGTTAATCTTTGAAGAAGACATGCAAAAAAGGCATGAAACAGAATGCCACTATCTTATTGGATTGGGATATCTCGGGCTTGAGGAGAATAAAAATGCTGCTGACGAGTTTAGTAAAGTGTTGCAAGCAAACCTGTTTCATCAGGGGGCAAGCGTACATATGAAGTTAATTGATAATGGAGGGTAATATTTCGGTGCTCTGCACCTGTTGTTTGTTTGGCAATGATCTTTTCTACAAATATTTTGCTGCGATGCAGCTAATATTATAGCGACGGAGTCGCGCAATATTTGTAGTAGTAGCAACCAAGATATTTACACAAACAGGCGCAGAGCGCCGAAACCTTTGTAGAACAAACACCACATATAGTTAATTAGGTGCATAGCACCGAAACACTTAAACCATGGCAAACACATATACGCAAATATACATACATCTTGTTTTTAGTCCTCAACACAAAGAAGCTCTGATAAGAAAAGAATGGTCTGATGACTTGGAAAAATACATTACCGGTATAGCCCAAAATCATAATCACAAGATGTTAGCTATTAAAGCCATGCACGATCACATTCATATTTTTGTTGGATATAACGTAAATCATCTCATTCCAAAACTGGTTGAAGAAATAAAAACATCAAGTAATGCATGGATTAAACTCAACAACCTTTCTAAGTCTAAATTTGACTGGCAAAAGGGTTACGTGGCATTTTCACATTCCAGGTCACAAATAGACACTGTAGTAAAATATATTTTAAACCAAGAAGAACATCACAAAAAACGCTCTTTTAAAGATGAATATTTAGAAATTCTCAGAAAAAATGACTTAAAATATAATGATAAATATTTGTTTGATTTTTTCAATTAGGTATATTTCGGTGCTCTGCACCTTATTATTTTGTTATTAATGTACTATCTACAAATATTGGCGGAGCTCTGCCCCTCATATTGATTGAGAACATTATAAAAAAAAATCAATAAGGTGCAGAGCACCAGTAACATTTGTAAAAATATAAATACAAACAATAATCAGGTGCAGAGCACCGAAACATTTCATCCATTAAAACCGAATGAAACAATACAAATTATATATATCCATGAAACACGCACTATTTCTTATCACAATCACAACGATTCTGTTCTCATGCGAGGACTACAAAAAACAGACTGGCAATGCCGGGCATGACCTTATCTTTAACTCCCTGGCAAACCGCTGGGATGAGGCTATACCACAGGGTAACGGAATGTTAGGCACTCTTATCTGGCAAAAAGGTGACAACCTGCGTTTCTCTCTCGACAGAGCCGACCTGTGGGATTTGCGTCCAATGCACAACCTTCAAAGCCCGAAATATAAGTACAAATGGGTTTATGACAATTGGAAAAACAATACATATAAAGAGGTGCAAAAAGCCTTTGACAACCCTTATGACAAAACAGCAGCACCATCAAAAATTCCTGCTGCTGCACTTGAATTTAATGTAAAGAAATGGGGAGAGGCAAATTCAGTTCATCTCTCGGTTGATAATGCTTTGTGTGAAGTTAAATGGCCGGACGGACAAAAACTACTTGCTTTTGTTGATGCTAAAGAGCCGGTCGGCTGGTTTCGTTTCGAGAATATAAAAGATGATATTACACCTGTTCTTGTTCCACCGGCATACAACACAACAGGTGATAAAGAAAACGTAAATTCACACTCAGGTCAGGATCTGCGGCGGTTAGGTTATCCTGCAGGGAAAGTGACCATTAGTGAAAACCATGTTACATACGAACAAGAAGGTTGGGGTGGTTTCAAGTATATGGTTCATGTAACATGGAAAAAAAGTGGTAGCACAATAGATGGTTGCTGGAGCATCAGCTCTGAATTTCCCAAATGGGAAAAGTCTCCTTCTGCCATTGATGTAGTAAAAAATCATTTCCCTGCCGGATTCCAAAAATCATTCGATGAGCATAGTGAGTGGTGGAAAAATTTCTGGGCTAAGTCTTCTATTCATATCCCTGATAGCGTACTTGAGAGGCAGTGGTATCTGGAGCAGTATAAATTCGGATCGGCAGCTCGTAACAACACCCCTCCTATCTCACTACAGGCTGTTTGGACTGCCGACAACGGGAAGCTGCCGCCATGGAAAGGAGATTTTCATCATGATCTTAACACTCAACTTAGCTACTGGCCGGCATATAGCGGTAATCACTTAGATTTGGAAACCGGGTTTATTAACTGGCTTTGGATACATAAAGAGACTTTTAAAAAATATACTAATACATATTTCGAAACATCCGGATTGAACGTGCCGGGTGTAACAACCCTCGAAGGCGACCCTATGGGTGGATGGATACAATACTCTTTCGGGCCTACCGTAAGCGCATGGCTGAGCCATCACTTTTATATGCACTGGCGTTATACCATGGATCGCCAATTCCTCCGTGAAAAAGCATATCCATGGCTCAAAGATGTAGCAACATATCTGGAAGAGATATCGACAAAACGTACTGACGGTAAACGCAAACTTCCTATCAGCTCAAGCCCTGAAATTAACAATAACTCTAAAGATGCATGGTTTGGCGAAACGACAAATTTTGATCTGGCACTTATCAAATGGACTTATGCCAAAGCTGCTGAGTTGGCAGATGAACTTGGATATAGAAATGAGGCCAAACTCTGGAAGCAAATTCTTGATGAATGGCCAGACTATTCGATTGATGACAAAACAGGATTGATGATAGCTCCCGGCCATCCATTCAACATTTCACACCGTCATTTTTCACACATGATGGCAATATATCCTCTGACCCAAATTAATTGGTCACAGGGTGAAGAAGCACAGCAACTCATTACAAAAACAGTTAACAATCTTACAACTCTGGGGTCAGACTGGTGGACAGGATACTCTTTCAGTTGGTTAGGAAACATACAGGCTCAGATGAAAGATGGTGATGCAGCAGCAAAGACTCTACGTGTTTTCGCTGAGAACTTCTGTTTGCCAAACTCTTTTCATGTTAATGGTGAGCAACACAACAGAGGATTCTCCAAATTCAAGTACCGTCCGTTTACACTGGAAGGCAACTTTACTTTTGCATCCGGCATTCAGGAGATGCTTATTCAAAGTAACACCGGAACAGTAGAGGTATTCCCTGCCATACCGAAAAGCTGGGCAGACGCATCGTTCAAAAGTCTGAGAACAGAAGGTGCATTTTTGATTTCAGCAGAAAAACAGAAAGGAAAAGTTATTATTGTTGATATTCGCTCTGAAAAAGGTGGAATTATTAAGATTAAAAACCCATTTGAAAACAATGACTTTATCACCCATACACCGGATATTTTAAGTGATGACATTATTGTTATTGATATGAAACAAGGGCAAAATGTTATTTTGAAAGCGAAATGAGGTTGTTGAGGAACTGTAAAACTAATTAACTGGGAAATTGAGGAGGTGAGGAATCAAAATAGCGGGGAGCCTGCCTGCCGACATGTCAGGAGTACTGCAGACAGGAAATTGGACACCTGAGGACTTGGAAATTTACTAATTGTTTTTTATAAGTTTATAGATTATAATATTTGAAATCATGTTACTAAAACAAACTTTATTAAAAATGAAATTTTCCGAACAACAGTTACGTTATTTAAAACTTCTATCGAAACATTATCCAACGATACAGAAGGCCAGTACCGAGATTATTAATTTAAAAGCTATACTAAGCTTACCTAAAGGAACTGAACATTTTTTAAGTGATCTGCATGGCGAATATGAAGCTTTTACACATCTTTTAAATAATGCATCCGGAGTTATTAAAAAGAAAATAAATGAAATTTTCAGGGATACACTACGTGATTATGAAAAAAAAGACCTTGCAACGCTAATCTATTATCCTAAAGAGAAAATAAAACTTATAAATAAAGAAGAACAGAATATTAATAAATGGTATAAAATCACATTACACCGCCTTACTAAAGTTTGTCGTTCTGTATCATCAAAATATACCCGGTCAAAAGTCCGTAAAACATTACCAAAAGATTTTTCTTACGTTATAGAAGAACTATTACATGAGGACGAAAATCAGATTAACAAACAGCATTATTATGACGGAATTATTGATACTATAATAAGCACCGGTCGTGCCAAGCAATTCATTGTTGAACTATCTGTCTTGATAAGAAAACTTGCCATTGACCGTCTTCATATAGTAGGTGACATTTTCGACCGGGGACCTCATCCTGACCTGATTATTGATGAATTAATGAAACATCGAGATGTTGATATCCAGTGGGGAAATCATGACATCGTTTGGATGGGTGCAGCACTTGGTTCAATGCCTCTGATTGCCACGTTAATTCGTATTGCAGCTCGCTATGACAACCTGAATACTGTTGAGGATGCCTACGGGATAAATTTACTGCCTCTTGCTACTTTTGCTATGCAGATGTATAAAGATGACCCATGTAAAGCTTTTCAACCAAAACTGACAGGTGAACGTGAATATAATGAGGATGAAATCTATTTGGTATCGCAAATGCATAAAGCCATTTCGATTATTCAATTCAAACTTGAAGCTCGCTTAATAAAGGAACATCCAGAATTTAAAATGGATAACAGATTGCTGTTAGAGCATATTGATATACAAAAAGAAACCATTAAAATTGGAGAAAAAGATTATCATTTAAACGACAAAAACTTCCCTACTATCGACCTTAAAGATCCATATCATCTAACACATATGGAAAAGGAATTAATGGAACGTTTAAAAAACTCCTTTCTTTCAAGTCAGAAACTGCAACAACAATTGAAATATCTGATTAATAAAGGAAGTATGTACCTTATTTTCAATTCTAACCTACTGTTTCATGGTTGTATTCCCATGACTCCTGACGAAAAGTTTAAAGAGCTAACAGTTGACGGTTCCGAATATTCGGGCAAAACGCTACTTGATAAATATGATGAAATAATACGACAATGTTATTATTCTCATACAAATACAGAAGAACATACTTCTAACTTAGATTACCTGTACTACTTATGGGCTGGTCCGGATTCTCCACTTTTCGGAAAAACTAAGATGACTACTTTTGAACGATATTTTATTGATGACAAACAGACTCATACAGAGGACAAGAATCCATATTTTTTACTAAGGGATAAAGAGGAGTTAAGCACAAAAATATTAATAGAATTCGGCCTTAATCCCAACAATTCACATATAATAAACGGGCATGTTCCGGTTAAATTAAATGAAGGTGAGAACCCTGTTAAAGGAAATGGTAAGATGATCGTTATCGACGGAGGATTGTCAAAAGCATATCAACCGGTTACCGGAATTGCAGGATACACATTAATATACAACTCTTATGGGCTGATTCTTGCTGCGCACGAACCATTTGAGTCAAAACAAATGGCTATAAAAGAAGGAAAAGACATCATCTCATCGTTAAAAATACTTGAAAAAACAGCTGTCAGGAAAAGAGTTAAAGATACCGATATCGGTAATGACCTCAAAGAAGAGATTACTGACCTTGAACATCTTTTAATTGCATACCGAAAAGGTTATATAAAAGAGAATGGCAATAATTGAGTATTACTTTTGTAAATGGATATTCATCGGTTCCCATCTGTACACCTGCCCGAGCCGGATTACTCACCGGATTATCGCCATAGAATCATGGCATACTTAGGTATGGGCGTGTAGCACGTAAATACAAATTCGAAATGCCTCAAATGTTAAAAGAGGCTGGTTATTATAGCGGAACTTACTTGAAGAGATCGAGGTTTCGCAAGGGTTAGCGCAGATATTTTTTATCATTCTGTAGCTACACGCTCATAACATCCTCTATTTTAAGATCAAACAATTTTGTCATTTCACTTTGAATAAAATTTAGTTCTGGTATCAAAATTTTCTTTAACCCAACTTGGCTATAATCAAATCTACTCACCACCATCCCAAACACTTACA
>CBDUZZ010000077.1:0-19742 GCA_965371855.1 uncultured bacterium
GCATCTGCCCAAACAAAAACAGACAGCCTTGAAGCATTACTTCCAGGATTACAAGACAGGGAGAAAGCAGAAATCTTTGAACAATTAATTGAATTAAACACAAAATCAGCTCCGGGAAAAGCTATTGAATTTGGTAGGCAGGCTTTAGAACTGCTTGAGCATTTTGAAGACACAAAAATGGAAATCAACATCTCAAAAAAAATGTGTTCGGCATATATGCGAGTAGGTAATGACTCTACCGCGATCAAGTTTGGAAATAAAAGTCTGGAACTTGCTAAAAAGGTAAATGACAGGAATGGACAGGCCGGCGCTCTAAATGAAATAGGAAGTGTTTACCGTAAATCAGGAGAATATCAAGAAGCACTGGATTATTATTCCAGGTCATTAAAAATATATGAAGAACTTAACGACAGGCAAAATGTTGGCAGCTTAACGATGGATATTGGAAGAACCTATGAACGTTTAGGTAATTATACTCAAGCAATGGCTCATTATCAAAAATCGTTGAAGATTTTCGAAGAAATCAATGATAAAGAGGGTGTCGCATTGATATTAATTAGAACCGGATATGTTTACAGTCTTTTAGGTAAATATGAACGCGCGCTGGAATACGGTTTCAACTCATTAAAAATTAATGAACAAATTGATAACAAAATTGGAATTGGAAACTCTCTTGGAAATATTGGCAGTACTTATAGGAGTTTAGGTAAATATGACAAAGCGCTTGACTATAATTTACAATCGCTAAAAATCAAAGAAGAATTTGGCGATAAGTGGAGTATTGCTCCTATACTGGCGAATGTAGGGCTTGCTTACTCAAATTTAGGCGACTATACCCGTGCGCTGCAATACTATTTCAAAGCCCTGGAATTATATCAGGAAATCGGCGATAAACATAATATCAAAATAGTATTAAATAATATTGGCGCTATTAAATCTGACATTTTTAATGATCAAAAGAGTGCGTTAAAATATTTTTTTAAGTCTTTGAAAATTGCCGAAGAAATCGGTGATAAATTTGGTATTGCGCTCTCGTTTAATAATTTAGGGATAGTTTACGGAAAATTGGGTGAATATTTAAAAGCAATCAATTATGAAACAATGGCGCTTGCCATAGGAAAGGATATCAAATCAAAACCTATGAAAAAAATGTGCTATGAAGCACTGGCTGAAATATACGCCTCCAAGGGAGATTTTACGAATGCGCTGGAGAATCATAAGCTGTTTAAGTCCATAAACGATTCTATTTTCACTGATGAAAGCAGTGAGAAAATTGCTGAAATGCAGGTAAGATATGATACCGAGAAAAAAGAGAAAGAAATCGAATTATTACATAGCGAAGCCAAGATTCAGGCTTTAGAAATAGACAAACAAAAAAATTATAGAAACCTGGCAATTATAAGTTCTGTTTTTATTTTAGTTGTTGTTATTTTACTTTTCATTGGTTATCGCCAGAAGAACAGATCAAATAAATTATTACATTCATTAAATGATGAGATAAAACAGAGTTATGAAAAGATATATGTTCAGGCGGAAGATTTGCAGGTATCAAAAGATAGCTTACAGATGGCCAACCAGGAACTGGAAGCCTTTTCTTATTCCGTTTCCCACGACCTCCGTGCACCGCTGCGGGCTATTGATGGATTTACCTGCATCCTTATGGAAGATTATGTTGAAAAACTTGATACCGAGGGAAAACGCATGGGGTCGGTTATCCGGCAAAATACCCAAAAAATGAGCCAACTCATCAATGACCTGCTCACATTTTCCCGTTTGGGGCGCACATCCATGAGCTTATCCGAAATTGACATGAAAAACCTGGTCAATTCCATTTACCACGAAGCGACCATCCCGGAAGATCGGAAACGTATCGGGTTTAACATCTCCGATTTGCCCGGGGCAGTCGGTGATCCGACCATGATGCGCCAGGTGTGGATGAATCTAATTTCCAACGCGGTCAAGTTTTCCGCTAATCGCGGACAAGCCGTTATTTCGGTTACTTGCAAGGAGGAAGAAAATAAATTAATTTATTGTATAAAAGATAACGGTGCCGGGTTTGACATGAAATATAAGGATAAACTTTTCGGTGTATTCCAGCGCCTGCACAGCGAAAAAGAATTTGAAGGCACCGGTGTGGGGCTGGCTTTGGTACAGCGCATCATTCAGCGCCATGGCGGTGAAGTCTGGGCGGAGGGAGAAGTGGATAAGGGTGCCGTATTTTATTTTTCTTTGCCCAAAAAAGGAAATTAAGTAATTGGTAGATTGGTCAGTGGATAATTGAAATTAGTAAAAAAAGTAGGAACATAAATATGAAACTTGAAGAATTGAAAGATTATAACCAATCAATGGAAATTGGTGAAGAAATCTGGGATATTGTGATCAAATGGGATTATTTTGCTAAGGATACTATGGGTAAACAATTAGTAAGAGCAGTTGATTCAGTTGCCGCTAATCTTAGCGAGGGCTACGGTAGGTTTCACTATCGCGAATCAAAACATTTTGCATATTATTCAAGAGGCTCTCTATACGAAACAAAAACATGGTTAACAAAAGCAAAAAACAGAAAATATATTCAAGATAAAGACTATAAACAATTTATTAATACAATTGATACAATAGGTAAAATGTTGAACAATTACATTAAATCAATTGGTCCAAGAGAAATCAACAAATGACAAATGACCAACAACAAGTGACCAATGACTTTAAAAAACAGGAGGACCTGAAAATGAAAAATGAATTTGAAATTGTGATTGTTGAAGACAATCCCAATGATGCTGAATTAATGATTCGCTCTTTGAAGAAGAATCGACTGGCTAACAGTCTGATCGTACTCGAAGATGGTGAACAGGCACTGGACTTTATTTTTTGCCAGGGTGAATATGCCGATAGAGATATCTTTAGACCACCAAAGGTAATTTTCCTTGATCTGAAATTACCTAGGGTGAACGGGCTTGAAATATTAAAACAAGTGAAATCGAATGAACAGACCCGGAAAATACCGGTGGTCATTGTCACTTCTTCAAAAGAAGATCCGGATATTGCCGCTGCCTACGATTTAGGTGCTAACAGCTACGTAGTAAAACCGGTTAATTTTGACAATTTCATGAAGACGATGAATCAATTAGGTCTTTTTTGGTTAGTGATCAACGAAAAACCAAGATAGTAGACGTTTTATCAATTGGAAAAATATTATAAAAAGTGATTGGACTATGGAAAAAAAATTACGTGTTTTAATTGTAGAAGACCTTACTACCGATGTCGAGCTGGCGGAACGAGAACTAAGAACGGTTCTGAAAAACTATACGGTTCAGGTGGTGGATACAGAAGAAGGGTTTGAACAGGCGCTGGAAACATTCAAGCCCGATCTGATTATATCCGATTATCAAATGCCTGTTTTTGACGGTTTATCCGCTTTAAAGATCAGGCAGGAAAAGTCCCCATTTACCCCTTTTGTTATTTTAACCGGTTCGATGAATGAAGATACAGCCGTTGAATGTATAAAAGAAGGCGCCGATGATTATGTGATCAAAGAACATATCAAACGTTTAGGCCCGGCAGTTCTGAAAGCAATGGAAAGGAAAAAAATTGAAAGGGAACGTAAGCAGGCGGAAGAAGAGCTCAGAAAACTTTCCACGGCAGTTCAACAAAGTCCTTCCGTAATTGCAATAACAGATTTGAAGGGAAACCTGGAATATGTAAATCCTAAATTTACTGAGTTAACAGGATATACCAGTGAAGAAGCTATAGATCAAAAATCAAGTATTCTGAAATCCGCTAAGCTATCTGATGAGCTATATAAAGAATTATGGGATACAATATCTTCCGGTAAAGTGTGGCATGGAGAGTTTCATAATAAAAAGAAAAATGGAGAATTCTTCTGGGAAGCTGCTTCCATTTCACCAATTTTTGATAAGCAAGGCAAAATTACCAATTATATAAAAGTTGCTGAAGATATCACCGAACGCAAACGTGCAGAGCAAATCCAAAAGGTATTATACAATATTTCCAATGCTGTTATTACTTCAGATAATCTTAAAAAATTAATTAGTCTGATACAAAAAGAACTGGGAATAATCATTGATACAACAAATTTCTACATTGCACTTTACGACAGTAAAACCAATACACTTTCATTACCATTTTTTACCGACGAAAAAGATGAGCTTCCTTCTTATCCGGTAGGAAAAACATTAACCTATTACGTAATAAAAACTCAAGAACCCCTGCTTGCTACTAAAGAAAAAATAAAGAAATTAAAAAAATCAGGAGATGTTGAAAGTTTCGGAACAGATTCAGAAATATGGCTTGGCGTGCCTCTTAAAATTGAAGGAGAAGTAACCGGTGTTCTTGCTGTTCAAAGTTATACTGATGTATTTGCATACGATGATTCGGATATGGAAATGCTTGAATTTGTTTCTGACCAGATAAGTATTTCAATTGATCGGAAAAAAGCTGAGGAGGATTTAATTGCCGCACTAAAAAAAGCTGAAGAAAGCGACCGCCTGAAAACAGCCTTTTTACACAATATGAGCCACGAAATACGCACACCCATGAACGGTATTCTTGGTTTCACCAATCTATTATTAGAACCCGGGCTTACAGGTGAGGAACAGCATGAGTACATCGATATAATAAAAATTAATAGCGACCGCATGCTGAATACAATTAACGACCTGGTTGATATTTCGATGATTGAATCGGGCCATGTGAAGATTTCTGTTTCAGAAGTTAATGTTAATGAACAAACCAAAGACCTTTATACCTTCTTCAAACCGGAGGCTAATAAAAAAGAACTGCAAATTATTTGTAAAAATTCGTTACCGGAACAAGAAGCCATTATTAAAACAGACAAGGAAAAGTTATATTCTGTCCTGACTAATATTATTAAAAATTCAATTAAATATTCCAATGATGGCACAATTGAATTTGGCTATGAGAAAAAGAGGAAATATCTGGAATTTTTTGTAAAAGATACAGGCATTGGCATTCCCAAAGACAGACAGCAGGCCATTTTTGATCGGTTTATTCAGGCTGACATTGAAAATACCAGGGCTTATGAAGGTTCAGGTCTTGGTTTATCTATTTCAAAAGCCTATGTAGAAATGCTTGGCGGTAAAATTTGGATGAAATCTGAAGAAGGAGTTGGTTCACAATTTTATTTTACAATCCCTTATAATACCGATAAAAAAGAGATCACTGCAAGCAAAGATGCTATATCCGGGACAAAATCAGAGAATAAGTTCAAGAACCTGAAAATACTGATTGCCGAAGATGAAGAAGAAGCAGTCATGTACCTTAAGCTTGTAGTTAAAAAATTCAGCAGTGAAATTTTATATGCCGAAACCGGTACAGAGACAGTTGATATATGCCGGAAAATTCCTGATATTGATTTAATCCTGATGGATATTAGAATGCCGGAAATGAATGGTTATGAGGCTACTCGAAAAATCCGTGAATTCAACAAAGATGTAGTAATTATTGCACAAACAGCTTATGCCCTTTCAGGTAACAGGGAAAAGGCAATAGAGGCAGGCTGTAATGACTATATTTCGAAACCTATAGATAAAGATGAACTAAGGGAAATGATTGGGAAGTATTTGAATAAGGAAGAAGCATAACGATATACAGTGGTGTGCCTGCCCCGTAACGAAGTGTACAGGGGAGAGGTGCACTGGTCCCGATTCTTCGGGATCAGCCGCCAACTCGATTGTGCTTTCGTGCTTTATTTTCAAGGTTCAATTCCTAATATCAAAAGTGGTACTGGTGGATTGTTTCTTCCTTGTCTCATTACGTTATAAACTTCTCCTTCATAATATCCTACACCAGATGACATTTCAGATTGCATTTCTTTGTAGGTAATATTTCAATTCCCAAGTTTATTACACCACCAGAGTAGAACAGCATATGTTTTACAAATAAGTCATATGCAACAAATGAGTACTTACCAAACTGAACTTCAACAGCAAGTTTATCTTTAACAAAGTCAGTTTGATTATAACTGTATATTGGTTCTTTTTCTCCATTTTCGATTAGAACCTGTTTTTGTTCCGCTGCTGTCATCAGTACACTTTTTTCCATCAACTCCCGATTTAGAGTTATATAGTAGTTGTACCTACTTTCCGACCAGCCTTTCTTTGCAAATTCTTTATCAAAGGCTTTGTTCAAGTCAACAGGACTAAAAAGTTTATTCCCGATTTTTCTTTTTTCTTTGCTAACTTTCGTCCTGAAATCATTAGCATTTATGTTTTTAATAACATCTTTAATCTCTTGATACAATTTTTTATGATGAACAATCAAATATTCTTCACCATTTAAATGCGAATATGTTTGTGCTATTATCATGCTTCTTTATATAATTTTTTTCCACTCATCAGGAATTTTGGCAATTTTATCGTTTTCCTTTGGTGTATGAATAGGTTTATTAATTGGTCTTAATTTTAAGTTTCCTTCTTTTAATTTTTCAATCCTTTCGTTGGCAACTTTTACGTATTCTTTTTCTTTTTCTATTCCTATTGAATTTCGATGATTTTTCAAAGAAGCAATTGCTGTCGAACCAACACCAGCAAATGGGTCTAAAACCCAACTATCTTTATTCGTTAGAGCCAAAACACATCTTTCTACTAATTCCACAGGAAATTGTGCTGGATGGGCTGTTTTTTCAGGATGGTTTGACTTAACATTGGGTATATTCCATAATCCACTTTCCCAGTCTTTTACAATAATTTCCCATATATCAGAAGGATTTTTTCCTTTTGGGTTTCCAGATATTTGACCTTTTTTCGAACCTTTAAAATGTCTTTTCCTTGGATATTTTGAAGGTACTCGAACATCATCTAAATTGAAAATATAATCATCTGTTTTAGTAAACCAAAGCAATGTTTCATACCGTCCAGAAAATCTATTTCGTGCATGTAATCCATGTCCAAAATGCCAAACTATTCTATTCCTTAATTTTAATCCTAATTTTTTAAATATTTGATAATAAAAAACGTCAAGAGGGAAAATTTCTCCTTTTTCAACTATAAATGTTCATTACTTGCAGTTTTTCAGCATGAAGCACAACCTATGTATAAACCGAATTCATTCGGTTTATTTTGCATATATCAAAACTATTAATTATTTCTTAAACTCGAAATTATCCAACGTATTATTTATGGTAACAATACCTACCTGTGTAACATGAATGAATATTTCGGTAGATTTGTTAGACTGTAATTGTGTAATTATTTAATACTTTCAATGTGTCTTTTGATTTGTCTTTTCTCCCATCGGAGGCAAGCCGGGTGACATCGGGCACAACTTTATAACTTTTTAAACACTAAAAGTACATCAGAACCTTTCATAAGCACCAATTTATCACCTTCAATTTTGTATGAGTCTGCATCTTTAAGATAGTTGAAAAATTCATGTTCGGGTACACCCATGCAGAATGCCTTTGTTGAGGCCAACATACCTGTTTTAATTGATGAGTCTTCAATCTCCAACTGGCCGTTAAATGAGTTGCAGCCGCTATGACCGTTTATTCTACTGCTTTCTTTGTCTATGACAATAAAGGGAATACGTTCTTTGAATCCTGCGTCATGTGGTAATTTTCCATTGAATGAAGTAAGCACCCATTTTGTATCTTTAGTTAATGCGTACTGCTGTTGTGTTTTGTTGGCTGCCTGGGTTTCTTTAGTTGATTTACAACTGATTGAAAGTAGTATGATAACTAATGACAGAAAAAATATCGTTTTCATAATGATTGATTTTCATAATGTTTGGTATATTGTAGATATAAAAATCATACCATTTATTTAGAAATACAAATATTATGAGTGAAGATACAATAAATATAGGAACAAGAGTTGACCATCCCAGATATGGTGAAGGAATCGTGGCAGGCGTGTCACTTGCAAGTTATGAGATATTTTTTGAGCAGGGAGGTAAGGTAGAGATACTAAAGAGTAACACAGACCTTACTGTGTTAGAGTCTCCTGAAAAAGAGGGTGAACCTTCAATATCGATGGAAGAGCTGTCAAAAACTATAAGTATGGTGTTAGATAAATACGGCATTTTACCTGCTTATGTTGAGCTTGGAAATAAATGGGAGGGTGGTAAAGTAGTTATCTATCCGGGTAATGATAGTCTTCAACCCAAAGAGATACCTATCGATGCTTTTTTTCATAAAATTGTTATGGTGCGCGACCGCTTGCGTGTATTGGAGCAAAATATTAATTCGAATGGAACTTTGACCAATGAGGAAAAAGTACATCTTCAACAGTACATAACCAGAGCTTATGGCAGTTTAACAACGTTTAATATTCTTTTTGATGATAAAGCCAACTTCTTTGTGGGAAGTAAAACGAAGTAGATTAGGTAGGCAGTGAGCAGTGAGTAGTAGGAAGTAAGTAGTAAGTAGACATATCATCACATCATAAAAGGTTTATAATTTATTTGTTGTTGCTTTATAACATTTTGATTAATTATTAATTATTTTTGTGTTTAATCAATACTTTATGCAAGACTTTTTACCTCAAATAAATTCCAACTCCGGAGTTGCAAAATTTCAACAACTTGTTGATTCCATTGTAAATGCTGTGGCAAGTAATCTTTTAAAAGTTGGAGATTCGTTACCATCTGTAAATAAATTATGTGCCGAACTTAAGTTGTCACGCGATACGGTGTTTAAAGCATATTCAGAATTGAAAGCAAGGGGTATTGTCGAATCATTTCCTAACAAAGGTTATTTTGTAGCATCCGACAGATCCGGAGTATTTCTTTTTCTTGATACTTTTAAGGCATATAAAGAGGTGCTTTATGGAGCTTTTCGTAAAAGTCTGCCGGAAAATTATACTGTCGATCTCCATTTTCATCATTACAATATTGAGGTATTCAGAAGTATTTTAACAAATGCAATAGGTAAGTACACTCACTATATTGTTATGAGTTTTAATCATCCTGACATGAAAGAACTATTGAAGTTAATCAATAAGGATAAATTATTGATTATCGATTGGGATATTCATGCTTCCCCTGAACACTCTATTGTTTATCAGGACTTTGGGCAGTCGGTATTGGATAACCTGATTCTTGCTCTGCCAGAGTTAAAGAAATACAATAAACTGATTTATTTATATCCGGAGTTTACTTATCATCCTAAAGAAAGCATAACGTATTTTAATAAGTTCTGTAGGGAGTATAACATTAATGGTGAAGTTTTGTACAATGCAGATGCATTAAATCCTGAAAAAGGAGAGGCTTATTTCCTCGTTAGTGACAGGACTCTGGCGAAATTGTTAGACCTTATACATCATAAAAACCTAAAACTGGGAGAGGAAACAGGAATAATATCCTATAACGAAACTCCTATGAAAAAGTATGTAAAAGAAGGTATTACTGTTATCTCTACAGATTTTAATGCTTTGGGTAAAGAGGCTGCACAATTTGTTATCGACAGCAAACCTGTTAAAAAAAATATTCCGACTACATTAATAAAAAGAGCATCATTATAGTGTTGTTATTTGGTCTTTTAATTAAAATTAAAGATATTGCATATAATTATTAACTTAAAAAAAAACTATGGACTTTACGGGTGTATTAGTATATGGTGATAAAGATTACGGCTTCTTGTTAGAGAATGGTGTTATGTTTTTAGTGGCTGTTGTTCTTCTTCTGTTAGGATTCTGGATTATTAAAAAAGTTGTAAAAGGAATTAAAAAAGTTATGGTATCCTCAAAAGTTGATGATACTCTAATTCCATTTCTTTTGAGTCTTATTTCAATGTCCTTGAAAATTCTTTTGGTGATAAGTGTTATTTCCTATATTGGAGTTCCCATGACATCTTTTGTTGCATTGATTGCTGCTGCAGGTTTGGCGGTAGGTTTGGCATTGTCAGGTACATTGCAAAATTTTGCAGGCGGGGTTATTTTGTTAATTATTAAGCCGTTCAAAGTAGGAGATTTTATAGAGGCACAGGGGTATATGGGGGTAGTTAATGAGATACAGATATTTAACACTATTCTTACCACACCTGATAATAAAAGAGTAATTATTCCTAATGGAGGATTATCGACAGGAGCTCTTGTGAACTATTCGGTAGAGAAAACCCGCCGTGTTGATTTGGTTTTTGGCATTGGATACACTGACGATATCGACAAAGCAAAGGATGTAATCAAAAGTGTTATGAATAAGCATAAGGCTGTTCTGAACAATCCTGAACCATTTATTGGGGTTGTTGAACTCGCTGACAGTTCAGTGAATTTAGTAACACGTATATGGACTAACGCCACTGACTATTGGGATCTGTTTTTCTACATGCAGGAGTTTGTGAAGAAGGAATTTGACAAACAAGGTATTTCAATACCGTTTCCACAGCATGATGTACATATGATCAAAGATTGATCCTATTGTTACCGGAATTAATAATTTATCTGCCGGAAGAATCTTTTTATTAACAATTGATTATTTTGTATTAATGTTTATCGTTAGTAACAAAGATTTTATTTACTTTTGAAGTTTAGAATGAGATGGGTTATTTCTAAATATAACAGGGTAGATTTTACTGACAATGTGTTAGTTTTTGAGGAATTGATGAAGTGCAATTCTGTTGTTTTCTCTATTCAGATTATAATTAATAAGATTAAATATTTTTATAAAAGGCCTGATTTTAATTCAGGTCTTTTTTTTGTTTTTGAAAATAAAATTTATACGGATGAAGGGTAAAAGTTTAGTTTCTATTTCTGATTTCTCAAAAGAGGAAATCCTTGAAATTGTTAAGTTGGCTGCCGATTTTGAAGACAATCCTAATCAACCACTGCTTAAAGATAAAGTTGTTGCAAGTTTGTTTTTTGAACCATCAACACGAACCAGATTGAGTTTTGAAACAGCTATAAACCGCTTGTCAGGAAGTGTTGTCGGTTTTACCGATTCATCATCTTCGTCTACTACCAAAGGTGAAACGTTAAAAGATACTATTAAGATGGTTAGTAACTACTCTGATTTGATTGTTATGAGACATCCGTTGGAGGGGTCGGCAAGATATGCGGCTGAACAGTCAGATGTGCCGGTTATTAATGCCGGTGACGGTGCAAATCAGCATCCTACACAAACATTGCTCGACCTTTATTCGATATACAAAACTCAGGGAACCCTTGAGAATCTGAATATTTTTCTTATTGGTGACCTGAAATACGGGCGTACTGTTCACAGTCTTCTGATGGCAATGTCACTCTTTAATCCGATTTTTAACTTCATAGCTCCCGATGAACTTAAAATGCCTGATGAATATAAACTATTTCTTGATTCGAAAGGGATACGTTATTTCGAACATGGTGAGTTTACTGATATAATTTCGGAAGCTGATATCCTTTATATGACCAGAGTTCAGCGGGAACGTTTTTCCGATTCTATTGAGTATGAGAAAGTGAAAAATGTTTATGTGTTACGAAACTCAATGCTTGATAATACAAAAGATAATCTGCGTATTCTTCATCCGTTACCAAGAGTAAATGAGATTCATACCGATGTGGATGACAATCCGAAAGCCTACTATTTTACGCAGGCTGAAAATGGAGTATATACAAGGATGGCCATTATGGCTGCAATTTTAGGTTTATAATAGATTAAAATTGAAGTAATGAGTAAAAGAAAATTAAAAGTTAGCGCTATAAAGAATGGTACTGTTATCGACCATATCCCTGCAAATCATCTTTTTAAAGTAATATTAATATTAGGATTAGATAAAATTTCAAATCAGATAACTTTTGGAACTAATCTGGAGAGTCAAAAACTTATTCATAAAGCCATAATTAAAGTTACCGATAAGTTCTTTGAAGATAACGAGATAAACAAGATAGCTTTGGTTGCTCCGGCTGCAAAACTAAATATTATCAGAGATTATGAGGTTGTAGAGAAAAAAGTTGTTAATGTTCCTGAGGAAGTTGTTGGAATAGTTAAATGCTTTAATCCTAAATGTATAACTAATAATGAACCTATAACAACTAAGTTTACTGTGGTATCAAAAGATGATATTGCGCTGAAATGTCATTATTGCGAAAAAATAACCAGTGAGGAGCATTTGCAGATAATATAGTTAAAAGTAGAAAGTAGAAAGTTTGTAAGGTAGGATGTAGTAGGTAGAATGAATTGAGAATTAACTATTCAAATATCGTACATCGCACATCTCAAATCGAAAATCCTTAAAAATGGCAAAGATAAGTTGGAAGCCGGGAAATATGTTATATCCGTTGCCGGCAGCATTGGTAACGGTAGGAGACAATCCTGAGAATTATAATATTATCACCATTGCATGGACAGGCACGATATGTTCTGATCCTCCAATGCTTTATATCTCCGTTCGTCCGGGAAGGCATTCATACCAGATTCTTAAAGATACAGGTGAGTTTGTAATTAACCTTTCTACAAAAGAGTTGGTATTTGTTACTGACTGGTGTGGTGTTCGTTCAGGCAGGAAGTATAAGAAGTTCGAAGAAATGAACCTTTCACCGGGAGAATCCGTAAAGATTAAAGCACCTACTATTGAAGAGGCTCCTGTAAGTATTGAGTGTAAGGTTACAGAGGTGAAAAAACTTGGTACTCACGATATGTTTATTGCTGAAGTGGTTAATGTGCAGGTTGATGATAGATACATAAATGATAAAACCGGTGCTTTTGAATTGCAAAAATCAGACTTAATTGCCTATTCGCATGGTAATTATTTTGAGATTGGGAAAAAAATTGGCAAGTTTGGATTCTCGGTTGAAAAGAAGAAGAAAAAGAAGAGATGAGAAATTGATCAAAAGTCACAAAAACTTTATCGGGTTTTCTTTTCCAGTTTAGCCCTGAATCTAAATCCCATAAGTGCTAAAATAAAATAGATCACCATCTGAAAGTTTATCGTTAATATCTCTTTTTTAATATCAAAAATTGATGCCCCCATTGTTCTTAACCGGAGATATGCCGGTATAACAATATCTGTTGGTACGATTAAACGTAATATTTTTAATAAGTCAGGAAAAATATCTACCGGCCATGAAAAACCTGCAAGAAAAAGAACTACAGGAGATAAAAATACTATAAACATTATTGAGTTTTCTGCCTTTTTAATTGCTATAGATATAAGCAAGCCTAAGAAAATAACAGAAAAAGTAAATGGAATTAGTAAAAATAATAAGTTAATAAAGCTTGATTTATCGGGAAAAGCAAACCAATTATGTATCCAGATAAGAACAACTATAACATTAAAAACAGTAATTAAAAAATATGCAAATGCTTTTCCAAGCAGTAAGGCTGAAGGAATTAATGTTTTGCCTTTTATTTTATAAACTCTTTGATTACGTTCTCTCTGAAAACCGCCAATAAGACCAATTCCTATCAATAACGTTTGTTGTATAAGTACAAGCATAAAAGGTGGCATTACAAAAGAGCCATACCCGGTTGAAGGATTATAAAGATCGGAAAAGGTAAAATTAAAGGCTTGTGCTTTTGATTTTGCTTGTTCAAATGAACTCCCTTCTGCCATGAATCTTTTAATTTCAATTTGAGTAGAATATGTAGATGTAGCACTCACTACTCCTGATAGATTTTGCTTATACATTAAAAAATTGTTTGCATCACCGTAAATGCCTATATGGCTTTGTTCTCCTTTATAGATGTTTCGTTCAAATTTTTTTGGAATAACAACAAGTCCATTAAGTTCACCCTCTTTAAATTTTTCTTTTGCGTCATTAAAATCAGAATGCCTGCGAACTACATGCAATTGTTCGGTTGCATCTATCATTTCAGATAATTTTCGTGACATTTGTGAATTGTCCAAATCAACTATGGCAATTGGCATTTCAGTAAATACCTCAGTGCTGTAAGCAAATGAATAGACTATGCTATATATACTCACAGCCCCTACAATTATTAACAATGCACCTTTATGGGTTAAAACTGTTTTAAGTTCAGTATTGAAAGCTAATATAAATATTGATAAGTAATTTTTCATTTTAAAGTTGATTAAATTTTACCCCATTTATTCCTTTTTAGGTATCTTCTTTTAAGTTGATTTATAAAAGCAAAACCTATTAATGAATAAAGTATCAATATTGTAAACTGCAATGCCAAACTTGAAATATTAAGATCTCTTAAGGCCAAACCATTAAATATCTTAAGCCAAAATCCGAAAGGGAAAAGATATGAAATATGCTTTGCAAACAATGGCATTGCATCTATAGGAAAAGTTAAACCCGAAAAAGTAACGGCCATCATTGTATAGGCGGATCCTAACGATAACGATAATCGTAAATTTGAAGTAATTGTTACAAAAATCAATGCCATTGATTGATAAGATGTGATCAACAAAAGTCCAGCAACTAATAACATAAAAACATTTGACTTAATTGTTATTCCCATAATGTAGAACAAAATAAATCCGGCTATTTTCAGGTTAAATATATTGATGACCCAATAAGGGATCGATTTTCCAATTACAGCTACAAGAATATTATTATCAGCTTGTCGTAAAAGACTGACTCCTGTGCCATTCTTTAATTCAATGCCATAAGAGTAAACACTTCCTAAAAATATTGCTACAACAACCATTAAGGGAATTAATCCCATCAACAAGAAGTAAGAATAGTTCAAATACGGATTAAAAATAATATGATTATCATACATTATTGGCATAGCCTTTACAAATGCTTGTTTCCGGGTATATCCGTGCTTTTGACTAATTTGGATCTTAATTCCGGTTTTTATTGACGTTAAAGTTTTTTTTAGTGCGGATTTAATAAGTCCGTCAGTTACAATATTACTTCCGTTAAGAAACACACTTATAGTGGGAGAGCTTTCATTAATTATGCCTGATTCCAGATCTTTGGGTATAACTATAAAAGCATATATCTTCCCTTGTTTCATTAATTTATCTGCTTCCTGTAAAGATCTTACAGTATAGTCGATATTTACAGTTGAAGTGGCATCAACCATTTGTAAGACTTTATTGGATAAAGCTGTATTGTCATTATTTACAACAGCTATTGGAAGATCTTTGACTACACCGGCAGAAAATATCCACCAAAGCAGGAACATACCGATACCTGGTGCAAAAACATTGAGAAATAATACAGATATGTTTTCTAATATTAATTTTATTTCCCGTTCTGCAATAAGGGTAATATTTTTTATTGTTCTATTCATTTACAGTATCTCTAACTTTATCCCAATTAACTATGGCAGACATGCCGGGGTATAACCCTTTAGTTTTATGTGTTGGAATAGCATGAACTTCAAATGTTCTCATGTCAAAATCGCCTGAAGTTTTTGTTGCAGACCAATTCGCAAAGTTTCCTAATACACTGATATATATAATTTGTAATTCAATATTTTTCATTTTCAGAGCAGGGAAACGGGCAATAAACTTGCTCCCTTTCTTTATATCAGCAAGGTAATCTTCACGAAGGTTGAACGTAATCCATACATCGTTTAGATTGACAATTGAAACTACCGGGTAACCTGAAGGAACAAGCTCTCCACGCTCAGATATGATATTGGTGATCTCGCCGGAAATGGGAGCGTAAATATTTCTTTCCTGAAGGTAAGAATTAACCTCATTTACAGCCCCGTTTGCTTTGTTTACAAGAGCTTCTGCTGTTTTTTTGTCTTGTACCCTTACTCCATCTAATGATTTCTGATAGATTGAGCTTGCAGCATTATAGATGCCTTTAGCAGCAATTAGTTTTGCTTCAACTTCATCCTTTTTTTGCGCGGGTACAACACCTTCTTTATACAGATTTTTAATTCTTGTGTAAGATTTTTGTGCATAATCATAAGCAGCTTTTGCTCTGATCATATTATTCTTTGCAGCTTGTATATCTTCTTTTCTTGCACCTTCTTCGGCTTTTTCGTGTTGTGCCTGAGCGGCCTCTTTGGCTGCTTGTGCCTGTTGTAGTCTTGCCTCCAGTTCAGGGCTTTCTATGCTGTAAAGAAAGTCACCGCTTTTTATTTTCTGTCCTTTATGAATAGGCAACGAGTCAATTCTGCCAATAAGTTTAGAGCCAACTTTTACATGAGTAGCTTCAACAAATCCTTGAATTTCTTTTGGTTTTGGTTTGTTCAACAATATTACTGTATATGTAATAAATGTTACAAAAGCTACTAAAACAACGCCTGCAATTAATCTTTTTCTATTAAGTTTCATTTTTTTTTACCTCTTTTATTCTATAGATTTACCTTTATTTATCATATAATCATTAAAATGTTCTGGAATTCCTGCATAATATAACAGGTTCGATAGTGCTAAGTCGTATGCATAAACAGCTTGTAACTGTTCTATTTTTACCTTTGCTAAAAACAGATTAGCATCAGCCAGATCAGAAGCTGTACTTAAACCTTCACTAAATGCTTTGCTCTGAGAATCGTAATATTCTTTTGCCAACTCCTTGGTTTCATTAAGTTGTTCTATTTGTTCAAGATTCATCTGCATTTGATTGTAAAATTTTGTAATTACTGTTGCTATGTTCTGTTCGGATTTATTGTAATATAGATCAACTTGTTCTTGTTGCAATTTGACTGCTTTCCTATCACTGTTTTTCTTGTTTCCTTCAAAAATTGTCCATTTAAGATTTATACCTAACAGACCATCAGGTACCATTGGTGACAAATTTTGATTTGTCAGATTGTAGTTACCTAATGCCGTTATAGTGGGTAAATATTTTTCTATTTCAACATGATGCTTTACATTCAGCAAGTATTTTTTATTTTGTATTTGTTTTAATAAAGGACTGTTATCTTTTGATAGATTTATAAAGTAATCTATGCTTTCTATGCAGTCAATGTAAAACATCGCAGATACAGTATTTATAAATACTTCATCTTTTATCCCCAGTGTATTTAATAATGCATTATTTACAATTTCAAGTTGATTATTTACTTTGTTTATTTCCCTTTTTGCTTCAGACGAATACACTTTAGCATGTAAATACTCAACATTAGGAATTATTCCATTTTCTTTTAGTTTTTCAGCATCAGCCCTGTGCATTTCCATTGTCTCTGCTACTTGTTGTCTTATCTCTTTAACATTGCGAGCCAAAAGCAGGCCGTAATATCTTTCAACTAACTCAGTTATCAGTTCGCCTTTCTTTTGTACGTTTTCTTCCCGAGCTTGCATTATTGATATTTTTCCAACTTTATTTGCTGCTCTAATCTTTCCTCCTTCATAAATGGGCAACATAAATCCTGTTGAAATAAATCCAAAACTCTTTTGCTGGATCATCATATCCCAGTCAGAATTATTTATTGCATACAAACCTTCTTGTAGTTTCCCTCTTACAGCTTGAGTTGAAATATCGTCAGGTAAAATGGGGACAACAGGATTAGTAATCGGGTTGGGGTTTGGAACACCGGAAAAATCTCCATATCTGCTTAATGCTTCATACAGAGGAGTAATGGCATCCTTAACAGGATTCATATCCATGTGGATATCATCTGTCATAAATGTATAGTTAGCATTAATATAAATCTTAGGCAGGAACAAACCCTTAGCTGATTTTGCCTCCTGTTGCTTTTGCTCGATCTTCTTATTCGATTGGATAATACTTGAGTTTTTAACTAAAGCATAGTCCAAAGACTCTTGAAAGGTTAAAATCTTTTCATCTCTGACTGTATTTTGTGCATTCAGTTGCAGAATACCAAAATACTCACTCATAATTACAATTAATAAATACTCTACTTTCATATTTCTGTTTAAAATGACCAAATGGTCATTAAATGATTAAAAAATTATATTTTCAAAGCGTTAACACAAAAACTTGTTACTCTGTTTATATCTTGTTGGTTCCATGAGTTGTGTCCGAAGAAATTCTTAAACCTAAGATTAATAAATTCAATAGGATATATAATACAAATATTAAATATCTCTTCTTCAGTTGTATTTACATCTATTTCACTGTTATTAACTCCAATGTTATAGATTCTTGTGCATAACTCTTTAATTTTTTTTCTCTCTTTTTGCTCCAATTGAAAATTATAGTTGTGCAGTAGAACATGAATAAATTTGATGTGATTAGGCTCTGTGTTGGCAATTTTGAAAACATTATAAACAACATATTTAATTACATCTGATATTTTCTCTCTATTGTTAATTTCTTCTTGTATTTTATTGGTAATAGAATTGATATGTTTGCTAAGCAGATCTTTAACCAAGCTTTGTTTACTGTCATAAAATCTGTACAAATACCCTTTTGATACTCCGGCTTGTTCTGCAATTGATGCTACCGAAGCTCCTCCATATCCGTTAGCAACAATAAGTGATATTGCTGCTTTTTCAACTTGTAATATTTTATTTTCATCTATAGTTCTCATAAATGACCGTTTGTTCATTTGAGGGCAAATATATATATATATTAATAAAATACAAAAGAAATTTATGCTTTTTTGAAAGTTATGTGGTTGATTTCGCTCCCTAAAAACTGGAAATACAGCTCGATCCGACGAAATTTTCCTGAGCTAACAGAGAATATGTCCTGAACATCAATGCAATTACAAAAATTGAGAACTGGTTTAACGCAAGCTCATTGTTAGAACAACACGTCCTGAACCGGATGAAAAGATCATCATCACTCGTGAACGTGCCCGAGCCTTTAAAGAGTGGATTGAAAGATAAGATTTTAGCTGCTAAAATGATATAAAAATACTACTTCACCATCATAAGCAGGTTTTTTGTTTCCTTCTATTTCCAGTTTAACGCCTATAAAAGCTTTAGTGATACCTCTTAGGTTAAGTACTTCGTTTACCTTTGCAACTAAACGTACTTTGCTGTTAACTATTACAGCCTGATTGAATTTCAGTTTCTCTATGCCGTAATTAACCTGTAGTTTCAGGTTCTGAACATCAACTATTTGCTCCCACAGATATGGAAGTAACGAAACAGTAAGATAACCATGTGCTATTGTATTACCAAAAGGAGACTCTTTTTTTGCTCTTTCAATATCTACATGAATCCATTGGTGGTCGTTGGTTGCTTCGGCAAACAGGTTTATCTGTTCCTGTGTTATCTGGTAATAGTCTGATACTCCTAAAACATTTCCCTTAAGAATATTCAGTTTATCAAAACTTTTTATAATGACTTTATCCATAGTTAGATTTTTTCTTGTTTCTAAATCTTTGCTAAAATACAGTTTTTTTGCAATATTTGAAAAAACGGTTCTAATGAATCTTTTTGGTTAATTATTGCTATGAGATACAAATGTTAAAAACAGAGGGTTTGTACTTAAATAATCATTTAAAATCTTTTATTTATGAAGAAATCCTTTAACGGAATTTGCTTCTTTAGAAGATCATAATATTAATCCGGCAGAAATGGACTTAGAAGATCAATTTGCTGAAGATGATCTCTTAGCCTGAGCTTTATTGGTAATTAAAAATGACTTATTATTCATATGACAACAGTTGCCGGCAGGTAATTCAATACTTTCATCACTAATTCAATACTTTCATCACTAATTCAATCATATTTATCAAACATCTATTGACATTTAAAGAAATATTGTTGAGTTTTATACAACTTTATAACCTAAATACATTTACACATGAATAGTCACTTTACTTACCGTAGAGATTAATTACCCTAAAATCATATAAGATGAAAAACAGACTACTATTAACTTTTATTATTTTACTTGCATGTTCAGCAAGTTATGTGAACGCTCAAACCGTTACGGTGGTAACACTAGTGTAAAGATTTAGTATTAGGCGAACTATTTCTCTTTTTTCCATTATAA
>CBDUZZ010000078.1:0-19720 GCA_965371855.1 uncultured bacterium
TTGTAAGTGTTTGGGATGATGGAGAGTAGATTTGATTATAGCCAAGTTGGGTTAAGTGCCTTGCGTATGAGAGATAGTGCTTTTGTTTTTGAAGCGCTTGAAAGAAAGCCATAGTGCCTGATTCGTGTAAATCCCGGTGGCAGGATATGTTGACAGAATAGCCGCAGGAAATCTTCACCCTTAAGAGTGGTGTTTTTTCTTGCATAATTATTGCTGTAATCTTTCCATGAAAAAGTTACTTGGCTATTGGTTACATTTAATATCCTATCATTAGAAATTGCTGTTCGATGTGTATATCTCCCCAGATAATTAATAACCTGCTTCGGACCTCCAAATGGCCGTTTGGCATATACTACCCATTCATTTTCAAACAAGTAGGTCTTTGGATTATTTATAGTTATATGCTTTTTCACTCCTCTTACTGCATGTGATGATATGGGCACATAACGGTTTTTCTTATTCTTAGGCTGACCAATATGAACAGTTGCACGATGCATATCTACATCACGGATTTGAAGCGATACCAACTCACTGATACGCATCCCTGTATCGTAGGTGAGACCAAACATAATCTTCTCCCGGATGAGAACAGGAGTTTTTAACAACTGCTTCACCTCTTGTCTTGATAAAACTACCGGTAGTTTATTGGGGCAATCAATCTTTGGTAGTGACAAACTTAGTTCATCCTTGCCAAAAAGCTGAAACAACTTCCTGAGGCCATAAACTAAATGCTTGTAGGAACTTAAAGCATCGGTATCGCGCTGAATTAAATAATACAGATACTCTTCCAACTCATCAATATCAAGCTCCAGGGGGCTTCGACCATAGTACAATGCCAACTTCGACATTTGACGTACATAGTTCTGATGTGTCGAGCGTGACTTGCCATTGATTACTAATTTGCGTATAAACTCTTCACTCATCTGTTGAAATCCCAATACGCTGTAACAGGCTTGAGAATAATACGTACCTTTACTCATAATAATAAATGTTTAGATTTATAAAAGCAGGGTATACGTATTGCTCGTAAATCCAGTTGAGCTACACCCGCTGTGGCGGGGTTTAGTTCAACAATGTATATAAAAAATAAGCGAATTAGTAGTAATATCAAGGTTTGTAGCCCGGTTGAACTTTCTTGTAAATTGAAAGTTTTGTGCTTCGAAATCGCCTACTTTTCATACACTTAACGTTGTATGCCATTAGGATAAATGAAACAGAATGAAGATAAAATAAAGTTTAGCCAAATAAATCCGGCAAAAGGCTTAGAAGAACTGATTGATTCCTATTGGGCATATCAGAACCCTACAAATCAGGTTCAGAGAGTGACTGTTCTCCCAGATAGTTTTTTCAAAATAATTATTGAATTTCAGGGAGTTGATATTATACGATATTTTCTAACGGGCTTGTGGACTAAAGAAATCGAAATAACAATTCCTGCACATACTTCAATGTATGGAATTAAATTCAAAATTCTTGCACCGGAATACATATTCCAGAAAGAGATAGCTTCTTTAATTCTTTCTCATCAGGATTTGCAATTAAACTTCTGGAATATTAGAGATGTTACACCGGGTAATTTTCAGGAATTTGTTAAGAAAATAGAATTAAGAATAACCAAGGACATAAAGCAAAAAAAAATACAACCTAAAAAACTTCAGCTATCTCAATTGCTGTATTTTATGAATGGTCATATTTCAGCAGAAGAAGTTTCAAATCAAATTAATTGGAGCAACAGGCAAATTAACCGCTACCTAAATAAGTATTTAGGGGTATCGTTAAAAACCTATCTGAATATTCAAAAATGTCATTCCTCATATTTTCATATTAGAGAAGGTGAATTATACCCAAAGAATAACTATTTCGACCAACCACACTTTATTCGTGAAATAAAAAAGCATACTGGAAAAACTCCAAAAGAAATATATAAAAACCAAAACGACCGATTTATACAATTAAAGTTCATTAAAAGAAAATAGTTTTGCACAACTTATATATTATTAAAAAGAGCTAAAATGAACAAAAGTAAAACGGTTGTAATTACCGGAACATCAAGTGGTATTGGAAAAGCATGCGCCCTGTATCTTGATAAAATGGGCTTCAAAGTTTACGCTGGAGTACGTAAACAAGTTGACGGAGATAATTTAAAGAAGGAAGCTTCTGACAGACTGACGCCTATCATTCTTGACGTCTGCAATGCGGAATCTATTAGTACAGCGGTAAGCATTATCAAAAAAGAAACAGGCGGCAATTTGTTTGGTTTGATAAATAATGCTGGAATTGGGCAAGGAGGTCCATTAGAGATTACCCCAGTATCTGAAATCCGAAAAGTTATGGAAATCAATGTTATCGGACTCATGGCGGTAACCCAGGCATTTCTCCCTATGCTTCGTGAAAGCAAAGGACGAATAGTCAATATTGGTTCCAGCACGAGTATAATTGCCTTTCCCGGAGCAAGCGTTTATGCAGCCTCCAAATTTGCAGTTCGAGCGTTTACTGACTCCCTTCGCGTTGAATTGAAATTGTTCGATATGTCGGCAATTTTGGTTGTTCCCGGGCATGTAGAAACAGTAATGTGGAATAAAGAAGAGGAATATAAGGATACATTGCATAAAACGACCGCTCCTGAAATTGCTCAAAAATATGCCCCTATTATTAAATTTGGTAATAAATTAACTGCTGAAACGGAGAGAATACCAGCAAACGAGGTGGCAGAAGTGATTGCAACTTCATTAACAACTAAGAAGCCGAAGCGTTATTACTATGTTGGAAAGGATTCTAAAGGCATTTCTTTAATTGTTAAATTCCCAAAACGTTTTCTGGATTGGATGTTTTATAAACGCATAAAAAAAATGATGTAAGATTAATTATTCTTGACGTAACACATGATTTATAAAGCCAAACAAACGCCTGTCCAATCTGAGGTCTTTTGGACGGGGATAAAAAACATTAACCATTAAAATTTATATTATGAGAATACTAAAACAAGAGTTATATTTTCCTTTAATCATTGGGATTCACTTTGTCATTTGGGCAATTTCTCTTTATTTCTATAACGGAACCTCTATGGAAGTAAAATCAGATACAATGTTTTTTGGAGAGTTAATAAATGAATCATGGATGAATATCCATAGGATAATAGGCGAAGTTTTATCTTCTTGGGTTGTAACTGTTTTTGCAATAAATTTTTTAATGGCAACAAGAGCTCGATGGATTGAGAAAATATTTGGTGGATTAGACAAAATGTATGTAATACATAGGCGGGCAGCCGTTATCGCTGTAATTTTAATCATTGCTCACTTTATTGTAGTACCAAAAGATTTAGTTGTATTCAATATCAGTAAACCACTTGGATTTGCAGCTCTAATATTGATTCTTATTGGAGTTGTAATATCTGCCGTACCTGTTTTCAAAAAGAAAATCCCATATCATAAATGGATAAACTTCCACATATTAATGGGGCCTTTTTATGTTATGGCAGTGATACATGGCGCAATGGTTAATAGCTTAATAAAGGAACTTCCATTGGTAAGAACATATGTTTTTGGTGTGGCAATTATTGGAGTCGGAGCATGGTTTTATAAAGCCTTTTTTTATAGAGTTTTTAATAAGAAATTGGACTATGTCGTTAGTTCTGTCAATAATTTAGGCAATGGCATTACAGAAATATATCTTAAAGCCACAGGTACAAAATTAAAATTCAAAGCAGGGCAATTTGCATTCTTTACTTTTCCATCATTAAGTAAACGTGAGCAACATCCATTTACTATTAGTAGCCATCATTTAAATGATGAGATAAGAGTAACTATTAAAGGACTTGGAGATTACACCAATAAAATAGCAGAAAATTTGAAGGAAGGGGATGCTGCTAAAATTGAAGGTCCATTCGGACTTTTCTCTTCAAGGTATGCAAAAGAGAAAGAGCAAATTTGGATTGCCGGAGGTATTGGGATCACACCATTTTTATCTCTTTCTAAAGATATTTACACTCATAAGGTTAAGCTAATTTGGTCTGTAATAAATAAAGAGGAAGCAAAATATTCGGAAGAATTAACTTCGATTGCTAATGAAAACCCAAACTTTGAATTCATTATTTGGTCTTCTAATGATAGTGGATTTCTAACTGCTGAGCAATTTGGAATAAACGAATTTAAGAATAAGGCTTACCTTATTTGTGGTCCGGAAACATTAAAAAAGAGTATCATCAAGCAACTTTCTGAAAAGGGAGTGAAAAGAGATGATATTTATGATGAAGAATTTTCTTTCAGGTAAAACAATCAAATATCATGTAATATGTAATTTACTGTCATTAAAAAAAAGGAATAACGGCACATAACAATAAAGCGTTCTGATGGTGTCGGCACAGCTTGTCCCGATAATCGGGAACCCAATCTGAGACTTTCACCGCCTGTCCCGATTTTTCTTATAGATACGGTTTGATGAAGGGAGTGCTGATAGTTTACTTGAAATTATTATCTTTATGGTTATATAATTATTAAGTAGGGGCTACCGGGCTTTATTCTATTGTGGCATTAAAAAAGAAAACAAAATGAAAAAAATCACAACATACTTTGAAAAATTTGTTGTTGTTACTTTAACTATATTAATGGGAATTATTGTTGTTGCATCAACAATTGAACTTGCTTATGTTCTGTTTATCAATTTCACAGAATCATATGAAAACAATATTTTGATTGATTTGGACAACCTGTTTGAAATATTTGGGTTGTTTTTCAATGTTTTAATCGGGTTTGAATTGTATGAAACGGTAAAGTTGTATTTAAAGGAAAATATTTTTCATGCAGAACTCATTTTATTGGTTGGACTTATTGCCATTTCAAGAAAAGTTATTTTATTGGATTACAAAACGATGGAGCCACTTAGCATCATAGGAATTGCAATTTTGATTGGGACTATGACAGGTGGTTATTACGTAATCAAAAAAGTGCAGAAATAAAGAAGACATAAAATCGACTTACCGCCACAGGGAGTTTTCCAACACTTTGGCGGATAGTGAATTTGCTTTTATCGATCAGATGGAAAAGCCGGTAGCCTTTTGGAAAAATGCATTGTTGAGAGGTAATATGCGTAATTATTTAAAAAAGAAGGAAAACCCCATTAATAAAATAGTAATTGATTTACCCGATAAAAATACGAAGGGAGTATGCATATGTCTACAGTATATTATGCTGAAAGCATTATCAATCTCTCTTTTTTGCATTTGCCTGTTAATTCCGGTTTCTGCACAAACAGATTCAACGATATGGATTACCGGTAAAATTATTGATAGTGACACCTTCCAGCCTGTTCCTTATGCCAATATAGCCAGTTATTCACAACTCCTTATGTATGCTGCTGATTCATCTGGTCATTTCTACATTCAATTACCATACGATGACAGCATTAAAGTTGTTGTTTTAGGTTATAGTTCAAAAGTCTTTAAGGTAAAACCAGTTTTACTCCAAAACAACGATATCACTCTTTTCCCTCTTGACCGAGTGTCAATAATGCTTAAAAACGTCGACATCAATCTTTATCGGGGATATTTCAATTTAGACAACAATTCAGACTCTTTAAAAATCGGTTTCAACGCTTCTGATCTGAATCTGCCATCCGACATTATACTTTACGATAAAAGTAAAGATATTATCCCTGCTTCTTATAAACCCATTTTTAAAAGTAAACCACCTGCGGTAGCCTTTTTATTCCACCCGCTCAGCTTTATACACTACTTTACCAGTAAAAGTCAAAAGTCAAAACGTAAGATGGTCAAAATAATCTATTCAGAGAAAAATAAAGGACAACTTACAAATGACCTTATCGAAGAGATTTCCGGATTTAAAGGCGAAGAGTTACAACAGTTTATCATTTTCTGTAACAAAAACATTAAACTATGTAAAAAAGATAACGAGGCCCTTGTAAGACAAAAAGTTTTTCTTGCCCTTGAAAACTTCATATCTAAAAAGAAGCCATAAATACAAACTATTAATTAGTAACTAAAATGGCATAAAAAGTATAAAACAAACAGTTAACCTGACATTTTTTTTATTGTTTTTTGGAATTTACATTTATACCCTTAACTTTGTTTCTCAATTTTAACAATAAAATGAATAATTACTTGTTACACATTCTCAGTATTTATATTCTCTTGATAGATTCAAAGAGGTGAGAATGGTATAGGTAAAAAACAATAATATTTAAAGAGCCTTTCTCACCAACACTCGGGGAAGGCTCTTTTTTATACAATATATTTTAAAGAATTAAGCATAATGAAAATACAACTTAGGAGTGCCACATCAACACAAGGCAGGCTTATGGCTGGTGCCCGAAGTCTTTGGAGAGCAAACGGGATGCAGGAACAACATTTCGGAAGGCCTGTAATAGCCATCGTAAACTCCTTTACTCAATTTGTTCCGGGACATGTTCACCTGCATAAAATTGGTCAGGAGGTGAAAAAAGCAATAGAGTCTCATGGTTTTTTCGCTGCTGAATTTAATACAATAGCTATTGATGATGGTATTGCAATGGGACATGACGGCATGCTGTATTCCTTACCATCGCGTGATATCATTGCCGACAGTGTAGAGTATATGGTGAATGCTCATAAGGTTGATGCCATGATATGCATAAGTAATTGTGATAAAATTACACCAGGTATGCTGATGGCTTCTATGAGACTGAATATACCAACGGTCTTTGTTTCAGGTGGCCCCATGGAAGCTGGTAAAGCCTTGGGGCGAAGCCTCGATCTGGTGGATGCAATGGTGGTGGCTGCCGATGATACTGTCTCGGATGAAGAAGTTGATGTGATTGAAAAGAATGCATGTCCAACTTGTGGCTCCTGTTCAGGTATGTTCACGGCAAACTCCATGAACTGTCTGAATGAAGCACTGGGATTGGCACTTCCGGGAAATGGAACCATTGTAGCGACTCATGTTAATCGCAAGGCACTCTTTGACAAAGCTGCCGAGCAAATAGTAGATATTACAAAAAAGTATTACATGGAGGGTGATACCTCTGTCCTTCCACGGTCGATAGCTACAAAAGCAGCATTTAAAAACGCCATGACTCTTGATGTTGCGATGGGAGGCTCAACAAATACAGTACTCCACCTTTTGGCAATAGCACATGAGGCAGAGGTTGATTTTACAGTGAAAGACATTGATGAAATATCACGCAGAACCCCGGTTCTGTGTAAGGTTGCTCCCAATTCACATTATCATATTGAGGATGTTAACCGTGCAGGTGGTATAATCGGAATATTAAGTGAGTTAAATTGCGCGGGGCTTATTGACCCGTTTGTATCCAGAGTAGATGCTCCATCATTGGAAAAGGTTCTTAGAAAGTATGATATTATGAGCCCTTTCTGTTCTGATGAGGCTAAAGAGATATACAAAAGTGCACCGGCCGGGATACGGAATCTGGTTATGGGTTCACAAAAGTCTGTTTATAAAGAATTAGACACTGACAGGGAAAAAGGGTGCGTTAGAAATATTCGTAATGCTTATTCGCAAGATGGCGGATTAGCTGTACTATTTGGTAATCTGGCAGAAGACGGATGTATTGTTAAAACTGCCGGTGTTGATGAATCTATATTCACTTTTACCGGTACTGCACGTGTTTATGAATCACAGGATGACTCGATAAAGGGGATATTATCAGGTGAGGTAAAGGAAGGAGATGTAGTAATTATTCGGTACGAAGGTCCCAGAGGAGGGCCGGGGATGCAGGAAATGCTATATCCTACAACATACCTGAAATCCAAGAAACTCGGAAAAGCATGTGCACTCATAACTGATGGACGTTTTTCAGGAGGTACTTCAGGATTGTCAATTGGTCATGTTTCACCTGAAGCTGCTGCCGGTGGCAATATTGCGGTTGTAAAAACAGGGGATAAAATAAAAATTGACATTCCAAACAGAAAGATTGAACTTTGCATCCCTTCGGATGAACTGGAGGATAGGAGAAATGTTGAGCTGGCAAAAGGAAACAAAGCTTTTAAACCGATGACCAGAGATAGGATAATCTCAAAATCATTAAAAGCTTATGCCAGCCTGGTCAGTTCTGCTGATAAAGGTGCTGTTAGGCTTATTTAATGTACTAATGATTAAATGCTGCAATGCTAAAATGACTTAATAATGAATACGACAAAACAAACAAAAAATAAAAAAATAACAGGATCTGAAGCTGTTATTTTGTCGTTGATAAATGAGGGTGTAGATGTTTTATTTGGCTATCCCGGGGGGGCGATAATGCCTGTTTATGATGCCATGTATGACTACCTTGGTCAACTAAACCATATTTTAACGCGGCACGAGCAGGGGGCAATACATGCAGCTCAGGGGTATGCCCGTGTTACAGGAAAAGTAGGAGTTGGTATTGTAACATCAGGCCCGGGTGCAACAAATGCCGTGACGGGGATTGCTGATGCGATGTTAGACTCTACTCCATTAGTAATTATAAGCGGTCAGGTTGCATCATCGCTTTTAGGAACAGACGCTTTTCAAGAGATTGATGTAGTTGGTATTACACAACCAATTACAAAATGGAATTACCAGATAAAAAGAGCAGAAGATATACCTGAAGCTTTTGCAAAAGCATTTTACCTTGCTAAATCCGGCAGGCCGGGCCCGGTAGTATTGGATATAACTAAAGATGCACAGTTTGGAGAGTTCGAGTATGAATATAAGAAGATAGACTTCATTCGTAGTTACAGACCTCTTCCGAAAACAGACTACACACAAATTGACGAGGCTGCCCGCCTAATCAATCTGTCAAAAAAACCGATGGCACTAATTGGCCAGGGGGTTATCCTTGGAAATGCCGAAAAAGAAGCACTTGATTTTATTGAAAAAGCGGATATCCCTACTGCCTACACATTGTTAGGCTTGTCTGTAATGCCATCGGATCACAGGTTAAATGTTGGCATGTTGGGAATGCACGGACACTATGCGCCAAACGTAAAAACCAATGATTCCGATGTTATTATTGCTATTGGTATGCGATTTGATGATCGCGTAACCGGTAATCTTGACAAATATGCTAAAAAAGCAAAAATTGTCCATCTCGATATTGATCCTGCGGAAGTTAATAAAATCGTATATGCCGATGCATCGGTTTTAGGTGACGTGAAGCAAACATTACCGCTACTAACAGAAAAAATTTCACCAGGTAAGCACACGGAATGGATGGCTGAATTTCAGGCATTAACAAATGTGGAAAATAGAAAAATAATAAATAAAGAGATTAATCCTGAACATGATAAATTATTTATGGGTGAAGTAATACATAAGGTATCAGAAGCATTTGATAATGATGCTATCATGATTACCGATGTCGGTCAGCATCAGATGATGGCTGCACGCTATTTTAAGTTTAAACAAACAAGAAGTGTGGTTACTTCAGGAGGATTAGGGACTATGGGATTCGGGTTGCCGGCTGCAATTGGTGCTAAAATGGGGAAACCTGACAGGCAGGTTGTTCTGTTTGTTGGCGATGGTGGCTTTCAAATGACCATTCAGGAGCTTGGAACTATTTTCCAGTCTAAGATGCCTGTGAAAATTGTATTGCTCAACAATAGTTTTCTGGGTATGGTTCGCCAGTGGCAGGAACTGTTTTTTGATAAACGGTATGCTTCAACAGAATTAATTAACCCTGATTTTCAGGGTATCTGTAAAGGATATCACATGCCTTCAGAATTAGTTGACTCGAGAGATAAACTCGATCCGGCAATTAAAAATCTTGTTGAGCATGATGGCCCTTATCTGATAGAAGTAGTTGTAGAAAAAGAAGGAAATGTTTTCCCAATGGTTCCTGCCGGTGCTTCTGTGTCTGATATTCGGTTGGAATAATTTTAGCTAATAGTTTTAAATCTTTTAGCCGACCAACGGGAAGGCAACTTTACAAACTTGATAAACTAATATTCATGAAACAGGAATTTACAGTATCGATATTTTCTGAAAATCACATAGGACTTCTTAGTCAGGTATCAACAGTTTTTACCCGCAGAAATGTGAATATTGAGAGTATTACATCATCGGAATCGGCAATACACGGGATCCAAAAATTAACTATTGTAGTTTTTACAACCAACGAACAGATAGAAAAGGTACGTAATCAATTGGATAAACAAATCGATGTAATTAAAACATATGTTTACAATGCTGATGCAATAATTCATCAGGAGATAGCCCTTTATAAAGTTCCGACGGAAGCCATGCTTGAAAGCGATGAAATTGAGCGGATTATAAGAAAACATAATGCACGTATCTTGGAAATAACAAAAGAATATACTGTTATTGAGAAAACAGGACACAAACATGAAACACAGGATTTGTTTGAAAAGCTGAATCAATTTGGAGTTACTCAGTTTGTCCGCTCGGGAAGAGTGGCTGTAACAAAACTTAAAAAAGAGCTTCTGTCAAGCTATCTGAAAAAGCTTGAAAATGAAAAAACAATAACAGATTAAAAACAAATAACTATTTTTGCAAGAGTATTGACTCGACACTTTAACAATACAACAATGAAGTAATACAACAATTTAACAATTTAATATAAGTAATTATGGCTAAGATTAATTTTGGCGGAGTAGAAGAAAATGTGGTAACAAGGGAAGAATTTCCTTTGAGTAAAGCACAAGAAACACTTAAAGACGAAACTATTGCTGTTATCGGATACGGAGTTCAGGGACCCGGACAAGCATTAAACCTTAAAGATAACGGTTTTAATGTGATTATCGGACAACGAAAAGAGAGCAGCACATGGGATAAAGCGGTGGCTGACGGTTGGATTCCGGGAGAAACACTTTTCGAAATTGAAGAAGCTCTTGAGAAAGGAACCATCATTCAATATTTACTTTCTGACGCAGGACAGATTGCTGTTTGGCCTACAGTAAAAAAACACCTGACTCCGGGTAAAGCTCTCTATTTTTCACACGGATTCGGTATAACCTATAAAGAGAGAACAAATATTATTCCACCTGCTGATGTTGATGTAATTCTTGTTGCACCAAAAGGTTCGGGAACAAGCTTGCGTAGAATGTTCCTTGAAGGAAGAGGTTTGAACTCAAGCTATGCAATTTTTCAGGATGCTACTGGTAAGGCGAAAGACCGTGTTGTTGCTCTTGGTATTGGTGTTGGTTCAGGATACCTTTTCGAAACAACTTTCAAAAGAGAGGTTTACAGTGATCTTACAGGTGAACGCGGAACATTGATGGGAGCTATACAGGGTATTTTTGCTGCTCAATACGAAGTGCTTCGTGCTAACGGGCACTCTCCTTCAGAAGCATTTAATGAAACTGTTGAGGAATTAACTCAAAGTCTGATGCCGCTTGTTGCTGAAAACGGAATGGACTGGATGTATGCAAATTGCTCAACAACAGCTCAGCGAGGTGCTCTTGACTGGTGGGAAAAGTTCCGTGATGCTTCAAAGCCTGTGTTTGAGGAGCTGTATAGTGAAGTAGTAAAAGGGAATGAAGCACAACGCTCTATTGATTCAAATAGCCAATCGGATTACCGTGTGAAACTGAATGAAGAGTTAAAAGAACTTCATGAATCAGAAATGTGGCGCTCAGGTGCAGCAGTAAGAAAATTACGTCCGGAAAATAATTAAGAAGTAGCCGTCAGCTATTAGCCATTAGAAAATACTTATCGAAATCTAAAGGCTGATAGCTTACAGCATCACAAAAAAATCAAAATCATGAGCAATAGAGTTTATATTTTTGACACAACATTAAGAGATGGTGAACAGGCTCCCGGTTGTCAGCTAAATACTATAGAGAAGATTGAAGTTGCCCGTCAGCTTGAAAAGCTCGGTGTTGACGTTATTGAGGCCGGATTCCCAATTTCAAGTCCCGGCGATTTTAATTCAGTAGTTGAAATCTCTAAGGCCGTTTCCAATCCTACTATTTGTGCTTTAACAAGAGCTGTGAAAAAAGACATTGAAGTAGCTGCAGATTCACTTAAATTTGCAAAAAAAGGACGAATCCATACCGGGATAGGAACTTCTCCTTACCATATAAAATCCAAACTTAATTCCAATGAAAAGGAGATTATTGAACGTGCTGTTGAGGCCGTTAAATATGCCCGCCGTTTTGTTGATGATGTTGAGTTTTATGCTGAAGATGCCGGAAGATCTGATAACGAATATCTTGCACGTGTAATTGAGGCTGTTATTAAAGCCGGAGCTACGGTTGTTAATATTCCTGATACCACAGGTTATTGTCTGCCGGTTGAGTATGGAGAAAAGATAGCTTACCTTGTTAACAATGTACCTAATATTGATAAAGCGATTATCGCCACTCATTGTCATAACGATTTAGGAATGGCTACTGCCAACTCGTTGACAGGTATAGTTAATGGAGCTCGTCAGGTAGAAGTTACCATTAATGGCCTTGGCGAACGCGCAGGAAACACATCTCTCGAAGAGGTTGTAATGGCAATAAAAAGTCATCGGGATCTTGATTTTGAAACGGAGATCGACTCTAAACAAATAATAAAAACCAGCAAGTTGGTTTCTACCCTGATGCGTATGCCTGTTCAGCCAAACAAAGCAATTGTTGGCCGTAATGCATTTGCTCACTCTTCAGGTATTCATCAGGACGGAGTTCTTAAGAATCGTGAAAACTATGAAATTATTGATCCTGTTGATGTTGGTGTTAAGGAATCAAGCATTGTTCTTACTGCTCGTAGCGGACGTGCTGCAATAAAACACCGCTTGCAAATTTTAGGTTATGAATATGAGGGCGAAGACCTGAAAAAGTTATATGAAAAATTCCTTGTTCTGGCAGATAAAAAGAAAGATATCACTGACGAAGACCTGGAAGTATTGGTAGGTGTAGAAAAGCAAAAAGTTGATCATGCACCTAAGCTTGATTTTCTGCAGGTAATATGTGGAAAATCAACAATCCCTACTGCTACTGTTTCTATTAATTTTAATGGTGATGTATTTACAGAAACAGCTTCCGGTAACGGGCCAATTGATGCAGCATTTTCTGCCGTAAAAAATCTCGTAAAACGGAAAGTTCATCTCGAAGAATTCCTTATTCAGGCAATCACTCGTGGTAGTGACGATCAGGGTAAAGTACATGTGCAGGTAGAGCATAAAGGTGTTTCTTATTATGGTTTTGCAGCTAATGTTGATATTGTTTCTGCATCTGTGGAAGCATTTATCGATGCAATATCAAAAATACAGTAATAATTAATTTCTAAAACTCAGAGAATTGAAAGGAAAAACACTATTTGATAAAATATGGGATAGCCATGTGGTAAAGTCTATTCCGAATGGGCCGGATGTGTTCTTTGTCGACAGACATTTTATACATGAAGTTACCAGCCCACAAGCTTTTGAGGGGCTTAGGGAGAGAGGAATAAGAGTTTTTAATCCTCAACGGGTTTTGGCTACTCCCGATCACAATATACCTACTGAAAACCAACATCTTCCTATCAAGGAAGAACTCTCAAGACTTCAGGTAGAGAAATTGGAAAAGAACTGTGAGGAGAATGACATTCAGATATTCGGAATCAACCATTCTAAAAATGGTATAGTTCATGTTATAGGTCCTGAATTGGGTATTACCCAACCGGGAATGACTATCGTTTGTGGCGACAGTCATACATCTACTCACGGAGCTTTTGGGAGCATTGCCTTTGGTATTGGTACCAGCGAAGTTGAGATGGCACTTGCAACGCAATGTATTATGCAGCCCAAACCAAAACGTATGCTTATCAGTATTGATGGAAAATTGAGTAAAGGCGTTACGTCAAAAGATATCATTCTTTATATCATCTCAAAAATGACTACAGGTGGTGGTACCGGCTATTTCATTGAATTTGCAGGTTCTGCAATTAGCAGTCTGTCAATGGAAGCTCGAATGACTATTTGTAACATGAGTATAGAGATGGGTGCTCGTGGCGGAATGATTGCTCCTGATGAAACTACTTTTGAGTACATCAAGGGACGTGAATATGCTCCGGCAGGTGAGAATTGGGATAGAGCTGTTGAATACTGGAAATCACTTTGCACCGATGATGATGCAGAGTTTGATAAAGAGTTGCATTTTGATGCAAATGATATGGAGCCAATGATAACCTACGGTACAAATCCCGGCATGGGAGAGAGGTTGTCTGGTATTATTCCGGCGTTGGATGCCATTGATTCAGCATCTCAGGCTTCTTTTATGAAATCTCTTGACTATATGGGTTTTAACCCCGGTGATAAACTTGAAGGCAAGAAGATTGATTATGTGTTTGTTGGTAGTTGTACTAATGGTCGTATTGAAGACCTTAGGTTATTTGCTAATGCAATAAAGGGACATAAAAAAGCAGATGATGTGGTAGCCTGGATTGTGCCCGGAAGTAAGCTGGTTGAGAAACAGGCTATTGAAGAGGGAATTAAAGATATTCTTGAAGAGGCCGGATTTGAACTTCGTCAGCCGGGATGTTCTGCATGTCTTGCAATGAATGAGGATAAAATACCAGCAGGAAAATATTCAGTCTCCACTTCAAACAGAAATTTTGAAGGGCGTCAGGGGCCGGGAGCAAGAACATTGCTGGCTAGTCCGTTAACAGCTGCTGCAGCAGCTATAACAGGAAAACTGACTGATCCTCGCAATATTCTTTAGAATGTGAGAATGTAAGATACACGACGTACGATGTAAGGATATACGGTTTGAGGAAGTAATACATTGTAATTAGTAATTCGTAATTGATAATTCGTAATTTAAAGACAATGCCAACAGATAAATTCACAACACTTAAGTCCACAATGGTTCCGCTGCCTATCGAGAATGTGGATACTGACCAGATTATTCCTGCCCGCTTTCTGAAAGCAACAACGAAAGAAGGCTTTGGAGATAACCTGTTTGCCGACTGGAGGTACGATAAGAAGGGAAATCCTAAAAAGGATTTTGTGCTGAATAATTCTAATTATAGCGGTAGTGTACTTGTTGCCGGTAAAAATTTTGGTAGTGGATCAAGCCGCGAACATGCTGCATGGGCTATACTCGGATATGGTTTTAAAACTGTTGTTTCAAGCTACTTTGCAGATATATTCAGAAATAACACACTTAATAATGGTGTTTTACCGGTGCAGGTTACAGAAGAGTTTTTAAAGAAGATATTTGCTGAAATAGACAAAGATTTGAAAGCACAAATTGAAATTGACCTTGAAAATCAAACGATAACATTGTTGTCAACAGGTGATAAGGAAACGTTTGATATAAATGGGTATAAGAAAAACTGTATGCTTAACGGGTTTGATGATATTGATTACCTGTTAAATATAATGAATGAAATAGAGGAGTTTGAAAAGAAATTACCCTCTTTCTCATCTCTTTAGATTATACTAGCGTTAAGTCAACCTTAAAAATTCGGATTGAGATTGCCTGCCTGCTGCAAGCAGGCTTTATCCTTCCCGATTTTCGGGACAAGCTGTGCCTCGTCTTCGCAATGACGTCACTGCGAGGAAGAATGCCGAAGCCTGCCTGCAGCAGGCAGGCTCCACCCAAAAGACATATTTGACATAACATTAGTTATCCAACGACTAAATAAAAACATGAGGAATATGGAAATAATGGATACCACCCTTCGTGATGGAGAACAAACAACCGGAGTCTCTTTTAACAGAGCGGAGAAATTAACAATTTCTCAATTTTTATTAGAGAAGATAAATGTAGATCGTATTGAGGTTGCTTCTGCAAGGGTATCTGAGGGGGAGTTTGAGGGAGTAAAAGCCATTACTCATTGGGCAAAAGAAAATAATCATCTTCACAAAGTTGAGGTTCTCGGTTTCGTTGATGGTGACATATCCCTGAAATGGATTAAAGAGGCAGGAGGAAAAGTTATTAATCTATTAACCAAAGGGTCATTAAAACACGTTAAAAACCAGCTCCACAAAACGCCGGAAGAACACGTGAAAGAGATCAAAGATGTGATAACTTACGCCGTTGAGATGGGTATCGATGTGAATATTTATCTTGAAGACTGGTCAAATGGAATTATTCAGTCTCCCGATTATGTCTTTTTCATGATGGATGAATTAAAGTCGACTTCCATTAAACGATTTATGTTACCTGATACTTTGGGTATTTTAAATCCGGCACAGACAAAGGAATATTGTACTTTAATGATAGAAAAATATCCTGAGTTGCATTTCGATTTCCATGCACATAACGATTACGATCTTGCTGTTGCAAATGTTTTTGCGGCTGTCAGATCAGGGATAAATGGGGTACATACTACTGTAAACGGACTGGGTGAACGTGCCGGGAATGCTTCGTTAGCAAGTGTGTTGGGAATACTTAATGATCATTTGAAAATCAAGAACAACCTGGATGAATCGAAGCTTACAAAACTAAGTAAGTTGGTGGAAACGATATCAGGTATCAGGATTCCTGCTAACAAACCTTTAATTGGCGAATATGTTTTCACTCAATGTAGTGGAGTGCATGCAGATGGTGATAATAAAGACAATCTCTATTATAATGATTTGTTACCCGAAAGGTTTGGAAGAACGCGAAAATATGCTTTGGGAAAAACATCAGGGAAAGCAAATATACTTAAAAACCTGCAGGAACTTGGCATCAGGCTGACTCCTGATGAGATGAAAAAAGTTACAAAACGGGTTATTGAACTCGGCGATAAAAAAGAGAGTGTAACTACTGAGGATCTTCCTTATATCATTTCGGATGTGCTCAGAAGTACCTCTATTGACAATAAAATTAAAATAAAGAACTATTACCTCTCTCTTGCGCATGGCTTACGTCCTGTTGCAACATTAAGCATTCAGATAGGTAAAGTTTCTTATCAGGAATCTTCAGTTGGTGACGGTCAGTATGATGCTTTTATGAAAGCTCTTTGGAAAATTTATGAAAAGCTGAATAAACCTCACCCTATACTGATCGATTATTCGGTAACTATACCTCCAGGCGGCAAAACCAATGCCCTTGTTGAGGCTATTATTACCTGGGATTTTAACGACAAGGAGTTTAAAACAAGAGGTCTGGATGCTGACCAGACAGAAGCTGCAATAAAAGCTACTGTTAAAATGCTTAATATTATTGAAAATGGAAAATAGAATTACAATAACTAAAAAATCATAAATAAATTTATAATATGAAACTAAATATTGCATTACTCCCGGGTGACGGAATCGGTCCGGAAATTGTTGAGCAGGCAAAAAAGGTTGTTGACGCTGTATGTGAAAAATTCGGACATGAAGTTAGTTATACAAAAGGTTTGGTAGGTGCTATTGCTATTGATGAAACCGGCAATCCTTATCCGGAAGAAACTCATAATATCTGTATGAATTCAGATGCTGTTCTTTTTGGTGCGATTGGGGATCCACGGTTCGATCACGACCCTAATGCCAATGTTAGACCTGAGCAGGGATTGTTAGCAATGCGTAAGAAACTTGGCCTATACGCAAACATAAGGCCTGTTAACACCTTCAAGTCACTTATCCATAAATCTCCTCTTAAAACCGAATTGGTTGACGGAGCCGATTTTATGTGTATAAGAGAGCTGACCGGAGGTATCTATTTCGGGAAACCACAGGGACGTTCAGAAGATGGAAACACCGCTTATGATAGTAGTGTTTATTCAAGATATGAGATTATTCGTATTTGTAAGCTGGCTTTTGAATATGCTCAAACCAGACGAAAAAAACTAACTATTGTTGACAAAGCTAACGTGTTGGCTACGTCAAGGCTGTGGCGCGAGACAGCACAGCAAATGGAACCTGATTATCCTGATGTAATAGTAGAGTATATGTTTGTTGACAATGCTGCAATGCAAATTATTCAAGGGCCTAAAAATTTTGATGTTATGGTTACCGAAAATATGTTTGGAGATATTCTTACTGACGAAGCCAGTGTGATTACCGGTTCACTAGGTCTGCTTCCTTCTGCATCTATCGGGCTTCACACATCGGTATTTGAACCTATTCACGGCTCATACCCTCAGGCAGCAGGAAAAGATATTGCCAATCCGGTAGCAACAATTTTGTCTGCTGCTATGATGTTTGAATATGCCTTTAAGTTAATGGATGAAGGGGCTATGATACGTGAAGCTATAGAAAAATCGATTGATGCTAAAGTTGTTACTGAAGATATTGCTGAAGGAGGAGAGGCTAAAAAGACTTCTGAAGTAGGTAACTGGATTGTTGATTACATCAAAAACAGGTAGATTATTCTAAAATTGGAATAAGATTTTTCTATTTAAAACCGAAAAGCGAGTTATTTAAAGTAAATCTAAATAAAAAGAAGAGTATTTATTTCTTTTTCTTAACACAATTCTATAGCACGTACTTTTCCAAACCGTTAAGTATCAAGGTGTAGCATGTTGCGAACACTAATATAACAAATATTTTCAAAAATCAAACATCTCTTTTTTTGTATAAATGAAAACAACACTGTAGTTTTGCCATCACAATTTGCACACTAATCACTTAATAGATCATGTTAATCTAAAATCTCAACAACCTTCAATATTTTTCCTAAACTTTGCATCAGGAAATCATAATTAATTCAAAACCAAATTAAAGAATATCTAATCTTCCTATTAGTACAATAGGTTTATTATTTGTCATAGATAAGGAAGTAATTGTTTAACGAAATCATATTATATGAATTTATTAAAATTAGCAATATTAATACTCTTAACGGGAATGGTATTTCTCTCGTTCAACACCGGAACTCCAACATATAAAACGGGAATGGATATTGGAGATAAAATACCGGATATTAATACTACATTAATTTCAGGTGAATCTTTTTCAATAGATAACCTTAAAGGTAAAATGGTGTTAATAGATGTTTGGGCATCTTATAATGCCCCCTCCAGAGTAAAAAACAATCAAATAGAGGAACTGAGAGATCGATTCTCAGATTCAGGATTTCTCAATGGAAAAGGAATTGAAGTTGTCTCAATATCTTTAGACCGATTCATGACACCTGTTAAAGAAGCCATTGAGATGGACAACATTCAAAACTTTTATCACATTTGTGATCTGCAAGGTACAAGTGGCCTTGTTAAAAACTTTCGGGTATCTGAACCTGTTACAGTTCTTATTGATGGAGATGGACGCATTATTACGAAAACCAACTCCTTGAACAAAATTTCTGATGCTCTTTCCTCACTAGTCAGGAATTAATCACTCTTATTTTAATTTTATTCCTATTGAGAGCAAAATACTGTAAATTTGGCATGCTGTACAAAATCCGATAAAGACTTCTGCACCAATTGCAACAAGTGAAACTAAACCAAGAATCTCACTTGCTAAGGTTAAATGAAAAATATGCAGTAATCCAATAACAGACATAAGGGTTAATCCAAATTTTGCTGCGAATCTTTTGGGGCCAGCATTTATTAGATGGGGCTTTTCGTGCATTACATTTAGTAGAAATTTCAAGCCGTAGCAAATAGGGCTTCTTTTAATGCCTAAAAACACTCTAATTGCAAAATCCGCAATAATTGGGACTATTATCCACTTTGCAGGTGTAAAAACAAAAAATATTAATCCTACAAATACAATTAAAGCATTAAAGCGAACTAGTTTTTCGTCAACTCTTTCGTAAACTATTGGGCAAAATTGTTCCATTGTTAAATTTTTTTCAAATATAATAAATAAAGCATTCAATTACTCAAATGATGAATAATATATTTAATTATTAATTTCTTTCAATATGTAATCTTTATGTTCTGTCATTTTGTCTAAATAGGAGATG
>CBDUZZ010000079.1:0-19376 GCA_965371855.1 uncultured bacterium
TCTTGCCATAGAACAAAGATACTTTAATTCGGTAATTAAACAATCTTTACACTAGCCGGTAGGCAGGGATTCGCGCGTTAGCAGCGAGATTAACTTCAAAACTTGATAATTCGTAATTCCAAAGCACCGCTTATCACTCATCAGATGACTTAGGGTCATCAGATTAGTGTAAACAATTAATCCGTAATCTTAACAACTGCTTTAAATAGTTTTTTATTCTCCTCAATCTTCTCATCGTTTCCATAAACACAAATAACATCTTTGTCAAGGATATCCTGTACCATTTTTTCCATACTTCTGATATCGCTATCCGTAGTGCTTAAGATATCTGCCCTATCAGCTTTCAACTGTTCATGTGTCTCTTTTCTCAGGTAGCGGGCAAATGCCGTTGCTCCTTTTTGAGAGTTCGTTAACGGACTATCCATCCTGGCAATAGTACCAATGATAAAGCGTGTCATGGTATTCTTGTCTGCTTCAAAGTTGTGTAAAAACTCAGGAGTTGCATTGAAGTTATCCAATGTCTCTTTCAGATTAGGATCCCTGTAGGATGCAAAGTAAGATTGACCGGAGGGAGAGAAGCCACAAAATCCACCGTAAGCACCACCTAATACACGTATTTGCGTTTGCAGGTAGTCGGTTGAAAGAACCTGATTCAGCACCTTCATCTTACCATTCCAATCATAACCAAGATTCTTGAAATCATAACCTTTAACTACATACTGAACTTTAGAAGCAGATTTTAATCCTTCATTTTTCTTTTCAAGATTAAATTTCCATTCTAAATGTTTAACTGAATTATCCGGTAGGGTAGAAGCAAGCATATTTAATCCCTTTGTGTAAGATGAATAATTTTCATCGGAGCAGGTTACAGCCGCAAGAAGATTATTTTTATTAAAAAGCAAAGATGCTGTTTGTTCAAGGTTTTTAATAATCTCATCTTTTTTCTTATCAAAATTCTCTGTCAACTCAGTAATGAAACGGTAGTAATTAAGTCCGCCGGTTAGTTCATCAAATATGCCTGAATTAGTGTAGTACGATGCCATACGTGTCATTGCAACCTGAATTCCGTTGTTTTTTATCATTGATTCAATCCTTGCCTGATGCCTTGTCAGTAATGATTTGAGCCTCTCAGGATCATTATATTTTGTGTTGTTCAGCATCTCAGAAGTCAGTTCAAACAGTTTATCTGTTTTTTCAATTGTGACTTTAGACGAAACAATAAATTCAGGTATCAGATTATCATCCGAATAATTTTCAGGATAGCTGTTTACCATAGCATAAAAACCTCCTGTATTAATGTTCAGTGCATTGTCTAACGCGCCATAAGCATAATTCTCAGTGCTTAGCTTCGATAGAAGTGTGGTTAACAGGTTTGTGTATGGAATCAGCTCTTGCGGAATAGTCCGCAAATCAAAGTATAATCTGGAATAAATAATATTGTTGGTAAATGCATTGTGGTGAAGAACGGGAACATTATTAACATTATTCTCTTTTACCCTGTACCACTCCACTTCAGGACTAATGTCCGACAGCTGCAACATTGGGATTGTTGCCAGGGCTTCAGGAGTATCTTCCTCTTTCTGATATTCTTTAAGTTCTTGAGTTGTTTTCACCAGTTTCTCCAATTCATCCTTACTTAACGATTCCTTATAATCAGCCAGTTCTTTCTTTATTGAGCTGGTGATTTCCGTTTGCAGACCCGGTTGCGGTTTTAATACCATCAACACAGCATGAGGATTAGAAATCAGGTATTTGTCGATAATCTCTTCCATCATGTTTGTACTCAACGATTGTTTAATTTTCTTTAACGGTTCGTTATATTCAAGTCCCAGGAACGGGTCTCCTGCAAACATCCAACCTTGATAATTCATAAACAGATACATCATTCCTTTTTGTGGTGTATCTCCCTCTTTAAGGTTGAATTCCATACGATTGATAATACCTTCCAGCATCTTTTTGTCAAGTCCTTCTTTACTGACTTTTTTCAAAGTATTAAAGATGATTGATTTGAACTTTTCCTTGTCTTCAGGATTGGCATTACGAACCTGAATTTCAAAAATATTTTGTAATGACTCATTAAAAGAAGCACTAATATCTTGTCCTATTCTGGCCTCTTGTAAAGCAAGTCGTATAGGTCCCGATTCGTGATTAACCAAGGCATCAGATAATACATCCATAGCCATACAAAGAGTGCGGTCGGTACTTTGGCCTGCAACAAAACTCAAATTAAGGAATGATTGATTTTTAGTATCACTACCCTCCGGTACAGGATATGTTTTCTCCTGCTCTTTCATTGCTTCAAAAGGCTTCTGTAGTGGAATTGATATCTCACTCTCAGATTTGTCAAAGTTGGAAAGGTATTCAGAGTTGATGAATTCAAGTTCTTTATCAAGATCGCCATTACCATACAGTAAAATATAGCTGTTTGACGGGTGGTAGTATGTTTTATGGAAGTTGACAAAATATTCGTATGTCATTTTTGGTATCTCCATAGGATAACCGCCTGATGATACACCATAAGTGTTGTCAGGAAACAGCATTTTGTTAATCTGATAACTCAATTCACGTTCAGGGTTAGAGAAGGATCCTTTCATTTCATTATAAACAACGCCTTTATAGGTGATTTCGTCATTTATGTTATCCAGCTCATAATGCCATCCTTCTTGCATGAAGATACGTTTGTCAGTCAAAACCATAGGATAAAATACGGCATCAAGATATACATGCATAAGGTTAAAATAGTCTTTGTCATTCATGCTGGCTACCGGATAAGTGGTGATATCCGATCCTGTCATAGCATTCAGGAAGGTATTTAGAGAGCCTTTCATAAGTACATCAAACGGGCTTTTTACAGGGAAGTGTTTTGAACCGTTCAGAACAGAATGCTCCATGATATGAGGAGCACCGTAATCGTGTTGAGGAGCAGTTTTAAAGGCTATATTAAAGAGCTTGTTAGGGTCATCGGCAGCAATCTTAAAAAGACGTGCCCCACTTTTTTCATGTTTAAAATAGTAACATTCTGCATTAACTTCTTTTACAAATTTCTTTTCTACAAGTTTAAAACCGTCGTACATATTATTTAATTTATATTTTTCGTTAGTGGTGCATGACCCCAAAATGGTCAAAAGTGCGACAAAGATAGTAAGTTGTTTTGTTTTCATGATTGGCTATATTTTTTAGTTTCGGGTTTCTGGTTCCAAGTTTCTAATTTGGATTTAGAATGACTCTCAGCCCCATAATTCCTAATTCCTAATTCCTAATTCGTAATTCGTAATTATTTATTAATCCTTGTTTTATACTCTAGTTTCCCGTCTACATGTACTTCAACAATATATCTGCCTTTTGGGAGATGTGAAATGTCGAATTTATACTCGCCACCGGGAGTGTTATAAAATGTGTGTTTTTCAACATTGTTCCCGATAGTCATCAGGATAATTTCCATTTCAACTTTCTCATTGAAATAGGTGTAAAGCGTGAACTTATTATCTTTTATTCTTTTGGGATAGATAAAGAAATCATAAACAGGTTCCTTGGGAGGAGTAAATTCAGGAGTAGTGACAAAAGCAAACATCTGACCGTCACCACAGTCTTTTTCAAAAAGATGAATTAGTCTTCCCTCATAGTCGAGTAGTCGTAAATATCCAAATCCTTGCTTGACCTTAAACCAGAATTCCAGGCCATCACCACCTTCATCGGTTAAGTACATTTCGTAAGGTGCAGAAGCAAGATGAATTGTATCGGTGTAAAGAGTATCAGGTTTGGTGTTAACAGGTCGCTTAATGTATACCGTATCTCCTGATTGATCTAGAATAAAGATTGTGTTTTCTTCAGGAGTATTATTGGTTTTGTATTGAATGATAAAATCCTCAGGCATATTTGCGGGTGCATCAAACAAAGAAGACAGAGTGTTGTCACCTTCCCAGGCATCACGTTTACCATTGGGTTTTTTGCACTCTACAATAAACTTGTTTTCACCATTTGTGAAGTCTCTCTTCCCGGGTAGTGTAATCTCAGTTGTTTGATTGAATATAAGATTGCCTTTCCACTTAAAAGTTTTTTTCTTAAAGCCCTCTGTTCCGTAATCAATTTGTAAGGATTTTAACGGATTTTTCCCAAGGTTTCTTATCCTTATTCTTGCATTAAAACATGCAGGGTTCGAGCGGTTATAGAACTTATCGGAGTTAGGGGTGATTATTGCATCAATAGCAACATCATTCTTATTTTCCGGAGCTCCGTATTGTATCAGAACGGATGATATATTCTCTTTTGCCTGAATATTTTCAGTTGCTGTATATGGTTCCATCTCAATTTTAAAACTATTCTCACCCGATGTAGGATATACATCAATCTGATCAGGTTGTTGTAAATCACCCGGGCACCATAAAGCGCGGTCGAATATCCATGTTCCTCCCTGCGGATAGAGCGGATTATCGCCACAGTTTTTCCAAAGTTCCTTGTGTTGAACTTGTTTGCCGTTAAAAAAGACCTCTCTCCATCTGTTACAAAATTCACTACATCCTTTAGGTCTATCCATTCCATGACCTGTATGCTGAATTCGAAGGCGGTTGATGACAGCTCCTTCAACACGGCTGTAAGTAATCTCTTTCAGTACATCTTCAGTAGGATTTTCAGGGTCTCCATACGGATACTGATTATCCCACATTGGTTGGATAGAAAGAGGTACAATTGTCGGCGGACCTGCTGTGATTTCAAAATCAATGGTAAGAGCCCAGCCCACGGTTTTTGGTTCATAGCCTGTATGCTCATATTCAATCTCAACACTGTCGCGCAAAAGCATTGAAAAATCAGTTACATCAACACTCCATGTAAAATCCCATCCTTTACTGTAGATGCTACCGTAGGGCGTAAGCATACGGCCAATTTCATAATTCAATATTTCGCCGTTTTTGCCTTCTGCGTTTAAAATCCTGATATGGTCGCAATAATCCCAGTGTGCTGTAGAGAGCGAGTCTGGAGTCCCAAGGGTAATATGCATGATGATTTTCCTTACCGGAACATCTTTACCGGGAAATACTCCCCATGCAGGATATGAGTTTGTTCCTCTTGAAGGATCTGTGGTAATAGTTGCACGTTTGTGAGTGATAACATGCCTGGTGCCGGTTTGTTGACCAAAGCTACTTACAAAAAGTCCAAGAAATAGAAATGTAAGAAGGAGTTTCATAATGAAAATGTCTTTTGATTAATAAAATTTTGAGTTAACAAATATACTTTATTTAATGTAGGTGGGCAAAACAAAAAAAAGCCGCTATAAAAAGCGGCTTTTTACTTATATGAACCGCATCAACCCAGACTAATTAAACTCCTGTAAACAGGATTTGAGGGCATCAACTCATCGACAATCCTCCGTGCCGTAAACGACAATCCGCCATAGACGGATGAGGCCCGCTCTTTGAATCGGTAGCTACCTCGTTGTGTTAATAGTGTTGAGTTTAACAATCAAAAGTGATTGACGCGGTATTCATTAAGTCAAAGATCTTATATCAAAGATAACTTTTTTATAGCAATAAACCAAAGAAATTTTCAATGTTTATCGGTGTTTTTTGTTAATTAAGTGTATTCAAGATATTTATGGAGATAAAGGGGCTACTGCTGACTGAAAACATCAACTAATCTTCACATCATCACATCAACGAATCAATTATTTTCTATTTTTACAGTGCAATAATTAACAATTGGGGATGTACACTATAATTGACATTGAAACAACGGGAGGGAGTTTTAAAACAGGTAAAATAACAGAGATAGCTATTTATAAGTTTGATGGGGACAGTGTTATTGATGAATTTGTTTCCCTTATCAATCCTGAGATCTTTATTTCTCCTTATATTGTTCAGTTAACCGGTATTACAAATGAGATGGTTGAGAATGCTCCCCGGTTTTTTGAAGTTGCCAGACAAATTGTTGAAATAACAGAGGATACTGTTTTTGTCGCTCATAATGCTCCATTCGATTATGGTTTTATTCGTTCTGAATTTGCAACTCTGGGTTTTGATTTTAAACGCTCTACTCTTTGCACGGTTAAGTTGGCGCGTAAACTTATTCCCGGCCTGCCTTCATATAGCCTGGGAAATATTTGTTCTGCTTTTGGTATCGAGAACAGTGCCCGTCATCGTGCTGCCGGTGATGCCCTTGCAACAGTAGAGCTGTTCAGACTGTTGCTGAGAAAAAATAATGGTATTATAATTCCTGATAATCCGTATAGCCGTTTTTCTGCGGATTCATTACATCCCTCTCTTTCAATTGACCATATCAAACAGTTACCGGAAGATGCCGGGGTTTACTACTTTCATAATGAGGAAGGTAACGTGATTTATGTTGGTAAAAGTAAAAGCATAAAAAAGAGGGTGCTGACACACCTTGGTAATCCAAAAACAAAAAAAGGTATTGAATTAAAACAGAAAACAGCCGATATTACTTTTATACTTACAGGTAGCGAATTGGTTGCACTATTGAAAGAGTCTGATGAGATTAAAACATTAAAACCATTGTATAACAGGGCACAGAAAAAGCAGAAAAACAGTTTTGGGTTATACAGCTATTTTGACAGAAAGGGGTATTGCAGGCTATTGTTGAAAAGAAATTCGGGTGTAGATATTCCATATATCTCTTTTGGCAGTATGAAAGAAGCAAACATTGCGCTGTTCAATTGGGTTGATGAGTACGATCTTTGTCAGCAGCTTTGCGGTTTGTATGAAGGTAATAACGGCTGTTTTCGGTATGGATTGAAACAGTGTGCCGGCGCTTGTGTTGGTGAGGAATCTTCCGTAATGTACAATGTCAGGATAGAGAATCTATTAAAAGAGCTGTCGTGTAAGTTTAACAACGCTGTTATTGTAGATAAAGGAAGGAGTGATGAAGAGAATTCGCTTGTTATTATTGAGAATGGATCGTATCTGGGCTTTGGCTGGATTGACAGACATGAGCCGGTAAGCGTACCCGAAGAGTTTAAAGAACATATAAGTTACATGACAGATAATCGTGATGTACGCACAATAATATCAGGCTATCTGAAACGTAACAAACCTGAAAGAATTATAACGTACTGAAGAAATGTATGTGTAATTTTGTTATTTTTGTTATAGAAGGAGTAAACAAAACCTAAGATCATGAAAAAAAGTATATACGCCAATTTTGTATTATTGTTCTTATTTCTTTTTGGAAGTTCTGCAGTTGCACAAAAATACACTTATCAGGGAAAAGTTGTGGATGCAAATACTGGTGAATCATTGATTGGGGTAAATATTACGGTTAAGGACAATGTGCATGGTACAGTATCAGGATATGACGGTACTTTTGAATATACCTGCTCGTTTGCTCCTCCGTTAGTTTTTCATATTTCGTATGTAGGTTACGAAAGACAAAGTATAACCATAAATAGTGCTGACGAATTTCTTGACTTTAGAATGAAAGAGATAACTATACTTGGTCAGGAAGTAGTTGTATCGGCCAGCCGCATAGAGGAAAATATCCTGGGAGCTCCGGTAAGTATCGAAAAGATGAACCTGAGGGATATACAACAAGTATCAGCAGCTAATTTTTACGATGGGTTATATCAGCTCAAAGGAGTTGATATGAATGTGCATGGACTGACTTTCCGTACACCTAATACCCGCGGTTTTAATAGTTATACCAATTACAGGATGAATCAGGTTGTTGATGGTGTTGAAAATGTAGCTCCCGGATTGAGTTTTGCTGCGGGCAATATTTTTGGTTTGAGTCAGGTAGATATTGAAAGTGTGGAGATGATTGTTGGTGCATCATCGGCATTGTATGGTCCGGGTGGAATGAATGGAACACTGCTGATGAGAAGTAAGGATCCGTTCCGGTATCAGGGAATAACTGTTTCGGCACAGACAGGTGTTATGCATATTGGCTCCAGAGTATTGGATTCACCAAAACCTATGGGTGATTTTAACTTAAGGTATGCTAAAGCATTCAGCAATCGTATGGCAATAAAACTAACCGGATCGTATATTACTGCTACAGACTGGTTTGCTGCTGACACAAGGGATCGTAGTGACCTTAATAATCCATCATTAAACAGACTTACAAATCCGGGATACGACGGTGTTAATACTTATGGTGACGAAACACTCGTTTCATTAAATCTTGAAGATGTAGACCCCCAAGTAATAGCAGGTATCGCCGAAAGTCAGGGAATAATGCCGGAAACACCGGAATATGAAGCTCTTTCCAAAAAAGTAATCCCATTTTTTCCAAATCAGATTGTTACCCGGACAGGGTGGTTAGAAAAAGACCTGGCTGATAATCACACAGAAAACCTGAGACTTGGCGGTGCTTTTCACTATTTTATTACCGAGAAGATGGAATTTATAGCTCAGGCTAACTATTCTAAAGGAACAAGCATATATTCTGCTGTGAACAGATTCGCGCTAAATGATTTTAATATTTTATCAGGCAAACTGGAGATAAATGATCCTAATTTCTTTGTACGCATATGGGGAAATGCTGAGAATTCGGGTAGTTCGTATGACCTGGGAGCAACAGCTCTGGTAATGAATGAAGGATGGAAAGGGTCACCAGATTGGTTTGAAGAGTATCTGGCTGCATATACACAAACAGCTCTTATATCAGGCAATATGGCAAGTGCTCATGATTATGCCAGATTAGTAGCTGATAACAGGGATCCTAAAACAGGTATTCCTTTTGATCAAACTAAACCATCCATTCCTCTGCCGGGCACAGCTGATTTTAACGAGTTGAGAGATGAAATTACTTCTGCTAAAATAGCTGAAGGTGGTAGTGGAATTATCGACAAGAGTAAAATGATACAAGCAGAAGGAATGTATGATTTCACTCATCTTATTCACTTTATGAATATGCAAGTTGGTGCATCATACAGGCATTATTGGATAAATAGTGAAGGAACAGTATTTATTGATGAACCGGGTAATCCAATTTCAATATATCAGTATGGAGGTTTTGTGCAAATGATTAAAGCTTTTGCCAATGACCACCTGAAAGCAACAGGAACATTCAGGTTTGATAAAAATCAAAATTTTAAACCTCAATATACACCACGTTTTTCACTGATATATTTTGTTGATGAAGATAAAAATCATAGCATTAGAGTGACTTTTCAGACTGCCTACAGGTTTCCTTCCATATCAGATCAGCTTGTTGATATTTATGCCGGTATTTATCAATCAATAGGTGGATTGCCGGTGGTAAGAGAAAAGTACAATTTCAGTTCTACCTTTTTATATCCTATGTCGGGTAGAAATCCCGTAACCGATAAGCCTGTTTTAGATAACGGAGCTATTATTGTACCGGGATTAGGTGCTGAAAAAGTTGTTTCCACAGAGATAGGTTATAAAGGTTTATTGTTAGGAAAAAAACTTTTCTTTGATAGTTATATATACTTTAATAAGTATAAAGGATTTGAAGCAGTACAACTTATAGCACAATATGAAATGGAAAATCCTGATGAAAACGATCCATATAAATTGTATCAGACATTTTTCACAACCGACCATCCTGTATCATCTATGGGATGGGCTGTAGGACTTGATTACCTTATGCCTAACGGCATTCTTTTAAAAGGTAATGTTGCATACAATGAACTGATTGAAGGAATTGATGAACCGGGAGTTGAAGCTATGTTTAACACTCCTGATTACAGAGCTAATCTGACAATTGGACATCACAGAATTATTAAAAACTTAGGGTTTAGCGTTAATTTGCACTGGCAGAATTCATTTCTATGGGAAGGGAGTTTTGGTACGGGTGAGATTCCGGCAACAACAACTCTGGATGCTCATATTGCGTATAAAATTCCGTCTTTTAAAACACTTATTAAAGTTGGAGGATCAAACCTGCTGAATAATTATTATACTACCAGCTATGGTAGTTCGCAGGTTGGAGGTTTGTATTATGTGTCGCTGACTTATGAAGATATACTGGGTTATATCGAAAGAAGAAGAAGAAACTAATATCTTATTAGAAAGATTCCCCCTCTGTGGCATGAATGAAAGGCATATCTATTTCTTATAGTTTTCAATCATAATATCATAAGCTTGAATCACCTGTTTTATTAGTGGGTTATTTACGTCCAACATTATATTATCAATTTGATTTACAGAAAGTACTTTAGGAGTAGTGCCCGTGATGAAAATCGCATCCATCTCTTTCAGATTATCAACATTTATAGCTTTATATTGAAAAGGTGTACCAAGTGAAGTGATAATAACAATGACTTTTTGCCTGGTAATGCCCTGCAAAACCATATCATCAGGAGCAGTATAAATTATGTCGTTTTTTACGAAAAATATATTTGAGCGGCTGCCTTCTGTAATTTTTCCGGCGGAATTAACCAGGATGGTTTCGTACACATGCCGACTGCTAATCATTCTGTTTGCCTTGCCTCTTACGGCCTGATTATAAATCTTGGCAGAAGGATTCTCTCTTTCAGAGTATTGCAGAAGGCATGAAACACCATTTTTGTAGTCGGCAGCAGTGGGAAAGGATACTTTGTTTTGAAATATCAGGATATGAGCATTCCCATTTTTATGAAAGCTGAAAACAATGCGTATTAAGGCTTCTTTTACATCGTTGGCTGCTATCAACTTGTTTGTTAGACTTTTTATGTCAGAATCGCTTAAAAACGGCTCTTTACCGGCTATACGAAAGCTGGTTTTAAGTCTTTCGAGATGATCATCAAAGAAAAGCGGAATACCGTTATCTATACGGACAACTTCATAAATATTCAAGTTATCGCCCATGAAAGGATCCTTAAATTCCTTTGCAGCGCATATCTCATTGTCATATATAAAGTAATCTCCGCAAATCATTGGTTGTTAATTATTAATGGTTAATGATTTAATAGTATAATTCGTAATTCCTAATTATTCATTTCTTTTTCTTCTTCGCTTCATTCCATATCTCATCCATCTCGGCCAGCGACATATCCTTCATATTTCTACCCTGTTTAATCGTTTTTTCCTCCAGATAATTAAAACGCTGAATAAACTTACGGTTTGTGCGTTCAAGAGCATTTTCGGGATTTATATCGTACAGGCGGGCTGCATTAATAAGGGAAAACAGCAGATCGCCGAACTCATCTTCCATCTTATCTCTATCCTCGGCCATAATCTCATGCTTCAGCTCATTACACTCCTCTTCAACTTTATCCCACACCTGCTCTCGATTTTCCCAATCGAACCCTACACCACGGGCTTTATCCTGAATACGGTTCGCTTTGATTAGAGCAGGCAGAGATTCCGGTACTCCTTCCAGTACCGATTTGTTGCCACCTTTCTCTTTCAGTTTTAACTGTTCCCAGTTCTCTTCAACCTCTTTGGCATCCTTCACCGTTACATCGCCAAATATATGTGGATGACGGTAGATAAGTTTTTCGTTTATGTGGTCAATTATATCTGTGATATCAAATGCACTCTTTTCCGAACCTATTTTGGCATAGAATACAATATGAAGCAGTAGATCACCCAACTCTTTTTTTATTGAATTATTATCACCTATTAATATTGCATCAGCCAGCTCATAGGTCTCTTCAATAGTTAGGGTCCGCAAAGTTTCGTTGGTCTGTTTCATATCCCAGGGACATTTACCTCTTAACTCATCCATTATATCAAGTAATCTATTAAACGATTCAAGAGATTTTTTACGTTCCGTCTGTATCATTACTGTTTTTGCTTTAAATTTTGAAAATTTCAGCAAAGGTATGAATACCATCGTTTAAAAATGCAAAAAATATTGTTACTTTGTTTTATTAATTTTGAAATTAAATGATTGAAAAACTAATAAATTTGGAATCAGTAGATTTAGCTGCTTTTCTGGGGGTGAAAAACTGTAATCTTGAACTTATCAAAAACAGTTTCCCCAAGCTTAAGATCGTTTCACGTGGTAACTGGCTGAAGGCTATAGGTGAGGTAGAAGAGGTGGCTCTTTTTGAGGAGAAGATAAACCTGTTACTGGAGCATTATCATGAGTATAGCGTACTTTCGGAGAGTGCTATTGATAGTATTGTATCAGGAGGTGAGATTTCAAAGAGAAAAAAAGCTGTTGATACAATCCTGTTTGGAGTTAATGGTAAACCGATAAAAGCACGCACTAAAAACCAGAAACGTCTGGTAGAGGCGTATGATAAAAATGATCTTCTGTTTGCCGTGGGACCGGCAGGTACGGGTAAGACGTATACAGCCATAGCACTTGCTGTAAGGGCTTTGAAATCGCGCCAGGTACGCCGGATAATATTAAGTCGTCCTGCTGTTGAAGCGGGCGAGAAACTCGGTTTTTTGCCGGGTGACATGAAAGAGAAGATTGATCCATACCTTCAACCGCTGTATGACGCCCTGCAGGATATGATTCCCGGAGCCAGACTGAAAGATTATCTTGAGAATGGAACTATCCAGATAGCACCTTTGGCATACATGCGCGGACGAACACTTAACGATGCCTTTGTTATACTCGACGAAGCACAGAACACTACAACCAACCAGTTAAAGATGTTTCTTACACGTATGGGTGGTGATGCCAAATTTGTTGTTACCGGTGATATAACACAGATTGATCTTCCTAAATCACAGAGTTCAGGTCTGGTACATGCTATGCAAATTTTAAAAGGTATTAAAGGAATAGAGAGTATTATATTCGACGTGAATGATATAGTGCGTCATAAGTTGGTTCAGAATATTGTGGAGGCTTACGGTAAAACGGGGAAAGCTCCCGCCGGGTTTTGATTAAAGAGTTGGGGATTTGAGGATTTGATTAATTGAGGATTTGCGGAACTATTAACTTTATGAACCTCTCTGCCAGAGGCAGACTTTACAAACTTTCAAACTAATTATCGACAGATGAAGAAATATCTTGCAGTATTTACGATTGCAATATCCTTAGTTGCAAACTCACAAAATAACCTCACCATTAATGGAAAGTTTTTGAATTTCAAGGAGTTTGAAAAGCTGAACTATTATCGCGTAAGTTGCACAGTTTATAACCCTGTCTCTTCTTTAGGAAAACATCAATTTGTTATGTTTGATAAAAACGGAGAGTTTGAATTTAAATATCATATCGAATATCCAACTATTTTAGAGTTTAATTCTCAACACCAAAATTTTAGTTTGGCAGTAAAACCGGATGATGCCATTAAGTTTACAATAGATTTGTCTGATACTACTGCCAATTTTTTTCATGGTAAAAGCTTTACAAATTCCAATCTGATAATTGACTCTTTACTGTTTGAAATAAAAGAAAGATACAGTAACAATGAAATCAAATCTCTAAATCCTCGGCAAATAGAAAAAATATTAAACGGCTATAGCTATGAGCAGAAGTTCTTTATATTAACCTATCTGGCATTTAAAAAGGCAGAAACAGTATCTATTAAAAACGAAAAGTTAAGGTTTATAGAATATTACAAAATCATATCACATGATTCTGTCGTCTCTAAGTATAATAATGAATTAGATGATTTGCTGACAAAACAGTATACTGACTTTATCAGCAATCTGAAAAAACCGGATAATTCAATAGTTTTTATTGATAAGCAATTTGATACGTTTACAAACATGATTGGCTATATCAAAAGCAGGCATAAGGGAAAGATTGTTTTTATTGATGTTTGGTATACTGCATGTGGTGGTTGTGTTTTTGATCTGAAAAAGAAGAGATGGAAAAATTTAGTTTTATTGGATGTCCACACTATTTCCTGATTAACAAAAAGGGTGAATTTGTTAACCTTAAAAATATGAGACCCTGGGTAAAATCAGATGACGAATATAAGGTGAACAGTGTTTTATTGGATGCAATTGAAAAAATAGATGTGGAGTAACTATTCTTTATAACTTTCAACTTTATAAGCTTTATGAACTTACATTATTTTTGCATCTTTGACAAAAAAATCAAAAAGATATAATATGGCTAAAGCAATTGTACAAACAGATTATACATTTCCTTCACAAAAGAGTGTTTACAAAGGGAAAGTACGTGATGTATATGATATAGATGACCGGTTTATGGTTATGGTCGTTTCCGACCGTATTTCGGCTTTTGATGTGGTACTTCCTAAGGGTATACCGTTTAAAGGGCAGGTGTTAAACCAGATAGCTGCCAAATTTTTGGATGCTACTGCCGATATTGTTCCAAACTGGAAAATGGCCACTCCCGACCCGACTGTTACGGTAGGACTTAAATGTGAACCTTTTCCTGTAGAGATGATTGTCAGAGGTTACCTGACAGGTAGCTCATGGCGTTTGTACAAAAATGGTGGTCGTGAAATCTGCGGTGTACCTCTTGCAGAAGGATTAAAAGAGCATCAGGCCTTTCCGGAGCCTATTCTTACTCCATCAACCAAGGCAGAGCAGGGTGCCCATGATGAGAATATCTCTCGTGAGGAGATATTGAAACAAGGGTTGGTGTCGGAGGAGAATTATGTTCAATTGGAGAAGTTCTCAATGGAGTTGTTTAAGCGTGGTAGTGAGATTGCCCATGAGAAAGGACTTATTCTGGTTGATACTAAATATGAGTTTGGGAAAAGAGATGGTAAGATATATCTGATTGATGAAATCCACACACCCGATTCATCACGCTATTTTTATGCTGATGGTTATCAACAGAGATTTGACAAGGGAGAATCACAAAAACAGTTATCAAAGGAGTTTGTTCGCGAATGGCTGATGGATAATGGTTTTCAGGGCAGGGAAGGGGATACTCTGCCTGTTATTCCTGATGATTTTGTTAACCTCGTTTCTGAACGTTACATCGAACTTTACGAAACCATCACCGGTGAAAAATTTGTTAAAGGGGATGATTCGGATGATGTGAACGAACGCATCAACACTAATGTAACAAACTATCTGAACAGGATATTATAAAGTAACTAACACAGAGGCACAGAGTCACAGGAGTAATGTTGTAATAGTTATTTATTTTATGTTACTTAAAAAACTCTGCGCCTCCGTGTCTCTGTGTTCATTAAAAACTTTATGAACTTTGAACTTTATAAACTAATTCAATGAACTCATCCAAAGCAGAGATTTTCAAAAAGATGATACCTGGGTTTATCCCTATCATCGCTTTTATTGTAGCTGATGAAATTTGGGGAACCTTTTACGGATTGCTGGTTGCAATTGGTATTGGAGTTGTTGAGTTAGGGTATAGTCTGGTAAAGAATCGCAAACCTGATAGGTTTGTTTTGCTTGACATCGGATTACTACTTGCTTTAGGTGGCATCTCACTAATTTTCGATAACGATATATTTTTTAAAGTAAAGCCGGGAATTATTAACCTGATTATTACAGGACTTATTGGATACAGTACTTTTTCAAAAAATAATATTGTACTCTTGATGTCGAAGCGATATATGAAAGGTGTTGAGTTTAATCCTTACCAGCTTTGGCTGATGAATGTAAGTATGGTACGACTGTTTTGGATATTGCTGATATATTCTTTGCTAACACTTGTATCAGCATTTATTAATCAAAAAATGGTTTGGGAGTTTATGGCCGGACCGGGTATGTTTGTTGTGTTTGGTTTTTTTATGGCTATTGAGTGGTGGAGTAAAAAATTAGCAAACCGGAGATACAAGAATGAAGATTGGGTACCGCTGGTAGATGAAGAGGGCAATGTAACAGGACAAGCCCCAAGAAGTGTTGTACATAATGGTAATTCTAAACTTTTACACCCTGTTGTGCATCTTCATGTATATTCAGGTAAAAACATATATCTGCAAAAACGTCCGTTAACAAAAAAGATTCAGCCTGGCAGGTGGGATACTGCTGTTGGCGGTCATGTTGACCCGGGTGAAAATATTGAACAGGCACTCGCCAGAGAGACTTTTGAGGAGATAGGGATCAGAGGGTTTAAAGCATCACTGCTTAAAAAATATGTATGGGAGTGTGATGTCGAACGTGAGCTGGTTTTTAGTTTTATCACTAATTACAGTGGTGATTTTAAGATAAACAAAGAAGAGGTTGCCGATGCAAAATTCTGGTCGTTAAAAGATATTGAAGCCGGAATAGATAAAGGTATCTTCACTCCTAATTTCCTGCATGAATTCAGGTGGGTGAAGGAGATTATAGGATGATTAGCAAATTATCTGATGTGATAATGTGAAGATTGGGGGAAAAGGCACACCTTAATCGCATTTCACCTTTAGGGATTGTCACTATGTTCAACATCCAATATCGAACATCCAATATCGAACATCCAATATCCAATATCCAATATCCAATATCCAAATATCGTAATTCCTAATTCCTAATTCCTAATTCCTAATTCCTAATTCCAACATCCCTTATCTGATCCTGTCCATCGAACGTATCAGAGCTTCGTCCTTACCGATCGCTTTTATAGCCATAATAAGTAAAACAACAGCAATAAGAGGGAAAACCACAGGATAGTGAAATGAATATATGGCATCAAGCTCTTTGCCGAATACCCTGGCAAAAAAGTATATTAATCCTGTCAAACCCAACTGTAAACCAATGTTAAGGGCAGCAACACGTATCTGAAGGATACGACGTTTATATAAAAAGATAGTAATAATACTAATGACAACACTAGTGATTAGAAGTATGGTAAAAACAAGCATATCCATTACGGGTTCTCCTGTATTAGTTTCTCCGCTATATATACCATTATAAAACATCGAATATAAGCCATCTTTAGCCGATAGCGTTACAAGTTTCAGATAAAACAAAACGGTAGTTAATGTGGTTACCAAAGCAAGGTATATTGTTTGAATACGTTGTAGCATTATATTATTGTTTTAAAATGTTTATTAATTGTTTTTCGCGAATTTAAGATTTTTTATTGAAGTTAAGAAGCTATTTTTTTTATTGCTTTACATAATAGTTAATCCTTCTTCAATACGAAATTCAGTGCTGTTAAGTTGTGCTGTTTTCAGTGCATGCGTATATCCTTCATTCATCATACGTCCTGCTTGCAGAGGAAATTCCAAAAGTTTGGCGTAGTTCTCATCCGGCGCCGGCTCATCATAAAATTTCCGGCATGAATCAACACTCATCGACAGATAAATACGACATGCCATAGGCCTGGCTTCATAGGCAGTACAACTACCATCCTCAAGCAGAGGGCAGGGCGATTTATGGTTAAGAAGTGCCTTGTGATTTAGTTTGCTGCGCATTGTATTTAAGCTTTTCGCTTTCTCGATAACATTTTTTTTTCTCTCCGGCGTAAAATTACTGTTCATATAATCGTACAAATAATCTATCTCGTGAGATACAGCGAAAACAGGCTGGTGGCAACAATAACTACAACCTTTTTTACAATCAACCGGGATGTTCTCACGCCGTGAATGTTTGAGAAGTGATTCAATTAATCCGTCTATTGCTTCATATATTTTTTCTGTTGCCGCATACATCGCTTCTTTGGTTAAACCACTCTCAACAACATTTAAACCAAGTTTATATCCGTCCGAAAAAAAGGCTTTATCTATATCGGTTATTGCCATTATTATCTCTTTTTCTAATTAAACTATCAAGCTACAAAGGTATGAAACATCACTAATAAAATTATATCCGGCTTTATTAAAGTATGGCAAATCCTATTTAACAATAATTAAGGTGTTTTCCTGATTGTATATTTCAACAGTTGTAAAAGGGATAGGGAATATGAAAAAATGCCACGAATAGTTAATATAATCTGTTAATCACTGCAAATTTGATTGTCAATCATAAATTACATATAACACAAAAAATTTCATAAATAGGAACCCTGTAAAAACCATAGGGGAGAGGGCAATGTTATAGGTTACAAAAGTATACATAAAGAAGGTGAAATTAGAAAGGGAATAACATATGTATCAAACATAACATCATTCACTAAATTTGAAAGTTACTAAAGTATACATAAGTATACAACAAACGGTATCTTTGTAGGATTTATAATCGTAATAATATATAGTTGTTGTAATCGTTATAATATACATAATATCAGTAAAATATAAGAATTACTGATATTATTACTTTAAAAAGTATTGTACAGCTGTAATCAAGATTGTTAATATGGATAACTGTCCCTATTTACTTTTAGTTTTATGCCTTATGAATCAGATTATTAAAAGATTTACATAAAGTATACATTCAAAAAATATTATAAGTATTTGAATCTCTTTCGTTTAGTTTTTGAATAATAGTGTTGTTGCTCTGTTTTATTCACCACTTATGGTGATATTATGCAATAGAAATGTAGTATTAATTAGCTATATTGCAATCATTTAATAGAATTATTAACAATAATTATCAAAGTGCACTATTAGTAGCTGCAATAATACTGTTATTGAATCACATTTTGGTTACATATGTATAAATACAAATCATAATAAAGGTACGCATGTGAACGTTAGATGATTTGTAATAGTTGCCAGTATTCATTACATTTGTAACATTAAGATTAATCACTGTTTTTATTAAAGTGACGAATGTAAATCAAACAACTATGAAGTCAACAGATACTATTAAAGAACGAATTCAACGTATAATCACTACTAAAGGGCTGAGTCCGTCTAAATTTGCTGACGTAATTGGTGTTCAGCGCTCAGGCATTTCACATATCCTGTCGGGCAGAAATAAGCCCGGACTGGAGTTGCTTAATAAGATACTGATTAACTTTCCTGATATTAGCGGTGACTGGCTTATAACAGGCGAGGGAGAGCCTTTTAAAAGCAGAAAAAAAATACCGGAACAACAATCACAACTGTTTCCTTCTGATAATACAGAAAAAAGAGTAGGGCTGGTAAATGAAACAAATATAAACAGGGAAGAGAATCCTCCCGTTTATCAGAAACAAGATAACAGGAAAGAAGAAACGACTGTGCAACAAAGCAGGTTGCCTGTTGATAGTAACCAGAGTATCGAAAAGATCGTCATATTTTATACCGATCGCACCTTCCGGGAGTATAGTCCGGGTAAAGAATAATCGGGACAGTATTGCGCTGTTTTGTTATTATTTCAAAATATTTTATTCTCTTGTCATATTGTAGTGCATCGACTATCAAAACGCTAAATGTTATGAGCCGGTTGATTTTCACTTCTATTCAACTGAGATTTTCTGTTCCAAATAAATGTTATCTGCCTGTTTTATCTTAAAAGTATAGTCTCCTTTTTCCTCTATTAGATAGTTTAATTTTTCACCATCAAGATAAATCATTACAGTCGGGCAACTTTTTGAATTTTCGTAAAATCTTCCCCAAGCCTCAACCATTATATCATTGTTTTGTTTTTCTGTCTTAAATCTTGAAAATTGATAACACCTAAATTGAGCGATAGCTCTAACCCATATTTTAAAAACCATAAAATATGGTAGATTTTATAAATTCATCTTGAGTTTTGTGTTTTTACACGCTTATCATTTCA
>CBDUZZ010000080.1:0-18317 GCA_965371855.1 uncultured bacterium
TCTTGCCATAGAACAAAGATACTTTAATTCGGTAATTAAACAATCTTTACACTAGATTTACCCAACCCTTGTTCCAGCACTACAACTAACATTGACAAAATTGTTAAGAAAGATGTAGAATTCACATTGAGTCCAAATCCTACTAATGGTAGATTTACAATAAACATAACGAGAAAAGAGACAATTGGAAAAGTAAAAATTAAAGTATTTGATATGAAAGGAACTTTAGTTTTTACAGACGAAATTTATTCCAATAATCAAAAATGTGTTAAAACTTACAATCTAAGTAAACTCTCAAAAGGTATATATAACGTAAGTATTATTGGAAAAAAACACAAAGAAAGCAAAAAGTTAGTAATTAATTAAAAAAAATAGAGTAATGAAAACGATAAAAATATTTACAATATTAGCTATTGCTCTGTTTTTTATAAGCAACAGTGTAGAAGCACAAATAATTGATGTTTGCGGAAATGATAGTGTAAAACTACATGTTAGCAATTATCAATACGGAACAATTCAGTGGGAAAGCTCTTATGATAGTATAAATTGGGCTATAATAAAAGAAGTTCAAGATACCGTATATAAATTTAAACCTGCTGAAACAAAGTATTACAGGGCAGTTGTTAAATTTGCAGAATGCCCACCGGAATATTCAGAAATAAGTTTAGTACAAATGCCTCCCATTGCCAATGCAGGTACCGACAGGATATCACCTGAAAATGAGCTTAAAATGATTGCCAATATTAACCAGGGGGCTTTAGGTACATGGAGTATTATTGACGGAGCAGGAGGTGACTTTAATAATATAAACAACCCTTATGCCGAATTTAGCGGAACAGAAGGCTTATACACCTTAGTTTGGTCGCTTACTAATGTTTGCGGAAGCAGTACCGATACGATAGATATTGAATTTAAAAACAATGTTTATATAGATGCAATTGCAGTAGTAGACAGTACCGATAGTATTTTAAGTACCCCGGCACAAATGGGAAACGGAATCTATATAATTGACTTTAGCGACCCGGCACCCGAAATAAGCGATTCAACTGTATTACTGGGATTAATAAACGATGGTTTTATTAGTAAAGTAGATTCATTTACATTGGAGTTAGATACTTTTACACTATACACAAGCGACGGAACGCTTGAAGACATTGCCATAGATGCTACATTCGACCTTGCACAAGTATTTAAAATAGATACAACCATTACTTCACTTAAATCGTCAAGTTTAAAACAATTAAATAAGTTTCCTACAAGAAAAGAGTTAACAACAAATCCAAAATTTAAAACAGGAAACTATTACTATATTGTAAAAACCATACCCGTTTACACCTATCCGGGAGTTAGTTTACGACAGAATTTCAACAGGAAATCTAATGGCGAAAGTGCATTAATAGAATTAAATTTTAATAGTACACTATTTAGCATACCAAATGCCAATCTTAAGCTAACCGGATATTATAAATTTAACCCCAATATGGTTGTTGACGTAGATTACAATTCGATGCATGTAAAGTCGTTTAAAATGGGCTTGTATAATGCTACTATTGAAAGAAATTACCGTTTAGACCTTTCAGCTACGGCTGCTGCAAATTTATTAGACTATTCATTTACCCTATTCTCTATCAAAAAAGACATATTCTTTGTACTTGCAGGAGGTCCTGTTTGGATACAAGCAGAATTTAATGTAGATGGAAAAATATCAGCAGATATATCTGCGAGTATGAATGTAACACACGAATATACCAAAACATCAACCTATACAGCTGCCATTGAATACGAAAATAAAAACTGGGATTATATCTACAATAAAAAAAGTAATGTAGATATGAACAACTCGTTTACTGTAACAGGCAATTTAACACAACACTTTGATGTAGGTCCTAATATCCATTTTAAAGTTTACGGTGTAGTAGGACCATATATAGATACCAGATTAACCGAAGACCTTAAGCTCTGTTTTTATAATGCTAATTGGCAAGCTAATATGAATATTGGTGGAGAAATTACCCTTGGAGCTAAATCAAAGATTTTAGGAGCTACACTGTTTGACATAAGTAGAACCTGGTCGCAAAGTTTTTATAATTTGCAATTGCCTTATAATCTAAATATACAGTCAGGTAATAATCAGACTTATGAATTAGGTAACGCCTTAGAAAAAACTGTTGCAGTACAAGTAAAAAGCAATAAAGGATTTGTTATACCTTATGCCCTTGTTCATTTTAAAACATTAGACGGAGGCAATGTAGAAAACACAATAGTAATTACTAATGCAAAAGGAATTGCCGAAACTATTTGGACACCAAACGGCAGTTCTCAAAGCCAATTAGAAGCCTATATATTAGATTGTGATGGAAACGATATTAATAACTCTCCATTAATATTTACAGCATTCCAAAATACAAGCACAAACTGCTCACAATCTTCACTTGCACTTTCTGTAATTGAAAACAACAATATAATAAAACCTATTGCATCAATGGGTACAGCACCTTACGAGTATTCTACCGATGGAATAAACTACACCTCAACAGCTCCAAATATTGAAATAACACCGGGAGAGTCATACTCGTTTACAGTAAGAGATGATGCAGGTTGCTTCGCAAATGCAAGTTATGTTTCATCGGCTGATGTTTGTGCTAACACAAACATACAGTTAAATACCAATACAACAGGCAACGTAATAGAAGTAAACGCCACAGGAGGTACTGCACCATACCAATATGCCATAGATGTCTCATCATTTTCAACAACAAATATATTTACCAATGTAGCAGTAGGTACACATATTATAAAAGTAATAGATGCTAATACCTGTATAAATGCTGCAAATATTGAAATATTTAACGATGTTGTACCGGTAAAAGCAGGCTTTTATGTAATACAAAACCATATACAACCCAATACAAGCGTGCAATTTATAAATATATCGAATAGTGCCGATACATATTTATGGGATTTTGGCGATGGCACAACATCAACTCAGGAAAGCCCAACTCACAGTTATAGTTCAGAAGCTAATTACAGTGTACAATTAATAGCTACCAACAGCTACGGTTCCAATACTCTTATTAAAAACAACTATATAATAGTAAGTAATAATAGTAGTGGTGGCACAGTAACCGATATTGACGGTAATACTTACAATACAGTTTGGATTGGCAATCAATGGTGGATGGCTGAAAACCTGAAAAGCACCAAATATACTGATGGCACTGCCATACCTCATATTACTGATAACACAGCCTGGGCCAATCTGGGTAATAATGATACCGATAAAGCCTACTGTTTTTACAACAACGATGCAAGTTTGGGCTATGGAGCTTTATACACTTATGCAGCAGCAGTAAATGGCACACCACAAAGCGGAACCAATATAGTGCAAGGTGTTTGCCCCACAGGCTGGCACCTGCCAAGTGATGCCGAGTGGACAGAGTTGGAAAACTATTTAATAGCTAATGGTTATAATTATGATGGTACTACCAGCGGTGATAAAGTTGCTAAATCATTGGCTTCTACTACAGGTTGGAATTCATCTACTAATGTTGGGGCTGTAGGTAACAACCAAAGTATCAATAACAGTACCGGCTTTACCGCCCTTCCGGGTGGCCGCCGCCGCAGCGCCAATGGCGCGTTCAACAATGTGGGCCTCAGCGGCTTCTGGTGGAGTAGTACCGAGCGCAGTAGTTCTCGCGCGTGGTACCGCTACCTCTACTACGACTACGCCAGTGTGCTCCGCTACTACTACAATAAGTCGTACGGATTCAGCGTGCGATGCCTCAGGGATTGATTATTTATCCCGCGATAGCGGGATTAAAATTATTTGAAAAATGGGTATTAAAGATATATTACAATTAGAGAAAGAGAATACACAAATTTTGCTTATTAAAGAGGGGTTGTTTTGGAAAGCTTATGAGCGGTCGGCTTATATGTTTATAAAGCATATCAAGACCTATCGTCTTACCAAAAAGTTTTATAAAAATGTAAAACAAGAAGTGGTGTATTTGGGTTTTCCTCAAAACAGCATCTCTAATATTAAGAGTATATGCAAAGAGAAAAAGTTAGAATTACAAATTGAAAATAATCAAATAATTATTAGTGGTTTTAGAGGTTTTAATAAAGATGAATTTGTAAGTTGGAAAAAAGACATACAGCTTTTCAGTGTCAGTTCGACTCAAAATCGCACCGACACTATCATATCACCTTCAGAAAACAAATTAGTTGAAAAAATTAAATCTTTTAATCTTATAAACAAAACCCCAATAGAGTGTCAACAATTTATTGTTGAATTACAAACCGAATTAAAACCTTGAGGGTGTTCTGCCTGAGGCGTACACGCCCTCACTAAATCATAATTATGGCAAATTATTTAGAACTTCCGGTTTACAAAGCAGCCTACGATTTGCTTTTGCAAATTTTCAGCTTAACCAATAATTTAACTCGTGAATATAAATATACTCTTGGCGAAAAGCTAAAAAATGAAATCACTGAATTGCTAACAAATATTTATAGGGCAAATCGAATAAGAAGTAAGGTGGTATATTTAGAACAAGCACGTGAAAGTTTAGAACTTGTTCGGTTGTTCATCCGCATTTTGTTAGATACAAAGCAAATAAGTTCAAAAAAACATATATTTATTAACCAGTCAATCGAAAAAGTATCGAAACAACTTGCCGGTTGGCACAAATCAGTTGAAAAAATAGATACATAGCCGGAGTTGCTTATGTTTGTTACATGCATAAGCAAGTGTGCGATTTTTTAAATCCGGTAACCCGCTGGCAATGTAAATACTGAATTTGCATATTTTGAGGTTTCGCTTAAAACGGAAGCCCTCAATAAGTAAAATTAGTTTTTGTGAGCTATCAAAGATTTCATAACCTGAAAATGGTTATGCAACAAATTAAGTGGTTACTCTTATGCCCTTCCGGGTGGCAACCGCAACAACAACAATGGCACGTTCAACAATGTGGGCAACAACGGCATCTGGTGGAGTAGTACCGAGAACAGTAGTTCTAACGCATGGAACCGCAACCTCAACTACAACAACGCCAATGTGAACCGCAACAACAACAATAAGTCGAACGGATTCAGCGTGCGATGCCTCAGGGATTTAAAGTGTATTTTGTTATGTGAGGGTGTGATACCATTTAAAAAGCAAAGTACCCGGTATAATGCCGTGTTAGAATCAAGCCTGATAAGCAAATGCTAATGTAGCCTATCGGGCATTTTGATTCTTAAACGGTATGACTTTAAGTTCACGCCCTCACTATTTAATGTATTAAAATGTCATTATCGCATAAAGCGATGCGTAGTAATTTAAAGATGCAACAGCTGTCACTTTTCGATCCACCACCAATAAAAAACAGAGAACAACTTTTACATAATCTGTTTCAAGCCTATTATGATGCCCGTAAAAACAAGCGTAGTACAATTAATCAATTAAAATTTGAAATAAATTATGAGCAAAATATTTTTGAACTTTATGAAGAAATTATATCATACAACTATAAACCTAAACAAAGTATCTGTTTTGTGGTTACGAAGCCTGTTAAGCGTGAAATTTTTGCAGCCGATTTTCGCGACAGGGTTATACATCATCTGATTTACAATTACATAATGCCTATTTTTGATAAAACCTTTATTAACGATAGTTATAGTTGTAGAAAAGGAAAAGGTACACACTACGGTATAGGGCGAATAGGTAAATTTATACGCTCTTGTTCGCAAAACTACAAACAGGATTGTTATGTTTTAAAACTTGACATTAGCGGATACTTTATGGCAATTAATAAAGATATTCTGTTTGAACAGGTTAAAACAAAATTGCAACAACAAAGTAAAAAAACCAGTTTTGATTTGCCATTAATGCTTTACCTAATTGAAAAGACAATTTATTACCAACCAACAAAAAACTATATTAGAAAAGGTAAAAAAGCCGATTGGAATGGCTTGCCCTTAAGTAAAAGCCTTTTTTATTCAAAACCAAATTGTGGGTTGCCAATTGGTAATTTAACATCTCAACTTTTTAGTAATATTTACATGAACGAATTCGACCATTGGGTAAAACAATCGTTAGGTATAAAATACTATGGAAGATATGTTGATGATTTTGTATTAATCCATCAAGATAAAGATTATTTAAAAAGCATAATTGAACCTATACATAGTTATTTGAAAAACAAACTGCAATTAACTCTTCATCCCAATAAAATACATCTACAGCATTTTAGTAAAGGCGTAAAATATTTAGGAGCCGTAATAAAACCACACAGAAACTACATTGCTAATCGTACTAAAGGTAAATTTTTCGAGGCAATAGAAGCACAAAATAAAATTGTTAACGATCATAAGCCCACAAAAGAAGAACAAGAAGCCTTTTTAAATAGCATGAATTCTTATCTGGGAATTATGAAACACTACAAAACTCACAAACTATGCCGCCAAATGATTTTTAATAATTTATCGGGTTGGTGGTGGCTCTATGTGTATCTAAGTGTAGATTTAAGTAAATTCGTATTGAGTAGGGAAACTTTAACTAACGAGATGACCTGCGGTCGATTCGAGGTTTATAAAAGGTCAAAGACATTAGATAACTTTCCTATATGACCACTATCGCAGAATATTTAAGCGTCAAAAGTTATGAATAATATGTTCTGTTATCCCTGCTCTAATGGCAGGGCAATTAATAGCCTTTCAATATAAAAAACATCTCAATCAATTGCCCCGGCATTTATGCCGGGGAATAGAAATATAAAGATAGTCAGGAGGGCTTTAGCCCTTTTGCCAACTCAAAATGGTTTTTAGTTGTATCAAACAGATAAATCCATTAACTTGATGTTGTTAACCAAAACAACAAAGCTATGCCATACATTAAAATTTATGTTCATCTTGTGTGGGCAACAAAAAATCGTAGCCCAGTATTGACAAAAGATATTAGAAAAAAAGTGTTCATGCATATCAAGAAGTATGGAGAATCAAAATCTATCCATATCGATTGTGTTAATGGTTATCTTGAACACGTGCATCTGCTTGTTAGCCTAAACTCTGACCAGAATATCTCTACTATTATGAATTTGATAAAAGGAGAAAGCTCACATTGGATTAATAAAAACAAACTAACAACTTCATATTTTGGATGGCAAGATGAATATTTTGCTGTGTCTGTTAGTCAGTCACATATTGTGAGGGTTCGCAATTATATTATTGGACAGGAGAAGCATCATACTATGAAAACTTGGGGAGAGGAGCATGATGAGTTCATCGCTAAATATGGTTTTGAAAAGGGCTGAAGCCCTATCTATCCTATCTGTTTTGTTATCCCCTGAAGGGCAGGGCAATTAATAGCCTTTCAATATAAAAAACATCTCAATCAATTGCCCCGGCATTTATGCCGGGGAATAGAAATATAAAGATAGTCAGGAGGGCTTTAGCCCTTTAGATTGTAGCTTAAGGTCATAAGCTATTTTCTTGAAAATATGAAATGATAATGAAAACTCAGAATTGTCATTTCTCTTTGTCTTATTGATAATTTTTTCTATATTTTTGAAGAATAGAGAAATAATAAGATGGCAGAAAACGTAAATCCCATAATATCTCCTTCTCAAAAAGTTATAAATATCAGGGGCGAACTGATGGATATTTCGCAACCTGTAGTTATGGGAATTTTGAATATTACTCCGGATTCTTTTTTTGATGGCGGGCAGTATGAAACGGAGAAAGAGATAGTTCTCCGATGTGAGGAGATTTTTACAGAGGGTGCAAAAATAATTGATTTGGGTGCATACTCTTCAAGGCCGGGGGCTGCGGATGTTATGGAAGAGGAGGAATGGAGGCGTGTTGCAAATGCTTTGAAGATTATTCGAAAGAGTTTTCCTGATGCTTATCTGTCTCTTGATACCTTTCGTTCGAAAATAGCAAAACGGGCAGTGGAGGAGTATGGTGTTGATATTATAAATGATATATACGGAGGTCAGGCCGATGAGAAGATGTTTGAAACAATTGCAGAGTTAAAGGTTCCATATATTCTTATGCACATGCAGGGTACACCGCAAACGATGCAGGATAATCCGCAATACAATGATGTTGTTACAGATATCTCGATGTTCTTTGCACAAAAAGTTAATCTGCTGCATTCGTTAGGTGTAAATGATATTATTTTAGATCCCGGATTTGGATTTGGTAAGGCATTACAACATAATTATACTATATTAGCAAGACTGAAGGAGTTACAACTTCATAACCTGCCATTGTGCATAGGCGTTTCACGTAAGTCGATGATATATAAGTTACTTGGCATTGCGGCTGATGATAGTTTGAACGGCACTACGGTTTTGAATACCATAGCATTAACGAACAGAGCAGATATTTTAAGAGTTCATGATGTTAAAGAAGCTGTAGAAAGTGTTAAATTAGTAGCACAATGTTTGATTTGATAATTCGTTGATTTGATGATGTGATAATAATTTGGGATAAGTTGCTAGCTAATCGCTAACTGCAAAAAAAAAACGAATATGACGTTTCTTGATATACGACTGATTGATATAGTGGATATTTTCCTGGTAGCATTTCTTATGTTCAGGTTATATAAACTGATAAAAGGTACAGTTGCCCTTAACATCGTTATTGGCATTTTTTCTTTTGTGTTAATTTGGTTAGTTATTAAGGCTCTGAATATGGAGCTTTCGGCCAGTATTCTTGACAATTTTGTGAATGTGGGTGTGTTGGCCATTATTGTTGTCTTTCAGCAGGAGATACGTCGCTTTTTACTACTTATAGGTTCAAAGTACAATATATCTAATAAGTTTAGTATGGATAAATTCTTTGCATCCAATGGAAAAGGGATGTTGAATATCTATATTAAACCGGTGGTTAGAGCATGTGACTATTTTGCACAAACAAAAACAGGTACACTCATTGTAATTACTAAAGACTCTGAACTTCTTGATTATGTTCAAACAGGTGAGTTAATAAATGCTGTTATTTCAACGCGATTGTTAGAGACTATCTTTTTTAAGAACAGTCCGCTACACGATGGTGCTCTCATAATTACACGAAATAAAGTGAAAGCTGCCGGATGTATTCTGCCGGTATCGCAAAGTATGACAATGCCGCAGGAGGCCGGATTGAGGCACAGGGCTGCCATGGGTATAACTGAAGCAACAGATGCTATTTCGATTGTTGTTTCCGAAGAGACAGGAAGAATATCCTTGTTTAGCAAAGGGGAGATGGAAATGGGGCTTTCTCCTGAAGAATTGTCTCAAAGACTGGAAAAGATTAATAAGTAACAATGAACAACACCGTAGCCATAAGTGGTGCATCCGGTTTTCTTGGCCGGGAGTTGTCTGAATTTTTCAGGCAGAGTAATCAGAAAGTGATTCCCATAACACGTTCTGATTTTGAGTTGACTGATGATGAACTGGCTGAAAAGCTTAATGGTGTAGGAGCCGTATTTCATTTTGCAGGAGCTCCCATATTACAAAAATGGACAAACAAAGCAAAGAAAGAGATATACAACAGCAGGGTTGATACAACGCGAAAATTAGTTAAGGCGATTGAAAAAACAAAGGAAAAGCCTGGAATGTTCTTTTCTGCATCAGCTGTTGGTATTTATGATATATATGAGGTGCACGATGAGTTCTCATCTAATTACGGTAATGATTTCTTATCGGAAGTTTGTGCTGACTGGGAAAAGGAGGCGTTGAAGTTGTATGGTCAGTTTGGTATAAGGCTGATTATTGGTCGTATGGGTGTTGTGTTGGGCAGGTCAGGTGGTGCTTTCCCTCATATATCGAAGGCTTTGAGGTTTGGAGTAGGTAATAAGATTGGTGACGGATTTCAGAGTTTTCCGTACATTCACATTTCTGACTTCCTCAGTGCAATGTGGTATTTGTGGAAGAAGAGTTCCTGTACCGGGGTTTTCAATATTGTTAATCCACAGTTAATATCCAATTATGAGTTTGCTGATGAGCTAAATCGCATTTCAGGGAAAAAGGTTTTATTCAACATTCCTTTATGGGCACTGAAATCCCGTTTTGGTGAAGGGGTTATAATGTTCACACATGGACAAAAAGTTTTATCCCGCAGACTGATAGAGGAGAATTTCCATTTCCTCTATCCGGATATTTCCTCAACACTTGAAGAGCTTATTAAAATATAGGAGGGTTTATAAATGGCAATGAGTAGTGAATTCAATAACCATTAAACAATGTCCGATATCCAATAACCATCGGAGAGAATTGGAAATTGGCTATTGAGTGTTCGATATTGTGTGTTGAAATCCTGTCAATAGGTAAAGTCTACGGCCGGCAAAACAGAATACCAATGACATTTAGCTTTAAAAACTTTTAACTTTCAACTTTACAACTCGCATCTCGCAATGAATGAACAACTTTTATACGATAATCTTCAAAAACACTTTGGATTCCACTCATTCAGGCCTTTACAGCTGGACATTATTATGGATGTGCTCGATGGTAAAGATGCTGTTGTACTGATGCCTACCGGAGGGGGTAAATCTATTTGTTATCAGTTACCTTCAGTTATGCAGGATGGGATAACACTTGTGGTTTCACCGTTAATTGCTTTAATGAAAGATCAGGTACAGAGTCTTAATGCAAATGGTATTGAAGCTGTTTTTTTAAATTCATCTCTTACATCAGTTAATAAGAAGGAGATAATTGGCCGTATTGACTCAGGAAAGGTTAAGCTGTTATATGTTGCGCCTGAAACAATCTTTTCAGGCAGTTTTATGACGTATCTTAAAGGTTTAAAGATTAACCTTATCGCTATTGATGAGGCTCATTGCGTAAGTAGCTGGGGACACTCTTTTCGTCCTGAGTACAGAAAACTTCATATCTTAAAAGAAGAATTTTCCGATATCCCTACAATTGCATTAACGGCAACTGCCGACCGTGCAGTAAGATCCGATATAGGAGACTTGTTAGGGATGAATAATCCTGATACCTACATCTCCTCATTCGACAGACCAAACCTCTCTTTGGCTGTTTTGCCCGGACAAAAAAAGTGGGAACAGATAGTAAGAATTATTAGAAGACATAGTGGTGAGAGTGGTATCATCTATTGTTCAAGCCGTAAGGCTACTGAATCACTTGCCGAAAAACTGCAAAGTCTGGGAATTAAAGCAGAGAGCTACCATGCAGGTATGCCAAGTCAGAAACGAGAGATTACGCAGGATCGTTTTATTCAGGGAGATATTGATGTGATATGTGCTACTATTGCTTTTGGCATGGGTATAGATAAATCAGATATAAGATTTGTTATCCATCATAATATGCCTGGTAATATCGAAAGTTATTATCAGGAAATTGGTCGTGCAGGGCGTGATGGAAAAGCTGCCGAGACGGTTTTGTTTTATAGCTATCGTGATGTTCAAACTCAAATGGAGTTTATTAAAGATATCGATAATGAACAGTATAAAAAGATACAGCTCGCTAAGCTTACCAGAATGCAGGAGTTTGCCGAAGCTCAGGTTTGTAGAAGGAAAATTCTACTGAGTTATTTTAGCGAGACACTGCAGGAGGATTGTGGTAATTGTGATGTTTGTAAAAATCCACCTAAATATTTCGATGGTACTATATTGGCTCAAATGGCACTGTCGGCTGTGGCACGTACGGAAGAGAATATTGGAATAACCACTCTTATTGATATTTTGAAAGGTGTTTTTTCCCGTCCGGTTAATGAAAACTATTATCATAAAATAAAAACATTTGGAGTAGGTAGGGATACCACAACTTTCGCCTGGCAACTCTATATTCAACAATTTATACAACAAGGTATTGTAGAGATAGATTATAAGAATCATTATAATCTGATATTGAATAGCCTTAGTAAGAAAGTCTTGAAGGGTGAGGTAGAGGTCAAGTTAGTTAATTATGATGTAATCAAACAACGAAAAGAGGAGCAGAAGAGATCGGCAACTAAGGTTAAGGCAGAGAAGATGCCGGTGAATGAATCGCTCTATGAGACTCTTCGTGAGTTACGAAGTCAGATAGCAAAGGAGAAAGGTATTCAGGCATACCTGGTTTTCAGTAATGAAAGTTTACGAGACATGAGTTCTAATAAACCTTCTGATATTACTGAGTTTCTTGATATCCATGGGGTAGGAGAACATAAAGCAAGACTATATGGGTCCCGGTTTTTGAAAACAATTGAAGCGTATCAATCAGGTAGAAGTAAAGGTGATACATACAAAGTAACTTATGAGTTGTTCAAACAGGGTAAAAGTATAAGTGAAATAGCTATTGAGCGTAATTTACAGGAAACAACCATCTATTCGCATATGGCTTACCTTTTAAAAAACAATAATGATATTGATTTGTTTGATTTTATTACCCGGGAGGAGCTAGATAGTATAGCAAAAGCGAAGAGTATGATTAAGGATACTACAAAATTAAAACCCTATTTCGACTATTTTAATGGTGATGTTGATTATGGAAAAATCAGAGTTGCATTATCGTATTTGGAGAAGGATAATGAATAAGATTCAGCCATAGATTAATCCATTAAGACCATAATTTCAAAAGCTAAATTTTTTCCATGGCTTCAAAAATTCTTTACGCTTTTGAAATACTACACTGACGAAAAAGAATTATTTCAAATTTATCAGTTACCCACCACAAATGACATAGAGCCAAAATTATAAGGTAGCAAAATCTTCAGCTTTAAAAGAATAAGTTTCTCCGGCAGTAGTCTCTTTTGAAATAGACTTGCCGTTATACCTGATGTTAAGTTTATTTCCCAGCAAAGACTTTGCATTTACAGATACTAAATTGCCGCCTTTCCATGAAATTGTAAATTCAAAATTGCCGCGTCCTTTTATTCCTGAAATTTTCCCGTCCGACCATTCAGAAGGAAGTGCAGGAAGGATATCCTGATAGTAATCTCCATTCTCATCACGCATATGTGATTGTAGTAGCATCTCTGCAATACCGGCAGTACCACCAAAATTACCGTCTATCTGAAATGGCGGATGATTATCGAACAGATTACTCTTAGTTGATTTTCTTAGCAGTGCCAATACATGTTTATAAGCTGTTTCGGGTTGGCGCAGACGGGCATAGAAATTAATTATCCAGGCACGGCTCCAACCTGTATGTCCACCGCCATATTTTAATCTTTTCTCTAATGTATTTTCGGCAGCCTCATATAATTCCGGTGTGTAGGGCGTGATTTGGGCAAGAGGATATAATCCCATAAGATGCGACATATGTCTGTGTCCGGGTTCCCACTCTTTGTAATCCTCTATCCACTCCATAATGGTACTGTCTTTCCCCATTTTTACAGGAGGGATTTTTGATCGTATATCTTCCCACTCTTTACGCAAATCTTCATCAACACCAAGTATTTTACTAGTTTCAATGCAATTGTCGATATGTGCCAAAAGTATTTGGTTGTCAATTGTAGGTGCATAGGTTAGCTGGTTTGGATTTTTTTTGCCTTCCAGTAAATATGCATTTTCGGGCGACATACTGGGGATGGTAACCAAGTACTCGTCTTTCTCAGTAAGGAAATCACTAATGAAAGTCATAGCCTCTTTCATTATGGGATATGCTTTGTTTTTAAGGTACTCTTTATCACCTGTAAATTCATAATGTCTCCACAATGGAAACGTCATCCACACTCCACTCAACGGTGACATACTCCAACGCATATCGCCTATTGGTGCTGTTTTGCCGAAGATGTCAGTTGCATGGTGCATAGCCCAGCCTGAACATCCGTACATCTCTTTTGCTGTTACCCGTCCCGGTTCTCTCCATCTGTCAATCAGGTTTGTTAACGGAGTTGTTGTCTCGTGAAGGTTGCATATCTCTGCCGGCCAATAATTCATTTGAAGATTAATATTTGTATGATAATCGGCATTCCAGGGGGCTGTGATATGATTATTCCACACTCCTTGCAGATTTGCGGGTAGCTTGCCAGGATTTCTTGAACTTCCCATAAGAAGGTATCGGCCATACTGAAAGTATAAAGCTATCAGAGCAGGATCTTCGCCACCTTTCTTCATGGCAATTAATCTTTTATCTGTAGGAACTGAATCCATCTCACTTCCGCCAAGATCAATCTGAACACGATTAAATATTTGAGAGTGGTCTTTGATATGTGATGTTTTGATTTCACTATATGGTTTGCCGGCTACTTTGGATAAAATATCGTTGCAAACTTTTAATGGTTCGATACTTCTGTCGAAATTTAAATTTTCCAGATTGTAATCCGTTGCGGCAGTAAGAAGAAGTGTTAACTCATTGGCGTTTTCAACAGTGAGATGGTCATCTTTTGCATTAATTATTCCCCCATTAGTAAGAGCAACCAGTTTGGCGGCAAACTTCATGTCCTCTCCTCCTGAGCCATGGTCTTTGGTAGGCTTATCAATAATCTGTCCTTCCAGTATTAAGTAATTATCCTTTGCATATACTTTTGCATCCCTTTTCCTTTTTAAGCTTATCAGGGTGCTTATGCTTCGTGGTTTATCTGCAGAAATATTAATGACAATAATATTATCAGGTGCAGAAACAAATACTTTTCTGGTATATATTACTCCGTTAATACTAAAAGTAGTTGTGCTGATACCGTTACTCAGGCAAAGCTCTCTTTTATAATTGGTGTATTGACCTATACTGTCAAAGCTAAGGAACAGATCACCGAAAGTTTGATAAGACCGAAAGCGGGGAGGGGTGCCCAACAGACTCTTGTTACCAAGCTCATAGGCCTGCTTAATTTTTCCATTAAATATAAGTTCTCTTATTTTGGGAAGATCTCTTAGTGCATCAGGATTATTGCTGTTTATCTGTTTTCCGGCCCAAAGGCTCTCTTCGTTAAACTGTATATGTTCATTATAAACTCCACCAAAATCCATTGCACCAAGACGACCATTACCGGTAGGTAATGCCTCATCCCATATCTTAGCAGGTTGGCTATACCATAATGAATGTTTAATCTCTTCTGACTTTTTGCATGACATAGTAGCCGATATCAAAAGCAATAGAATAAATAAATTTATTGTTCTCATTTTATTTCAATTAACATTTGTTAAAGAAGGCTTTTTTTTTGTTCTTTTCCAATTCTCTCTGAACAATAAATAGAACAAATCGGAGATAGCAACAATTCTTATGAATATTTGAGGGTAACACCATAAAGAATCCATTAGATAATTTTGGGTTTAAAAAATAATTGTTAGTTTTGATATATACGAAATAAACCGAATGAATTTGGTTTATACATACGTTGTAGCACATTTGACAAAACCATAATCTATGGCAAAAATTATAGTAGAAAGAAATTCTGAATGGAATAATAAAGCACGTGAAATTGGAATTTATATTAACGGAGAAAAAGTTGGAACAATAGACGACGGAAAAACTCAAAAATACGAAGTTGAATCTGGAAAATACGAAGTTTATGCCAAAATAGATTGGTGTCGTAGCAAAAAAATTATAGTCGATACGAATGAAAATGAAGCAAAAACTCTAAAATTGACTGGATTTAAATACGGAACTTGGATTTTACCAATTATTCTCGGAATAATGTTAATTTATTTTCTTGGAAAATACGCTCTGAATATTGATTTGAACTTTTTAATTGGATTAGCAGGAATCGGATTTTTATATCCAATGTATTTTATAACATTTGGTAAAAATAGATATTTAATATTAACAGATAAAAATAAAAACGTGCTACAATGTATATAAAACATAAGTGGTTCAGTGGTTTATGGAGCTTTTGCACATTTAATAAGCCCCGCCAAATCTGCGATTTGACGGTTTATTTTAAAACACTAAATTTGTGTCTAATCGCACATTTGGCTAAGTGCAAATTGAGAGGTAAGTGCTTTGAAATCACTTACGTTTCATATACTTACCGTTACCATTCATTAGGTACGATTGACAAGTAAATTATGAGAATAAATATCCTATTAATAATTTTGATAATATCAAGTCTTCAAGTAAATGGGCAAAAAGAATTTGTGATTACAGGCAAGGTAATTGATAAAAAATCAAAAGAGCCTTTGCCATATACCACAATTGTTTATCAAAATAAATCAATCGGAACAATCTCCGATATTGATGGTCATTTTACTCTTTCTCTTTTCGATGCAAGTGAATCAGATAGTATATTTATTTCATATATGGGCTATGAATCCATAAAAACAATTATCTCGGAATGTATACAAACAAAAAAGTACAAATTAAAGCCATACATAAATGAATTAAGTGAAGTTATTGTAACATCAAAGAAATTTAAACTAAAAATGTTCATAAAGGAAATAATTGCAGATTATAATAAAAACAAAAGGAAAAATCCACATATAGCAATTGCTCATTATCGAGAAAAAGCAAAAGAGGATAATCAATATATTATGTTTATGGAAAGTATTGGTTATTCTGTCTTTGCCGGCAAACGTGCAAATGCAGCGCCGCTGTCCAATTATAAATTTTTCTGTGAAAATACAAAATGCCATGTTGTCAATCCTAAATGGGTAAAATACAAAGAAAATAGTGGTGGTTACGATACTCAAAACATTGCACCATCAGGAGGCTCAAATTTGAACGCGTTCCGTTATTTGGAGTTATGGGGCTTACTTTCTAACAAGTATTATAAAAAGTATAGCTATAAAATAGATTCAACGTATTTTATTAGGAATAATCCGATTTATTGCATCCGCTTTAATGGGAATATTGCTAAAGGTACAATGCATGTATTTGCTGACAGTAAACAGTTACTAAAAATTGAATGCTCTATAAATAAATATTGGAGTACTGCATATCATAAAAGAGTTGATGCACAAATTAGTATTCAATTTAATTATTTCGAGAAGACTCCTTTTATTTTATCAATTCTTGCTAAATACAAATATGAAAAGTTGGAGTATCAAAATTATCTTGAAGTATTGGTTCAAAAATTCAACGGTTTTGAACTAAATAAAAAAGAATATTGGAGTATGAATATTTATGACCATAATCCATATATTGAATATATTCCAAAAGAATGGGAAGCAAGGAATATTAAAATTGACGATGATTATAATAGAATCGAGACTGACTTAAAATCAAACACAACTAGTATAGAGAAACAATTTGAAAATTATTCAGGTCGGTGGTTTTTCACAAATAAGAAAGGAAGTGAATTGGCTAAATCTAAGATAAAGAAACTAAAACGAAATTTTTAATAGCGACAAAAACGAAATGGCAGGCAAAGTGCTAAATATCAAGGCTTGTAGCCCACTCAAACTTCATCACAGTTTTGCAGGAAAATACCACGCAATCTGCCACTACTCTACCAATTTAACGTTACCGTCAAGCAAACAGAACTGGCATTTGCGGAGATTAAGAGTGTAAACACCGCAAAAAAAGCAAAGAATATTTTATTTGCGGAAAAATCAGAGTTGCATTGTCGTATTTGGAGAGGGAGTAATGTGCTGATGTGCTAATGTACTAATGTTCAAATGTATTAATGTGGGAATAGAACTGAAAATATTGTAATTGTCTTTGTTATTCTTTTGGCTTCCGCACGATTGCATCGTATGGTTTATAATCTATAACAACATCCAATATTCGTTAACTATAAGCGTTTAAATATTAGTTTGGCATAAGAATTGAAAAGATTATTTATGAATCAAAAAAATATGTTATCATGAAAAAATCAATTATTTTATTGCTCCTGTTCTCTGTTACCTTATCTATTGAGTCTTATACACAAGAGAAAAAAGAATTAACAAGAAAAGAGCGTCGTGAATTAGAGAAGAAAAAGCAAGCGCAATTGGATTCTATATATGCAATTGAAATAAAACAGGCTGTTGATGATAAAACCTGGGTTCTTGAAGCAGACAGGCTTGCTAATAAACGAGGTGAGTCAATTATTGTTAATTCAACTTTAAACTTTATTGCACTTGAAGGAGAGGAAGCATATGTGCAGTTAGGAAGTGATACTGGGTTTGGCCCCAATGGTGTTGGAGGTATAACAGTAAGACCTAAATTGAGCGATAGCTCTAACCCATATTTTAAAAACCATAAAATAGGGTAGATTTTATAAATTCATCTTGAGTTTTGTGTTTTTACACGCTTATCATTTCATAAAAATTCAATTTAGACACTTTATACTTAACATAAATACCTGTTTTTATTGTATTAGACATAGGTATCCCATTGCCTTTACGACTTGTATTTAAAATGACCATCCATTTTTTCTTTTACACCTACCCAAATTGGAATATTGGTGGTGATTGACAGTTTTTCCATAATTTCTCAAAATTAACCCAACTTGGCTTTCGCGCATCAAAAAATAGAAAATATTTCCATATT
>CBDUZZ010000081.1:0-17839 GCA_965371855.1 uncultured bacterium
AAATCTTATTTGAAAAAATATATTTTTAGGACGGGTCATAATTACTGGCAACGTTTGTATATAGTTACTATTACCTATATTTCTTCCTTATCCTATGGTAAAGGTACGCTTATTCTACCTATTTAGTGTCATAAGCGTACCTTTAACTACTATTAGAATATAGTTCATCCAATGGGTTTTTAAATTTATTAAAATCAGTTTTGGCTACATGAGTATAAACTTCAGTAGTTTTTGAACTGCTATGCCCAAGAAATTCCTGGATATATCTTAAATCAGTCCCACTTTCAAGGTGGTGTGTAGCAAATGAGTGTCTAAGCATATGCGGTGTTACGTTTCTTGCTATGCCGGCTTTTCTTGCTATAAGCTTAACAACTTTTAAAACACTCTCCCCACTATATTTACCTCCATTTTGTCCTTCTATCAGCCATTCTTTTGGCTTATATTCACGAAAGTAATTCCTCAATAATTGTAGTAAATGTTTTGAAAGACCAACATATCGATCTTTATTACCCTTGCCATTTCTTATTTTTATTTGCATTTGCTCCGATAAAATATCTGTAAACTTCAGGTTTAGTAATTCATTTCGACGTAATCCTGCTGAGTACAACAAACAAATAATGCATTTATGTTTTATGTTTTTTGTACTATCTATAATCAGCTTGACTTCAGAGGTGGATAATACATTTGGTAAAGATGTTATTTTTCTTGGTCTTTCGATTTGAACATAAATTTTTTCCCTTCCCAACACTTTTTCAAAGTAAAATTTAATGGCATTAATTCGCTGGTTTTGCTGGCTTGAAGATATTCCTTTTTCTCTGATAAGTTTAAGAATATATTTATTAATATCCTCAATACTTATAGTCTCAAGAGGCTTACTTCTAAAATATATAGCAAAATCATTGAAATAGCTGATGTAAATAATTTTTGTGTTTTTGCTATAACGCTTCTGATCTAAAAGATTTTTGTATGAATCTGGAATATGAACATTAAAATCTTTTATCTGCTTTGCTTTTTTTGGATGTATGGTTTGTTTTTTAAGTGCAGAATAATCAACATAGGCAATCCTATGAAGCATGTTGAAAACAACATTTAGGTTGAATTCATTTTTGGGGATGAACCAGTATTTACGACTTCCACTCCAAAGAGCCCCGTTTATGGATTTAACAGTATTAATTATCTCCCTGTTATAATCAAACCTCATTGCAATAACCGCATTGTCGTTGTGCGTTTCGTAACTCAATATTACTCGCGGTTTAGCATTCATGTAAATACTGATTTTTAGTAATCCGGGAATAGAAATGATTATTAAAAATAGTGAAATTCAGAGAGAAAACAACTATTTATCATATAATGTATGAATAATGCAAAAAACTTGATACAATTATTTTGGTATACCGAACCGCTTTAAGTAAATTGCAATCCATCTTTAATGTGCAATGATATTGTAATGCATCTTCAATTTTTGCAACAGAATCATAAAAGGGGGATATTTCTATAACTTCCAACTAAATCATCTCCATAGTAGATACGTTAAGCCAGCCTTTGCTACCATCGCTAAGCTCTATCTGACACCATTCTCCAAGCTTATCAATAATATTTACTTTTGTTCCTTCGTGCAGAACAAATATTTCTGTACCACTGGCATCAGGTGAACTTTTAACCGTAACAGTAGGGGCGAAGATAATAGCATATTTACGGTTAATAAGTTTTTGTTTTTGCTTATGAGAGAATGAAAAGCTAAAAATAAACAGTGAGAGGAAAAGTATTCCCACAAAAAAGCCCGTTTTCTTTAATGTAGCAGTTCTGCTAAAATAGAACAGTAATAGCATAGCAATTATTCCAATGAAAAAAGCAATAGACATGTATGCCCATGTATCAGAATCCGCTTTATTTCGTAATGTACTAATCCACTTTGTCAGGAAAAACTCACCAACCTGATCAATTTTATCTATTGTTTGACTTCTTGCCAGTTCCAGATTGTAGGCTATGTCATTATTCTGAGGGGCAAGAAGTTTACCACGTTCATAGTTAAGTATAGCCTGTGGTAATAAACCGCTTTTGTAGTAGGTATTGCCGAGGTTGTAATATAACTCAGGGCTTTCTACTCCTGTTTTCAGTATCTCTTCGTAAGCTTGGGCAGCTTCTTCAAACTTTGCGTTTGTGTAAAGTTCATTTGCTTTTTCAAATCGCTGGTCATCCTGTGCCATGGCAGGCATTAGTAAGTATAGTGCCAGAAGAATAAAAATAGTCCTTCTCATTATTTTCTTTTTAATTGATTTTCAATTTTACTTATCGTTTCTAATGTTGAATTATACAGTCTGTCCATTTCACCGCTTTGGGTTGATGGTGCATAACGCGCAAACTCACAAGTGTCAAGTATCTCTATGAATGAGTCAATCACCTCTTTCTGAACAGTTGATTCTTCAAGGATACTGCGTATGTTATCTCTGTTTAGCTCACTTGCCTGAATACTTAGTTTATCACTTATATATCCCCATAAGCCTCTTAATATCTCTTCGTAAAACAGCTCTTTCTCACCTGCTTTCAGATGTTTAGCAGACTGTTTCAGCCGTTTACGCGCTACCTTATTTGCTTTTTTAGTTTTTAAAAGCTGAATATTGGATCTTTCCTTTAGCTTTTTCCTGTTGATAAAATAAACCAGGATAAATATTAGTAAAGGAATAATTAGTGAAGCGTAATAGGTTAATGAACCAAACAGGAATGTTCCTGTTGGTTTATGTTTTGACGATCCTGTTTTTATGAACCGGATATCTTTCCCCAGAAATTTAACACTCTCTCTGGTATTGGATGAAACAACATTTGATAATTGCTGCTGGTCTACTCCTTTTTCCACTTCAATATTTATCGGGCCCGATGACAGCGTTTTGTATTTTCCTACAGCAGCATCGAAATATGAAAATTTAACTGAAGGAATTATAAAAGTCCCGGCATGACGCGGTATTACAAGATATTCAAAATTTTTTGTTCCTTTCATACCTGCAAGGGTATTTTTAAAGTTATTGGATACAGTGGGATCAAACTCATCAAAATCTACCGGAAACTTAATTTTTGGAGCAGTCACCAGTTTATGATTTCCTGTTCCGCCTATAACAACTTTAAAAGTGATACTCTCATTTGCTTTTAGTTTGGTTTTTGAAGTTGTAACTTTCATCGACAGGTTACCTACACCACCGGTATATCCTTCAGGCGGAATACCTTTGTGTGGTTTAATGGTAACTGTAACAGGTTTGGCTTTAACCCGCTGCTTTACTATCCGGTAATTCGATTCAAAGAAATCATCGAATACGCTGGTTGAGCGACGTGCAGCACGTTTTTTTACGGTGAATTCAATTTGAGTAGGTTCGATTGTTATCTTTCCTGTTTTTTGAGGAAAAAGTAGTTTACGTTCAAAAATACCTACATTATATGTCTTTCCGTTAATATTTTTCACTGACCAGGCAATGTTATTGTTGCCCAAATCCTGAATAAGAAACTCAGGTAATTTAGGGTCTTTTTTATCTGATATACCATCAAGGTTAACCTGAGTGTATATTTTTGTTGTTAGAACAATAGGTTCACCTTTATAGGCACTCGTTTTCGAAACAGTGTTGGTAATAAAAAGTTCTTGCGTCGACAGAGTTCCTGAGGCAGCATCAGGAGTTCCATTTTGTGAACTTGCAGGCGTGTTGTCTTTTATAACTTCAATGGTTAATTTGTTAGACTCTATCCGGTTTCCTTTAACCTCGATAGAAGCGGGAGTAATAGTAAAAGTACCAAGCTTAATAGACTTTAGGATGTATGTGTATGTATATGTTGTTTCGCGGGTAACCTTACCATTAAAATTCGACATTTGATACTGTTTTGATATACTTGGGCCCATCAATATCTGAAAAGCCTCCATTGGTGCCAGACGTATATCTGTTGCCTCTTGATTAATAGTATAGGCTAACTGGAACTTATCGTTCAGAACAACGGCCTGCGGCGCCTTACCTTTGAAATCGGGTTGCTGTGCAAATGCAACCATAGGCAAAATGAACAATAATATTATCGGGGTGAGTTTATGTCTCATGTCTTTTTGGTTATCTGTTTGTTGTTTATTTGTTTATTTGTTTCAATTTACTTTTAGCTTTTAGCCCACCTTAAAGATTTTGATTGAGATTGCTTCATTCTCGTACCTCGTCTTCGCAATGACGTCACTGCGAGGAAGGATGACGAAGCAGTCTCCATCCAAAAGATATATTTGACTTTATACTTACTGCTCACTGAAATCACCAGTCTTTACCTGATTTTGTTTTCTTAGCAGCTTTTGTTTTCCGTAATTTTTTTTGCAGCTCATTCTCATCTTGCTGTATAGCATTCAGCAACCTTTGAGCATCTTGTTGTGACATTTGTTGTTCTTGTTGCTGTTGTTTTTTTTGTTGATCCTGATTCTGTTTTTGCTGATCTTTGTTTTTATCCTGATTTTGCTGGTCTTGCTTGTCTTTATCTTTATCCTGCTTTTTGTCCTGATCTTTTTTATCTTTATTCTGATCTTTGTTCTTATCCTTTTGTTGTTGCAACATCTTCATAGCAGCAATAAGGTTATAACGTGTTTCGTTATCTTCAGGATTCAGCTTGAGTGATTTTTTGTATGCTTCAATGCTTTTTTCATACTCCTTCAGCACAAAATTACTATTTCCCAGATTATGGTAGGCTTTAGCCAAGTGTTCATTTCCTTCATTTGTTTCTGCCAATATTTCAAATTGCTCTGCTGCCTTGTCATATTTCTCTTGCTTGAACAGGGCATCACCAAGATTAAATTGCGCCGCAAAAGAGTTATCTTTCTTTTCTAATGCTTTACGGTAATTTATTTCTGCATCCAGGTAATCTTTATCTTCATATACCGAGTTTCCTTCCCTGATAAATTTACGCTCTTTTTGAGCATTTACACTCAAAGTTGTAATTAATATGGTGAATAGAATAATAAATTGTTTCATAATTATATAATTGCCACAGCCTGCCCCTATTTTTTTTCGGGGAATGCACGAATATTTTTTTTTGAATGTAATCATGCTTCTGTGTATTAATATCAATTTGTCAGTTAATTAAATTCTCAATTTCTCGTTGTTGAGATTGCCTGCCTGCTGCAGGCAGGCTTCACTCCGTTCGCAATGACGACATAGGCTTTATTTCCTAAGCTCATTCTTTATTCCTAATTCTTCATTTTTTAGTGTCAACTACAAACAGATCAATACCTTTTAAGTATCTGTTTTTACGTTCCAGTAAAAACAGATCGATTAACAAAAGTAGTAAAACCAAGCCAGCAAAATATTGAAATTGTTCGTCATATTCAGTATATACTTTAGCATCAATCTCTTTTTTTTCCAGTTCCGACAACTCATCCAGCAGGTTGTTTATGCCTTTGCGAATATTATTGGCCGGAATGTAGGCTCCGTTACCTGCAATAGCAACTTCGAGAAGTGTCTTTTCATCTAATTTTGAAATTACAACATTACCTTTACGGTCTTTCATAAACTGATTTTGCTGACTGCCTTTTATAGGAATTGGAGCTCCTTTAGCCAGTCCCATACCCACAGTAAAAATTTTAATTCCTTTATCGGCAGCTTTTTTTGCTGCGGCCACAGGATCATCCTCATGATTTTCTCCATCAGTAATTACTATGATGGCGCGGTTTATATCTTCCTGCTGGCTGAACGAATTAACGGCAAGATTAATTGCTGAGCCTATGGCAGTACCCTGTGTAGGAACAATATCTGTATCGATGGAGGCCAGGAACATCTTTGCCGATGGATAATCAGTGGTAATGGGTAGTTGTGTGTATGCTTCTCCCGCAAAAACAATAAAACCAATACGGTCGTTAGTAAGTTTATCAACAAGTCGCGAAATTGCTCTTTTAGCACTTTTAAGTCTGCTAGGCTCAATATCTGTGGCATTCATGCTGTTTGAAACATCAAGAGCAATAATTAGCTCAATCCCTTTACGTTTTATCGTTTCAAGCTTTGTGCCGAACTGAGGGCCTGCCATGGTGATAGTAAGAGCAAACAGAGCAAAAAGCAGTATGTAAAACTTTATGGTAGGCCTAACAAATGATGCTTCCGGTATTAATGAAGATATTATCTCCATATTACCAAATTTATCCAATGCTTTTTTTCTGCCTTTGGCAATAAACAGATGAATAAATGCCAGCAAGGGTATTAATGCCAGAGCATATAAATAATTTGGATGTGCAAACCTGAATATATCCATTTTTAATTAATTGTTAATGGTTAGTGGTTAGTGGTTAATTGACAATTTATTGTATCATTATGCCATTGCACCATTGTATCATTTTTACGGTAAATTCTTTAAAACAGTATTTTTTAAAAGTATCTCAAGAAGTAATAAAAAACCTGCGATGGTTATAAATAGCAGATATTTTTCATTTCTTTTTATGTACTCTTTAACTTCAATTTTTGTTTTCTCCAACTTATCAATCTCTTCGTAAATGGCTTTTAGTTTATTTTTATCTGTAGCCCTGAAATACTGCCCATCGGTAATTTCAGCAATATTCTGCAAAAGGTCTTCATCAATTTTTACTTCCATTTGCTGGTATTGTTTACCGAATACTGTTTGTACGGGATAAGGAGCCATGCCCATTGTGCCAACGCCAATAGTATAAACTCTTACACCAAACGTTTTTGCAATTTCAGCGGCAGTCATAGGGGCTATTTCTCCACGATTGTTTACACCATCAGTGAGTAATATAATTACTTTACTTTTGGCTTTGCTGTCTTTGATGCGTGCCACAGCAGTAGCCAGTCCCATTCCGATAGCAGTACCATCTTCAAGCATGTTGACTTTTATATCCCTGAAAAGATTTATAAGTACATTGTGATCGGTTGTTAACGGACACTGGGTGAAACTTTCAGCGGCAAATATTACAAGTCCTATTTTGTCATCATGCCTACCGGATACAAATTGAATTGCTACATCTTTAGCAGCTTCCAGCCGGTTTGGCTTAAAATCTTCAGCAAGCATACTTGAAGAAATATCGAGTGTCATAACAATATCTATTCCTTCAGTGGTTACATTACGAATACTGTTTGTCGATTGCGGTCTGGCAAGAACAATAATCAACAGTGCTATAGTCAACATTCGTAAAGCAAAGACTAAATGCCGAAGATATATCTTCCAGGACACAGGAGCCTTACTGAAGCCTTTTAATGAAGATATCTGCAACGATGCCTGCATCTCTTTCTGTTTCCAAATATACCACGCAATAAAAAGTGGTATAATGAACAGAATGAACAGAAAATGTGGATGCAAAAATGTTATGTTATTCATCTATATTAGTTTATAAAGTTTGTAAAGTTCATAAAGTTGAAAGTTTGTTTATTTGAACCTTATTTTTAATTAACTATTATTATTCTCTGTCACTCACCACTCACTACTTACTACTTACTGCTTACTACTTACTGCTCACTGCTTTTCATCTGTTCCCTTTTCAGACGCTTTCAGGTTTAATAAAACGATGAAAGGTCTTTCCTCCGCTCACCACTCACTGTTCACCACTCACTGTTCACTGCCTACTGCTAACTGCTCACTGCTAACTGTTGCCTGTCTGCTTTCTTTCTCTTCTTCGAGTGATTTCAGTTCCTCTTTCTTTGTCTGATTAACAAAAAAGAGTGAATTGATCATACTCAGCTCGTTTTCGTCAGGTAGTGGTTTAAGTTTAGCAAACTTAACCAGGTCTGCCAGTTCCAGTATTTGTTTAAGCTTTCCGTATGCATCTTTATCAGGCAGTTCAACACGTTTTAATGATTCTAAAGTTTCCTCTGTTGTTTGTTCTAATGCCTGAATATTCAGTCTGTCTTCAATATATTGTCGTAACGTTTCAGTTATTTCGGAATGATACTTCTTAACTTTATCTTTTTGCCACAGTTTCTCTGCTTTAATACGGTTAAGGTTTCTGAGGGCAATGATATGAGCCGGTTCTTTTGGCTTAGTTTTTTTAACTCTTGGTTTTAATGATTTATTTTTTCGATACCTGTAAATTAAGTATACTATCGCTCCTATAACTGCTAATGCCAACAGTATCCAGGGCAGATAGGGTAGGAGTTCTGCCAGACTGAAGGGTGAATCAATGGGTTTTTTTATGTCGGAAATACCTTTTTGCGGATCAACATTTTCAAACGGATTAATAACCATCAGAGCCATAGGTTGGGTTTCATATATTTTATGAACTTCATCTTCAGCAAGTTCAAATTTGATTGGTGGTATATATTGCAATCCACTATCGAAACTGGTTATGTTGTATTGTTGTGTTAGTGTTATACGGTTGTTTTCCAGAAAAGTAGTGTCGATAGGTGTTGCTGATACAACCTCAATAGATTTTGTGATTGTATCGGTAAAAACAGGAAACGAAATAGTAACATCTTTAGGTTGACTGAGCTCAAGAGTAAGATTCATCTGCCCGCCAATAAAGATAAGTGTTGAATCCAGTTTGGCATTTACCGAAACGGTTTGAGCTTTAATAATCCCATTTTGCAGCAGAAAGACCACTGACAAAATTATTAAGAATGTGAGGGTTTTATTATTATATCGTTTTCGGATATTTTGCATTAGACACGTTTTTTAAATAAAGAAATTAATGCTTTAACATAGTCGTCATCTGTATTTACGGATACGTTATCTACTCCGCATTTACTGAATGTGTTTTTTGTGGTCTGATCATTCTCTATCCACCATTTTTTATATGCATCTCTTACAGCCTTGCTTGATGTATCCACCCAGTTGTATTGGTTCGTTTCAGCATCTTTAAGTTTGATAAGGCCAATAGAAGGCATTTCTGTTTCGCGTTTGTCATAAACTTTCAACGCCACCACATCGTGTTTCTGATTGGCTATTTTCAGGGCATCTTCAAAATTTTCATCAATAAAGTCAGAGATAATAAATGCAGTACATCGTTTCTTTATTGCATTTGTAAGATACTTGAGTGTTTCCGACAGATTAGTATTTCTGTGTTCAGGTGTAAATGTTATCAGTTCCCTTATTATATGCAAGATATGTTTCTTCCCTTTTTTTGGTGGAATAAATTTTTCTATCCTGTCGCTGAAAAACATTACGCCTATCTTGTCATTGTTTTGGATAGCAGAAAAAGCCAATACGGCAGCAATCTCAGTTATTACATTCTTTTTATAGCGATACCCTGAACCGAATTCACGTGAGCCTGACACATCAATAAGTAACATCACAGTAAGCTCACGTTCTTCTTCAAAGATTTTAATAAACGGATGATTAAATCTGGCTGTAACATTCCAGTCGACATTCCGGATATCATCACCATACTGGTATTCACGAACTTCACTGAAGGTCATTCCACGGCCTTTGAAAGCCGAATGGTATTCTCCTGCGAATATATTGTTCGAGAGCCCACGGGTCTTTATCTCTATATGTCTTACTTTTTTTATTAAATCTGCTGTTTCCATTATTTGGATTTTCGATTTACTATGGATTTTCGATTTATGATATATGATTTTTGATTTATGATGTAATATGTTTTACATCCCCAAATCCTCAAATCATAAATCATAAATCCTCACATCCCCACACCCCCACACCCTACGGTACTTCTACCACATTTAGTATTTCGCTTATAATCTCTTCAGAAGTTATGTTATTGGCTTCTGCTTCATATGACAATCCGATACGGTGACGAAGAACATCGTGACAAACTGCACGAACATCTTCAGGAATCACATAACCTCTTCTTTTTATGAAAGCATATGCTTTTGACGCTATTGAAAGACTTATACTTGCACGCGGTGACGCTCCGAATGAGATCATATCAGTAAATTTCTCAAGCTTATGATCGGCAGGAAATCTGGTAGAGAAAACAATATCAAGTATGTATTTTTCAATCTTTTCATCCATATAAACATCTTTAACAACCGAACGTGCTCTGATTATATCTTCCGGTTTTAATATGGCAGATGCTGTAGGGAATGTTTTTGCCAGATTATGACGAACAATGACTCGTTCCTCGTCTTTATTAGGATAGTTGATAACTACCTTTAGCATAAAACGGTCAACCTGAGCTTCGGGTAAGGGGTATGTTCCTTCCTGTTCTATTGGATTCTGTGTAGCCATTACAAGGAAAGGCTTATCCAGTGGATATGTAGTGTCACCAATTGTAACCTGACGTTCCTGCATAGCTTCGAGAAGAGCACTTTGCACCTTAGCCGGAGCACGGTTAATCTCATCTGCCAGTACAAAATTGGTGAAAATAGGTCCCTTCTTAACCACAAACTCCTCCTTTTTCTGGCTATATATCATAGTACCCATCAAATCGGCAGGTAATAGGTCGGGAGTAAACTGTATACGGGCAAATTTAGCATCAATAATTTGTGACAAGGTGGTAATAGCAAGTGTTTTCGCCAATCCGGGAACACCTTCAAGCAGTATATGGCCATCACTTAGTAAGCCGATGAGCAGACTCTCTACAAGGTGTTTTTGCCCCACAATCACTTTGTGCATTTCAAGTGTGATTAAATCGATAAATGAGCTCTCCTCTTTAATTCGTTCATTTATTTCTCTTAGATTAACGGATTGTTCCATAACTAATGTTTTTTTATTTGTAGTTTATTGTTATTCTATGATTCTCGATTGCCAAAAGTATAATTTTCAAACTGAAAACAATAGGGCAGGGAGTTAATTTTTATTAACGTTTTATTTATACTATTACTTGTGAATAATTTGTACATTGGTAAAAATCAAATCTTTTTTTGTTTATAGTCGGCTGATTATTAATGCTGATAGTGTATAGTTAACCACATAAAGATATATGTTAATCATTAAAATTTGTATTTATGCGTATAGTATTCATTGCAACATATCCACCTGAAAAATGTGGAATAGGAACGTTTACCCATAATTTACGAAGTATCATAGAGCAAGTCACTAATGGTGATGAAACCTATTCCACGTCCGTTGTGGCCATCTCTTCCAATTCTTCTGAATATGATTATCCGGAAGAGGTGAAATTCATGATAGACAAAAATAATCTCAAAGAATACGAGGAGGCAGCTGACTATATCAACAGAAATGCTGATGTATGTTTCATTCAGCATGAATATGGAATATTCGGCGGGGATAATGGTATTTTCTTGTTGTCTTTACTGGGAAAACTTAATATTCCCATGGTTGTGACCTTTCATACAGTCCTAAATAAACCGTCAAAACATCAGAAATCGTTAATGTTGACAATAAGCAAAAGGGCTTCACAGGTGTTTGTTATGAGTGATTTGGCTGTTGATTTTTTAGAACATATTTATAAGGTCGACAAGGATAAAATTTTCAAGATTGAACACGGGGTGCCTATATTTAATCTGCCTTCAAGAGATAAATTGAGGGAGCTGATAAAATTCGAGGGTAAGCGTGTGTTGCTGACTTTTGGATTGTTAAGTCGTAATAAAGGTCTGGAGGTAGTTATTAATGCACTACCTGATGTGGTTAAGAAATATCCAAATGTGCAATATGTTATTCTTGGGAAAACCCATCCCAATGTGGTGAAAGAAAGTGGTGAGGAATACCGGAAATATTTGAGGTTGCTGGCAAAAAAACTGGGAGTAGAAAAGAATGTAGTTTTTGATGATAGATATGTGACCGATAGAGAGTTGATTGAAATACTTTCGGCTTGTGATGTTTATATTACACCATATCTGAACGAAGAACAGATCACAAGTGGAACACTGTCGTATGCCATAGGAGTAGGGGCTTTGGTTGTTTCAACACCATACTGGCATGCAAAAGAGTTGCTGGCCGGGCAAAGAGGTGTTATTATCCCGTTTAACGATTCTAAAAGTTTATCAGAAGAGTTGATCAAACTATTCGATTTTCCGGAGTTGGCAGAAAGTATACGTGATTCAGCACTCACTTATGGAATGCAGTTGGGATGGCCTAAAATTGCACATAATTATTTATCGTATCTCAATAAACTGGAGGAAAAAGATATTTATCCAGATGTAGAGTACTCAATGCCTATTGACATTTCGGTTATGCCAACATTCAATTTCATACATCTGCATAAACTAACTAATGATACAGGTATTATTCAACATGCAAAATATGATATCCCTAATTTGAAAGAGGGTTATTGTATTGATGATAATTCCAGAGCTTTGATTATGGTGTTAATGGCTAAGAAATATATAAAGGGAAAAGAGCTTAGTTCGTTAATGATCCGTTATTTGAGCTTTATTCATTACATGCAAAAGCCTGACGGCTCTTTTCACAATATGTTAAAATACAATTTTGAGTATATACCTGAAAAGGATTCGGAGGATGCGTTTGGCCGGACTTTATGGGCTTTAGGCAGTCTGGCGGCAAATGATACGATTGATGCTGAACTATATGGACATAGGAAATTGGCGGAGGAATTGTTTACAAAATCATTACAGAAAATAGATAAATTGAGGTTTTTACGTGGTAAAGCCAATACAATTATAGGGTTGTGCTCATATGCCGGTACTGATAATCGAAGTCAGAAAAAAGTTTTAAAATTGATTAACAAAATGGCAAATGACTTAACAAATGCATTTAATTTAAATAGCAGTGATAATTGGGTTTGGTTTGAAGATGCTCTTACTTATGATAATGGTATCATACCTTTAGCATTATTGCATGCTTATAATATCACAAAGAACAATAAGTATTTTGATGTTGCTAAAAGATCATTTCATTTTCTTGAGAAACAGACTTTAATTAGTGGTACGTTTATACCGATAGGGAATAAAAGCTGGTTTCATAGAAATGAAAAAAGATGTGATTACGATCAGCAACCAATAGAGGCTATATCGATGATTATGGCTTATTTAATGCTTTATAAATTAACAGGTGATAAGGATTATTTAAATAAACTGTTTAAAATATTTTCATGGTTTCTCGGGCATAATAATCAGCACATGTCATTATACGAGCCAAGGTCAGGAGCATGTTACGATGGCCTTACACGTAACGGAGTTAACGAAAATCAGGGAGCAGAAAGTCTGCTTGCTTATTGGTTATCATACTTTACGGTTTTTGATGCTTATTTCTTGCAGTTTGATTAGGAATAAAATTTAAAGTTATGGATGATGTAGTTAAACGATATGAGAGTAATCCGATATTGACCAGATATGATGTCCCTTATGATGTAGTTACTGTGCATAATGCTGCAGTAGTAAAGTATGGGGATGAGTATATGATGGTATTTCGTTCTCATAAACGAAACGGGCGTAGTATTTTGGGGCTGGCAAGGAGTAAAGATGGGTTCTCTTTTATCGTAGACCCTGAGCCTTTTATGACTCCTGCTACAGAAGGCGAGTTTGCAAAGTACGAGGCTTTTGGAGTGGAAGACCCACGTATTACTTTTATTGATGGTGAGTATTGGATGACCTATTCGGCATATTCGGAACATGGTGTGAGAATAGGACTAGCTAAAATAATTGATTTTAAAAGGATTGAGCGTTATAGTCTTATCACTGAAGCCGATTATCGTAATGTGGTGTTATTTCCGGAAAAAATTAACGGATTGTATGTGAGGCTCGACAGACCTCATTCTGAGATCAGTCCCTGGTCGGTTTGGATAAGTTATTCACCCGATTTGAAATATTGGGGTGATTCCCAACTGATAATGAAACCTGTTCAGTATCATTGGGATGAAATGAAGATAGGCCCGGGTGCTCCGCCAATTAAGACTGATAAAGGCTGGCTTAATATTTATCATGGCGTTTTCCCGACTATGGACAGCTCGGTTTATCGGCTTGGTGTTGCTTTGCATGATTTACATGACCCATCGGTTATTCTTGGTATCTCCGATGACTGGATATTGCAACCTGAAGAGCCGTACGAACTGACAGGATACGTGCATAATGTTGTATTCACTTGTGCAGCGGTTCGGTATAAATACAATGAACTGCTACTATATTGGGGTGGAGCTGATACCGTTATGTGTGTGGGCACGGTAAAAATATCGGATTTACTGGATATGTGCCTTAATAAAAGTCGGCAGTAGTATATCAAGTTTATCAAGTTAAAAGTTTGTAAAGTTAAAAGTTATAAAGTTACAAACCCGAAACAAAAAACCTTGAACTCGGAACCTTGAACTCGGAACTCGAAACAATTCAACCATGAAATTAGCAATATTATCACCTGTTGCATGGAGAACTCCACCGCATCATTACGGCCCGTGGGAACAAATTGCATCATCAGTATGTGAAGGGATGGTTGGTAAGGGAGTTGATGTTACTCTTTTTTCCACCCTTGATTCAGTTACTAATGCTAAACTTGAAGGTGTATGTGAAAAAGGATACGAGGAGGATAAATCGGTTGACGGACTGGTGCAATCTGTTCTTCATATTAGTCATTTAATGGAGATGGCAGATGAGTTTGACCTTATTCACAGTCATTTCGATTTTTTACCTCTTACATATTCAAAACTGATAAAAACACCGGTAGTAACTACTATTCATGGCTTTTCGTCATCAAAGATATGGCCTGTGTTTGAGAAGTATAATAAGCAAGCATACTATATATCTATCAGTTATGCTGACAGGTACAACAAGTTGGATTACATTGCCAATGTGTACAATGGTATTGATATTTCCCAATTTTCTTTTACAGAATCACCTGAAGACTACCTGTTGTTCTTCGGCCGGATTCATCCTGATAAGGGTACACATGATGCAATCAGAATAGCCCAAAAGGCCGGCAAGAAATTGATCATTGCAGGCATAGTACAGGATAATGCATATTTTGAGGAGAGAGTTAAACCTTATATTGATGATGAGTCTGTTGTTTATGTTGGCAGTGCCGGACCGGAAAAGAGGAATAAATTGTTAGGTAATGCTTTAGTTCTGTTACATCCAATCTATTTTGACGAGCCTTTCGGATTAAGTATTGCCGAAGCTATGGCTTGCGGAACTCCGGTAATAGCATACAACCGTGGTTCAATGCCGGAGCTGATAAAGTCGGGTGAAACAGGTTTCATTGTATCAGGCCTTAATGAAGCTGTAGATGTGATCAATAGTATATCATCAATAAACAGAAGATTTTGCAGAGAACATGCCATACAAAATTTTAGTACTGAAAGAATGGTGAATGATTATTATAAGGTGTATCAGAAGATTTTGTAGTAAAAAGTTTATAAAGTCGCTTATATGTCCCAACAATACTGTCGGGAAAGTATTAGTAAGTCGCAAGGCTTCGGTGTGAGCTCAGTCGGACAGTGGTTTACCAGGTAGCTTATTAATTATAATTTTCAGTTTTTGTCTGAACATAATGGTCTCTAAACTAATGTTTTTATAAGCCTACTCCAAATCCTACTGAAAAATATGGTTCACCCGGAGAGTATGGAGAATTCTCGTCATTAAGTACATCAAACAATACTCTAACAGTCATATAGCTGCGTTTCGACATATATTGTCTGAATCCGGCACCGAGATATAAAAAAGGCACAAAATTGCGGACTTTCACCAATTGATTAGTGTATCTTTCCATGCTTAAGCCCACAAATTCAGCTTGGGCAAATAATTGAGGAATAAAAAAGTATTGGGCATTCACTCTACCTCCATACTGATTATAAGTATATTCTGTATCGTAACGTTTATCTTTAGTATAATTATATTCAATGCCTAATTCTGTATGAAATTTTGGTGACCACATTATCCCTAAAATAGGAGATATCATAATATTTGTATAGGTTCCAAATGTTAATCCCAAATTTCCTCCTGTATATAACTTATTTTTAAATGGTTCTTTTTCAGCCTTTTGTTCTTCTTCGTTAATTTGTATTTGATTTTGTGTTTTAACCTCTTGTGCAAATAATACTGTAGTTATTGCTATGATAAAAAAAAACAGAATAAACTTTTTCATTTTCATTATGGATTTAAAACAAGTTCATTTTAATCGGGATTTCCCTAATTGATAATCACATTTGTGTAAATATATAAAAATGCAAGGTAAGATTAATTATTTTAATGAACTTTTCAAAAGTGAAATTGTTTTTTTGTTGTATAGCGTATTTTGGTATGAATTTTGATAATTATCGGTTTTAACCATAAAAATTTAAGTGATGAAAACAAATTTTAGATTGTTAGTTATTTCAATTATTTTGATGTTTGGAATAAGCTTTTTGACTGAAGCTCAAAAAAGTGATAAAAAAAAGGAAAAGAAAAAAGCAAAGCATGAGAAAAGAGATGAACAATTTATTGAAACCAAGAAAATTATAGAAAATCGTAATTTTATTTTTGATGCTGACAGAGCTTTTCCTACTGGAATGAGATCGATAGACTTGATTAGTAATCCGGGAACAATAAAAATTCAGAATGATTCGGTTGATGCTGATTTGCCTTTCTTTGGCAGATCATATACCAGCCATTATGATGGTAATGTAGGAATGGTTTTTAATGGGAAGGTCGAGAATGAGAAGTTAGAGTTCAATGAAAAAAAACGAAAAATTCTTTATGCTTTTCGAATAAGAGATAAAGACTATTATGATGTTACAATGGCTATAACATACAATGGGGGATGTTCAGTGACCATAAACAGTCAGGGTAAAAATTCAATTAGTTATAGTGGAAAAGTTGAATGTAATGATAGTAAGGGAAGTGAGAAAAAAGGAAATTAAAAATAACGTTTTGTCGTAAAATAGCCAAAAGTCTGAATCGTTCAGGCTTTTGGCTATTTTATATACTCTTATTTTCCGAATACGTATCTTATTGCTACATTGACATTAATTTCAAAATCATTTGCTGCATTAACGATTCCAATTGTTGGCCTTGTATCTATAGCAATTTGGATAGGGATTTCAGAAAATAGATATTCTATTCCTGTCTGTCCGTGAAGTCCCATATATAAATTACCTGCCCAACTACCTATTTGAGCCCCGGGTCCTGCAAACCAGTTAAGACCTCCTTCGATATTCCATACCCATTGGTAAGTGCCGGAAATATTAAATCCTGTGTTTCCCGAGTCAACACCCATTCCCATACCTAATTCCATTCTTGTTTTTTCTGTAAATGCACGTTGGTAAGATGCTTCAAAATTAAAACCAAAACCGCCACCCAAACGGAGTCCCAATGTGTTTGGAGGAATTTGGGAAAATGCTGTGATACTAAATGTAATAATCAATATTGTTAAGGCTGTTTTTTTCATTTCCGGGATTTTAGAATTTATGGATAAAAGTATAAATCAAACCTATTTATTATTGTTGTAAAAGTATAAAAAATGAACTACGTTTAAAATGATAAATCATATTGTTACAAAGTTGATTGTTACTTTTTTGTTAAAATAGGTTAAATATGAAACTTTATTTTTTTACTTAAGTATAAATAAGTGAAGTTAATTTTCAAAAGTGTTTAGATTTGGTATAGATTTTGTAAGTATTTTAGTAGATTTTTTTTCATAGATTTGGGTTAGGTTAATAAAAAGGGATTAGTTTTCATAAGCTGTCCCTTTTTATCTTTTTATACTACCATCTTTTTAGCCAACTCATCTGAGGTTTGTTTATCAGTTAATTGTGAAACCAGTTCCAGTGCAAACTTCATGGCAGCTCCAACTCCTTGCCCTGTAATAATATTCTTTGATGATTCAACAGGATTTGATGAAATGTTTGCTCCTTTAAGATATTTTTCAAATCCGGGATAACAAGTAACTTCTTTATTTTCTAAAATACCCATCTTTCCCAGCACCATTGGAGCTGCACAAATTGCACCAATCATCTTATCATCATCTGAATGCTGCCGGATCATCTGTTTTAAATATTTATTACTCAAGTTTCGCAGTTCCAAAAGTACAATAAACATTGGTAATTCTAAAGCAA
>CBDUZZ010000082.1:0-17344 GCA_965371855.1 uncultured bacterium
AGGTTCAAGGTTCAAGGTTCAAGGTTCAAGGTTCAAGGTTCAAGGTTCAAGGTTCTGAGTTCAGGGTTCAAGGTTCAAGGTTTGACCCGGAATCCGAAACTCAGAACCCGAAACCCGGAACTCGAAACCCGAAACCCGGAACATTGTCCGTATTTATTCCGAAAAATATACCCTCTTAACCCGCCTGCCTATGCCGGTTAAAATCTCATAAGGTATTGTGTTGCAGTTTTCAGCAATTTGTGATACGGTATATTCTTCGCCAAAAACAGTTACGTGGTCACCCTCTTTTGCCATGATGTTAGTCACATTAGCCATACACATATCCATACATACATTCCCGATTATTGGTGCAAAGCGGCCATTTATCAACAATTTACCTTTCTCATTTCCAAGTCTTCTATTGAGGCCGTCGGCATAACCTACCGGTATAACAGCAATACGGGCATCGTGGTTAAGCACACCCTGGCGCCCATAACCAATTGTTTCAAAAGCAGGAATATTCTTTATCTGCGTGATGTATGTTTTCAGGGAAATAACATTCCTGATGTCCTGATTATTTGTGGTGCTAATACCATAAAGACCTATTCCCATACGCACCATCTCAAACTGTGCTTGCGGAAACCGCTCTATTCCTGCAGAGTTAAGGATATGACGAATGAATGAATAGCCGACACCTTTTTTTAGCTGCTTTGATGCTTCCGTAAACTTACATATCTGTTGGTTTGTAAATATATCGTGTGTGGAATCTTCGCTTCCTGCAAGGTGGGAAAAAGCAGATTTCACATAGATTCCAGGAAGTCGCATCAGTGTTTCAATCAGTTCAGGAATATCATCAGGGAAAAACCCAAGTCTTGACATACCTGTATCAATCTTTATATGAATGGGCATTTTTTCCATTCCCTGTTCTGTAACTATTTTGTTGTATTCTTTGAGTAAGTCTATATTATAAATCTCCGGTTCCAATCCATATTGAAGCATTATAGGGAAGCTCCTGACATCGGGGTTCATCACCATGATAGGAAGTGTAATGCCTGCAAGTCGCAGGTCGACACCTTCATCGGCGTATGCAACACCAAGATAATTAACTTTTTGATGCTGTAACAGGTTAGCTATCTCGAATGAACCGCTGCCGTATGAGAATGCTTTTACCATAACCATAAGCATGGTTTTAGGCTTTAACTGCTTGCGGAAAACATGTAGGTTATGAGTTAGAGCATTCAGATTAATTTCAAGAACTGTGCGGTGCGTTTGGTATTCAAGCAGGTTACGTATCCTTTCGAACGAGAAGTATCTGGCTCCCTTCAGCAGGATAGCTTCATTTTTAAATCTTGACAGAGATATCTGTTGGAGAAACTCGGTTGTTGAGTTATATACTTCGGCATTTAAGTCATTCAGATTTATATTCCGGCTGATAGATTGTCCTATACATATCAACCGATCAACTTTCTTCTCTTTTATGAGGTTCGTAACCTTTTCATAAAGCACTTTTTCCGTCAGGCCTGATTGAAGAATATCTGAAAGAATAACCGTTTTTGATAATCCCTTTTTTTGTCCTTGTTGATTCAGGAAATCAAGAGCTATTTCAAGAGAGTTCAAGTCAAGATTATAGGCATCATCAATAAGCAAACAGTTGTTTATGCCTTCAATAACCTCAAGGCGCATACTTACACCCGTAAGGGAGTTAATATGTTCTGTAATTTTATCTGTGGAGATACCATTATTCAGTGCAAACAGGATAGTATGCATAGCATTTTCAAAAGATGCATTGTCGGGAAAAGGAATGTTTACTGAGAATAAACTGTTTTGCCATGTAAGCTTAATGGTTCTTCCTGTTTCACTAATCTCATCCGAAAGGATTTTCAGGTTAGAGTCAGAGTCTTTACCCCAGGAGATGGTTTTATGGTTAGGATACAGACTATTTATTTTATCATGAACAGTTGTGTGGTCACGGCAGTAGTAGATAGTTGATGCATCTTTGCATAGTTTCAGTTTTTCTTCCAGTTTATCTGCTTCCGTAACAAAATTTTCCTGGTGTGCCTGTCCTATGTTAGTTATTAATACGTTGTCAGGTGCAATTATTTTTTGTAGCCACTCCATTTCACCCGGTTTTGAAATTCCGGCTTCGATAATACCCAGACCTGCATGATCATCCAGTAACCATAATGAAAGGGGCACTCCTACCTGACTGTTAAAACTACGGGGAGAGCGAATAACCGTTTTGTCAGAGCCTATCAACTGAAACAGCCATTCTTTAACAATTGTTTTTCCATTGCTGCCTGTTATTGCAAGTATCGGTACGTTAAGCTCCTTTCTGTGATTGCCTGCTATTGCCTGCAGAGCTTTTAATGTGTCATCAACAAAAATAAATGATGCATCCGGATATTTTTTGGTATCAATGTCATCAGATACTAAAAAAGCTCTCATCCCTTTTTGATAAAGCTCTTCAATGAATTTGTGTCCATCGTGATTTCGACCTTTCAAGGCAATGAAAATAGTTTCTTCAGGAGCAAAGACTTTACGGCTATCGATCAGAAGCCTGGATATCTTCATGTCCTTGTTTCCGGTTAATGATCCGTTAGCAAATTGAGTAAGTATCTGAAGATTGTAGTTAGGCATTGGTAATGAGTTAATGAGCTAATGAGTTAATGTGTTTATTTGATTGTCCAGATTATTCATTCCTAAGTTCTTCATTCTCCATTTTCAATTTGTAATTCTCAATTCGTAATTCTCTTTGTTGCTTCAGCAAAACATGAACGACATAAAGGTTCATATTCCTGTTTTTCACCAAGAAGAATTGTTTTATCATCATCGCTCAACCGGTGAGAGAAATGTGCCAGATCACCACACCGCATGCAAATGGCATGTACTTTAGTAACATATTCGGCAATGGCAAGTAAACCAGGGATAGGGCCAAAAGGTATTCCTTTAAAGTCCATATCCAATCCGGCAACAACAACACGTATTCCCTGGCTTGCTAAATTAATGCACACATCTGCCAGTCCGTTGTCGAAAAACTGTGCTTCATCAATACCCACAACATCAACATCTCCGGTCAAAAGTAAGATATTGCCTGACGAATCAACAGAAGTGGAGTGTATGGAGTTATTATCATGCGAAACCACGTTCTCGTTACTGTAACGGATGTCAATCTTTGGTTTGAATATATCTACTTTTTGGTTTGCTATACGAGCCCGTTTGAGTCGTCGTAATAACTCCTCTGTTTTGCCCGAAAACATTGAGCCTGTAATTACTTCGATCCAACCTTTTTTATTGTCTCTATTTGCCTTACTCTCAAGAAACATTATTAACAGCGGTGTTATTTAAATGCAATCATTACCTTTGTAAAAGTAACAAAAAAAAATACGATTATTAAATTAAACATATGAAGAAAGAAACTCTTATCAACATCATTATTAATGACCTGAAAGAAGTTCAACATTTGATGGATTCTTTCAGAGGTGAAACTCTTGTGAACAGCGCTTTTGTTAATCTGGCAAAAACAAAAATCAGAAATATAGAAGAAGAGATATCATTGTTAAATCAAGAGTTTGGTGAAGTGGCGATAAATCCTCTTCAGGTTGAGGATAAAAGGCCTGTGATAATTCCTGAAGCTAAAGAAGCAACTGTAATGAGTGGTGTTGATGAAGTCAAGACAGCAGAGTCAAGTAAAAGGTTTTTTTCTGAGGAGGCAGGTGGTCTTGATAAAAATGAAGAAGTGAAGAGTGTTCCGCAGCAAGAAGTCATCGAAACTCAAGAGGTTAAGAAAGAAATAATTACAAAAAAAGAGAAACATAAAGAGCCGGAAAAGAAAATAGAACATTTAGGGAAGAGAGATAAACCTGAGGATAAAAGGAGAAAGCCTGCTGACAGTTCGGCAACGCTTGCGGATGTTTTGCAAAAAGAGAAAAATGCAATTAATGAGAAGGTCAGTATAAAAAAGACTGAGAATGATCTGTTGTTTACGAAGCCTGTTGATGATGTTCGTAAGGCAATGGGCATTAATGATCGCTTTTATTATCAGCGTGAACTGTTTGGCGGGAATTCGGATCTGTTTAATCAAACCCTTGACCAGTTGAACAGGATGAGCAACTTTGATGATGCAAATAAATTCTTAGTATCAAATTTTGACTGGGATACAGAGAGTGAGGTGTCAAGTTCATTTTTTAAGATTGTAAAGCGTCGTTTTTTATGAGTAAATTGTATCTGGTACCAACTCCTGTTGGAAATATGGAGGATATCACCCTTAGAGCTCTCAAGGTGCTGAAGGAGGTTTCATTCATTCTGGCTGAGGATACCCGCAAATCGGGTAATTTGTTACGGCATTATGAGATTAGTACTCCCATGATTTCTCATCATAAATTTAATGAGCATAAGACTGTTGAAAAGACTATTTCCAGGATTAAAGGTGGTGAGGATGCTGCATTAATTACAGATGCAGGTACTCCTGCTATTTCTGATCCTGGTTTTCTGATAGTGAAAAAATGTATTGATGCGGATATTGAAGTGGAGTGTTTACCGGGTGCAACAGCTTTTGTTCCTGCTCTTGTAGTATCAGGTCTGTCGAATGAACGTTTTTGTTTTGAAGGTTTTCTGCCGCAGAAGAAAGGTCGGCAGAAAAGGCTCACGGCATTAATGGATGAAACTCGTACAATGATATTTTATGAATCACCTTATCGTCTGGTAAAAACATTGCATCAGCTTGGTGAGGTTGTGGGAGCTGACAGAAAGGCATCTGTTTCGCGTGAGATATCTAAACTCTATGAAGAGAATAAAAGAGGAACACTTGAAGAACTGGAGCAATATTTTTCTTTAAAAACCGTTAAAGGAGAGATTGTTATTGTGTTGGAAGGAAAGTGACGGGATTTTGGATGTTTGGATATTTGGATTTACGATATTTGGATGTGGGATTTTGGATTTGAGATAATTAGTGTCTGCAAGAAAACTATCAAATTTAGAGGTTTGCGTCATTGCGAACGAGGTACGAGTGAAGTAATCTCTATTAAATCAATAGATTGCCTGCCTGCTGCAGGCAGGCTTCGTCCTATTGTCCTCGCAATGACGATTCGTGTCATGTTTTTTTGCAGACACTAATTACTAAATACAGTCACTAATTTTGAGATATAGATTCTTTAATTATTAAATACTATTTATATGAAAAAGCTTATATTATTTATTATTGTTCCTGTACTTATTTCGTCCTGTACAGGGTCGGGTTCATCGGAGTTGAAAAAACAAAATGATTCGTTGTATATGGTTACCATTGAGAAAGACCGTCAAATGAATGATCTTATAGGTTCACTGGTTGAGATTGATGATAATTTACAACAGATAAAGGAGAAGGAGAGTATTATTGCATTAAATGCCCGATCGAATGATAACATATCTTCGGCAACAATGAAAGAGAAGATTAATAATGATATAAAGGCTATTTATGAGTTAATGCTTAAGAATAAAGAGAAAATTGCTGAATTGGAGAAGAAAATAAAACTTGATGACAAGGATAATGTGGCATTAAAAAAATTGGTTGGAAGATTGAACAGGCAACTGAAAGAAAAAACTTTGGAGATAGTTAAACTGAGTGAGGATCTTAAGAGAAAAAATATTAAAATTGCAAATCTGAATTTTACCGTTGAAGGATTGGAACAAGCTTTGGATTCTATCCATGCAGAAGCATTGGCTGTCGATAGAAAACTGAAAGAGACAACAGAGGAACTATATCGTGGCTATTACGTGTTTGGAACGAAAAAAGAGCTTAAAGAGCAGAATATCATTAGCAGTGATGGGCTGTTTAGTAAGAAAAAAATTCTTGAAGGTGATTTCGACAGTGACTATTTTACTCGTATTGATATTCGTGAAGTGGATTCAATTCCTCTTTTCAGACCGAAGGCAAAGTTGTTAACAAGTCATCCTGAGGGGTCATACAATTTAGAAATGAATTCGGAAGGAGCGCTTATTTTGAAAATAGAGGATAAGGATAAATTCTGGAGTACATCAAAGTATCTGGTTGTTCATGTTAATTAGTTGAAAGTTTGCAAAGGGATTAAAATTTTCAGCTTACTACTTGTCAGTAACGGAACGCGATACAATCGCGCATGAGCGGGGGTGAGCAACCCAACTGGTATAGAGGATTTACTCATTAATTAATATGAAGTTGATATGATACGTTTTGTGTCATATCAACTTATTTTGGATGTGCAATAAAACAATTAAATCAATAAAAGTATCGTGATATGAATAATAAGTTAAAATTTCTATTTATAAATATTGGTGTAATAATTGTATGGTTGGGAATCAATATTTCAATTAAATACATACGAGTAGGGGAAGTTGATGTTTTTGACTATGAATTTTTGCTTACCAACTTCATTCCTATGATAGTATCTATATCTATTTGTAGTTTATTTCTATTTTTAAGATATAAACTTCAAAAGAGGAAATAATAATCTAAATCATTATTTATCAGATAAATATTTGAAACTTGTTTAATTATGAGCGATTTTTATGCTTAAATATTCAATTTAATGCTTTTAAATAGATGAAATTCACTATGATAGCAAATCTATTTAACATATGCTCCGTCAAATCTTGAAAAATTAAACACCCTACTATACAAACAGGAACTTAGAAAGTTTCAAGCGGATTTAAGTTTTCAGAAATCGCAAATGGCCATTACCCGAAAAGAGTATCTGCGACAAAAACAACTATATGACAAAGAAGTGATTCCTTCGGCAGAATTAGAGCAGGCATCTTTTAAGTATGAAAGCAATAAGCTGCAATACAATAAAATATTCGACAACCAACTTGCAGCATGGCATAATCAACTTAATAATAATAATACTCAGCTTTACAATCTCAGTGAAAAAATAAATGATTTGAATGAAGATTTTGAAAAATACTTTGTTATATCTTCAATCACCGGCTATGTTCAAAAACTTACAGGATTAAAAGAAGGGAGTGTGGTTTATCCAAATCAGGAAATTTGCACCATAAGTCCTACTGCTGATTTAATAGTGGAGACATTTGTTTCAACTTCTGATATCGGGCTGATAAAAAATAATCAGGAAGTAAAATTCAGAGTGGATGCTTTTAATTTTAATCAATGGGGTATGCTAAAAGGACGAGTTGTTGAAATAGCTAAGGATATTAATGTGTCAGAAAAAGGAGTGCCAACTTTCAAAATCAGATGTTCATTAAAAAGCACTCAACTTTCTTATCAAAACAAAATGGTAAGTGTGAAAAAGGGGATGACTGTAAATGCTAATTTCTATTTAACAAAACGAACGCTTGCCCAACTGTTTTACGATAAAATTTCCGATTGGCTTGACCCTAACGAAATTAAACATAAAACATAGGAAAACTAACCACCAATGGGAATATCGAAACATAAAATAAAAGTTAAGCAAAGAGACATAATGGATTGTGGAGCTGCTTGTTTGATGTCGGTTTCAGCATATTACAATTTGCATATTCCCGTTTCCAAAATCCGTCAATATGCCAATACCGACCGCAAGGGAACAAATATTTTAGGTTTGATTGAAGCTTCTGAAAAACTCGGTTTTATTGCGAAAGGTGTAAAAGGCAATTACGATGCACTGCTGAAAATTCCAAAACCTGCTATAGCCCATCTGCACATAAAAAAGAAAAACCTGTTGCACTATGTGGTTATTCTGAAAGTGACAGAGAAACAAATAGACATAATGAATCCCGGAACAGGCGAAATAAAAAAACTGAAAAAGGAAGAGTTTTTGGAAGATTGGACAGGGGTACTTGTTATTCTTGTTCCCGGTAAAGGTTTTGAAGTGAAAAACGAAAGAGTATCAAATATTGCTCGCTTGTTTTTCTTATTAAAACCACACAAAACAGTAATGATTCAAGCTCTTATCGGAGCAATATTCTTTTCAATACTCGGACTGTCAACATCAATATACATACAAAAACTAACGGACTTTGTTTTTATAAACGGTAACAAAAACTTGCTTAACCTTATGAGTATTGCCATGATAGTTATTGTTTTGGTGCAGGTACTATTGGGTATATTTCAAACCGTATTCACTTTAAAAACAGGTCAGATGATTGATGCGCGTTTAATTCTGGGATACTACAAGCATCTTTTAAAACTTCCACAACGGTTTTTCGATACCATGCAAACGGGCGAAATTATTTCAAGAATTAGTGATGCAGTTAAAATCCGTGCTTTTATTAACAATACGTTAATCAGCTTAATTGTCAATGTTTTGATTGTTGCATTTTCATTTGTTCTGATGTTTATCTACTCATGGAAGATGGCTTTTATTGTAATGATTATTATACCGTTATACATAGCTTTATACATCATTACCAACAAACTTAACAAAAAGACAGAGCGCAAAATAATGGAGCAGTCTGCCGAATTAGAAAGTCATCTTGTTGAATCAATTAATACCGTTAGTACAATTAAACGCTTTGGAATTGAAAACTTTTTTAATATTCGCACTGAGAATAGTTTCATTAAATTGTTAAATACAGGATACACTTCCGGTTTAAATGGTGTATTTGCTTCTTATTCCACCACTTTCTTTTCGCGTATTTTTACCGTTGTTGTTCTTTGGGCAGGTGCTTATTTTGTTCTGTCAAATGAACTTACTCCGGGCGAATTGATGTCGTTTTATGCCATATTGGGCTACTTTACAGGCCCTTTAAATTCTCTTATCAATGTAAACAAAACTATCCAAAATGCTTTTATAGCATCAGACCGTTTATTTGAAATTATGGATTTAGACCAAGAACGCGAAAACAAAATCGTACTTACAAAAGAGATATTGGGAGATATAAGTTTTCAAAATATTTCGTTTCGTTATGGTAGCAGGGTTGATGTATTTAAGAATTTTAGTTTAGAAATAGAGAAAGGTAAGATTACGGCTATTGTTGGCGAAAGCGGTTCAGGGAAATCTACATTAATACATCTGCTTCAAAATATTTATCCAATTACACAAGGTAAAATTTTCATCAATAATATTGATATTACACAGGTAGATAATTATTCACTTCGCAAAATGGTAGGCGTTGTTCCGCAGAATGTAAATCTATTTAAAGGCAGCATTGCCGAGAATATTGCAATTGGTGATTTCGAACCGGATATGAATATAATCATGAAAATAAGCATGGAGGTAGGAATCCAAAAATTCATCGACGAACTTCCCGAAGGCTTTTTTACCGATGTTGGTGAAAATGGACTAGCTCTTTCAGGAGGTCAACGTCAAAAAATTGCCTTTGCACGAGTGCTTTATCGTAAACCTGAAATAATAATTTTAGATGAAGCTACCTCAGCTTTAGATTCTGAAAGTGAAGAGGAAATAATGAATGTAATCAGGAACTTGAAATCGGAAGGAAAAACCATTATCATGATTGCACACCGATTAAGTACAGTGTTAAATTCCGATGAAATAAAAGTAATGAAAAAAGGAAGAATAATCGAGTCAGGCTCTCATAAAGAACTATTCAAATCTAAACAAAAATATTTCGAATTATGGCAAAAACAAATGCCAACCCTTAATACTTAAATTTAAAAAGGTGCAGGATCATTAGATCCATCTGTATGGAAACCAGATGTTCCACCATTATTCCCTATAGAAAAAGATGTAGCTTTTACTGAATCATTGTTTAATTTTGATGGTATTGTCTGCTGGTTATCATTTTCAGCATGATAGAAATCTTGAGCAGAAGCATCAATATCATCAATATTTTGAAAACGAGCTAATTCCTGTCTGAATCTAAGTTTTATATCAGCTGTTGCACCATTTCGGTGTTTTGCAATAATAATTTCAGCTATTCCAAGAAGAGAATTTCCGTCAATATCTTCTGTTATTTTGTAGTATTCCGGCCTGTGAATAAACAGAACCATATCGGCATCCTGCTCAATTGCTCCTGATTCTCTAAGGTCAGAGAGCTGTGGGCGTTTGGCATCACCGGTACGTGACTCCACACCACGGTTAAGCTGCGACAGGGCAATAATAGGCACATCAAGCTCTTTGGCAAGACCCTTCAAAGAACGGGAGATTAAACTCACCTCCTGCTCACGGCTGCCCGGACTCATACCACTGGCATTCATCAACTGTAAGTAGTCGATAACTATGATCCCGATATCGTATTTTGATTTTAATCTTCTGCATTTGGCACGTAATTCGAATATCGATAATCCTGCCGTATCATCAATATACATTGGAGAATCTATCAGAGTACTAACCTTATGGTCAAGTTGCTCCCATTCCCATGACTTAAGGTTCCCATTTTTAATTTTTTCTGAGGGTAGTTCAGTTTCCGAAACAATAAGACGATTCACAAGTTGTATGTTAGACATTTCAAGTGAAAATATTGCAATAGGCTGTTTAAATTCAATAGCAATATTGCGTGCCATTGTCAACATTAAAGCTGTTTTTCCCATTGCCGGACGTGCAGCTATAATTATAAGATCTGATTTCTGCCATCCGGAAGTGATCCTGTCAAGGTCAGTAAATCCTGATGCAATACCACTTAAACCATCTTCACGTTTGCTGGCTTCTTTTATTCGTGCAATAGCTTCATCTATTACCGGGTTTATTTGTATTGCCTCTCGCTTCATTTGACCTTGTGAAAGTGAGAAGAATGAATTTTCTGCTTCTTCCAGAAGATCATTCACATCAATTGTTTCATCGTAAGATTTTGTTTGTAATTCGCTGGAAACACGGATGATTTCACGTTGAAGATATTTTTGCCAGATAATACGTGCATGATAGTCGATGTGAGCAGCTGATGCTACTTTGGTTGTAAGTTGTGAAATATAGAAAGCACCACCAATAGCTTCCAATTTTCCCATCTTTTTCAGTTCTTCCATAACCGTCAGCATGTCGATGGGTTGCTGTTGCATGAATAGATTTGTAATAGCCTGGAAAACGTACTGATGAGACTCTTGATAAAAATATTCGGGTTTAAGAATCTCAGATACTGTTGCGAAAGCATCTTGTTCCAATAAAAGTGCACCAAGAACAACAACTTCAAGTTCAAGTGCCTGAGGGGGCATTTTTCCCATTACGAGATATGCTGAAGGTTGTTGTTTTTTACCGGAATATTTTTTATCAGCCATTATGGTTATATTTGATGTGGATTGCAAAATTAAGAAAATATTAACCCCTCAATCATAAATGTTAAAATGATTATTAAGATGAAATTAACATGGATTGTTGAAAACTTTTTTATTTTGCATATTATAAATTTCGAAACTATTACGCATGATCTCTTTCCCGAATGCTAAGATTAATCTGGGGCTTTCTGTTATTGAAAAACGCCCTGATAATTACCATAATATTGAAACTGTTTTTTTGCCTGTTGGGTTAAAAGACATTTTGGAGGTTGTTCATAACAAAGACAATAACAAATCTTTTGTTTGGAATAATACGGGAATAATTGTTGATGCTCCGGCTGAAAAAAACATATGTATTAAAGCACTTGAACTTTTAAAAGCAGATTATGACATAGGGTCTATTCAGATTCATTTGCACAAAAGCATTCCATTTGGTGCCGGTTTGGGGGGCGGATCAGCCGATGGAGCTTCGATGCTTATGTTATTGAATAATCTTTTTGAACTGAATTTATCAAAAGAGCATTTGAAGGAATACGCCGTTCAATTAGGTGCCGATTGCCCCCTTTTTATTGATAACATCCCACAATATGCAACAGGTATTGGTGATATATTGAAGCCTGTTGACCTAAATATAGCAGACTATTATTTTGTTTTATTAGTACCCGATATTCATGTTTCTACTCCTGATGCTTATAAATTTGTTATGCCCGGGCAACCGGAGTTTAGTGTGAAAGATGTAATAAATCTTCCCGTATCTGAATGGAAGGGAAAATTAGTTAATGATTTTGAACAAAGTGTTTTTACGCAATATCCGGAAATAAAAAAAATAAAGGATTATCTTTATCAAATTGGAGCTGTATATGTATCCATGTCGGGTAGCGGTTCATCTGTTTATGGGTTTTTTGAACATCTACCTGAAATTGATGTTGATAATTGTTTTGTTTGGACTGAAAAGTTATAAGTTATAATGAAAGGATATAACAGATTATATTTATTTAGGAGAGAATTTGCATATCTAATTGTCTGTTTTCTATTTTCAGGAACACTGCTTTTTTCTCAGGATAGTAATTATTGGCTTAGTCAGGTTGGTAATACATCTGCCTTGCTTGGAGGTGCTGCAGTTAACGGCACATTTGATAATAGTGGTATTTATTATAATCCGGGTTCTTTGGCTTTTGTAGAGAACTCAGGTATTTCTCTTTCCGGTAATGCATTTTATTTTAACGTCTATAATATTAAAAATGGTGCCGGTGATGGTTTGGATTTGAAAACTAGTGGGTTGACAAATGCACCATCTATAGTATCCGGGGTGTTAAAAAATAAAAAGCATCCGGGTTTTAATATTACATATGCAGTAATGAATTTAAATAATAGCAATACATTGTTTTCGGTTAAAAACATCATTAATTATGATGTTATTAGTAGTTTGCCTGGTGACGAGTATTATATAGGTATTTATAAATATCAAAACAAAATTAGGGAGGATTGGGTAGGGGGTGGAATGGCAAAAAGATTCCTTAATTCGAAAATTGGAATCGGGATATCTCAGTTTGTTGCGATAAGAACTCTGGATTTTCAGAATACTCAAATGGCACAGGTGTTTGCCTCGAACGTAAATGATGTTAAACCAATTAGTACGCATAACTATTATGAGGATTTTGGTTATAGCAATATTGGTTTGATATGGAAAGTTGGAGTTAATTATGATAATGATAACTTTATGTTTGGACTAACTATAACTACTCCAAAAGCTAGTCTCCCATTTATAAATGGTCGTTTGATTAGAAATGAGTATGTTGATATTCCTACACAAGGAGAATTAGCATACAGTTTATCATATAGAGATAAAACTACTACAGTACACCGAACACCATGGATGTTTGATTTTGGTGCTTCTTTTGTTCGAGAAAATCATAGTATTTACATTCGTCTTTTATCTACTACACGTGTAAAACCATACAGTTTGTTAAAGCTTGGAACAGGCAATGAAGAATATGTGAACCTACCTGATGATGATAATTTGCCGTTTAAAACAATGCAAACCGCCTTGCGACCAGTTGTTAATGTAGCTATCGGTTATATCATAAAAATGACTGATAATTTCTCATTTTTAAGTGGCCTTCGTACCGATTTTAATAATTATGATGAACAGCGTCTTTCGAGGGAGGAGAATTATGTTCCTTCTATTGGTTATCTTAATCTTTATCACCTGTCTGCCGGAACTGTTTGGTATGGAAAAAAGTACAGACTTACCGTGGGTTTTACATATTCTACAGGGTATAGTAAAGGAGATCTTCAACAAATTAACCTGACATCTCCTTCTGATGAGACATCTTTATATGGAATACGCGATTATTCAACTACTACCCATTTCAACCAGATAGCCTTCCATTTTGGGTTTACCTATCTGTTTTCACTTATTCAGGATTAATGGCAAATTTCGGAATATCATACTTGTAGGGTGTTAATAAAACTTGTTACTAAGGAGCTATTTCAATTAATTACAACATCTCTGCTTTATATATAGGTATATATTTTTCTCCTTTGAGGAAGAGCCTGCTTTCGTAAAGAATTATCTCGTTGATATTTACTGTGCCAAAGATGTGGTTTTTGAAATCGTTTGCAATTTGTTTTGTGATATATGTGTCATTGCAGCGTTTTATACGGGCTAATGTGATATGTGGTGCATAAGATCTGTTGTCAATTTCAAATCCTCCCTGTTGAAGTAAATTGCCGGTTTCGTCATATAGTTTGGCTAATTCTTCTGCAGGGTTAGTGCCTGCCCATAATATTCTCGGTCGATCGGGTGAAGGGAAAAACCCTATCTCTTTTATAGAAACTGAGAATGGGATGCTATTGCCGGCAACTTCATTAATTATTTTTTTTAGCATGCTGATTTTGCTGTTAGTGACCTGTCCGATAAAATGTGATGTGATATGCCAGTAGAGAGGTGTAGCCCACTTTACAGATGCATCCTTTAATGTTGCTTTTATTCTATCTGTCGCGAAAACCAGATCAGGCAAAGAGTCACATTTATAACCTATAAAAACCCGTTTCATCATAGTTTTTATTTAAAAATTCTTTAATTTAGTAAACAAATATAAATTATAATCAAAATGGCAACAAAAAAAAATATTGCAGTAGTACTTTCAGGTTGTGGTGTGTTTGACGGAGCAGAAATACACGAATCTGTATTTACTTTATTGGCTATAGCCAAAGCTGGAGCAAACTATCAGATTTTTGCACCCAATATTGAACAATTTCATGTGATAAATCATCTTACCGGTCAGCCGGCTGACGAGAAAAGAAATGTGCTGATTGAATCGGCCAGGATTGCACGGGGAGATATTAAGTCTTTGTTGGAGTATGATCAAAAAGATTTTGATGCACTGTTGTTTCCCGGAGGGTTTGGTGTGGCAAAGAACTTTTCTACTTTCGCTTTTGACGGAGCTAACTGCACTGTAGATGATGAGATTGAAAAAGTTATTCTGGAAACCTGTAAAGCCGGAAAACCGATTGGTGCATTGTGCATTTCTCCGGTAGTGATAGCTAAGGTTCTTGATGGTGCCGAGGTGACAATAGGAAATGATGCAGGTACAATAAAAGCTTTGGAAGAGATGGGAGCAAAACATCGCTTTACTACCCATGGAGAGGTTGTTGTTGATCGTAAATACAAAGTTGCAACAACTCCCTGTTATATGCTGGATGCTACAATTGACCAGATAGCCACAGGAGCAGAGAATGTTGTGAAAACTGTTATTGGTATGATTGAATAGTAGTTTGTAATACATTTTTGTAACTTTGACACGTCCTTGTGAGGGGAATTTGGATGCAGGAATTAAGGATGAAAAGAGAATGTGTAAATCATCACATCAACAAATTAACTAATCAATAAATCAAAAATCCTATGTCAGTAGCAATGAACCAGCGGGCAAAGAAAGTAACTACTCATGTGTTGAGTGAGATGAAGATGAAAGGTGAGAAGATATCTATGCTTACATCTTATGACTACTCACTTGCAAAGATTGTGGATGCTGCAGGAGTGGATGTGATTCTGGTAGGTGATTCTGCTTCGAATGTGATGGCCGGTTGGGAAACAACATTGCCTATTACACTTGACCAGATGATCTATCACGGGGCATCGGTAGTAAGGGGTGTGCATAGGGCATTAGTAGTAGTAGATATGCCTTTTGGAACTTATCAGGGGAACTCAAAAGAGGCTCTTACTTCAGCTATCAGAATAATGAAAGAGACAGCTGCCGATGCCGTTAAACTGGAGGGTGGCAGGGAAGTTTTAGAGTCAGTATCAAGGATACTATCTGCCGGGATACCTGTAATGGGACATTTGGGGTTAACGCCACAATCAATTCATAAATTCGGGACTTACACAGTAAGGGCAAAACAGAAAGATGAAGCAGAAAAACTTATTGAAGATGCCCATATGCTTCAGGATGCCGGATGTTTTAGTATTGTGCTGGAGAAGATTCCGGCAGTTCTGGCTAAAAGAGTTGCCGAAGAGTTGATCATTCCTTTAATTGGTATTGGCGCCGGGAAATGTGTAGATGGTCAGGTGTTAGTACTGCATGATATGTTGGGTGTTAACCAGGAGTTCTCACCCCGTTTCCTGCGGCGTTATCATAATCTTTTTGCTGAAATTACCGGGGCAGTCCGTAATTATGTGCAGGATGTTAAAAATGAAGATTTTCCTAATGAAAGGGAACAGTATTAGGATTTGGGGATGTAAGGATGTACGATGTGGGGATGTAGGATTTATGATGTGGGGATGTGATGATTTATGATGTGGGGATGTGATGATATTTAATAATCAATAATTAATTTTCAATTACAAAGGTGGATATATTATACGAAGACAATCATATTATTGCGGTAAATAAAACTGCCGGAGAGTTAGTTCAGGGAGATGATACCGGTGATGAATCATTACTTGACAAAGTGAAAATGTATGTCAAGAAAAAGTACAACAAGCCGGGTGATGTGTACCTTGGTTTAGTTCATCGTATAGACAGGCCTGTAAGCGGGGTGGTTGTTTTTGCCCGTACCAGCAAAGCATTAGTCAGGTTGAACAAAATGCTCCAGGACAGGGAGATTAAAAAAACATATTGGGCATTGGTTAATAATTTGCCGGATAAGGACGAGGGTGAATTGCGCCATTATCTTTTGAAAAACTCCGAAAAGAATAGGTCACATGCTTTTCTAAAACTCAGATCCGGAGCTAAACTGGCAATCCTGAATTATAAACTTATTTCGAGGTCTGCTAATTACTATCTTCTTGAAGTTGATCTTAAAACAGGAAGACATCACCAGATTCGCTGTCAACTGGCTAAGATTGGTTGTCCTATCAAAGGTGATCTGAAATATGGTTTTCCACGATCGAACAAAGACGGGAGTATAAGTCTGCATGCCCGACGTGTTGAGTTTATTCACCCGATAAAAAAGGTGACTGTCACCATTGTGGCTCCTCCTCCAGCTAAAAATACGCTGTGGAAAGAGTTTGAAAATGTGATGTGATTCCCAAGGTTCAATTGCTAAATTGAATCATGTGCATGTTCATCCGGAAGCCTAAACCCGGTAGAGCCTCTTAAGCAACAAGAATTAATCAATTGGTTCTTATTTTCATTTAACAAGTTATATTGATTAAAAATGTTCTAAAAATAATGATACTATTTACGTTATCGACTTATTACTTAATATTATGAAAATAAAACAACTGCTAATATCACTTATGATTATGTTTCCTGTGATAACTTTATTTGCCGGAAACAAACTTACCGTTAAAGATAATAATGAGATAGTAACCCTGTTGAATAAACAGGTTGAGGCCTGGAATAACGGAGATCTTGAAAAATTCATGGAAACATACTGGCATTCCGACAAGTTGGTTTTTGTCGGTTCGCAAGGACCAACTTATGGCTGGCAGGCAACACTGGACAATTACAAAAAAAGATATCCCGATAAAAAGGCAATGGGAAGTTTAGAGTTTAAAAATCTCGTTATCTCAAAAATTGATAAAAAAACAGTGTTTGTTATCGGTCGCTTTGAATTAACTCATCAGTCGGGTGAGCTGAATGGCCATTTCACTCTAGTAATACAAAAGATAAAAGGTCAATGGCTAATTATCAGTGACCATTCGAGTGCGGAGGTTTAATTAACTACGATAAATTTAATCCCCTCCTGAGAATAATGGCACTAACTTAGTGTATATAATACAATAACTTTTGTATCTTTGCA
>CBDUZZ010000083.1:0-17099 GCA_965371855.1 uncultured bacterium
TTGTAAGTGTTTGGGATGATGGAGAGTAGATTTGATTATAGCCAAGTTGGGTTAATGTTTTTCAATAGTGGTCAGGCGGTCTTCGTCCTATCGTCCACGCAATGACGATCCGTGTCATGTTTTCTTGCTGAAACTAAGTATAAAGTTGAGAACAACAAACATTGTAAAAAGATACCTGCTCACCAAGAATTGATTATCATTATTTTTTGAATTATTAAATCATAGTTTTACATTTATGCCCATCAAAAAATCAGGATAATAAAAAACCAAACCATTCAGCCCCATTTCTCGTTTAAGCCGAAACATGTGGACGGAACAATCACTTTAAGCAACCATAAGAATAATGCCAGAGAAAATTAAGATACAAGATCTATCAAATAAAGAATGGGGAAAAAATTTAAGTCTCTTTCATTACAGCTTGTTTATATCACCCAAATGGATTGAGGCAGTTGCAGATACTAATCACAAACCTGTTTATCTTGATATTACAATCAATGAAAAAACAGTTGGGAAGATTTCAGGTTTAGTAATTAAAGGAGGAAAAACAAGATCATTTCTATACTTTTATGCAGGTCCGGCATTAATAAAAATAGATCAAGATATCCATAATAAATGTTTAAATACGATTTTTAAATACGCCAGAAAAAATTCATATTACAAAGTTATAATTGATTCCTACGATAATAAACATTCATTGAAATATACAAAAAACAAAAACCTCCAAAATAAAAGAGTTGAATATGCTATTCCTTTACATAAAGGGATCAAGAATATTGAGATGAGTAAACGATTCCGCAGGAATGTCAAAAAAGGAAAAAAGATTAATCCAAAAATTAGTGAATCTCAAGATACAAGGAACATAAGTACCCTAATAGAACTTCTTTCATCCACAAAAAAGATTAGAATAAGGAAATATAATAAACATTACAATCCTTTTTATCTTAAAAACCTTAATGAGACAACATTAAAAAAACTATTAACATCCGGAATCGCACATCTTAGATATTCAGTTTCAGATAATTCTATTGATTGTATGGAATTTAACCTTGAAAAAGATGATCGTGCATACATGCTATTGAAAGGAGCAAATGAAAACGGGTATAAAAACGGGTTATCATCTTTTTTAAGTTACTACTTAATCAAACAGTACACAAACAATGGCTTCTCATACTACAATCAAGGAGGCAGACCATCAGGAGAAGATGGCGAAGGCCTTGCCTTATACAAAAAAAGCATGGGGGCTGAAGAGATAACCGTTTATGGCGTAACAACCAATTTCCTGACTTTTCCGCTCATTCTATTAAATCCTTTTCTTACCGTAGTACGAAAATTACCTAATAATAATAACCCGGTTGTAAAGTTTCTTAAACGATTTATCTATACTGCATGACGAATGCCTAAATGGTTAAGTGGTGAACAGTAATTGATAATGAAAGTACATATTATTTCGTAGGGTTATCCTTTAAACCGTTGACCCTTAGAACGGAAACTCCACCGGTGTTTATTACGATTAACCTATATTGAGTACAGGTTACTCATTTAATAATTTCTCTATCTCATTTTTCAAAAATGGTAAATGATTTGTTTTGATAGCCCAAATAATACTATCATCTATACTGTCATAAGCGTGAACTATTCTATTTCTAAAATTCACAATTTCACGTGTATTCTGCAATTCAAAATCAGGGTTTTCCTTCGAGAATTTATTTACAGCTTCTCCAATAATCCCCAATTGTCATTCAACTGCACTTTGCGTCTTCAAATCATTCTGATATTCAATAAAATTTACTTTTAACAAAAACTGATTTATTGCATCTATTGAATACAAAATATCGTACAGGTATTTTTTAGCCCGCTCTATCATAAAGTAAGACTTTAGAATTTTCAATATCTTTTTTTAAATATGGATTTTTTAAATTCATATTTGTTATTAAATCAACCTTTCTTGAAAATAATAATTCAAGTTCAGTCCATAATTTCATTATAATTTCACCCTTTTGTTCCGGCGGTAAATTTTCAACTTCTACAATTAGATCAACATCACTTGTTTCAGCATTAAAATTCCCTTTAACAATGGAACCAAATACAAATAACTTTTTTACCTTGTATTTAACACAAAGTGTATTTAATTTTTCAATTTTACTTTCTATTTCCCTGGGTAATTTCATAATTCAAAAATACGATTGTTTTTTCAATTTTGGTTCAAAAAACAATATTTTCAATAATTTTGGCAATGTGCCAGATTCCAAAACCATTAACAATTAACTTCTAAAATCTTCAATCGCTAATCTTTAATCGTAAATACCATATAATCATTCTCCTTAATTGAAGATTATAGATTTTTGAGTTTTGATTTGCGATATTATTACTTCTAAAATCTAAAATCGCTATTCTTTAATCGTAAATCATCAGTCTTTACTATACTCTATCACTGCCTTCATCACTCCATCTTTGTAATTGGCTACCAATTCGTATGCCTTGTCTGCTTCTTCAAGCGTAAACCGGTGCGTTACCATTGTTGAAAGATCAACTTTGCCCTGTGCAATGGCATCTATTGCTTTTTGCTCACAGCTATTTTGTCGCCGAACATTTTTTATCGTCAGCTCTTTTCTGCGCATCTCGTCTGCTCTGAAACTCCACCTGTCAAAATCGGGAATGCCGATAATCAACAGCGTACCACCGGGCTTAAGTATCTTTATAGCATCATCTATTGCTTCCTGTGAACCACTGGCGTCAAAAGCAACATCGCAGCCATCAGAAAATATATCTTGCGTATATTGAACAACATCCTTCTTATCAGGATTTACAGCTCCATTTGCTCCTTGCTGACTGGCCATTTCGCAACGATAATCAAGTTTATCAGACACAAAAACTGAATTTACATCGTACATTTTGAGCGATTGAAACACACTCATACCAATTGGGCCAAATCCTAATACAGCACAGTTCTTATCTTTCAACTCACCGGCAAGAGTAGCAGCATAAAAACCAATTGAAAACGGCTCAACCATCATCCCCTCTTCAAAACTCATACTATCTGGAATAACAAAACAGTTGCGGGCAGGCATCGTAACAAACTCTGTGTTACAACCATCCAATTGTCCGGGAGCACCAAGGAACTTACCGTTACGACAAGTATGAGGCCTTCCTGCCAGGCACTGGTCACATTTGCCGCAATAAATATTCGGATCTACTGCCACCCTGTCGCCGGGCTTAAGATTGGTCACTTCCTCGCCTACCTCTTTTATCACTCCGGCAAACTCATGTCCTAGTATAAACGGGAACTCCACAACTAATGTCCCAATATTTCCTTCCTTATAGTAGTGCATGTCAGAACCACATACTCCAACTGCTTTAATCTCAATCAGAACCTCATCTGGTCTGTTTATTTCAGGCTTTTCTACCTCTATCAATGAAATTGTTCTTATTCCGGCTAGTGCTGCTGCTTTCATATTTGTATTTTTTGAACCATATAAGACATATAAGTAAATATAAGTTTTAACTTATATGCGCTTATGTGGTGTGTTTTATAATCTATGGTAGCCTAATTCACATCATTAACCCACCCCTGCCCCTCCCTGGAGGGGAATAATCTCTACTCAAATTAATCAAATAATTAATCACTAACAACTAACCATTAACCACTATTTATTTGTCGTCTCCTGTTTAGAGTATTTTTTCAGATAAAACCTATGCATCATCCATGCTTCTATTTTATTTATACTTTTGGCTCCACCAAGGAATTCAGCTTCGATAAATGCCTTACAGGCTTTTTCTAACACCTGACAAACTACAAAAGCCTCTTCCATATCTCTTCCAACACATACAGCCCCATGGTTGGCCATTAATGCCGCATTGCGTCCTTTCAATGCCTTAATGGTTTTTGTGACGATCTTTTTTGTCGAAGGCAAAGCATAGTCGGCACACCTGACTGTAGGGCCAATTATTTGTGCCATATCGTCAAGTATAGGTGGCACTTCCCTGCGGGCAGCAGCAACAGTAGATGCATTCATCTGATGAGTATGAATAACAGCATTGGCATCCTTTCTGGTTTTATATATCTCACAATGAAGTTTAAACTCTGATGATGGTTTTATGTTACCCTCATACTTATAGTTATGATAGTTAACTATCACGATATCATTTACTGTCAAGTCTTCATATTTACGCCCGCCAGGAGTTATAACCATAAATGTATCATCAACCCTGATACTTACATTTCCCCATGTGCGTGATACCAATCCTTCAGCTATCAGTCGATTACCGGCCTCTATTACCTGAAGGCGCAATTGATCTATCTGTTTAATATCCATAGGTTTTATATATAACTAATTAACTTAATTCACCGTTTTGTCACGCCTGCCTACGGGCAAGGCAGGATTTTTGCATTCGCAAAAAGTTACACCAAAACTACTAATTTTATTCTTATATCTCCCCGGGTTAAAACCCAAGGATAACATAGGGTCGTCCTGTTGAGACTTTTATCAATTTCTATTACTTCGTTGCTTAATGGGTTTAACCCAAACTATGCATTAGAAATACTACTAATATTTCTAATGCATAGCGATAAAGAAATACATACATTTTGGATAAAAACCAAAATGGTGTATTTCTAAATCGGGGTTAACCCTTACTAAATGCAGATAGTTCGTTATTTCATAACTCCTACTGCATAAGTCGGGTTTAAAAAGAGCAATCATTACCTATACAAATCAAACCCTGAAGAGTTAATCAAAGGACACTATAAAATTATTATAAAAGGAATATCTTCAGGATAGATTTATTTAATGACACAATTATACAATTATGTATAAAGTTGCCTAATGCCAGTGAATACAAAGGAAGGGAATTCCGCACTGAAATGGAGACAAGTCACTGAGTCTTATTCAAAAAAGAAGCTGTCCTTTTGAGACAGCTTCTTTTATATTAATTAATAGATTAATCTATTTAGGTCCTGCTCCATAGTTTGGATTTTGCTTATCAAACCATAATCTTTCAGAATTAAGAATAACAGGATCAGGAGTTCCTGTTGTGAATCCCTGATCATTTACAGCATCCACTTTATTCTGATAGTTGATATCATCCTCTGTAGGTGTACCGACAACAAAACGACGAGGTACAGCCAATTCAGATCCTGACGCTAGAAATGGTTCCCATGCCAGGTATGAACTTCCTTTCTTTGGAATACCAGAACGACGCACCAAAGACCAAATATCACCAGGTGTTGTCATGAAATTAATATACTGCTGGATATAAACTTTTTCCAGAGCATCACCACTAGTTAGATCATAGGCATCTTGCTGTAATAAAGCAGCAATTTCTCCATCCCTCAACATCGTAGCTCCAGCTTCTGCTTCTGCATCATCAACATAAACCGGATCACCTTCATAATATGGCAACTCATTATTTCCAGCCAGCTTATCCATCCTTTGAACAGACAACTCAACGCCTTTATCAAAATAATCCTTGGCAGCCAAAGGTAAATTAGCACCTAACAGACTAAACTCTGCTAAATATAAATTGGTTTCTGCTGCACTTCCTAAAACAATATTCAGAGGAGCCACATCGTCATTTAATGTCATATTCCTTCCACCTGGTTTAGTCGGATAAGTATAATTATAAGTAGTACGCATCAATTTTTCAGAGAACAAAGAGGTTGCAGTATATGTTTTTTCTTTGTCTCCAATCTTCACTCTATATAATGTTCCCTGATTAAAATAGATGTCATTAGCAGGATCATTTGTTGCATCCGGAGACAAAGGAGCTCCATGGTAACGAACCCAAGGTTCACCAGGTGCCTTCCAGCTGTCAAAATCACCATTGCTATCAAAATTAACATGTTCTTCCACATAAGGAGGCAAATCAGTACCTCCATCAATAAAAGCCTGAACCACTTCAGCATTAAGGCTATTCTTTTTAAAAATAAATCGTAATCGTGGATCCAAATTTCCCTTCATAAAGTCGACCAGGTTTTTTGATGCATAACCAATCCAGAATCCATTACCAGTACCATGGTATAAACTTCCCCTATTGTAAATAAAATCATCATCAGTGGAATTCATATACCCTGCAGGTGATGAAGCAACCGACTCCACAATGGAAAAAGCTTTTGTTTGATTTGTATTAATCAAACGAGCAGCAATTTTTAATTTCAACAAATTACAGAACTTTGCCCATTTACCATAATCACCTTGATAAATCAAGTCTTGACGACCCAATTTAATTTGATCTGTAGAAGAATGCAAAACCGCAATAGCATTGTCCAGTTCATTAATCCATGTATCAAACAACTTCTCCTGATTATCTAAAACAGGGGTTAACAAAGGCGGACTCGTATATGGAGCCAAACCTGCTTCTGTATAAACTAAAGAACCGGTATTATCGGTATTTACCATAGCTGGCTGAATTTGAATAGCAAATGTCATAGCCCTAATAGCTTGATACGTAGCCTTCTTTTCATCGCTCATTTGATCAATTCGATCCCGCACATCCATAGTTTGAGGAAACAAACCAGTATATATACCTTGCCCACCAGCAGGTCCCATTTCAGTAAAGTTGCCACCATTACCACCTTGCACGGTTGTTACCTGAGTCCAGGGATACACATACTGGAAATTGCTATAGAACCAATTTGTATAATCATTACTATACATTTGTTCCATAGCTTTGGTCATTGAGAATCTCAAATCCGGCTCTGCAATGGTAGATGGGTCTGAGTTTAACTCGGCAAATTTATCCTTGTCACAACTCACCGCCATCATAAAGATCAGAGCAAATATTATTAAATTTAATCGTTTCATATTTATTGTTTTTAAATTTTAAAAATCAACACTCAACGTAAATGTATAATAAGCTGTATAAGGGCTTAAAGCACGCATGCGGAATGAGTCTGAGCTTGAAGTTCCACGGAAACTTTCCGGATTCAAATTATTTGGCAAAGAATTATACAAATAACCCAGATTCCTTGCATTAACAGCAAAGTGTACATTTTGAGCTTTTATTTTATGAGCTACTGACTTAGGCAGATTATATCCTAAAGACACATTACGTATGGAAATATATTTGACTTCTGCAAACCAGTTGTCATTTATAACGCCACCGCCCCAGGAACTGTTTCTCCAATTCCACCAACCGGCGTGTACAGGTTCTACATGACCTGCTGCATGTGCTTCCTTAAATGTCATGCCTCCAACGTCATGCTGGTTGCCATCAGGTCCGGTTACCATCTGGCCGTCTTTAAATACACCTTCAGGGATAACTCCGTCAGTATATTCATTCCCATTAGAATCTGCATATTGAGATGTCCAGGTTACGCCTCCATGCTCAGGACTCCTTCCATACAGAGACTCTTCCAACAATCCCCATGCAGTACCATACTTACTTGAGAAAGAGGCTATATGTCCACCAAAACGTGCATCAAGCAGCACTGACAACGTTAAGTCTTTCCAGCGGAAAGAATTATCCCACGATCCTTCAAAGTCTGGTTGAACTTTACCAATTTCCTGCACTTCATAACTACGCGTTAAATTTGCACCTCTGTAGGAATCGTACCAAGTCAACACTTTCATACCATTTCGTGGATCATTGGCATCATTTTCATTATTCCATTCCAATGGTTTAGTATCACTCATAATTACACCATATTCACCATCTTCATAGGCAACACTACCAACCCTTAGGTTACCATAGGAAATACTTCCACCAAGAGTTTTATACTCCCCAACCTCTTCTCGCAAGTCTGAAATCATGGTTTTATTATTCCAATAATTAAAGGTGGTTGTCCATTCAAAACTGCTTGTCTTAACCGGCACACCTCGTAAAGATAATTCGATACCAGTATTAGTCATGGTTCCAATATTGGTAAACATTTTGTTATATCCTGATTCAGCAGGAATTGGAATCTCACCAATTTGATTCTTAATAGTTTCATCATACCAGGCAAAATCCACTCCTAAACGGTTATTAAACATGCGAACATCAAACCCAACTTCCAATGAATTCTTCATTTCAGGTTTGAGATCAGTATCAACCAATGTGGTAGATTTGGCATTTGTGTAAGCATTTCCACTGGACAATTCATGATTTTTTACCGTATAGCCTTTGTTAATCGCATACGGGCTTGTATCATTACCTACCTTTGCCCAGGATAGGCGCGCCTTACCGAATGTTACCCATTGTGGCAAATTAAAAGTTTCATTAAATATCCAGGACGTACTTACAGATGGATAGAAATAAGAGTTATTACCTGTTCCATCGGTATACACAAGAGATGAAGACCAGTCATTACGACCTGTAATATCTACAAACAGCTGATCTCTCCAACCAAAGTTGGCCATAAAATAGAACGAATTAATTTGCTTGGTTCCGGTAATTTTACCATCACCTTTCTTCGTTTTCTTTGAATTTTCCAAAAAGAATTTTCCGGGAACAATCAATCCTCCATCAGTCCATGAACGGGTCCATGATTTTCTTTGATCCCAAATTTCACCACCAAGGATTAAACTAGAAGAAATATCATCAGTTAGTTTCCGATTTAAATTAAGTATGAGTTTTCCGGTTCTGCTAATGTCGTCATTATGTTTAATTTCATAACTTCCACCCTCATTGGCGTAACCTTGTCCAAGATTTTTCTTCTCATAATTTATTGTATAGACATTCATATTACCTTCGGCCGTCACAGACATCCAATTCGTCAGATCAGCTGTTAATCTAACAATAGGACGCGTTACATACTCTTTCCTAACCTGTTCGTTAAGATTATAGGCAAACCAGATATTATTACCTGGCACATGTTCGTACTTATCACCTGATTTGGGTCTACCTCCATGAGGTGCCTGGTAAACATCACGACTCTTCCACTTGTTTGCATCATACCAGGTTTGGAAAGTACCATAAATGAACCGATCACCTAAATCATTTCGAGGATTTTTAGGTGTTGAGGTCGTGAAAGAGATAGAAACATCAGCCCTCAACCAATCATTTAAATTATAGGATGAATTAAGTAACAATGAATATCTTGAAAATTCATTAGCCGGCAAATTTCCTTTACGGTAGTTATATGAATTAGACAGGTAAAAACTTCCTTTATCGTTTCCACCCGTTAAAGCCACAGATGTATTACTATTCCAACCCTGATCATATACATCCAGCATATGATTTTTATTTGGTAAATACTTTACAATTGAGCCATCATAATCTTCAATATCACGCCCATCATATTTTGGTCCATAATGCCATGAATTAGCACCAATCTTAGTCGGAATATCGTCACTATTTAGCAAAATATTGCGATAATCCCACTTATCCTGGTCTCCGTTAGGGTTGCTCCAAGGAGGGATATCGCCAGGACCAAACTCATATTGTATGGCAGGCTGATCATAAATATGATCAATACCGAAGGATTGAGTAACCTTAACACCCAGTCCTTTTTGGGCCTTTCCATCTTTCGTTTTGATTACAACGGCACCATTAATACCTCGAGAGCCATAAAGTGCGGTGGCTGCAGCCCCTTTCAATATAGAAACCGACTCATAATCATCCGGATTTAAGTTTTTCAGTTGGCTACCATAATCATTAGGGTTTGCATCCCAATCTGCACTTGCAGTGGAAACAGGATTATCTATAATAACACCATCAATAACAAATATTGGTTGATTGTTATTTGAGTTTAGAGTAGACACACCCCTGATTTGAATTTTTAAATTACCAAATAATCCACCATCCGATTGTCCGATACTCACTCCAGCAGATTTTCCCTGAAGTGCTTGTACAGGATTAACAGTATTTACAGCAGCAATTTCAGCGCCATCAACTTCGGTCATTGCATAACCCAGTTGTTTAATTTGACGCTTAATACCAAGAGCAGTTACCACTACCTCATCAAGGTCTTGAAATTGCTCTATCAAAGTAACATTAATGGTACTTCTCCCGGCAACCTGAACTTCCTGGTTCACAAACCCAATAAATGAGAATACCAGTATGGCATCCTGGTTAGTAAAAGTAATAGAATAAGTTCCTTCAACACTGGTAATAACACCATGACTTGGATCACTTTTCTCATAAACATTTACTCCGGGAATTGGATCACCAGCACTATTGGCAACAATACCGGTCACTGTAATTCCATCTTGTTGTTGAGCAACAGGATTTGTTGTTTCTGAAAATACTCCGGCAGTTAATTGCAGAGTACTAATCAGGACAAACAAAAATACGAGCCTAACAATCTTAAAAATTTTAAAGAAAGGATCATATTTCCTTCCCGTACTTAAAAACTTTTTAAATTTTTCCATAGTTTTGTATTAAATGTTAATAAATGCCAACCTTGAAATAAGATTGGAGTTAATTAATAGCAGGAATATGTTAATCCATAATCCATATTCCATTTTTCAAATTAAAAGTTTTATTCTACATAGGCATTAATTTTAAAAAATTAGACATCTAAAAATTCTATCTCAATATTTACTTTTTTTTTGTTGTAACAACAACAACTCCATTCATACCTCTTGAACCATATAACGAGCCGGCAGATCCTTTTAGCACATCTATCGATTTCACAATATGCGGATCAATATTCTTAAATTCATTCCAACTAATAACATACCCGTCAACAACCAGTAACGCTGCATCATTCCCTGTCATAGTGTTTTTGCCTCTTATGTAGATATTACTATTTGTAACGGTTACTCCCGGAACTCTACTTTGTATCATCTCCAGTATGTTGCTATAAGAAGTGGTCTTAATATTTTTGCCGCTTAGATGAGCAATGGCATAGGTAAGTTTATCTTTATCAATATGATTAAAACCTGTTGCTACTTCAATGTTTTTTTCACCGCCTCTAAAAATCATATTAACAATCAGAGAGTCTGATTTCTCTTTTACATTTATTTTTTGAATCGTAAAACCATTGGCATCAAATGTTAATTTATCTTTATCTTTACAAGAAACAGAGAATAAGCCGGCAGAATCTGATTTAATAATTTCTCCGGAGCTTTTAACTTTTACTTTAACATCTCGCAGAGGAATCATTTCAAATGCAACAACTTTTCCCACTACTTTTCTTTCTTGTGAAAATGAATATTGAACAGTAGTAAATAAGAAAACTAAAAATAGAATTACTTTAATCTTTTTCATATTAAGTTGAATACTTTATATTTTAAATACTTTAGTACATAATTACAAATTTTAAATTGTTTTAACCAATATTTATGGGGTTATTAACACAATAGTTTACATTAATACTAATAAATTAACATCTGACCACCTTTAGCGATAAATTCGATTAAATATAAGCTGAATTTTTCTGACTGTTATTAGCTATTCTTTGTAGATATTACAATTCAATAATCTATTTTTGCACAGATAAATTTTACCACATAAGCTAAATTAGTTCACCTGAAATTAAAGACTTATATTTTCTTATGTGGCTTATGTGGTTCAAATATTAAGCAGATGAAGAAGGCAGAAGTATTTTTTTTAATAATTATTTTAATATGGCCAGGGTTAGTATTGTCACAAACTAATGAACAATTATTAAATGATAAACCAAAAGAGGGTGAGGGTATTTATAGTTTCTTGAAAAGACATAATCTATCATACAGTGAATATGGAAGCGAATTCCTTCAATTAAATAAAGACAAATTCGGTAAAAACAAATCACTTTTAATCCATCATGAGTACTTTCTGCCTGCTAAAAAGAATATAGATATAAATCCGCTGTTTGGTGAAAAATATAAAAAAACAAAAATAACCTCCCGGGAACTTAATGGAGCTATACTGTATTTGGTAAACGGGCATGGTGGACCTGACCCGGGAGCCATGGGTAAGTACGGCATTCATCCAATGTATGAAGATGAATATGCCTACGATATTGTTTTAAGACTTGGGAAAAGCCTCATTTCAAAAGGAGCTAAAGTGCATATGATTATTCAGGATCCAAATGACGGGATAAGGGATAATATGTTTTTATCGTACGATAATGATGAAACCTGCATGGGAGAAACCATTCCATTAGATCAGCTAACCCGCCTAAAACAACGTACCAATGAAATAAACAAGTTGTATAAGCAAGAGAAAGCATCATATAAACGCTGTATCATCATTCACCTGGATAGCCGGAGTAAAAGGAAACAAATTGATGTCTTCTTCTATCATAATAAAGGTAGCAAGAAGGGAAAGAAAATGGCAAACACCCTGCAACAAACATTCGACAGCAAGTATAAAAAGCACCAGCCACGACGCGGATTCTCAGGAACCGTTAGCGGTCGTGACCTATATATATTACGTAAAACTAATCCCATTGCTGTTTTTATTGAGTTGGGAAATATTCAGAACTACAGAGATCAACAACGATTTATTGAAGAAAATAACAGACAGGCTTTAGCCAACTGGCTTACTGAAGGAATTATTAAAGACTTCAATAGTAATAGAAGAAAATAATTGAGTATTTTTGAACGTATAATTAGTGTCTGCAAGAAAACTAAATATCATACGTCATTGCGAGGACGATAGGACGAAGCAATCTGTTGATATCCATCAGAGATTGCTTCACTCGTACCTCGTTCGCAATGACGCAAACCTCTAAATTTGATAGTTTTCTTACAGACACTAATTAACAACGTTTTGTTAAATTACGAATTACGATTATTTTTGCTAATAATCTGTAATAGGTAAAAATTTAACCATGAGTGTAAATTATTACCAATCAAATAAAATCAAATTAATAAAATAATAAGATGAAACCAACACTATTAGTATTAGCAGCCGGCATGGGTAGCCGTTACGGAGGATTAAAACAGATGGATGAGTTAGGCCCTAATGGAGAATCCATTATTGACTATTCAATTTACGATGCTATTCAGGCAGGATTTGGAAAAGTTGTTTTTGTCATCAGAGAGTCATTTGCCGAACTCTTTAAAGAGCGATTTGAACCAAAACTGGCAGGAAAGATAGAAACGGTATATGTATACCAGTCATTAGAAGATCTGCCTAAGGGTTTTACTGTTCCGGAAGGAAGAGAGAAACCCTGGGGAACAGGACATGCAATGCTTATGGCTATGGATGTAATTAACGAACCTTTCGGTATTATTAATGCTGATGACTATTATGGTATAGAAGCTTACCAACAGGTAGCTGACTTTTTAAATACCAGTAATGATGCTAATGAGTATGCAATGGTAGGTTATCCTTTAGACAAAACCCTTTCGGAACACGGAACTGTATCGCGCGGAATATGTGATGTTGATGAAAATGAAAATCTGGTTCAGATTGACGAAAGAACGAAAATTGGTTGGGAAGGAGTTAGAATATTTTTTTATGAAGATGATGAGAAAACTGAACTATATGGAGATGTACCTGTATCCATGAATTTCTGGGCTTTCAAACCCGGTTTTTTCCCTCTTCTGGAAAAAGAGTTCGCCGGATTCCTTAAAGAAAAAGGACACGAGATGAAATCAGAATACTATTTCAATGTAGCAGTTGACAGCCTCATTAAAAAAGGCATTGCTACTACGAAGGTCTTAAACACAAAGTCTCAATGGTTCGGTGTTACTTACAAAGATGACAAGCCAAAAGTTCAGGAGAAATTTAACAAACTACACTCAGATGGTATTTATCCGGGTAAACTGTGGTAAAAAGAAAGGTGCTTCCTTCCGGCTTTCTCCGGAAAGAGAGTTTAAATACGTTAAATAATACTAGCAAGAAACTCTATGAGTATACATAAAACGTCATTGCGATGAGGAACAGCTTGTTCCGCCGTGGCGGGAAGTGAAGCCTGCCTGCAGCAGGCAGGGAATCTCACAAAACTAAACTGCTGTAATTCTACAGATTGCTTCTTCGTTCCTCATCGCAATGACGATCGTTGTCATGTTTTCTTGCAGACACTAAATAGAACCGGGAAGAGAGTCTAAATACGTTAAATAGTACTAGCAAGAAACTCTATGAGTGTACATAAAACGTCATTGCGAGCGAGGTACGAGTGACGCCTGCCTGCAGCAGGCAGGCAATCTCTATTGAATCAATAGATTGCTTCGTCCTATCGTCCTCGCAATGACGAAAAAACAAGGAGTTTTCTTGCTAAAACTAAAAACATTACCTCTCCTTAGCGCTGCTAATCACATCCAGTACCTGTTGGTAATCGTTAGCTGCCTTCACCGATTTGTTGACATAAATAATCTTACTGTCTTTGCCTATTATAAAAGTCCATCGTGAAGCAGTGACTCCGCGTTTCAGGGTAACCTCATGTCCCTCAATTTCACGAACAATCTCTCCCCCATTGCGTAATGGCACACCGAATAAACCGGCAATACTACCCTCAGGATCGGACAGGAGAGTGAAGTTCAAATTATTTGCCTTCCGAAAATACTTAAGACCCTCCGGGTAATCACCACTTACTCCTACAACCTCAACGTCATACTTTTCCAATGCAGAAAGATTGTCCCGATAACTGCAAGCCTGCTTAGTGCATCCCCCCGTCATCGCAGCCGGATAGAAATAAACTACAATAATTTTCTTACCTAAAATATCAGTCAAATTCCAAGGGTTACCCTGATCGTCAACAGACGAAAACGGTGTGACCTGCTCCCCGATCAAAAGAGCGCGATTGTTTTCCTGAGCACTTATCTGAAGAGATAAGAATGTCAGCACAAAAAATGAAGAAATTATTGGAATGAATCTTTTCATGATAAATTATTTAACTGATTAGTTTTATGGCTCTACTACCATTTTCGTGTATAGATATTTAATCATTCACTAAATTGACATATTTATTTAGTGAAATATATAAATCCTTATTCATCTTTCACCTCAACCCTAACCCTTCTCCTCACAGGAGAAGGGAAATTGAGGCTAAATAGTCATAACTGCTCCCTCTCCTATGAGGAGAGGGCCGGGGTGAGGTGTTTTAATAACAGTCTTTTCGTACCCACAAAATTCGTAGTAGAACCATTTTTATAAAGATGTTAAACTGGTTCTAATAATTTGTAATGGATAAAATATTTACATTTCCCTAATTCGTAATTCATAATTCGTAATTCGTAATTCTAACACCCTAACAATCAATCCTCTTCCTCCCAACCCAGATTTATGGCAATGTTCAGATACTTTTCAGCATCCTCTTTTTCACCCATTTTCTTGCATGCTTTGGCAAGATAGTAGTACACGTCAGGATTTTTCTTTTTTATTCGGCTGGCCACAAGAAAGCTTCCATAAGCTTTTTCAGGTTTGTTTAGTAGCAGTTGTGTGCGACCACACCGGTAATATGCTTTAAACAATCTCTCATTTAGTTTTATAGCCTTAAGATAATCTTTTTCAGCCTTACTGTACTCTCCGGTTTCAACCCTGATATCAGCACGTCGCATGATAGCATCAATAAATTCTGAATCCAGCTCAATTGCTTTATTCAGGTTGGCTATTGCTGCCGGAGTATCTTTAAACTGTACAATACAATCATTTGCCATCAGGTAATATTCACGGGCAAATTTAGCAACACTCTTTCTTTGTACTTTCAGCTCCTTTTTCAGCTCTTCTATTGCTGCCTTTTGTTTAGTAATTTCTGATAGTTTAATTGCAATAAAACGCTGAACTTTTTTCTCAGGCAAGTCATTTCGCTTTGCCGTAGCATCACCCATATATGCTACAGCCTTGTTTAGGTTTCCTTTTTTGTAAGCTTCCAATGCTAAAAGATAAAGATTGTCAGCTTCGGCACTCACAAGCTGACGACTAATAAGTCCTTTATCATTAGCTCTTTTTGAAAAGTCTATCACTTCATTTGGTACAATAATATCCCTAAGTGTCAAACGGGTTTTCAGCACAATACCTTTCAAAGTACGACAACGGCTTAATGCGACATACAGTTGACCACCGGCAAATGCACCCCCTGAAAAATCGATTAAGACCTTATCAAATGTAAGCCCCTGACTTTTATGAACAGTTATTGCCCATGCCAGTTTTAGAGGGTACTGAGTAAATGAACCCAGTTCCTCTTCGATAATCTTATTATTTTTTTCATCGTATTTATACCGAATATTACGCCACACCTCACGTTCAACAAAATGTACAACATCATTTTCGAGACGCACATTAACTCCATCTTCATCAACATCTTCTATTCTGCCAATACTACCGTTGAACCATCGTTTTTCAGTATCATTTTTCACAAACATCACCTGAGCATTCTCTTTCAGCACAAGATGTTTTTGTGTAGGTAGTGCTGAGTCAGGAAATTCCCCCCGGATATTACCATCAAAAGCTACCTCATCCCCTTTCAATTCATCCAATTTGGATTCATTAATATAATCTACGGTATTCCTACGGGTAGCCAATGTTATGAAAAAATCATTAACCAATGGGCTAAATGAGGGGTTGTACCTATGGTTGATTAAATCAATATCCGATTGAACAGCTCTCTTTAATCTAATCTTATCAAGCAATTGCACAAAACTCTCTTCACTCTGACGGTAAACCTTCTTAAGCTCAATCTGCACCAGGGGTATCTGCCTGAAAACCATAGCCGAAAAGAAAAATGGAGAATGGTAGAATCGTTGTAATATCTCACGATCATCTCTTTTCACTACCGGTTCCAGCTGAAAAACATCACCCACCAAAAGCACCTGTTTACCGCCAAAAGGCACATTCATATTTTTTGTATATACACGAAGTACCCTGTCGATAAAATCGAGTAAATCGCCTCGAACCATAGAAACCTCATCAATAATAAGTAGTTCAAGCTCTTTAATAATCCTCATATGTGCCTTGCGATATTTCAAGAAATCGAAAATGCGCCCGTTTACTGTTGACAAATCAGGATCATCAGGCAGTATAGGTCGAAAAGGGACTTTAAAAAATGAATGAATGGTGACACCTCCGGCATTTATTGCGGCAATTCCCGTTGGGGCAACAACAACTGCTTTTTTATGAGTATGCCGAACAATATATTTTAAAAAGGTAGATTTACCTGTACCCGCCCTGCCTGTAAGGAAAACTGATGTATTAGTGTACTGTATCAGTTTATATGCATCCTGAAATTCAGCATTATTAGTATCTATATTTTCGAGTTCCATTTTATGTTTCAAGATTCTATAGTATTGGTAATTTGGCAATCATCA
>CBDUZZ010000084.1:0-16051 GCA_965371855.1 uncultured bacterium
AGGAGAAAGGAGCAAGGTAAAAGGAGAAAGGAGAAAGGTCACAGGTAAAAGGAGACAGGAGACAGGAGACAGGAGAAAGGAGAAAGGAGAAAGGTAAAAGGTTGTAGGTTGACTGCCATGTATGATGGTATGTTTATTGTGTAGACGCAAGTTCTGCATCTTTTAATAAACTTGAAAAAAATTACAAATTATGGATAGAGAGTGGAAAAAAATTAAAGATTTTGAAGATATAAAGTTAGAGTACTGGGAAGGAATAGTTAAAGTTACAATTAATCGGCCATCTGTATATAATGCTTTTCGGCCGAAAACGGTAAATGAGATGCTTGAAGCATTTGATATTTGTCGTGAAGATCAAAAGGTGGGAGTGGTCATTTTAACAGGAGAAGGTGAAAAAGCGTTTTGTTCTGGCGGAGATCAAAATGTAAAAGGACATGGTGGTTACATTGACGAAAACGGTGTGCCTCGTTTGAATGTACTTGACTTGCATAAACGGATCCGTTCACTGCCCAAACCGGTAATTGCGATGGTTAACGGATATGCTATTGGTGGAGGACATGTGTTACACGTTATTTGTGACCTGACAGTAGCAAGCGATAATGCAATTTTTGGTCAGAGTGGGCCTAAGGTGGGCAGCTTTGATGCCGGTTTTGGATCATCTTATCTTGCTCGTCACGTAGGACAGAAAAAAGCTCGTGAGATTTGGTTCTTGTGTCAGCAGTATTCTGCTCAGGAGGCTTTGGATATGGGAATGGTAAATAAAGTGGTTTCGTTGAATGAGCTGGAAGACACAACAGTGGAGTGGTGTAAGATAATTTTACAACGCAGCCCTATGGCTTTGCGTATGATAAAACGCGGTTTAAATGCTGAACTCGATGGGCAAGTTGGTATCATGGAGCTGGCAGGAGATGCTACACTTATGTTTTATCTGATGGAAGAGGCTCAGGAAGGGCGAAAAGCATTTCTTGAGAAACGTGACCCTGATTTTAAAAAGTTCCCGAAGTTTCCGTAGGATATTATATATTTACGGGGTGGCTACTTGATATATAAGGCAGCCACCCCGTGACTGAAATTTAAAAATTAAGGGTTTCGCTTTAAGCGAAGCCCTTAATAATGTTTTATGCATTTATCATCATAGGCATGAGAAGCATCAGCTCGTCCTCATTTTCATTCTTCTCGAATGGAAGTAATATTCCGGCACGTGACGGATCGCTCATTTCAAGAATTACATCTGGCGAACTGAGGTTGTCAAGTATCTCAGCCAGAAAAGCTGATTTAAAACCAATTTCCATTTCATCGCCATTGTATTGGCAACTAATACGTTCAAAAGCTGATATAGAAAAATCCAAATCTTGTGCTGAAACGGTCATCTCGTTATTCTCAAGTTTCAGCTTTACAAGATTATTGGCCTGATTTGAGAAAAGAGATACACGACCAAGTGTATTGTAAAACTCAACCCTGTCAATAATTACTTTATTTGGGTTGTCTTGTGGGATAACGGCGTTATAACTTGGATAGTTGCCTTCTACCAGACGACAAACAAGTTTGTAGTTATGCAGAGTGAAAATAGCGTTTTTGTCATCAAATTCTATAGCTACATCACCTTCTTCTTTTGGGAGAATACTTTTTAGTGAGCTTGCCGGTTTTTTGGGAAGAATAAATGAAGCTTCAATCTCAGCATGGGCATCCAATCGTTGGTAACGAACCAGTTTATGCGAGTCGGAAGCAACAAAATTTAACCTTTCAGGAGATATCTCCAATAAAATTCCGTTCATCACAGGTCGTAACTCGTCATCGGCAGTGGCAAAAAGTGTTTTGTTAATACCTGTTTCCAACAGCTCAATAGGAACACGTAATCCGGATGATTTATCTTCATCTATTTTCGGAAGTTCAGGGAAGTCCTCGCCATTCTGACCTACAATGCTAAATTTTCCTTTTTCGGTAACAATGGCAATTGAAAAATTATCCATGTTAATATCAAAACTTAGAGGCTGCTCAGGAAACTTTTTAAGGGTTTCCAAAAGTAATCTTGAAGGCATTGCAATCATGCCTTCACCTTCAGCATTTTCTAAGTCCAAAGAAGTGATCATCGTCACTTCAAGGTCAGAAGCTGTAAGTGTAAGTTTTTGTTCCTTAAGGTCAAAAAGGAAATTGTCCAAAATTGGAAGAGTACTTTTATTACTGATAACCCGGCTTATAGCCTGAAGATGGTTTAATAATTCTAAACTGGAAACTACAAATTTCATTAGTTTAATGTTTTAAATTTTATCAAATATATCAAAAATTCGGATATTTATGAATATGTATTTTAGTTTTTTCTTATTTCATTTTTCGCATATCTTTTTCTGCGTATAATAATAAACAATATGCCGGAAAAAACAACTATCAAAACAGGAATAGTAACATTCAGCCATTTCCAGAATGTTGTTTTGGTTGAGAGTTTTTCTTTATCAAGCAGGCGTAAAGTAAAACTCCTTGATCGTAGTTCCATCCAGCCTTCATCATCGCACAGATAATCTATGGAATTAACGATAAACTGTTTGTTGCCATAAGTCTGATGGGTTAACTCATCGTATCCTAAAGGTAATATTTGCGGGTTCGACTCTTTAAACTTAACATCATTACGTATAATGTCCCCATCGGCAACTACAATCATTTTTGTTGATCGGCTTAACGGAGATAATGTGTCGGTATAGTTTTGTATGCCTTTTGGTACAGGCCGGTTTGCGAATACAGAAGGAAACTTGCCTTGCAGGGCATAAGCAACAGGTAAAAATGACCTGTTAAACTCTTCTCTTTTTGGTTTTTGGTTTACAGAAGTAAGACTTACTATTACCGGCACCTGACTTGCTTTTGTGAATTGGGAGGTGCGTAGTAGTGGTGTTCGCAACAAATTAATGTTTTCACCTACCGTATCAATGAAACTAACGAAATCTGCTCTTATCAGGTTAATGTTACGTGAAACAGGATGTGATTGTGACGGTGTTAGCAAGGGGCTGTACAACCATGGGACAGGAACAAATTTTGGAGTACTTCCGGCAGGTGCCATATTAATAGGTATTCTTCCTGCCTGAATATCTTCAATAAGAACAGGATTAATGCGGATGCCGTACCTGAACAATATGTCATCAAGGTTGAGGTCGGCCCACATACCCATAGTTTGCGGTGATTTAACTAAGCTGTCAAGGGTGATGTTAACAGCATCTACCAGCCATAAAATACGTCCGCCCCGCATCAGATACCGGTCAATTATGAACTTGTCTCTTTCAGTGAAACGTATGTGTGGTTTTGCTATAATAATAGCTTTGTAATTGTCAAGTTCGGCAGCATCACCACTTAATTTTCCCCGTTCAACTCTGTAGTTTTGAGATAACTCATGGGTAATGTCTATCACATCCAGTTCGTCCAGTTCGCCGTGTCCTTCAAGGAATGCTATGGCAGGTTTATCTTTGGTTACCAGTTTGCGAAGTGTGTTGATGAGTTTGAATTCGAGTCCTTCGATAGAGCGGTTCAGGTTTTCCTGTCCGGATACTCCTTGTATGTTATCCAATAGATTGACCGGTATTTCCTTTCCTTCAAAAAAAACAATAGCATAAGGGAAAACATAGCTTTGGGTTTTGCGTCCGTCTTCTTTTGTTTCAATTACCGGATAGGGCTGTAGTCCAATTTTTTCGAGGTATTCTGCAAATGCTTGTTTCTCTTTTCGAGTTCCTTTGTTTGGATCTATAAACTCATAAAGTAATGATGAAGAATACACTTCGAATTCATCCAACATCTCTTTTGTTGCTTTTGAAAGTCTTTTAAACCCGGGGTTAAGATCACCTGTAAGATATACTTTAATCAGTATGTCATCATCAAGTGATTTAAGGAATGACTTTGTAACGTTTGTCAGAGTATATCTTTTTTCTGAAGTGAGATCGACCCTGAAAAACCATGAATCGGCAATGAAATTTATAGCTGCTATTATTGCTAATGTTATTATAAGGTGATATATGCCTTTTTTCATAATTAAAGCCTCTTTTAAGAGGGTGTCCAAAAAGTTGTCATTCCGAGTGGAGCGAAGGAATCTCATAAAACAAAACTACTGTAATTCAATAGATTGCTTCTTCGTTCCTCATCGCAATGACGTCAAGTTTTTACTTTTTGGGCAGCCTCAATGTTTTTCTATTTTATGTATTATTATTAATTATTCTTTCAATGCGTTGTTTAGTCTTGTTTTCAGCAAATTACAGATATTATATTTTCTTCACCCTTCCCATAGGGATAGGGGAGGGGCTTCCTTTCTATCACCACTTTCTTTTGTCTATGACAGTTTTTGTGATGACAATAAAAAATGCGATAACACTGCCAAAATATACAATATCTCTCGAATCAATCACACCGCGACTTATGGAGCTGTAATGTTCATCGATGCCAAGATAGATAATTGTATTTTGAATATGATTCAATGCCGGAATAGATGCAATGGATTCGAAACCGGTGTAAAAAAAGAAAGATAGAAATATAGCTAAGATAAATGCTATAACCTGGTTGTCGGTTACTGAAGAGGCAAAAATACCTATTGCAGCATAAACGGCAGCCAGTAGAAACAGTCCGATGTATGATCCCCAGGTTCCACCGGTGTCAATATTTCCTACCGGATTGCCTAGTTGGTAAACCGAGAAAAAATAGAGAAATGTAGGTAGCAGACTCAACGAAATAACTATTACTGCCGACAGATATTTTGCCCAAATAATTTGATATGTTGTTAACGGACGAACAAGTAACAGCTCCAATGTGCCTGATTTTTTTTCATCGGCAAACAGGCGCATCGTTACTGCCGGTATTAGAAACAGATATATCCAGGGGGCAAGATAAAAAAGTGGTTCGAGAGTTGAATAGCCCCCATACAGAATATTGAACTCTCCGGGTATAACCCACAGAAACAGTCCGGTAGTTACCAGGAAAACTGAGATAACCAGATAACCGTTTACAGAACTGAAAAATGATGATATCTCTTTTTGTAATAGTGCGTACATTTGGATGTTATTATTTATGATGTATGTTTTGTGTCCTGTTTAAATATTTTGAATTTTCTATTATGTTAAAAAATCAATTCCAATTTTATTCATTCAGATACTTCAGCATCAACCTTGCAGTATTCTCGCTTGCTCCGGATTGTCCCATACGCTGTTGAAGTTTTTTGTAATCATTCAGCATCTCTTTTCTTCTGGGCGAATCAGCAAGCAGAGCTATAAGTTCACTTTCAAGTAATTCCAATGAGAATGATCTTTGAAACAGTTCTCTAACTGCTTCTTTTTCAAGTATAAGATTTACCAGTGATATATACGGCACTTTAATCAGGATCTTTTTTGCGACGAAATCGGTAAACCAACCTCCCCACATTTTATAACTAACTATCTGCGGGCAGTCTAACAAGGCGGTTTCAAGGGTTGCTGTACCGGATGTTACTAATGCACATTTGGATTGTTGTATTAGCTCGTATGTCTGATCAAAAACGATTCTTACATCCCTATTTTCAATGAATGGTTTATAGTCATCAATACTAAATGATGGCGCTCCGGCTATTACAAACTGGTATTCGGGAAACCGTTCAACCATTTTAAGCATTTCGGGTAGGTTGTATTTTATTTCCGACCGGCGACTGCCTGCCAGTAAGGCAATTTTAGGCCTGTTGTCGAGAGTATTTCGTTTAATGAACGTTTCGAATGATTCGTTTTTGTTTTTTCGGATATGAATAGCATCAACAACAGGACTGCCGCTGTAGTCAACATTTACTCCATATCTTTTCATGAAGGTCTCTTCGAAAGGAAGGATAACATAAGCATGATCGACATAAGCTTTTATTTTTTTTACTCGTTTTTTGTTCCATGCCCATACTTTTGGCGGAATATAGTAATGTGTTTTAATGTTGTGTTCATGGGCAAATTTTGCCATGCGAAGGTTAAAACCACCGTAATCGACTGGAATAAATATATCAGGTCTGAATTCAAGCATATCTTTCTCACAAGCTCTGAAATTCTTCCTGATTGTATTGAGATTAATGAAAACATCCCATAACCCCATAAATGCAATGTCTTTATAATGCTTTACAAGAGTTCCGTCAACATCAGCCATAAGGTCACCACCCCAAAACCTGAATTCGGCATCTTTGTCTAATGCTTTTAATGCTTTCATCAAGTTTGAAGCATGCAAATCTCCTGATGCCTCTCCGGCTATTAGATAATATTTCATAAAAGCAGCCCCCTTTTATAACAAAAACTTAAAAGCTAATACCACCAATGCATATATCACTGTTGATGTCAATATTCCGCGTGCTGCTAACAGTCGTTCAGTATTGATGGCAATGAAAAATACTATCATATTCGACAGAACACTTACGCTTAAAAGTTTTCCCATTCCATTAACTGCCATTAATTTTGAAATAAACTCTAAAAATTCCAACTTGCCTCTATAAAGCGAGAGATAAATTCCTCCTGCCGTTATGATTGGAAGTATTAACCCAATTATGATACCAACTATTAATTTATTGCACTTGCAATTCATCCTGAATGTTTTTTAAATTATTATAATGTTTATGATCGGTAGTGTCTATCTGGCATGGAACAACAGATACATATCTGTTTTGCAGTGCATATTCATCTGTATCGGTTGCTTTGGGTTCGTCATTTCTAAAATACCCTGTGAGCCAGAAATATTTACGTTTTCTCGGATCTTCACGTTCAAGGAGTTGCTCAATCCATTTGCCTTTTGCCTGTCGGCATATCTTTACTCCTTTTAAATTATTACCGTCCGGAATATTTACATTTAGGAATGTGCCTTGGGGTAATCCGGTAGTGATAACATGATTTATAATTTTTTGCACATAAGGTTTAGCAAACGAGAAATCAGCCTCATGACTATAATTCAACATTGAAAAACCAATGGCAGGTATGCTGTTTATTGCACCTTCACGGGCTGCACCTATAGTACCCGAATAATGAATGCTTATGGATGAATTGCTGCCATGATTTATGCCGGATAGAATAATGTCCGGTTTGCGATCAAGCAGAGTATTAATTGCCAGCTTGATACAGTCAACAGGTGTTCCTGTTACTTTATATAAAACCAAGCTCTTTTTTCGTTTGATCTCTTTTACATATAACGGGTTTTTTACAGTTATAGCATGCGACATTGCGGAATATGATTCGTTAGGTACCACCACCACAACATCACCAAAAGGTTTGGCAACCTCCACCAATGCAATTAACCCGCCTGCTTTTATCCCGTCATCATTGGTAATCAAAATTAATGGACGCCCTTTCCTTTTCATGATATTCCTTCTTCTTTGTTTAGTTATCAAAGATAAGAAATTCTTGGTTATTTGGTTCAATGATTAAAGAGGTAAAAGGTAAAAGTCAAAAGATGAAAGGGAAAAGTAAAACAATGACAATAAATATTTCTTTCTTTTATTTTCGTCATTACTTTATAAAATAACTATTTTTGCACGAATTTTAATATGGTTGAAAATAGTTTTGTTACTCTGTAAATATGTTCGGATAGATTTTTTACTTGTAACTTTACAAACTTTATGAACTTTATAAACTAAAATAATGAAAATCTCTTATAATTGGTTAAAGAGTTATATTGACATAGATATTCCCGTTGAACAACTTTCAGAGATACTTACAGATATAGGTCTTGAAGTGGGTGGTATAGAAGAGGTGAAATCGGTAAAAGGCGGCATGGAAGGTTTGGTGATAGGCAAAGTGTTGACTTGTGAGAAACACCCTAATGCTGATAAATTAAGTGTTACTACCGTTGATGTTGGTATGGGTGAGTCGTTGCCGGTAGTATGTGGTGCTCCTAATATGGCAGCCGGTCAGAAGGTAGTTGTGGCAACAGTGGGTGCCGTTCTTTATCAAGGAGATGAGAGCTTTAAAATAAAGAAATCAAAGATTCGTGGTGAAGTATCTGAAGGAATGATCTGTGCTGAAGATGAGATAGGTTTGGGTAATAATCATGACGGAATTATGGTGTTGCCTGATGATGTTGCTGAGGGAACTCCCGCAAAAGAGTATTTCAATATTGAGAATGATACTGTTTTTGAGATAGACCTTACACCTAACCGTATAGACAGTGCTTCGCATATTGGGGTTGCTCGTGACCTTGCGGCTTACCTGAAACAGACAAGAAATGATGTTAGTGTGAAGATCCCATCGGTTGAAGATTTTACTGTTGATAATCATAATTTTCCTGTTGAGGTGATTGTTGAGAACAAAGAAGCATGTACAAGGTATAGCGGAGTAACCATATCAGGGGTGAAAGTTGAGGAATCACCTGATTGGCTAAAAAAGAGGTTGGTTTCAATTGGGATGACTCCGATAAATAATATTGTGGATATTACCAATTTTGTATTGCATGAGTTAGGTCAGCCACTGCACAGTTTCGATGGTGATGAAATTTCAGGTAATAAGGTGGTTATTAAAACTCTTGATGAAGGAGCACCTTTTGTAACACTTGATGAAAAGGAGAGGGAACTTTCAGATAACGATCTGATGATTTGTAATGCAGAGAAAGGTATGTGTATTGCAGGAGTCTTTGGGGGCTTAGATAGTGGCGTATCTGACTCAACAACAAAGATATTTTTGGAGAGTGCTTGTTTTAATCCTGTTTATGTTCGGAAAACAGCCAAGAGGCATGTTCTTAGTACTGATGCCAGCTTCCGGTTTGAACGAGGTACTGACCCCAATATTACTGTTTATGCCCTTAAGCGTGCAGCAATGCTCATTAAAGAGGTAGCAGGAGGAGCAATTTCAAGTGATGTTGTTGATGTGTATCCCGTGCATGTAGCTGATTTTGAGGTTGAGGTGTTGTATCAGAATATTGATCGTATGATTGGCAAAAATATATCTAAGGATCGCATCAAACTTATTTTGGAGGGTCTTGAGATAGGAGTAAAGGATGAAACCGATGAGGGTTTTACTGCTGTTGTGCCACCATACAGGGTTGATGTTAAGCGTGAAGCAGATATTATCGAAGAGATACTCAGAATATATGGGTATAATAATATAGAAATTCCCGGTGCTGTTAAATCAACGATTGTCTATTCCCAAAAGCCGGATGATTATAAACTTAAAAACAGGATTGCCGGACAGTTAGTTTCAAGAGGTTTTTATGAGATAATGTGTAACTCATTGACTAAGGCAGATTACTACAACAATTTGGAAACTTATTCAAAAGACAGGTTGGTTGAGTTGTCAAATCCTCTGAGTAAAGACCTCAGTGGTATGCGTCAAACACTGCTCTTTGGAGGCTTGGGATCAATAGAGCATAACAGTAATAGGAAAAATAGTGATTTGAAACTGTTTGAATTTGGTAACTGTTACTACTTCAAACATGGTAAGGATAAGCATGAACAGAAAAACTATAAGGAGGAGAATCACCTTGCTCTGTTCATGACAGGACGTAAAAACTATGTTAACTGGAATACTCCTGATGATAATGTTACTTTCTATGATTTGAAAAATCAGGTAGAAATGATTTTGGAACGTTTGGGGATTGATGTAGAGAGTGTTCAGAAAAGCAACTCTGAGCTTGACCTGTTATCAGGTGGTTTAAAGTATTCAGCATCAAATAAAGTGCTGGTCAATTTTGGAATGGTCAACAAAAATCTACTCAAAATATTTGATCTAAACGCTCCTGTTTTTTATGCGGAGATATATTGGAATTCAGTTGTTAAAGAGGTAACAGGTAATGTGATTACATTTAAAGAGATATCTAAATTCCCTGAAGTAAAACGTGATTTGGCTCTTGTGATTGACCAGTCGGTAACATTTGATGCTATAAAGAGTGTTGCCCTGAAGACTGAAAAGAAACTGTTGAAAAATATTTCTCTATTCGATGTGTATGAAGGAGATAAAATAGAGGCTGGTAAAAAATCGTATGCAGTAAGTTTTATTCTTCAGGATGAAACAAAAACACTGAAAGATAAGCAAATCGATAAAATTATGCAAAAGTTTATGATGAACTTTGAACGTGAACTTGGGGCGGTAATCAGGAAATAAGTTGATTTTAAAATTGATTATTTGGTGATTTGTTTATTCGTTTATTTAGGATTAATATTACATTACACCATCATTATATTTGTATCATTATACCATTCATCATTATATAGTTGAAGATTAAAACCTGGATAAAAGCATTCCGTCTTAGAACCCTACCATTGGCGTTATCGACGATATTTATGGGTAGTTTCTTAGCCTGTTTCTATGGTCATTTCAGGTGGGATGTACTAATATGGGCATCATTAACTACACTTTTTTTACAAACACTTTCAAATCTTGCAAATGATTACGGTGATTATGTAAGTGGTGCTGATGGTGAGCATAGGCAAGGTCCTGATCGAATGATGCAGAGTGGTCGGATTACTGCTAAGGCAATGAAAAGGATGATTATTTCTTTTGGCATTCTCTCTTTTCTTTCAGGAATATCGCTGCTTTATGTATCCTTTAACGGTAATGTAAGTTTGTGGTTTGTGCTTTTTGTTGTTCTGGGAATATCAGCAATAGCGGCAGCCATAAAATATACTATGGGTAAAAATCCGTATGGTTACAGAGGACTGGGTGATCTGTTTGTTTTTATCTTTTTCGGACTTGCAGGAGTAATGGGTACATACTTTTTACACGCATTGGAATTTTCCGGTTATGTTTTATTACCTGCTATTTCGATAGGTTTGCTTAGCTCAGGTGTTTTGAATGTAAATAATATTCGTGATGAAAATAGCGACAGATTATCAGGCAAACGAACTATGGTTGTTTTGATGGGTGGGGGCAATGCGAGAATATATCACCTGTTTCTGATAATTGTTGCGCTGCTTTTATTATTGTTGTTTACTCTACTGACGCTACGGTCTGCTTGGCAGTTTCTGTTTTTACTAACTACTCCACTTTTTGTAAAACACCTTATAACTATAACACGAAGTTACAATCATGCTGAACTTGACCCGGAGTTGAAACGCTTGGCATTACTCATTTTTTTTACAGTTTTATTGTTTGGAATGGGGGTGGTGTTAAGTATTTAACTCAGATAAAACATTTTCCTGTTTATGAATTCGCCCACTATAATCAACATAGAGTCATAATTTATTGTAGCACCTCAAAATAATATTTAGCCTGCTTATTCAAAGATGACAAAACATGCTGAAATATCAAACTAACAATTTACCATTAACAATTAATAACTTAGTCTACTCTTCCCGGATAAGCCTCCAAGGCTTTTTCAAGGACTTCTAATGCTTTTGATAAATCCTCTTTCTTAAGTACATATGCAATGCGTACTTCGTTTTTACCTCTGCCGGGTGTACTGTAAAAGCCTGATGCCGGAGCCATCATGACTGTTTGCCCCTCATAATCGAAATCGCTCAATATCCATTGGCAGAATTTGTCGGAGTCGTCAACCGGCAGTTTGGCAACAGTATAGAATGCCCCTTTGGGTGTTGGAGAAAATACACCGTGTATTTTATTCAGTCCTTCTACAAGAAAATTACGACGCTCAATATATTCGTGCTGTACTTCATCAAAGTATGATTGAGGTGTGTCCAAAGACGCTTCAGCAATAATCTGTCCGAATGTAGGTGGACTTAATCTGGCTTGTGCAAATTTCAGGGCTGTACTTATAACTTCTTTGTTTTTAGTAACCAGGGCTCCTATCCTTACTCCACATTCGCTATATCTTTTAGAAACAGAATCGAACATTACTACATTGTTTTCTATCCCTTTCAGGTGCATAGCCGAGATATGCTCATGTCCGTCATAGCAGAACTCTCTGTAAACTTCATCAGAGAAAAGATACAGGTCGTACTTGAGAACTAATTCACGTAAACTGTTCAACTCATCCTCAGAATAGAGGTATCCGGTAGGATTATTAGGATTACAGATTATTATCCCTTTAGTTTTATCGGTAATAAGTTCTTCAAACTTTTCTATTGGAGGAAGAGCAAATCCATCTTCAATAAATGATTCTATAGGTTTTACATTTACCCCTGCTGTAATGGCAAAACTGTTGTAATTAGCATAAAAAGGCTCGGGGATAATAATCTCATCGCCCGGATTAAAGCAGCTCATAAATGCAAATGTTATAGCCTCAGAACCACCGGTTGTAACAAGTAGGTTGTTGTGATCGATATCGATGTCTATATTTTGATAATATTTTGCCAGTTTACGCCGGTAGCTTTCTATACCGGCTGAGTGGCTGTACTCTATTACTTTGAGGTCTGTGTTTTTGGCAGCAGCCAAAGCTATTTCCGGAGTTTTTATGTCGGGCTGACCGATATTTAAATGGTACACTTTTATACCCCGGCTCTTAGCTTCTTCGGAATAAGGAACAAGTTTTCTTATTGGTGAAGCAGGCATTTTATTCCCTCTGGATGAAATAGTTGGCATCGTAGTATTATTTTTGTCTTTTGAATGGTTCAAAATTACGGGTTTATTGTTACTTTTTTATGATTTCAGACATCTTTTTGTAAATATTTCTAATGAAAAGTCTGGTGATAATGAATATTTTCTATATTTGGACTTTGTAACCTAAAACTGTAACAGATGACTTATCTATCTTGTATTAGCAAGAAAACTTCAAATTTAGAGGTTTATGTCATTGCGAACGAGGTACAGCTTGTTCCGACGTGCCGGAAAGTGAAGCCTGTCTGCTGCAGGCAGGCAATCTCTATTGAATATCAAAAGATTGCCTGCCCGACTTTAATGTTTTTCAATAGTGGCAGGCGGGCTTCGTCCTATCGTCCTCGCAATGACGATCCGTATCATGTTTTCCTGCAGGCTCTATTTATGAACCACCTTCTATTATTAACGGCTTTTTTACTTTTCCCAATTATCGTTACCAGTCAGGGAATAAAGGGAGTTGTAACTGATGATAATAATATTTCTATACCATACACAACCATCTACCTGAAACAAACACACACAGGTACAACAACAAACGAACAGGGTGAGTACGAAATCAAATTGAATCCCGGGATTTACAAAGTGGTTTTTCAGGCTTTAGGTTATGAGCGTAAGGAGTTTGAAATAGTTGTTAAAGATAGTTTTGCTGAACAGAATGTGTTTTTAAAAAAGCATGTTGTTAAACTTAAGGAGGTAAAAGTCTACTCAGGTGGGGAAGACCCTGCATATCCCATAATGCGAAAAGCTATTAGTCTGGCACCATATTATCTTCGACAAACGGGGCATTATGAGTCGGAGGTGTACATTAAAGGAACTCTTATAATGAAAAAAATTCCCCGTTTGATTGCAAATAAGATGGAGGTTAACGGGGAGAAGATAAAGACCGGCGAAACTTATACGATAGAATCATTAAATGAAATTGTGTTTAATTCACCCGATGCATACGATCACAAGGTATTATCGTATCACTCTACATTTCCGGGAACAGATGATGGCTCACCAATGGGATATGTTACAAACAGTTTTTACAGTCCAACTCACGACATGACTATATCACCGTTGGCTCCAAATGCTTTCTCACACTACAAATTCAGATATCTTGGTTATATTGAATATGGAGATCTGTCAGTAAATATTATAGAGGTAATACCCCGAAGAAAAAGCCAGCAACTGTTTAAAGGGAAGATATATATAGTTGATAACCTATGGAACATCCACTCTGTTGATCTTGTTAATGAGGCTTTTTTCGGAACGTATCATATAAAGCAGATTTATGCTCCTGTTGAAGAGCGTATATGGTTACCGGTAAATCACTTTATAAATATTGATGCTTCTGTATTTGGGATTAAAGCCGGGTTCAGGTATGCCGGAGCTGTGAAATATAAGAATATCAAGCTTAACAATGATTTACCTGTGCCCGAATCTTTGATTCGTCAATATTCAATGGAAGAGGAAGCAAAAGATTCTTTGGTGGATACTTTAAAAACAGTAAGCCTGACGAATAAACAAAAAAAGATGGAGCAGTTGTTGGCTAAAGAGGAGCTGTCGAACAGGGAAATGATAAAACTTGCCAGATTAATCGAGAAGGAATCAAGAGTAAAAGAAGATGGAGAATCACTGGAAGTTAAATCCAATTATAAGTTTTCGATAAAAAAAGACACTGTGAAACGGGATTCCGTCTATTGGAACGCTATGCGGCCAATACCGCTCACAAAACATGAGCTTAGAAGTTTTGAGGTGAAAGACTCCATTTTGCTTGCGGTAAAGGCAGAGGAGTCTGATACGATAACCAAAAAGAAAAAATCAGCATTCAGTAAATTTATGAATGGCTTTTTATGGGGCGAATCATTTTATGCTTGCGATTCGGCAATGCGGTTAAGGTATGATGGGCTTTTAGGTTTAAAGATGATTGACTTTAATGCTGTCGATGGCTGGTCGTACATGCAGAGTGGTTCGCTAAGGTATAGATTAGATTCTGTTAGAAGTTTAAGTTTTAGTCCGTCGGTTAGATATGCTTTTAACAGAGAGAAACTATACTGGGGGGTAAATTCAGGATTCTCTTATGCTGCAAAGATTAGGGGTAGATTGAGTCTTTCTTTTGGTCAGGCTGCAAGAGATTTTAACAGGTATTCAGGTGTTAACAGTACGTTGAATATGGCTTCGGCACTGTTATTTAAAGAGCATTATATGAAATTGTATGGTGATGATCACTTTTCTGTAAGCAATGGAATGAATTTGATTCATGGTATGAGGCTGAATATAAAGGCAAGTTATCACAGCTACACAAGGTTGGAGAATACGACCAACTTCTCATTCTTTAGAAATGACGATAATTATGCATCAAACACTCCGCAAAATGACCGAATATCTGACATGAATCTCAATGACCAAAGGGGGTTTATCATTGAATCATCTTTGAGTTACACTCCGCGGCAAAAATATAGAATGTATAAAGGAAGAAAAATCATGCTTGATTCAAAATATCCCACTTTTACCTTGTTCTACAAAAGAGGGATAAAGTCTGTGTTCAATAGTATTTCGGATTATGAAATTATTTCAGCATCAGTAAAACAAGAAAAAGAGTGGGGAGTATTTTCGTCTTTTAAGTGGACGGTAAATGGGGGCTTCTTTACAAAAAACAATCAAACCCATTTTTCAGAGTTCAGGCATTTTAATACTTCTGAGATACCGGTAGTGTTTAAAGCCTGGGACGACTGCTTTGCGTTACTCGAAGACTATAAATACAGTACTGATGAAAAATTCCTGGAAGGACATATCAGATACGCAACTCCATATCTGCTTTTGAAATATTTGCCATTTTTTAGTAACCGGTTATGGTTAGAGAATCTTTATGGACACTACCTTACTCAGCCATTGTTTAAAAATTATGCAGAGATTGGTTATGGTATTAGTCAAATCTTTTTCATGGGTAGTGTTGGTGTTTTTGTGGGCTTTGAAGATGGAAACTATAGCAGATGGGGCTTTCGGTTAGCTTTTAATATTGAATAATAATAGTTGGGCTGACTCACGTGTTTCTAAAGTAAGCTCTCAAAATCTGATTAATAGAACTGTTGAATCTGTGTTTATCTGTGTGCCATATTTAACTCTAACATGACGTTTTTTTAACAAACATAAAATATGCTCTTTTTTAGACAACTCACTTGTAATTAAACCCGACTTATGCAGTAGGAGTTATGAAATAACGAACTATCTGCATTTAGTAAAGGTTAACCCCGATTTAGAAATACACCATTTTGGTTTTTATCCAAAATGTATGTATTTCTTTATCGCTATGTATTAGGAATATTGGTAATATTTCTAATATTTCTAATGCATAGTTTGGGTTAAACCTATCAAATATTACAAGCCCGGGAGACTTAATTAAATTATAAATTTGCAATAAGTCGGGGAAATTATATATCTTTATTGCTTAGCTAATCGCTATATTTATTATGAACCAAGCAAAACAAAAACAGAGAGCCGCTAAACCATAGACACTTAGTATACCTTATTACGAAGCACAAAGAAGAAATAAATGGAATTGGGTTGCGTTTAGCAAGTAGTTATGTTTAATATGAAATTTACGCTAAGTACTGGGATGAATTAACAGGATGGAA
>CBDUZZ010000085.1:0-15937 GCA_965371855.1 uncultured bacterium
GGTAATGCTGATTTTATCAATAGGGCTGTACGAAAACATTGGTATGTTGAAAATAAGCTTCATTGGGTGCTGGATGTTATTTTTAAAGAAGATTATTGCAGGGTAAGGACTGGTAATGGTGCCGAAAACCTGAATATTATACGAAAAATTGCATTAAATACAATAAAAAGAGATAAGTCAGTAAAAACCAGCATTAAGAATAAAAGAAAAATGTGTGGCTGGGATGATAGTTTTGCATTAAATATTTTAAAAAATATGAAAGCCTAACATTACATTACATTAATATAATAGCCCTTCATTATATCAGAGTAGCCCTGATAGTAGGTTGTCTATGCATCCACATTTGCAGAAAACCGATTGAAAATTGTCTCGAAAATCAAAAGGGAAATTAAATACCTTTCATGCGTTTGCCGTGCCCTCTTTTTCAATGTTCTTTGAATTATCAATTAAAATGGAAATAGAATTATCTGCCTTAGTTGTAGATTTTTCAATTGCAAAATCCCAACCTGTTGCGGGCGAAAGTGATTCTTCCAAATAATTCGCCATCGCTTCCAATTCACCCGAATAAAGAATTTTTACATCGTGAGTTAATTGAAATACCTCTCCGTTGGTTTTGTATTCCTTTGGTTTCGGAATAATATCCTGCGCCTGCAACGAAACTAAACTGCTGATTATCGGCAAACACAGAATTAAAAATGTTGTTCTTTTCATTATGATTAATTTTTTAAAATATTTCGATATATTTTCATTTTTGTATTTTATCATAGGTATTATTAATACAGTTCTTAAATCTCAAACTGGAGCGATTTCCCTTCTCCCAAATTAGTTTGAGTTTTTACTTTAAAAATACCTGTTCCTTTTAATTCAAAGCTTTCAATCATTAACTCACCGAATAAAACATTAAGTTTTATATTATACTTTAAATCTTTTTTTTGAATATCAACAGTTCCCCAGCTGTAGCCATTTGACCAAAACCATTTTCCCGGTTTAGCATTCATCTTCATGGTTTTATCGATTGCAGAATAGTGAAATCCTGTTATAGCCAAAACACTTGCCCACGATGCCATTGCACGCGCATAATGATGCCCGCATTCTGCCTCATCAAAAGGGCTGCGTTTTGCACCGTTGTATCGTTCCCTAATATTTTCAATAACATTTAACCCTTCATTTTCCATCCCTTCGTAAATCATGCCAACTGCTGCCGTATATTCAAATCCGGTCATAACTTCCGAAAAATAAGGAAATGGAATTTTAGGTCTCCCGTTTGGCCAGCTTGCCATTAACAGAGCCGACTCGTTACCCAAAGCGTACGAACGCATATTGTTAAAATGATTTGCCATACTTTCGCGACTATTATATTTCAGAATACTTTCGAGTGTAGTTTTTATGTGGTTTTTTGGTGCGAGATAACCAAGTCCGCAAATATGCGCCATATATTGTCCAACAAGTTGGTCAACCAAACATCCTTTTGCCAGTTGATATTTGGGCATATTTTGTGCTGAATAGTCTGTAATTATCTCTTTTGTTTTTGGGTCGAGAACCTGATGTTCGAAATATTCTCCATTAAACAAGTTTTCATCTGTCCACTTACTCCCGGATTTGTAAATGGAGGCACATTTTTCTGCAAAGGTTTTATCGTCCATTGCCAATGCCATTTTTTCGGCAGCTTTTAAAGCCCCTAAATACCAGAATTGCATTTGCGGGTTTGGCCCCGAATAATTTACATCCATTGTGTTGTGCTGACTACCCTCCATTACACCATCGGCATCTGCATCCCAACTTCCTGGTTCCCACGCAAAAGAGAGTGCGTTTTTTACATTCGCCCAACTTTTGTGAAGAAATTTAGTATTGCCCGATAATTGCCAGTCGCGGTACATTTTCATAATAGTTCCCATTTGACCGTCGGCAGCTACACCGCCCGATTGTGTATTTATCAGTGGCAAACCGGCTCTGAACGCCATGCTTCCATTATCGCGGGTGGCAAAGTTAAACTCCACATCGCGCATTGTTATTGCCAAATCGCCAAACAAAAATGCAGTGGCTTGCTCGTAATTCCAAACGTGTGTACACGAACCGGCACACGAACCAAACGCATCCATACAACCTTCCCATCCCATCATGTGGCCGCTTGGCAACCTAAAAACGGTTTGCGAGCGAAGTGTACTTAAATTAAACAGAGCAGCCTCTTTAACAACCTCAGGAAAATCTGTATCTAAAAAAGAGGTTACAAACTGAAGGGTTTTATCCTCCAACTCGTTAAGTTTCGGATATGTTTTTTCAATCACATCCCAGCCATTTTCATATTGAGTAGTGTAGTAATTGCCAACCACTTCGTTTGACCAGCCTTTCCGGTTTGGGAAATGCCATGTCAAATAAAACTCAAACACCTTTTTACTATTTGCCGGAATATTTTGCTGAAGTGCCAGCGAAGCCATCGGGTCATCGTCAATCAATTTATCTTTTTCAACCAGATTTCCGTCATCGCTAAAATCGTCCCAGAAATCAAGGATTCCATTATTCCAGGCATTCGGAATTGAAGATGTTCGATAAGTAACTCCCTCTTTGTTTGGAGTGGTTAAAGCCATTGTACCCCACGCAGGGTCGTTTTTATCAACATCTCCCGCTTCAAAAAATATTCCTCTAAAATCGTCATTATAACGATAACTGTTTTTATTATTTTTAGCTCCCTCGAACTTTTTATCACCTTTCGAGTCTATACGATATTTACTTCCATCTTTCCCAATAAAATTGCGAATTGAACCACAAACCGAAACGGTAATTGTTTTGTCTGTTTTATTTGAAACTTCGTAACGCAGAATTGCGATTGAAATTCCGCTGGCATCGGCATCGCCGGGAATAAGTGGATTAAATGCCTTGATTTTAACATCCACCGGAAGTTCAGTATCCGTAAGATTTACGATGCCAAAAGGATAGGCGGCATCGAAAGTTGCTTTTTCGAACCTTGGAATTCCATGATGATCGACCGGGCGACCTACCATGTGCTGATATTCAAAATCAAGCAGTGGTCCCATTAATCCTTTCGTAAATTTATTCACGCCATTATCAATATGAATAGCAAAAAATGGTGCATCGTTTCCGGGTGTTACCGTGCTAAAACCTTTTCCGGGGCGGTTCATTATTTCCCAGTCAACCAAACTGCCACGACCATTTATAGAAACAGTTCCTGTACCAATTCCGCCAATTGGCAAGGCAACTTTTGCAATATGATTTTGGTCGTAGTGTTTGATGATTGGCCAAGCATCTGAATAATTCAAAGGCTCGGTCCCTGGAGGAGCGGAACAGCTAAAAAAAATTGTTATGACAATTAAAATTGCTAAATAGTTCTTCATTTATGGAATTTTTAGTACGTGTTTTTATCTATTAGTTCCCATCTAACTAAATAACATTCGTTGCCATTATGTACCATTGAAATACCCCAGGAAAGTTCATTGTTTTCTTTTAGTCCCGACAAATCAGGGCGGTATGCCCCAGTTGCATTTGGACGTTTATTTCGAACAACATTTACAGCAACCGGATCAGATAAAAAATCAAGCCCATCGGGGGCAAACTCAAACGTGCAACTAATGGAGGACAAGCATGCAATACCGATATTTTGTTTCCAAAGGAAAACCTCATGGCTTTTATCCAGTATAGGGTTATTTTTATATTTCTTAAATGGTCCTTCAGGATTATCTGCAAATGCTACACCCATTTGTGTATGGGCAGGGCCACTTTTCCCATCTTCATATTTTCTCCCCTTATAATAAAGCCAAAATTTATTGTCTTTTTTAAGCATCACAGCATCATCCACACGATAGCTGTCAAACAAATTATGGGCTTTACTTACTTCAATAATAGGATTTGTTTTGCACCTGACAAAAGGACCTTCGGGGCTATCAGATTTTGCAACGCCAATAGCTGTATAATCATTAACTGAATTATTCTCGAAAATCCTATCAGGATTAGTAGGGGTTGGTTGTACACCAGTGTAGTATAAATAATATGTATTTCCTTCTTTAAGGATATTTGGTGTAAAAACAGCTTGACTGTCCCAATTAACATTCGCACCAACACTAAGAACTTCCCCTAGTTCAGTCCAAGTCTTTCCTTCATCTTCTGAAACAGATGCCCAAATAGTACCCCAATATCCTGCTGCCTTACCAAAAACCTTGGTGTAATAAACATAGTATTTACCATTCACTTTGATAACATCACTGTTATCTCGGCGAGTTACTCCCTTTTCATAACCAATCCCGAAAATGTTTTCGAACTTGAATTCCTTTGATTCAAAGTATGCTTTTACCTCTTCAGTTGATATTTCTTTAGCCCGATCACATCCCCAAAGGGATAATCCAGCAAAAATTGCCATTAATATTAATTTCTTCATAATCATTTTTTATTTTTTCATTCTCTCGCGCATTTTTGTCTCCTGCTCTCCATTCCAATAACCACAATCAAGCCTAAGAAATACAGAAGTATATGGAATGGTCAGGTCAGTTTTTAGTAGAAGAATATTAAAAGTTTTAGCAGCTTCGTCGATAGTAGAAATCAACTCTTCGTGCAACTCTTTGGTTACATTCTTCCCTTCAAGCAACTTATACAGCTCCTTTTTATATACCTCAATTCCTTTCGCCTCTTTCTCAGGCACAAAATCAATCTCTTTATCAAGAAATACTTCTGGGTAAATATGCTGAGCATTTTCGACTGCTTCTAAAACTTCCTTTACAACCACCAATTGTTTTTCGCCAGTGGCAATGGTTTTAATGGCAGGTTTGCTTTGATAAGGATAGGCTGCATCAACTACCAAAATCCAGTTCCGATGGCCATGAAGTTGCAACTGGTTTTTAAGTTCTTGCCGCCAATCTTCTTTATTATCCTGCCCATTTACAAAAATGGTAGCTGTAATAATTGTTAGAAGTATTAAAAAGCTCTTTTTTAGATTCTTGTTCATAGCAAAGTATTTTTTTTACGTTTTTATTTTTCACCTAATAATTTTATCAAAGTTGGTTCTATGGCTTCAGCCCAAGCTTCATAGCCTGGTGTTTGCAGATGGACAAAATCAGGCCTCATTAAGGTTGTATTTGCCGATCCATATTTATTTAGGAAAATAGTACCAATATCCAGAAAGAATATCGTTTCGTTATTCTGTAGTTTTTTAATCTTTTTATTAATTTTCATTACTTTCTTACGTAATGGATCCTCTTTTTTTTCTCCCCTTGGAAAAACTCCTAGAAGAAGAACTTTCGAATTAGGCATCTTAAAATGCAGTTTTTCTAAAATAGCTTCAATTCCGCAGGCTATCTCTTTTGCTGAATTATCCTTTATATTATTTGTGCCAGCCATAAGCACAATAACCTTTGGATGGATATTATCGAAATTACCGTTTTCAATACGCCAAAGGATATGTTGAGTCCGATCGCCACTGATCCCAAAATTTGCCGCTTTCCTGGTTGCATAATATTTCTCCCAAATTGATTTTGCGGGTTTCCAAACATTACGGCCTTCCCCACCCCAACTTTGGGTAATGGAATTTCCAAGGAAAACCAAATCTACCTGGTTATTTTCACCTATCCGGTTAATATCCTGATGTTGACTAAGCCAGGTGCTCCCCTTACTCCATCCTGCAGCTTCTGCTTTGTTTAATTCGCTGGGTGCAGGAATTACAGTAATAATTTCCCGGGAGTTTTTTGATTTTGTTTGAGCATTCACCGAAAATATGAGAATTGTTATAACCAGGAACAGAACTGTTTTTTTCATACTAACCTATTTTTTTTGAAATCTCTGTGAGATAATACCATTAATAATTAATATCTATTTGAAGCTTATCACCCATTGTAAGGGTAAAATTATTCAAGGAAATGGAAACTTCCCCTGTTTCTTCATTGAATTTGTAATGATCATTCTTTTTACCATTAATATATACAGATGAGACAGTTTTCCCATTTTCAAGTTGTAAGACAAATTGATTCAATTGAAGTTTTCCATAGTTTAACTGGAGTGTGTTAGTCTGCATATCAGCTTTCCGGATTTGAGTAAAGTTCCCCCATCCTTCTGCAGCAATAAATGCAGACTTAAAATTCTCTGGATTGATTTTTGGATCAAAGCTGATTTCCCCTTTTGGTCCATTGTATTTAAATCCCGATGCTGAAATAAAGGCACCATAGCTTGACATTGCCCTTGTATAGTGATTCCCATATTCAACTTCATTATATGGGTTGCGTTGAGAGGAATCATATCGATCATGAATAGCCTTAATAATCTCCATGCCTTCAGCAACCAAACCTTCATTAATCATGTGCCCCGCAGCTTGCCAAGTAAAACCAGTCATACATTCGCTAAAGTAACCAACTACCAGTTTTTCCCATTCATTTTTGATTTTTCCGGGAGCTTTATCTTCACCTCCATGCGGAAACGAACACATTACCGTACCTGCTTCTCCGGGCAAAGCGTAAAACCTAACGGGTTGAATTTTTGCTGTTTTCAAATATTCACCAACATCTTTTTGAAAATTGTATTTATAAATGGAAGCAAGTGCACTTTTCGTTTCTTTTTCGGGTAACACACGAGGTAAATCTGCCTGCATTGCCCACGACTGCCCCAGAACCTGATCGATATGGCAACCAATATTTGAGTTCGGTGCATCCTGATTTTCGGGATCCAGAATATTGATAAAATACTCGCCGTTAAACAATTGCTCTGTCATATTTTTATAGCCCAGAGTTGCAATTCGGTTGCACTCTTTTGCAAATTTCTTGTCACCCACATCGTTGGCCATGGCTTCTCCGGCACGCAATGCGGCATTGTACATACTGCTTGTCCATGCAATTTTTCCATACCACATTCGATCGAGGGTGTTGTATTGAGCGCCTTCCAAAATTCCATCGGGTTTGCCCGTCTTTTTTGCATCGTGTAAAATCATAAATTCGATACTTTTTTTGATTTTCGACCAGTTGCGAATTAAAAATGAATTATCGGGCGACATTGTATATTCGCGGTAAGTGCGCAAAATCGTTCCTGCTTGCCCGTCCACTGCATAACCCCGGCCATCTTGATGGCCCGATTTACTAAATTCACCACGGTAACCGATTATGCCTTCTTTTTTAAATGAAAGCCCGTAGTCAACCTGTTCGCGCAGTTGCCGTGCCAGACCAGGGAAAATACGCCCCAGTGCTTGTTCGTAATGAAAAACATGAGTGCATGTGCCGTGGCCTAAATATACTCCTTCCATAGCATAAAAACGCCCCATATTGTCCGGGTCACCCGACAAATCAGTTAAACGATAGCAAGCTGTTGTAGCCAATGTGCTTGTATTTACAAAAGTTCGATCCAAAAACCATTTTGGAAGAGAAGAATCATACCAGGTTTTCACCCAGTTTTTTGTTTCTCCAATTAACTGAGTCCTGTTTTTTGAAATATAGTTGGCAACATCAGCTGATGAAGAAAATTTGCTACTGTAATAGTAGCGAAGATTTTCACGGTTTTTCAAATTATGAAATCCACTCTCTCTTCTATGTAAATTTGGAAAATACCAGGAGATAATAAAAGTGATTGTCTTCGATTCGTTTGGCTCTAACTTTACAATTTTACCCAAAGCCCCGGTTAGATTTTCTCCCAAATCTTTTTTTGTTTCGAAGTCATCAGTTCCTTTTACCTCAGGCAAATTGTAATCAATGTCTTTTGGTGTAAATGTGGACGACCAGCTGTTTTCTGCATCAAGCAGAGTTAAGGTCATATTGCCAAAATCGGGCAAATCCTGAAGATTATTACCTACAGAACTACAAACCAATTGCAAATTTCCATCCTTTTCTACAATCTGATTTACATGTTCACCCTTATTTATATTTGCAGAAAATAAATTTGCTGTGTTTTGCAACCAACCAAACAGTTCTGCTTCAATCGTTTCTTTTCCATTGTTTTTAATGGTGTATTCCATAATGACAGACGGAAATCCCGACTCCTCGCTGTTTGTTGGGATAAATGGTGTAAAAGCTTTTAAATTTACTTCCAGAGGAAAACCTTCTTCTTTATACGAAACATTTCCTATTGGGTACTGTCCTTCAAATTCTATATCTGCAAAACCACCCATTCGTAAGGGTTTCACAAATGGTGTAATTTTATTTTTTATACGAATGGCAAATCCCTGGTCGAAACGTTTGTCCTGAACCATTGGATTGATGTAAAATTTATCGCCGGGTCCACCTGGATTAATTCTTTGATAATTAAAGATATCCCAATACCAAAGTTGGCCATCGCCACCAAGGTACACCTGTCCGGCACCAATTCCACCAATTGGCATACCAATGTAGTTCAAGTTTGGAGTTTCAAGTGCGGTGGCAATACTAATAAAAACAGAAAGAATTAGAGATAAAAAAAGTGTTTTCATAATTACCAAATTTTAATTTCAAATATAAATACTTTTAGATTTAAAGTATGCAGATAAAATCAGTTTAGTTCAAAAACAAAGGGTATGTCAAAAAATCTTGACATACCCTTTAACTAAACTAAATCTATACGAAAGATAAAATTCTTATTGCCATCCTGGATTTTGTTCCAAATTTTCATTTAACAAAAGTTCCCTTCGGGGAAGTGGTTGTAAATAATGTTTTTTTGGATCAAATTCTCTTTTCGAGGCATCTTCAACAATAAGATAACCTTCGGCATCGAAAGGACCACTTAATCCTGCCCAAAGAGGATCCGTTTCATACTCCGTCCCTAAATATTTTATGCCAAGCAAAGAATTTGGCAAAATATTTTCAGCAGTTTTCCATCTTCTTAGGTCATTATATCTAAATCCTTCTTTATATAATTCAATTGCTCTTTCCCTGCGAATTTCTTCTTGAATTGACAAGCCATTAGTTGATGCAAAAGCATTTGTTAGTACTGGTAAACCAATCCGTTCTTTTAATTTGTTAAGTGATAAATTCAAGTCTTCATCAGAGATAGAACCATTCTTTTCATAAACGGCCTCTGCATAGTTAAGCAATACCTCGGCATAACGAATTACCGGCCAATCAAAACCTAACGGAGGTGCAACTTCTGCCAAGAACTTACTTGATTGATATCCAGTAATTGTACGCAATCCAAATTCAACATTATTAATCCAACCTGTTGAAGGGTCATTAGGTCTTGACCAATCACGATTCCATGGAGCCTGCGCTGTTGACCAATACCGTTCCAAAGGTATCATAAAGAGAGTCCTCATTCTATCGTCACGATTTTCATATTCATCAACTACATTTGTCTTTCCTTTATACAATAATGACTTATCGATGGGTAATCCATCAGAACAAAGAAACATATCTGCAAAAGTCTTTGTTGGATTCATACCATAGGCTGATTCAGGTCGGCTAGTGTGCCCTCTTAAATCAATATCATAGTTATTGGTCAGAATAAATTCTTTGTTGTCACCTTTAGTGAATCCACCAATATTAGTTTGAACCTTGTCCAGAATAAACAGGTGACGGTAACTTTGTTCTCCAAGTTGTTCCCTTTTGTCCCAAAGTTCATATTCACTGCTACTTATTACCTTACCTGCTGCATCAATTGCTTTACCTAAGAAATCATTTGCATCGTTTCCGTTATGAAATTTTTGCCAGATACCTTCAAATAATGCAACTCGCGATTTAAATGCCAGAGCTGCGCCTTTGGTTATACGACCGTTATCATCAGCACTTAATTGAGACCTTTTGGGTAAAATAGAAATTGCTATATCCAAGTCTGCAATTATTTGGTTTGCAACTTCAATTCGTGAGGCACGAGCAGAATACAACTCTTCACTGTCAATATCTAAAACCGTTGTAATAATGGGTACTCCACCAAATCGGGTTAACAGATTATAATAGGCAAAAGCTCTAAAAAAATGAGCTTCAGCAGCATAAACTTCTGCTTCAGCCTTAACAGCTTCTTCCGATTCTTCCAGTTTTGTCAACATATATGTCGTATTCCTGATTAAGTCGTAACTTGAATTCCAAATCCCACTGTATTCCGAGGGTTGGTAAGTACCATTGCTTACGCTATTTCCTCCTGGTCCTGTAGTTAAATCAGCCTGATCTTCGCTTCCCCAAGTACTATGACCTGGCAAATAATTATAAAACCAATTGGTAAACAATTTGAAATCGTTTGCGTTTTTAAAAAATGTGGATTCCGATATTTTGTCAGTTGGTGCCAAATCAAGACCCTTCTCACAGGCATTAAAACTTACTATTAATACCAATAATATAATTATACTAAATATTCTATTTTTCATTGCGTTTTTTTTTAAAGTGTGACATCAATTCCCAATGAATAAGTACGTGGGAAAGGAGTAAATCCTGTAGTAAAAGGCCTTTCAGGATCAAGTCCTTTTGGCATATTCGTTTTTTCCCACAAATCGTTACCACTAAAATATACTCTTACCTTATCAAGCTTAACACTGTTACTCCATCCAGTAGGAAGTGTATAACCTATTTGCAAGTTTTTCAATCTCATGTATTTGGCATCAGACCATTTATAGGGGGCATCAGACTGCTGGTAATTCCAATTGTCTAAGCCACCATTTGTGCTGGCTTTCGGGTAAAAAGAATTTGGATTTTCTTCTGTCCAGTCTTTGCCATTGGTTAGCTCTAATGGAGTAACCCACCAGGCAGACCCAGGTTGTTTTATTCCACTCATAACATTCCATTTTCCTACCCCCTGGAGGAATGCAGAAAAATCTATGCCTTTCCAATCAAAACCAACTGTTATTCCATATTGAAAACGGATTGATGAGCTACCAATATTCATTAAGTCTCCTGAGTCTGGATCACCTTCACGATATTCTGACCATTCCATTACTCCATCTCCATCCATATCGCGGAATCTGGCATCTCCCACTCTTAAATTCCCCGGAACTCCAGTAATCTTTTTATATTCTTCCAATTCAGTTTCATTTTTAATAAAACCATCAAACAATAAGGTATAATAAGAATTATAAGGTTGGCCTTCTACATATCTATTTAATCCGAAGCCTGGAACCTGAGCATCTTCTAAGGAAGTGATTTCACTCTGATCGTCGGATAAGGTGAAATTAACAAAATAATTAAAATCATTTTTTACTTTATCTTCCCAATTTAAAGAAAGTTCCCAACCTTTAATTTTCATTTTACCACCATTAACCGTTGATGGAGCAATACCTAACATCTCTGGGAATTCCATGGTCACTAACATATCGCTTGTATTTTTAATGAAGTAGTCGAAGCTACCTGCAAGCCTGTAATCCAATATTCTTATGTCCAAACCAATGTTTTGAATTGCAACAGTTTCCCAGGTTCGCGTTGGACTAGCCAATACACCCGAAGTTGTTGCCCGTAAGTTTTTTGTTGGAGAATCAGGGTTTCCAAAAAGTATCTGCCCGCCGATGTTAATTACACTAATATGGTCGTATAACCCAACGTTGTTTTGATTACCAAGCTCACCATAAGAAAGACGTAGTTTCATATAATCTAAAAACTTCAAGTCTTCCATAAACGATTCTTCAGAAACAATCCAGGCACCAGAACCTCCAAAATAGTTACCCCATCGGTAATCTTTAGCAAATCGAGAGGAGCCATCTCTTCGCAAAGTCCCGTCAAATAGGTATCGACCTTTATAGTCATATGTTAAGCGACTAAAATATGATTTCAATGCCCACTGGGATCTATTTTCATCTGTATGTTGTAATTCAGGGTCTCCTAATGTAAGAATAGGAACTGCCTCTGAAACTAGTTTCTCGCGACTCGCTGAGAAATATTTATAATCATATTCTTCATGCGCACCACCTACCATTACTCCAAAATTATGGTCATCTTTAGAATACTTGTAGTTAGCAAATAAGTTGACTACCTGATGCTCGTTTCTGAATAAATTAGAACCGGCAGAGTTTGGCTGAATCTTTATGGTAGGAACCTCATCATAATCATAATGTTGAATTATATTATTGTAATAAGTTCCCACGTTATTATCGATATTAATCGAATATTCACCTGTCACTTCAAGTCCCTTAACCGGTCTAAAATCTACTTTAAACTGAGCTGATGCTCGATTTGCAACTGATTCCCTTTCGCCACCAGCTTCAGCATAAGCAATTGGATTTGTAAAACCGCCAAAATTAAAATATCTTCCTTCCGGAGTTCTTGGGAAATGAGTTGACCACACGTTTGATGCCTGAGAAACAGCCTTACCATATCGTGAAGGCTGATTAATCTTTTGTTTTTCCAAGGCCACATTTGTGGAGATAGTCAGTTCATCAATTATATCAAATTTGTATTTAAATCTGGAAAAATAACGTTTATTATAATTTGAACCATACGCCAACATTCCTGGTTGATCTAATACCCCAACTGAAACATAATAGTTCGATTTTTCTGATTTTCCAGAGACTGATACCTGATGAGTTTGCTGAAAGGCAGGGTCGAACATTATATCCATCCAATCGAAGTAACCTGACCACATTTTGGGAACATCAGAAAATGGACCTGGAATAACTTCTGGATTGTTTGGATCAAGAGTTGGCAATAGTTCTTTTAAATAAGTGTATGCATGTTGTGTTACACCATCGTTTCCAAACGCTCTGTTATAATAGTCTGATTGATCGTAGATATTTGCCTTTTTAGCCCAAAGAGCAGGTGTATTAACCGCAAAATTTCCCGAATATTTTATTACAGGCTTATCTGTTTTCCCTCCTTTAGTTGTAATTAATATTACTCCACCAGCAGCGCGCGAACCATAAATAGACGCTTGAGCATCTTTTAACACTGTCAGGCTTTCTATATCTTGCGGATTAATATTATTAAGTGCTTGTGAACTATTTTCTGGCTGCGGAATTCCATCGATTACAACAAGTACTCCAGTCCCGGCTCTTGAGGTTCTGCCTCTAATTTGTATTGAGTTTCCCTCGGCACCTGGTTGCCCCCCACTACGAGTTACTAATAACCCGGGGATAGCCCCTTGAATGGATTGTGCAACATTTGTTTGTGGCTTACTTTCGAATTGGATTGCATTTACTGTTTCAACAGCCCCTGTCAATGTTGCTTTCGATTTCGTACCATATCCAATAGCAACCACTTCATCAAGCCCAATAGTTTCTTGCTGTAGCGAGACGTTTATAGTTGATTGGTCTCCAACTACTACTTCTTGTGTTCTATATCCAATAAATGAGTAAACCAAGATAGCATCATCTGGTAGAGATGAGATAGTATAAATTCCATCTACATTAGTAATTGTCCCCTTTGTTGTACCTTTCACATAAACGTTAGCACCAGGAATTGGCTCCCCTAATTCATCTGTTACCTTTCCGGTAACAGCATTTTGTTGTTGTGCATTATCGGATAAGAATGAAGGGGCCAGGATGATTTTCCTGTCGGTAATGGTGTAAACCACATCATAACCAGAAAACAGTTCATCAAGGATTTTTTCAATTTTTTGGTTTTCAACATAGAGGGTTACTTCGCGATCTGTGTTCACTAACTTTTTGTTATAAAGAAAGTAAAACTCAGAGAGTTCTTCAATTTCATCCAACACATCCTCCAGTTTTGTGCCTGAAAAATCGAATGAAAGCTTGGTTTTTTGCGAATACGTATCGCTTGCAAAAGTTTGAAGAATAGAAACGAGTAATAGGAATACTGTAATTCGCATGATTCGGAATGTTTTCAATAAACAATGGGAATCCCATTCATAAAAATATCTATTTTTTTTCATATATTTGTAATGTTAAAGTTAAAAAAATGTAAGAATTTTTTTTAGGAAGTCGTTGCCGCGATTTCCTTTTTTTTAGTCATTTAAGGTCCGTCACGTGGTTTCATTTTTAGTCAGGTATTAGTTAAACATTGAGTTATCTATAATTTTTCCGGTATATAAGCACTTTTTGTTTTTGTAAAGTTCCGTCGTCAAGTATTTTTCTGTCAAGTATCCGGTAACGGATGGGTGAGGTCATGCAAAGGTATCGCAGCACTTCTTCGAGCGAATCGTCCTGGAAAGTTCCTCTAATTACATATTTTTCAAGTTCTTTGTCAACCAACTTCACATCTACATTGTACCATCTTTCTATCTGCCGGGTAACTTCGGTCATCGGGTCACCTCTAAACACGAGTTTACCCTCTATCCATGCAGAATATTTAGAAGCATCAGTAGTACCAATATTAACAGCACCGTCTTTAAATACCAACCTTTCATCCGGTTTCATTTCAACACCCGCTGAGAGCCCCGGTGTTGAAAATTGAACCTTTCCTTCCTCAAGCACAACTTCAACATATTTTTCTTCAGGATAAGCATTCAGGTTAAATTTTGTTCCCAATACTTTTACCTTCGAATTGCCGGTAAAAATTTCAAACGGATGGGTAGCATCGTGTGTCACATCGAACCATGCTTCGCCCAGGATAGTAACCTGTCTGTTATTATTAAAAGGAGTGCTATATTCCAGAGAAGAACCGCTATTTAACCATCCCTGAGTACCATCGGGCAGGGAAAAACTAATCCTTGCCCCTAATGGTGCAAACAAAGTTGATTTTACCGGGTTCTCGGTCACCAGTTTTTCTTTCCGTTCTGTATTAACAAACAAAATTGCAGAAGCTATTAACAGTGGGATCAGTAATACAGCTGCTACAATCGAGTACCAACGATAAATCTTTCTTACAACAGTTCTCTTTTTCAGGTTTTCGTTAAAATGTATTTTATGGTGAATGCGATCGAGCAGGTAAGAAAGATTATAGTTGTCATCTTCGTGTTCCCTTAAGTAATCCTCCCACTCTAACAAGATGTACTCTCTGAATTCTCTTCTATCTTCATTTTCCGAAAAAAGGGAGTAGATACACTTTTTTTCCTCTTCGGTAACAATACCTTTGCTATAACGTTCCAGTTTTTCTATATCGGATTTTTGAATCATATTTTCTTATTAAAATCCTCTTGTATTTCAAAGAGGATTTTTTTACTAACTAAACTAACTATCTATGAAAAAATAATGTTTATATTTCTCTCTTGTATAAGTAATATCCATAACGAATTGAAATCTCACGAAAAAAAATGAGTTTTTTTTCATTTTCCCTTCATGCTATATTGCAAACAACTAAATATCTGCGACTTAAGATAATACTTTTATTGGATAAAAATAGCAAAGAATAGCAGGATAGAGAAATTACTGCCTGATATGTTTTTACGTAAAAATTTTAAGGATGCGGATATCTGATTATCGACCGTACCGGATGCCAGGTTCATCTCTTCCGCAATTTCGCGTGTGCTTTTACCCTCTTTTCGGCTTTTTATAAAAATTATCTTTTGCTTTTCAGGTAATTTTTCAATCAGTTGGTTCACCTGCTCCATTGTTGAGTTATACTCTATCCGGTCTTCCAAATTGATTGATTTACTTCTGGCAGATTCCATTTCATCTATAAACTTTTCATGGATTTGTTTTTTCCGAAAGAGCTTACAAATGTCATGATATGCGATGGTAAAAAGGTAGGATTTTAAAGAAGATTCCTTTTTCAGATTTTTTCTGTTTTCCCATATCTTAAGAAAAACATCCTGAACAAGACCTTCAGTTTCTTCTTTCGATTTTAAGTATTTCAGGGCAAATCCGAACAATCTATCCCCATACTTTTCAAAAATCTGGTCAAATGCTTCGAAGTCTCCCTTTCGAAGTTTTTCAACTAAATCGTAATCAGAATTAGGTTCACTTAATGCCATCTTAGTTTAAAATATATTACAAAAATAGTAATAAATATAAAAAAACTGAAAATAGGTTAAAATTAATTTTCAAACAACCCAGAGCCAACGTTTTTAAATTTGGTTCTCAAGAAAATGCGTAGGTGAATGTTATCGCATTCAAAAAGGCAAGCGACTTTTGTTTATCCGTCGATAGCCGGACAAGTTTTCCATGCAATTTTTTCAAGTGTATTAACCCAACTTGGCTATAATCAAATCTACTCACCATCATCCCAAACACTTACAA
>CBDUZZ010000086.1:0-15643 GCA_965371855.1 uncultured bacterium
TTAATATTCTAATATACAATGTGTTAAGTTGTGTTTTTTAAAAGCGATTTCCCTGAGGACATCATGAAGTTTTTACGACTATATACCCTATATTCTATACTGTTTTCAACCTGCCATTCGGCAATATTAAGTTCTTTTGCAATTATTGCTAAACTTGCCTGACCCATCTTTAATCTTTATAATTCATAGAAAAGCCTATCCCCAGATACCACCGAAAATAATTATCTTTAGTATTAGAGCTAAGTCCCAAACTCACGGGTCCCAGAAGACTTTTATATGTTATCTTCATCCCATAACCAAACAGGGCATTTTCATTTTCAAAATTGATTCGATCTAAATTACCTGTTGGCACATGTTCGTGATGAAGCAAATAATTAGCTCCATATTTTAGGAATATGTTTCTGAAAAATACATTTTGAAAAGATAATCCTCCTAACAGATAGTTTGCATTTTCTATTTCACTAAAGTTAAGTCCGTAAAAAGGGACATCATCAAAATGAACCATTTGGCTTCCTCCAATCCTGAAATCATCAAATAACCCGGCGTCAATATTAGATATTATGACTCCAAAAGTTACTACTGGTATTATCTGAAATTTGGGTTTCAGTTTAAAAAACTCCTCATATTTAAATTGTAGTTTTCCATAAGACTTAGGTGAAAGGGGTGTAACAACAATGTCATTAAACTGAGGTTCGGTCAACCCAATAGAACCCTCGAGGATATCAAAATATAAAGTGTCATCAGGATTTTCATAATTCATATAGTACTTATTATTAAAATATAAGCTTGCAATCATCCCCAGTTCAGCACCTGATGTCGGATAATTTCTGTCGTTAAGGGTATTGAAATAATAATTTACATCAGCAATATATTGATTTACTTTTAAGTTTTTAATCCCTTCCGGAAATCCATGCCAGAATTTTAACTTTTTTCTTCCTGATCGATATTTCAAACCGATTAAAGCACTGTGCTTTAATGATTGCGTTAGAAGAAGCCCGGTTAAAAACTCATGATATACAGACTCTCCAATGTCTTTTGATTGTCCTTTTTCATATTCAGGAATTTGTTTGTTAAGATAGCTATACTTCACATACCCCGCCATTCTTTGCCTTTTACCAAGATACTTAAGATAGCTGACTCTTGCTTTTGGGTTTGCTGAAATATCACCCTCAACAATAAAACGTGAAGATTTACCAAGCAAATTACGTAAAGTGGTATTGAGTAATATTCCGGCAGAAAAAAGGTTATCGTAATGCACTGAAGCATTAATGGATGCAGGTTGCTTTTCTACAATATTAACAATTAAAGTGTACTTGTCTTCATCGCTTGTTTTTTCAATTTGATAAAGAACTTTCTTAAAGGCGTTTGTTCCATAAATTCTATTTATTCCATGTTCAATATCTTCTCTTGTTGTTTTTTCTTCTTCTTCAATTTTTAGTTTACCAAGTACTAACCTGTCTCCTACCAATTTATTACCTCTAAGTTCTATGTCGGCTACAAAAATGGAATCGACGTTAAGATAAACACCCGAAGGAGGCATATGTTGTTTGTTGATTTTTTTTGCAAGGTCATGAAATTTTGATCTTGCTTGTTCTCCTGCCTCATAACCCAATTCAAGAATTTCTGCATAATTGTTAAAACTTCCTGTGGAATAATTTTCAAGGTCAGGTTTAATGTAGATATCACATTTTTTTATATCATTAGCAACTTTCTTCAAACTGGGAAACATAGCTACCTGCATAAGAATACCTGTCATACTTCCTAATTCATAGGCATTAATTAGCCCTTCGTCAGAAACATTAACACCAATAATATAATCAGCCCCCATCTTAATTGCCTCATCTACCGGAAAGTTGTCGAGTACACCCCCGTCAACAGCCAGAGTGCTGTCAAGATCGGCAGCAGTAAAAACGGTAGGTATCGCCATGCTTGCACGCATAGCACTCCCCAAAGATCCATTTTTAAATATTATTGGTTTTCCTGTACTAATATCTGTTGCTACGCATCTGAAAGGGATTGGAAAGTCATCGAAAGAGTCATATTTCATCGCAGGCCAGGGATATCTTGAAAGCATCTGGCTTAACATTTGGCCTTCAATCATACCCGATGGAATTGATAGTTTGCCGTCTTTAAAATAGAGTGAAGCAAGGAAACGAGTATAATACTCTTTCTCTTCAAATGAAATATAGTTATAAGGAATATTGCTTGATAATATTATATCCCAATCAATTTGCCTGACTATTGAATCTAGTTGGTCAGCCGAATAACCAATAGAATACAAACCACCAATTATACTCCCCATACTTGTACCAACAATAAAATCAGGCCTGATACCCTCTTCTTCCAGAGCTTTTAAAATACCTACATGGGCTATACCTTTAGCACCGCCACCGCTAAGAACAACACCTATTTTAGTATCTTCATTTATTTGAGAATAACAAAAAAACGGGTTAACAATCAGGAGTGCAATGATTAATAAGAATAAAAGTCTTTTCATAACCAAATTGTTTACTTTTTATAGCCTTTCCTTTTGTTTTTATAGTTTTTTCGTTTTCCTCCCTGATAGTTTTTATTTTTTCGTGATTTAAACATCTCAGGAGCTCTGTATTCGGGGCCTTCTCCAATTTCAGCGGGGAGAGGTATTTTGTAAATATCTTTTTCGATTAAGCGTTCAATCTTGTAAAAATCCAGTTGGTCATCTTCATTGATAAGCGTTAATGCCACCCCCTGAGTTTCGGCTCTTGCGGTACGTCCTACACGGTGAACATAATCTTCAGCATCACGCGGAACATCGTAGTTTATAACCAGGTCAATCTTCTCGATATCGATACCGCGAGCAATAATATCTGTAGCAACAAGTATTTGAATATTCCTGTTTTTAAACCTTCTTAATACCTCTTCCCTTTCAGCCTGTTCAAGGTCGGAGTGGATGGCATTTGCATTAAACCCATTTCTTTTTAATGATTGTACAATCTCTTTAACTTTCTGTTTGCGTGATGAGAATACAAGAATACTAGGCAAGTCTTTCTCTCTAAGAAGTGAATTCAAAAGAGGAATTTTTTGGGTATCGTAAACCATATAGGCTGCCTGAAGTATTCCTTCGGCAGGTTTTGAAATAGCAATGTTAACCTCAGCAGGGTCAGTTAGTATTTTTTTTGCCAGATCTCTGATTTTTGGTGGCATTGTAGCTGAAAACATCAGCGTCTGCCGTTTTTCCGGGATATGTTTTGTTACTTTCATTATATCGTCGAAAAAACCCATATCGAGCATTCTATCTGCTTCATCGAGTATCAGGCATTCAACAGTGTCGAAATTAACATATCCCATTGTTATATGTTGTATCATTCTGCCGGGCGTGGCAATCACAATATCACTTCCTGTCTCCAGTGCAGTTCTCTGTCGAGCCCACTCTTGTGAATCATTACCGCCATAAATGGCAGTTGAAGATACAGGTAGAAAGTAACCGAATCCTTCCATATGCTGGTCTATCTGTATGGCCAGCTCTCTTGTGGGTACCAGAATCAAGGCTTTAACTCCATGATGTTCTTTTTCCAACAAACTGTTACAGAGTGGCAACAAGTAGGCAGCAGTTTTACCGGTTCCGGTTTGGGCACAGGCAATCAAATCTTTGCCTTCCATGATTACCGGTATTGTTTGCTCCTGTACAGGGGTTGCCTTTTCAAATCTCATGGCATCCAGTCCGTCGAGGATCAATTCTGAAAAATTAAAATGTTTAAAGTCCATTCAGTTATAAAGTTCGTAAAGTTTATAAAGTTAAAAGTTTGTAAAGTAAAAAGTTTGATGTAGTTTATCAGGTGTAATAATTATTTCAACATGAAACTATATAGTATTGTATCATTATTTCATTCACTCATTAATCAAAGAACCTGCAATACCAGCCCTTTCAAATATTCACCTTCGGGGTGATAAATGCTTATAGGGTGATCGGCAGGCTGTGTTAGCTGATGAAGTATTTTTACTTGTCGTCCTGTTCTTGCTGCGGCCGAAAAGGTCATTTTTCTGAACATATCTTTATTTACAACCTGAGAACATGAGAATGTGAATATTATTCCTCCCGGTTTAATCTGTTCAATAGCCACGGCATTAAGTCGTTTGTATCCCTGCAAGGCATTGTGTAAAACATTTTGATGTTTTGCAAAAGCAGGAGGGTCAAGAATGATAAGGTCGTATTTGTCTTTGGCATTATCTAAAAACTTGAACGCATCCATTGCAAAAGACTTATGCCTTTCATCATTAGGAAAATTCAGTTCAATATTTTTATCATTAATGCTTATAGCACGCTCTGAACTATCGACCGAATGAACACTCTTAGCCTGACCTCTCATTGCATAGAAAGAGAAACCGCCTGTGTAACAAAACAAATTCAGCACATCCCGGTCTTTCGAATATTTCTCAAGCAGTGCACGATTCTCCCTTTGGTCGATAAAGAAACCCGTTTTTTGACCTTTCTCCCAGTCAACCTGGAATTTCAGACCGTTTTCCTGTGCTATTTTTGATGGTGATGTACCCCAAACATAATCATTAACGGGATTCAGGTTTGCTTTAAACGGAAGACTTCCTTCCGATTTATTGTATATGGCTTTCAGCTTATCACCTAAAACATCTTTTAATAAATCATTAAAAGTGTCTTGTATTTTATACATTCCTACAGAATGCATCTGAACAACGGCAGTGCCATTATAAAAATCAACGATAAGCCCCGGCATACCATCTCCTTCGGCACTAACAAGACGATAAGCGTTGGTGTGCTCATTATCGACCAACCCTAACTCTTTTCGCAGGTTATATGCTGCCTCAATCTTTTCCTTCCAGAAACCATTATCAACAGGCTCATTCTTAAAAGTGAGAATTCTAACGGCTATGGAACCTATCTGGTAGTGGCCAATACCAAGAAATTCATCTTTATTATCATAAACAGCGACAAGATCACCTTCAACAACATTTCCCTTGATTTTTTTTATGGCTCCGGAAAACACCCACGGGTGATAGCGTCTGACACTCTGGTCTTTTCCCGACTTAAGGATTACAATAGGTAAATCACTCATCTAAATGAAATATTTTAAAATGTTAAGGATTCAGCATAAAACTCCGGAAAAACTCGGCTTAACCCTTTATAAATAAGTAGGCCAGCCCATGCATCAGTAGCTGCATAGCTCTGTTGACTTTCAGTATAGCTCTCTGCTTCCCAATTCGACAACCTTTGCCTTTTACTTATTTTGATATCCATCAATAAAGCAGCAAGTTTTTTCAAACTAAAAACTTCCAGGCCGGCATCTTTAGCATAATCTTGCAACTCAATAAATCCGGCAGGCTCAAAACTCTTCAATCTCTGCAGAGCTTTAATGTCATCACGAATAGCCACTCCCACTTTTTTAATATCAGGATTAGTAAGGATATTCAATATTTCAGTAGTTAAACCGGTTCTGTTAAGTCTTATCAGATATGCTTTGTCGTTAGTAGATAGCTGCAATAGTGCAACTTCATTTTTTTGACCTTTTTTAAAAGCCGGCTTAGTCTCGGTATCAAATCCGATTACTCTCTCATCTTTTAACTCGTTTGCTACGATGTATAAATTCTCCAAATCGTCAACAACTACAATTTCTCCGGTAAACTTACCTAAAGGCAGTTCTTCCATCTCTTCTTTTGATATGCTTGTATGCATTAAACTAAATTATATTGTTATATTGTTGTATTGTTGTATTGCCTGCCAGATGTCAAACAGATTGATTTGTTTACTATTATTCATTAATTCGTAATTCACAATTCATCATTATCTTCCTGCCATGATTTTTGCATTTTACTAATTATCCAATCACCAGAATTAGATTCTTTTTCGTCAGATTCTTTTTCTGTTAATTCATCACTCAGGTCATCGCCACTGTAATAAACATTGTGCAAAGCTCTTAAAGTATTTACCAGTCGCTGGCCCCAATATAATTCAAAATTACCTGTAACCTCAAAAAGTGCATCGTTCATAATTTCGGTAACGGCAGTTTTGTATGCTTCAACAAAGTTTTTAACATCCTGATAAATATCGGTGATATCTTCAGAAATATTTGCACTTAAAGGAACATCACTGTGCTGCATTTCAGCAGTAAACACCTCAAGATAGTCATCGTGTTGTCCCATTTTTTTTCTAACAGAAGTAAGAATATGTTGATAAAGGTCTTCGTCAACAACTTTATCAATAAACTCATCTGCAAGCTCCTCTTCTGTTTTTGGCAATACAACAGCCTTAAGATACAACAGTGGTAATATTTTTAATGTAATGCTAATGAAATCCTTTTTTGTATATTTATTACTGTTCTCCAGCACATTACAAAATTCATTGGAAACTGTTACAAACTCCAATACGTTTTTTGAATACACAATATGACTAAATGAATCTTCCATTCCGGCGATAATCTTTTTCTTAATATTTTAATTAAACCTTATTTTGTAATCAGGACACAAAAATACAAAAAATATTCCGGTCTTGTTAAAAGAAAAAATTTGGGCTAAATATTATCAGTCAATAAAAAGCCGGACAGGTTTTGAGGGGTATTAAAAAAGTAAACCAGGTTCTTTTACTTTGTCACAACGTTGCTTGTGTTACCCGCAAGGCATCTTATGTTAACTGCGACACATCTTTTGCAGCATTTTCAATATCCAATAATCAATATCCAATACCCAATGAACAACAAAAAATTGGGAACTGATAATTGAGTGTTCGATATTGGATGTTGAAGGACAGATTTTCTGTCCCCCCTAACGTCGTTTACTTGTATTGACTAGTGTCAAGTCAAATATATCTTTTGGGCGAAGACTGCTACGTTCCCGATAAACGGGACGAGGCTATTCCTCCTCGCAATGACGTACAAATATTTAGTTTCCTTGTATTCACTAACGATGGCTTTTCGTAATACAATATCCCATATTAGTCAAATAAATATATCATTTAGTCAAAAAAAAAAAAACAGAAAAGAAATAAATACATAAATTTATGATAAAATAATTATTATGTAACCATTGCTAATCAAACATTAATGAACCGGTTATCATTGTTTATAGCAGACACGAATGGGCAACTGATTGCCACGCACTGTCAATTAACAGACACGCATATGCAAACCATTCCTCCGCTATTGCAACTGATTGCCACGCAATAGCAAGTGACAGGCACGTATGTACAAACCATTCTACCGGATAAAAAAACGACTGCCCCGCTATTGCAACTAACAGACACGCACGGGGGGGGAAGTTTACAGTTGATAGAAATAAGGAGAATATGGTGATTTGAAGATAAAAAGATTAATGCATCAACATATCAATCCGTTGTTGGTGCGCGATTATATCGCGTTCCACTTTATAATCATCATCAATCATAATTATTCACTAATAATTAAAACAAAATGCCATGAGTAAAAAAATCGATCAATTAATTGTAGATGCCGGCATAGCCATAAACAACAGCTTGCAAAACACCGAACTGCAACCCATGCTTGCAGAATTTGGCTACACCGCCGAAAGGTTAACCCAAGGAAAAACGTTGCTTGACAATGCAACAATTTTAAACGTCAAACAGGAAAAAGAGTTGGGCGAAAAAACAGGGGCAACCACCCAACGCGACAGCAAAAGGGAGCAAGCCCATAAAGATTACATAAGATTTGTAAAAATTGCCCGCATAGCATTTGTTAATGAGCCGGGCACATGGCAGGCTCTTGGGCTGATGGGCGACCGCAAAGATTCAATATCGGGGTGGCTGGCTCAAACCAATCAGTTTTATACCAATATTCTGGGCAACCAAAACTGGATTGCAAAGATGGCTAACTATGGTATTACAGTCGAAAAATTAACAGCAGGCCAAACCCTGACAAAAGAGGTAGAAAAAGCCAACAACCGGCTAAAAACCGAAATGGGCGAAGCACAGGAAGCCACACGCTTGCGCGACGAGGCTGCCGACACCCTGCAAGCCTGGTACTCCGATTTTATTGCCATTGCACGTATTGCACTCGAAGATAAACCGCAGTATTTGGAGATATTGGGGATTGTGAAGAAGTAGGCAGTATTTTAGTTGTAAAAGGTACGCGTTACAAACGCGCACCAACCGGGGAATGGAAATCCTGATTTTGTCTGTTTTCACACTGATGGATCGTTTTATGGTGCAATTGGTATTGAAAAAAAGATAATGTATTATCCTTCTTCTTTTAAAGATGCAAAAGAATATCAATTATTGGACTTTAATGCTGATGGTAAAACTGATTTATTACTTGAAAAAACTGACCGTATTGAGATATATAGCCTAACAAAACATGCGAGATATGTAAATAAGAGTTCTATTAAATTAATTTATACAAATACTAATTATAATCATTTGGATGATTTTAAGGTTGGAGACTTCAATGGTGATGGAAACAGCGATTTATTGGTTAAGAAATATAATTCCTCTTGGCGCATTTTAATATCTACAGGTAACTCGTTTTATCATCGAACAACAAACACTCCAAGTTTGCAATATAATAGTTCATCAAAGTATCGTATTTCGGTAGCTGATGTAAATCAGGATGGGAAGAGTGACATTTTGTATATCAAGGATGCATCACCAAATTATGGACAAGGAGCCTGGAGTCCTGATTATCAACTGAATGTTTTGGTTTCAAATGGTGAGTCATTTGTCCTCAAAGAAACTGTTGAAGATCTTGATATTGAATATACAACTGGAACACAGCGCAACATATTGCGGGGCATTGGAAATTTCAAAGGCAATGGTGACAATGAAATTCTACTTGATAACAATTTCTTTTCAACCATAAAGCCTGCAACATTTAGTTGTAATGAAGGCGTTGATTTTAATAAGATAACTGGCATTACAAATTCTTTAGGCAATGAATTATCAATAGAATACGATTACAGCAACATTGATGGTGTTGATAGAATTATCAGAATTGATTTTGAGGAAGGATCACATATAATCTCTCAAAAAAGTATCGGGTTTAAAGCTGTAAAAAGTATTACAGGAACAGAATTGCTTTCTGAATATGCATTCGGTCAAATGATTATTAATAAAGGCGGGCGTGGATTTATCGGCTTCGACAAATCCGTTATTCTGGATAAGATCCAAAATACAGGGATTTTAATGATTAACGAATTCAATAGCTCGTTTAAAATTGCTAATCTAAAAAAACAAATCACTTTTGTAAACAATGGAGCCTTTTCAACAGCAGATGATGTGTTAAATGGTACTATTAATACATCATCTTATATTAGTGAGAGTATTTACAGAAATCATGTTGCTGTGAATTATTCAAACGGTACAAACGAATCCTTTAATAACCATGTTGATCAGATTATTCAAAAAAATTATTTAAACAATACAAGTACTAAGGAGGAGTGGTCTTTTGATAATTATTATAATAAAACCAATAGTTATAAAGAGTTTTACAATGACATTAATGGTAGTAATGCAGAGGTCATGGTTACAACAACCATTCCTGTTTTTTTGACAAGAGGTGCCTGGTGTCCGAGTAAACCTGAATCAATCAACGTATTAAGGAGTCAAAATGGGGGGAATCAAAGCCGCACTATATCATATCTTTATGATACTAAAGGCAATGTTACTAAAGAGACAAAAGATTCAGGTGATAAAAATCAGGTTGTAAATGATTTTAAAAATTATAATGATTTTGGAAATCCCAAGTTGATTGAGACCACAGCAAATGGAATAACCAGATCAACTACTATTAACTATTATAATTCTGGCCGTTTTATACAAGAAAAGGTCGACAACTATACAAGTTTTTCCACATCGTATAATTATGATGAAATACAGGGTACATTAACAAGTCAAACCAATCATTTAGGTTTGGTTACTGAATACAAGTATGATGGCTTTCGTAGAAAAGAAAAATCTATATATGCTGATGGAACATTTACAATAAGTGCTTTGCAATGGGCTGCAGGAAATGGACCTACAGGAGCTGTTTATTATGCTTATGGTGAAACATCCGGCCAGTCTCCGGTATGGAAATGGTATGATGTTTTAGGAAGGGAATTGCGTACCGAATCGTATGGTTTCGATTGTGGCAGAAAAATATGCATCGACACAGATTATAATACAAAAGGACAGGTTGAAACTATCTCAAAGCCCTATTTCACAGGTGATGGCAAAGTGGCCGAAATAACCTGTCTATATGATGATTACGGGCGCGTGGAATCGCAAACAACCCCCATGGGTATTACATCTACAACATATGGTAATTTAACAACAACAGTTATTTCCCCCAATGGAACTCATGAGAGCACGATGAATGGTGCCGGTCAAATTGTAACCAGTAAAGTTAATGGACGAACAGTTTCGTATACATATTGGCCATCGGGATTAACAAAAACGTCTACTCCGCAAGATGGACAAGCAGTTGAGACGTTTTTTGATTTGCAGGGTAACCGTGAAAAACTCATTGATCCCGATGCAGGTATCATAGAGAGTGAAACTAATGGTTTTGGGGAAGTGTTATGGGAAGAACATAAAAAGACAAAGCCGGATAATTCTATTGAAACAATTCACACTGCCTATAATTATGACAATATTGGACGTATAGATTTTGTCACACGTAATGGTGTAGTAACCGATTATCAGTACAATCCAACTACAGGATTTTTAGAGTGGACAAAGAAACCGAATCACGAAGTGTATTTTACATATGATGAAAATGGGATTGTTAATTTAGGACGTATAACTACTACTACTGAAAAGATAGGTTCCACTCAAACGTTCGCATTTAAGTCGGAATATGATGAGTTTGGGCGGGAGAAAAAACAGATTTATCCCTCCGGATTTTTTGTAACTAATACCTTTAATAAATATGGTTTTTTAACTGATGTTAAGAATAAAAACGGAACACTTATTTGGAAAGCAGAAGAGGCTAATGTAAGAGGTCAATTAACTAAAGTGAAAAAGGGATCAACATTAACTACTTATGGTTTTGATACAAGGCACTTGCCCGAATCTATTATTGCTAATGGTATTATTGATCATCATTACATTTTTAACACTAAAGGTAATTTAGAATCGCGCGAAGACCTGATCTCTCATCACAAAGAAATTTTTAGTTACAATTCGACAAATAACCAGTTAGAAGGATGGGAGATTAAAAAGAATGGAGCATCGGTATCGAATTTCTCTATGGGATATGATGATCATGGAAATATTACCGGCAAATCTGATATTGGTTATGAAATGAGATATGACGATGCTCAAAGACTTCATGCTATCACTTCTATTAGTGGTAATCCTAGTTTAATATCCGACAGTGAGCAAATAATAACCTATACCGATTTTAAAAAGGTACACACTATTAGCGAAGGAAATGATAGTCTAATACTTTCATATGGGATAGATTATCAACGTAGAAAGGGTGTTTTTTATCGTGATGGAGCTATTACTACACGTTACTATCTTGGAAACTATGAAGAAGATCATACATCAACAGGAATCAAAAAAATTCACTATATTAGCGGTGGCAATGGTTTGGCAGCTATTTATGTAGAGGACAGCAACGGAGGTCAACTCTACTACGCCTATACCGATTACTTAGGTTCTTTGATAGCGTTGGCAGATGAGAATAGTAATGTGGTAGAAAATCATGCATTTGACCCATGGGGGAACCGGAGAGATCCTAACAATTGGGCTTCTGCGGATACACGAATCAGTTGGATGACGGATCGTGGCTTTACCATGCACGAGCATTTAGATGGTTTTGCCCTCATAAATATGAATGGCCGGGTGTATGACCCTCAAATTGCACGATTTCTTTCACCCGACCCACAACTGCAAGCCCCCGGCAACTGGCTAAATTATAATAGGTATGCCTATTGTCTGAATAATCCACTTATCTATACCGACCCGGATGGGGAGTTTATTGTTCCGGCAATTATAATAGGAGCTTTTATTAATGCTGCTATACAAGGAGCTACTGGCAATTTAAATTCCCAAGGCGATTTCTTTTTGTCTTTGGGAATTGGGGCTCTCTCTGGGGCAGCAGGTTTTGGAGCTGGACAGTTAGTTGCTGGTACTTTATCAACGGCAACAACCCTTGGAGGTGCGGCATTAAGTGGTGCAGCTACAGGAGCAGCAAGTGGCTTTGCAGGTGGTTTTGTTGGAGGAGCCGGAAGTGCGTGGGCAGGTGGTGCATCTTTTGGACAAGGATTACAAGCAGGTTTAATTGGAGGCGGTTACGGAGCTTTGGGAGGAGCTATAATTGGGGGAGGAGCAGGAGGAATAAACCATCTTCATGCTAAAAATCATTTTTTAGCTATTGATAGAAATAGCTCAATTAAAACTAATCCAGATAAATCTTTAACTCCAAGTAAACAGACTTTATGTGATTTCTCGGATGAATATTTCGCAAATTATAAATTTCGTGATAACGCAAATTTAATTTATAAAAAAGGATATGTGGAATTAATTAATCCTAAATATGGGGCATTTACTGATGGTAGTGGTATGGTAAATGGAAAATACAACATCTTTTTTGCGGAAAAATCTTTTGCGTCCAAATGGAATCTATTTCTAAATATGGGACATGAATATGTACACGTAGCAAATTTAGTTACTCTAGGGAGCAACTTTACAACTAAATATTCTGAGTATGCTGCATACAAATGGAATCATCGTTTAAGTGGTGATAAGTATTTTTTGAATAAGGCTAATTTAAATTATAATCCAGATATACTAAGAACTGCATATAAGTTTAATATGATTAAGATAAATTATATGAAATATTTTGATTATGGACTTCCTATGAGTATTCCTAGTAGTATATATTAAGTAATAATCTTATGAAATTTATATTCGCAATTATAATATTCTTGTTAATCCTAACTAGTTGCAAAAAAAAACAGGAAGAAACTGTTAATGCGACATTGAGCATCACAAAAAAAGAGAATGGCACTTTTTTGAGTTTAAAAATTACTAATAACACTAATGAGAGTATATATTTGCCAAAATTAGATATGCTTTTATATAAAAGTTTAAGCATATTTAACAATAAAGGAAATAATATTACAAATAGCTTTTTTGATTATGAGTCAAGTCATAATATATCATATTATGGACCTCCTAGTAAGGTAAGATATGATTCTTTTTGTAATAGCATAGAATATACGTTGACTGATATAAATGATTTAGACTTACCTCCATTCACGGAAAGAAGGCAAATAATTCAAGATTTTATCAATTTTGAGTATAAAAGAATTATTTTAGAACATCAGACATCAATACTTTCAGAGGGAGATGTTGCTTTTATTAAAAATTGTATATTTTTTAAATATTATCGGTCAGTTTTTCTAAGATCAAATGAAACTTATAGTGAGTGTATCACTATTAATACTCTTACTACAAATGGAGAACCCTATAAATTTCATCTTCATTATACACCTATTTATATAATTGACAGTCTAACACATAAGTTTAGATATAGTAAAGATTCGATAGTTATAACATCGAAATTGCTAAAACAATTTAAAGAATTTACTCTTTATAATGGTACTATTAAAACAGATACTGTATTATATTTCCCGGAGCTGCAGGAGTAATAGGTGCTAGTGCAGCAACAAGCTTGCTTGGAGGATTTGGTCTCCATGGCCCGTAGCTACCGCACGATTGTATCGTGTGGCTTGTAGAATAACAAAGAAGAAATAACTTGTTATACTGAACAAATCATTATCTTTGATTAAAGAAATCTTTAAACTTTTTGTTGGTAAGCATTTTGTCAACCATCCTAAAAATAATATTTTTATCTTCAATGGTTATCTCTTTAGGAACGACACGGCTACCGCACTGCCTGTCCCGTTTTCGGGAATTGTATCGTGTGGCTTGTGACTAAAGGAGGAGTTACTCTCCGGTAATAAAACCCGGAAAATTCACTATATTAGCGGCGGTAATGGTTTGGCAGCAATATTTGTACAAAATGGCACTCAGGACTCATTGTATTATGCCTTTACTGATTATCAAGGTTCTTTGATAGCTGTTACTGATGAGAGCGGCACTGTAAAAGAGAGACTGGCCTACCCCTGCTCCCGCAACAGACAATTTTTTGTCAGATGCTCAAAAAGTATGGTATAAAGATGCTCCAATGAATAACGCAAAGTCTTTTACTGTTGAAAATGTACCCCAAAAGCATTTAACTGGCAAAAGTGGTTTGATAACGAATAATGCACCAGCCAAAACAGTGCCACTTTCTATAAAAAAAGTTCTTACTGGCAACTCTAATGTGTACTTTAATAAAGAACTTGCCTTCAGTAGTGCAAAACAATTATTTTTCACAATGGGGCATGAATTAGTACATGTATCCCAATTTGCATCTTTGGCAGGTCAATCCTCAAGTATATTATCTCAGCCAGGATTTATTGATTTATTAGAATATCATGCTTATAGTTATCAACATTTTATAGGAGGGTTGAAATTAAATAGCTTTACTCCTAGTGTAGTAAGAAATTTAGCGACTCAGTATCCAATTTATTTTAATTCTTTAGGTTATATGAATTATGGTTGGACAAGAACAGCTTCATTTACATACCCTTTTTAAAAAATAATCATGAAAAAATACTTTATCCTTATAATACTTATAGCAGTTGCTTCAAAATTGTTCCCACAATGTGTTTCTATTGAACTTTCAATATATTGGAAAAATGAAAAAAGCATAATCACAACAAAAGATAGTATTATCTGTCAACCTTACTTAAATATCACATATAGAAATAATTCGAAGACTCCATTGTATTTTTTAAAGGTCTCGCAGGGTGGCAAAGGACTACCGTATATACCTTATAGTTCAGCAATAAAACTAAAAGAAACAAAAAGATGTGTATCATATGACAATTATATGGGAGAAAATTTTAAAATTGAGCTTTATTCACAGCCTTACTATCTGAGCGGTTGGGAAGTTCTACCTGATACATGTAATTTGAATAGTGAGCATGAAATTCATGCTATCAATGATGATTTGGCAAGCATTTATGAGTTTATTTCTTTTGAAAATTTTGGAAAAATAGAATTAATTGAAGAAGTGAAAACGTATTTTACACCTATGGATGTTACTCAATTTGGTATATTGAATATAGTAAATGACCGATTTGTTTTCTTAAAACCTGAAGAGTTTTATGTAGACACTTACAATCTTGTTGGTTTCAAAATGATAGGAGGAAACTATACATTTTCTGTTTTTAAAGAACAATTTGGAGACTATGTTTATTCCGAACCTATCTGGAATAAACAAACACAAAAATGGATATTTAAAAAAATAAAATTACCCCCTAAAGTTGAGCGATATAGCTTATATGGTGGTAAATTTTATTCAAACGAAGTAACCGTAATGTTTAAATCGAGGTAGGTGGATTACCCCCCACAGCTACCGCACCGATTGCATCGTGTGGTTTATAAACTAACAAAGAAGTAGAGGAGTTACTTGCCCGGTAATAAAATCCGGAAAAAATCACTATATTACCGGTGGCAATGGCTTGGCAGCAATGTATATTACAGATAGTGATCAGTCCGAAATAAACGGTTTGTACTTTGCCCACACCGATTACCCTTGGCTACCGCACGATTGTATCGTGTGGCATGTAACTAAAGAGGAAGTTCTCC
>CBDUZZ010000087.1:0-15629 GCA_965371855.1 uncultured bacterium
GTAAGTGTTTGGGATGATGGAGAGTAGATTTGATTATAGCCAAGTTGGGTTAAATTATTAAAAATGAAGAATGCCCCAAAGGCAATCCCTGTGTATGTTCGTACCGCCTTATGGCTAAAATAGTAATCTCCACGAAGAAGGAGAGATGCTGTCTGGTAATTTGCAGTAACTTCACCAAATCTTGCAACATCCCAAAAGTCTGAATTAGCAGGGTTATACTGATAGTTCAGTTCAGCACCCAGACTTAACCTCTTTTCATACATCCACCTGCATTCAACACCTAGAAGAATTCCCGGTGAAGCAACATCAGCAAATCCTATCTTTTCTTTGTCTTTAAATATATTTAAAGGTATCAGAGTTCCTACCTTTCCGCCAATAAACACTCCCTCCTGAGCATTAATATCTGTCAGAATAAAATACAGACCAATCCAAACAAGCAATAACTTCAAATAAAACATGGAGTGAAAATATTAAAATACCGGGAATTAACCTGCATTTTTTCTAATAAATATTTGAACCATATAAGACATAATAGAAAGCATAAGTAATTATCATTAAGTGAACTTTTGTGTCTTATGTGGTAAATTTATAATCATGCTCCTGCCAGCCCTACTACAATTAGTTTTAATTATGGTCAGGTAGGTGTTTAACCCTTTGCCTTTCCCCTTGTACCTTATTCCTTTCCCCTTTCTCCTTTTTGACATTTGGTATAATAATTGACAACTCATATGAAATATTTGTTTTTTCAGAATTAATATTTTTTATTGCAATAAGTATGAACTTATTGAAAACTAAAATGTTATTTCGAGATGACAAGTGTTAATTATAAAATTTAGTACTGATTATTAACCTTCGGGAAGTAAGTTATAGGATAAAATTATTGACAAAATGACTGAAAACAATAGTATTGAGGTCAGGTTTTTTAAACATTTAAAATAAATAAAGTTAGTTATGAAATTATTACAAACAGCTGTTCACGAGATTGAAAGGTCAGCAGAACTTGAGAAAATTATTGGCGAAAACGAAAATGTAATGGTTTGTTGCGGACGTATGGGTCCAATGTGTTTACCTGTATATGACATTATGGAAGAGCTTGAAGAGGAGTGTTCTGAAATTAAGTTTTATACGATGGGTTTTGATACTCCTGAAGCCACTCCTATCAGGAATGCACCTATGTGCCAGAGTTTCATGGGATTACCATTTACCGGATATTATAAAAACGGTGAGATGGTTAAAGCAACCAGCAGTATCCAGTCAAGAGAGCAAATTACTTCTATACTTGACAAATATCTCAAGTAAAAATGGAAAATATTAATGATGTGATGATTATTGGGGGTGGTGCTGCAGGTTTAACTGCGGGTATCTATGCCTCGAGAGCAAAGCTTAATACAATCATCCTGAATGAAGGAGCCGTTGGCGGACAAATGGTTCTTACTGATGAAATAGCCAATTATCCGGGTGTTGAAACAACAAAAGGATATATGCTGGCCAATACAATGAAGATGCTGGCAAAAAGTTTTGGCTGCAAAATAAAAACCAGTGCAAATATTATCAACTATCAGCTTGATGGTGATATAAAAATTGTTGAACTAAAGGACGGAAGAACATTTCAGGCTAAAACCGTGATTCTGGCTCCGGGAGGCAAGCCACGTCCGTTAGGTATTCCCGGTGAAGATAAGTTTAAAGAAACAGGAATATCCTACTGTGCTACCTGCGACGGTGATTTTTTCACAGATAAAAACCTTATTGTTGTTGGTGGTGGCAATTCTGCTCTCGAAGAGGCAGTTGCTCTTACAAATTTTGCACGGAAAGTGACCATTGTTCATCAGTTCGATCATTTTCAGGCATTTGAACATGCAATTCAGGAAGCAAAGAATAACTCAAAGATAGATTTCATTATGGGCTCTGAATTAAGGTCGTTTGAAGGAGACAACGTTTTGGAAAAGGTTACTATTGAAAAGCTTTCGACAGGAGAGGTGTCAGAAATGAAGATTGACGGAGTGTTTATTTTTGTGGGCTATCAACCCAACACTGACACTTTTAAGGATAGTGTAAAATTGAACAATCGGGGAGAGATACCTGTTGATACTGATATGAAAACAAATATACCGGGAGTGTTTGCTGCAGGTGACAGTATTGCCAAAAAGTACCGACAGGTTACCACTGCCGTTGCAGAGGGTACGGTGGCAGCACTTAGCGCCGCTGAATATCTTAGGAGTTGAAAGTTTATAAAGTAGAGTAAATATATATCCCTGGAAAAGAGTTTTAGATTTCCAGGATAAAAACAAATAATTATGGGTAAAGATGTAGTTTCAACAAAATGGCTCGATGGAATGGCATTCGAATGTGAGATAAGTGGACATAAAGTGATTATTGATGCAGGCCCTGCTGTTGGCGGGAAAGATGGCGGTCCAAGACCTAAGCCGTTAATGCTTGCTTCATTGGGTGGATGTACTGCTATGGATGTAATTTCTATTCTTAGAAAAATGCGTGTTGAGGTCAAAGACCTGAATGTAATAGTTGAAGGGGAGCTTACAGATGAGCATCCCAAGCATTTTTATAAGATGCATGTAATTTATGAAGTAACGGGGAAAGACTTGCCACTTGATAAAATCAAAAAAGCCGTTAGTCTGTCAGAAGATAGGTATTGTGGGGTTAGTGCTGTTTATAAAAAAGTTATGGAAATTACATCTGAAATAAAACTTATTGATAGTAAAAGACCGAAAACTCAACCATAAAACCTTTGAAATCTTGAAGTAATAATTAAGAGGCTGTCCAAAAAGAAAGAATTTGACGTCATTGCGATGAGGAACTACCTGTCCCGAACATCGGGAAAGAAGCCTGTCTGCTGCAGGCAGGCAATCTGTAGAATTACAGCAGTTTAGTTTTGTGAGATTCCCTGCCTGACGTCAGGCAGGCTTCGCTCCACTCGGAATGACGACTTTTTGGACAGCCTCTTTGAACGATTAAAAACTAAAAAATATGACTATTACATTAATAATTATCGGGGTAGTAATTTTATTGATTGTTGGATATGTTGCATATTCATACTTCAAAATAAAAAATGCACCACCGGTTAAAACCAGTCCTAAGATTAAAATACTGAACAATAAAAACTTTAATGCCTTCACAAAGCGAAACTTAGTGTTGATAGACTTTTGGGCTCCCTGGTGTGCTCCTTGCAAAATAATTGCTCCTACACTTAACGAAATCGCAGAGGAGAACAGTGACTTTGTAGCTGTTGGAAAGGTTAATGTTGACCATAGTCAACAGGTAGCACAAAAATATAAGGTGCAAAATATACCTACTCTTTTGGTTTTCAGAAAAGGAAAAGTGGTAAAACGCATTGTAGGTGTTAAAACCAAAAAAGCAATACTTGCTGAACTTAGGTCGATATAGGAAAAACTTATCAGGGTACATTTCACCGAAAGTTTTGCTCGAAGGAAGCCCTCGGTGCTGGAAATTTTAGTAAGGGACGTTAGTCCCTTGTTTCGGTTAAAGTTTGTGCTTAAAATAGAGATACACCGGCAGTCCCAACAACAGTAATCCCAACCCGGCACCGGCATAAAGAATGTTCTCTGAAAGGGTATTAAAGAACAGACCGTCGTTAGCCATTGCAAAATAAATACGAGGGTCGGAGAGAGTATCTACTAATCTCCACTATTTTAACTCTGAAAATGTTGATAATAGTTACAATCACAATCAGTGTGGCCGAAACAACTACTTTCCCTGTAGTGCTTATTGGAAAGTTGGCGATCATTCGGGGAGAGATTGAGAATTTCGCTAGAAAGGTTACATTTGTGAAAATGAAAATTGATAGTTATGGCGAATAAATATGTTGACTTTATATCTGATGAGCATTTTCTTAAGTGCATAGAAAATCTTTACAATTCATATATCAAGGCGAAAAAAGGAATAAGTAAAAAGAAATTCTATAATAACAAGATTGATACAATCAAACTAACATTTGATACAAAATTTAATAACCTTGAGGAAGAAACGGTTATTGAAAATGAGATTATGCGCCAAATTGATAAATCCATAAATAATTCAATAGGAACTTTTCACGAGCAAGTATTAGGCGGAATTAAGGGATGTGAAATGGGTAATTTGAGTGGATTTGACATTAAAGCTCTAGATGACACCTTATTTGCTGATATTAAGAATAAACACAATACAATGAACAGTAGTGCAGCTGAGAGTTTATTTCAAAAATTGGCACGGTATGCTGATACATATAAGAAAGCAAAATGTTATTGGGTTCAAATACTAGCAAAAGGGAGCTTCTGTGATAGTTGGGTTGGAGATATTAATGGAAAAGAATACAGCCACACCAGAGTCTTCAAAATATCGGGAGATAAATTTTACGCATTATTAACTGGACAAGAGGATGCATTTTTAAAACTATATAAAGCATTACCAATAGCAATATCTGACTTTTTAGCTACAGTAGATAAATCAAAGGAGAATGATGGAAATTCTGCAGTCTCCGAAATTAAGAAAGCAACCAAAGAATCTGAAAGAACTATCTTAGACCAGATTACATTTGAGAATTTTGGATATTATTTAGGATTTGATGAATTGTAATATTGGTTTAAAAATCTCACAATAGAGTAGCCTAATTCACGTCCTAAATTTACAGGAACAGCATTCCCAATTTGTTTGTATTGTTGTGCGACAGAACCATCAAATTTCCATTTGTCAGGGAACGTTTGAATTCTTGCATATTCACGAACGGTAAATGGACGAGTTTCATCCGGATGACATCTTTCAGTTTGTTTTTGTGCTGGACTACAGGTTAAAGTAAGGCAAGGCTCATCCCAACCAATTCTTCTGGCCATTCCTGTTTTACCTCCACCTAAGTAAAAACTGCCTCCCATATATTCCTTTTGAATATCTATGGGTAAATCACGCCAATAACCTTTAGGCGGTATTAAATCAAGAACGTCCTTTTTTGATTCTGGATAATTTGCTCCTTCTGATTTAGGAACATTTCTTTCAAATAACTCACCTTTCTTTAAAGCATCATAAAGGTTGTATATTTTGGAGTAAGGCTTTGGATATTGGTATTTTAAATCAATATCCTTTCGAACTCCAACAAGAATAAGTCGCTCCCTTTTTTGTGGTACTTTATAATTAATTGCTTTTAAAACTTGGACTGGCATAACATTATAACCAATTTCATCAAGGATTGAAATCATACCTTCTAAGGTTTTACCTTTTTCGTGACTCAGTAAACCTCGGACATTCTCGCCAATACAGATAGGTGGATTTATTTCTTTTACAACTCTTGCAAATTCATAAAATAATGTACCTCGTGCATCTTTTAAACCTAGTTTCTTGCCTGCATAACTAAAAGCCTGACAAGGAAAACCACCAGTAACCACGTCAACCTTATTTTTATATTCAACAAAACTGAAATCTTTAATATCTCCTTCTAAAACATTCCAATTTGGTCTATTCTTACGTAAAGTATTACATGCCCATTTATCAATTTCATTTAGAGCAACGCACTTTATGCCAGCCTTTTCTAAGCCAATAGCTAATCCACCTGCACCAGCAAAAAGTTCTAAAACTGAATATGAGTTATTAGGTTCTACATAATTGGATGTTTCTTCTATTGGAGTATTCTCGAAAAGATTACCAAGTAAGGTCTGAACATCTTGTTTCCTATAAACTCGATAGTTTGAAACGGGCTCTCGGACAGCGTTAAGAATACCTTCATTGTCCCATCGCCTAAGGGTTTCTTTACATTTTCCTACTAACTCAGCTGTTTCTGAAAGAGTTAAATATTCACTCATAACCACATTGTTAAACCTTATACATTGGTTACAAATATATAGATAAAAATATTACAAAGAAAGGAAAAAGAACGAACCGTCAACAATGTATATAAAACATTTGGCAGAAAGTGCTATATTTGAGCATAGTACAATGAAATATTTTTTTCGTAACCGTAAAATATGCCCATCCGTAAAGAAAGCCTACAAAATCGCCATACGCTTCTTTCAGATATACATATATTCTTCCTGTTTTCGGGAATATTCCTCCCAGCTCTCCCAGTGTTAATGCACCGGTAAGAGCAAGTATACCACCTAAAACCCAAGCTAAAATAATCAGTTCAGAAGAGGGAATGTAAGATGCAATTTGTGAGGGAGTTAGAAATATTCCTGACCCGATGACAGATCCCACGGCAACCATTGTCAATCCAAAAAGTGACAGGTCTTTGCGAAGATTTTTCATTTGTTTAATCGTTTTATTATCACCTCTTCCACTTCATGAACAATATTACGATAAGAGTAATTTTCAGAAATATACAGTCGACCCTCTTTGCCTAATCTCTCTCTGAGTGAATCATCAGTTAAAAGATTTACAGTTTTTTGTCCCAAATCATCAAGGTTGCCGGACTGATATGTTAACCCCCCTTTAAGTAGTCTCTCTCGGTTAGTTAAATCATCCACCATGATTACCGGAGTTTCAGTCAGTTGACAATCCAGTGCGCTCAAAGTATTCTCTTTAGGAAAAACTACAATATCAGCCATATTGTAGTAACCATTTAGTTGAGATATATTAACAGCATCTAACACTTTAAGTTGAATATTTTTAAAAACAATATCTTCTGTGAAATATTTATTAAAATAGTCCATATTCTTACCGCCAACCATAACAAGTACTGATTCAGAAAGTGTGCTTTCAACTCTTTTTAATGCTTCAATTAAGAGATGAGGACTTTTGGGATAGTTAAATTTCCCGGCGTATAATATCACCTTTTTATCTGTTCCTATGCCCAACTCCTTACGCAACTTATGCCCGGCTTTATAATCAGGATAAAACAGACTACTGTCAGTGCCGATAAGGTAAGGGAATACATTTCCATTATCAATACCGTATTGTTGAATCAGTATCTCCTTGTTTTCAGATGCTGTATAAAAAACCGGTATGTTTTGTTTTTTTATCTTGGAAATTACAATATACTTAAATAGAGAAAAATAGGTCTTCTCAATTAAAGTGTTACTAAATTGATTGTATAGGGTGTGTGTGTCACAGCAGACAAAGAAATCACGATAGAGCTTTGTTTTGTTTAGCAACAAAAATGCGGTATAAGACTCGATGGCATGAATAAACAGAACATCAGGTTTTAGTTCATAAATCTTTTTTACAATGCCGTTCATCAAAAGGTTATAGCCATGCCTCTTCTCATATCTCACTGGTAACCGATGAATAAAAATCCCATATTGTTTTTCAAACCGCTTGTCCTTCTCATCTATTGCTTCTTCTGTGAGAGACTTATCGTGGCTCCACAATTTTAATGAGGCAGAAGTTATAATATGCATCTCAACATTCTCACGGTGGAACTTTGCTGTAAAATTCAGTTGATAACCCATATCCGGATGAAAGCGGTCTTCAATATGAACAATTCTGACCTTATCTGATTGCATTCCTGTTTTTATACTGGTTAATAATTGCTTCACAAATAACTTCCGAAGCATTCCCGTGTCCATAAAACGAAGGATATGTAAGCTTCTTTCTGTTTGGGTAATTCATCAGTGAATTATAAATAATATCACTGTCAGCATCAGCTAAAACGGCATTTCCTGATTCAACTAACTCAACCCATTCTGTTTCCGGCCGTAGTACAACACACGGTTTTTTGAAGAAAAAGGCTTCTTTCTGTACACCACCTGAATCGGTAACTATCATATCACAGTTTTGCTCCAGCATTGTAATATCAAAAAAATTAAGTGGCTCAGTAATAATTAAGTTAGAGAGATTACTTAAAGTATTACGAAATGAGGGCTCAAGCAGTTGATCCATCATTTTTTTAGCGCGTGGGTGAACAGGGAAAACAACCTTCTTGTCAGAATCCTGAATGAATTTAACAACAGCTTTAAGAATGGATCCTATTCTTTCCGGTACATCGGTATTCATATCACGATGCATAGTGAAAAGTACAAAGGGAGTATTCTGTACTCCAAGGTCTTCCAAAATGGTGCTTCTTTTGGCTGCAAGCTTGACGAAATGGATAGAATTATCATACATAACATCACCGGTGTGGATTACACCCGGGCAATCGGGACTGTTTACATCCGCCTGACAGTTGAAACCTTCATTTTTAAGATTCTCTATTGCTGTTGTAGTGGGGCAAAAAAGCAGGGTGGAAACATGATCACACACTATACGGTTTATCTCTTCGGGCATCGATTTGTTAAACGATCGCAAACCGGCCTCAACATGAATAACCTCAATGCCCATTTTGGCAGCAACCAAAGCCGCTGCAAGTGTTGAGTTTGTATCACCATAAACCAATAAGAAATCAGGCTTTTCTTCTAATAACACATCTTCCATCCTCTCCATAATCATTGCCGTTTGCCGGGCATGAGTGGCCGAACCGCATTGCAGATTGTGTTTTGGTTGAGGGATGTCAAGTTGCTCAAAAAAATGCCCCGACATGTTTTTATCGTAATGTTGTCCCGTATGAACAACAATATCCTGAATAGTATCTGAAAAGGAGTTTTTGATTGCTCTACTGATGGCTGCTGCCTTGATTATCTGAGGACGAGCACCGATTAGGTTTATTAGTTTTATCATATTTTTAATTGTAATGTTAAAGCAAAAGTAACCATTTTGAATCACTCTTCCTATTAATCGCGTTTCACTGTCGGCGTGGCTCGCAGCCACACCGACGGTTGCCTTTGATTTCTCTTCATCAACGCTTCGATGACCGCTATTGCGGACGATCGAAGGTTCCGGATGACTGCTCACCTCATGACTCACCGGGTGACTGTTGTCCGGTAAAGTGTAGTCACCCGGTGAGTAAAAAATAATGTTAATTTTTGTTAATTCAGCGATTAATTTGTATCATGTCCTGTTGATAGCAATGGTTTTTATATTTTTGCACTAATTAATAGTTATGACAAAAGCATATCAAACAACTGCACGACGAAAATTGCGCAGCTCCTATTTTACAACTATTATAAGCATTGCTTTGGTTTTGTTTGTGTTAGGGATTATTGGGTTGCTGCTGTTAAATGCCAACAGACTATCCATTTATGTCAGAGAGAATTTGGGGTTTACCATTTTGCTGAAAGACAATGCTAGAAGTGCAGAAGTTAAACGACTGGAAAAAGTACTAACAACTTCCGACTTTATCAAATCAACAGAATATATCGATAAAGACAGGGCTGCAAAAGAGCTTCAGGAAGAGCTTGGTGAAGATTTTGTTGATTTTTTAGGCTATAATCCGTTACTTTCATCAATTGATGTTAAGCTTTATGCAGACTATACCAGTCCTGACAGTATTGCCAAAATAGAAATGATGTTACTTGAATTTCCTCAGATTAAGGAGGTTTACTATCAAAAGAATCTCGTACATCTGGTGCATAAAAACGTAAACAGGATATCCATTGTGCTTTTTATATTTGCGTTTTTACTGTTAACCATTGCCATTGCATTAATAAATAACACTATACGTTTGTCGGTATATTCAAAACGCTTTTTAATACGAACCATGCAGTTGGTGGGCGCAACAAAAGGGTTTATTCGAAAACCGTTTTTGGTGCAGGGCATTGTTCATGGTTTTGTTGGAGCTGTAATTGCCATTGTGCTTCTTGCAGGATTAATTTACATCACCAGCAAAGAACTATCTGAAGTTGTTGGGTTTCAAAATCTTGATTTGATATTTATTCTATTCGGATTAGTTATTTTATTGGGAATACTTATTACTTTTACGTCAACATATTTTTCAGTAAATAAATATTTACGGTTAAGTACCAACGAATTATATTATTAAATTATCAAGATATGGCTAAAAATGAATCAGATAAGGATAAGAACCTTGAATTTGCATTAAGTAAGGAAAACTATATCCTTTTGGCTATTGGATTTGCTATCATCATCATTGGTTTTTTGTTAATGATTGGCGGTAGAAGTGACGATCCTAATGTCTTTAATGCTGAAGAACTATATAGTTTCAGGCGTATCACCCTTGCACCGCTCGTCGTTCTTTTCGGCTTTATGTTTGAGATATATGCCATAATGAAAAAGCCTAAGGCTGAGAAATAGCCGATTTCTTTAATCTTTAATCTTTTTTTTATGAGTTGGATAGAAGCATTGATCCTTGGTATTGTGCAGGGATTAACAGAGTTCTTACCTGTAAGCAGTAGCGGACACCTTGAGATTGTAAAAGCTCTTTTTGGCGATACTCTGGTTGCTGAAGAGAGTCTGTTCATGACCGTTATGATGCATGGAGCAACAGCACTGAGTACAATTGTTATTTTTAGAAAAGAGATTGCTGAGATTTTTACCGGGCTTTTTCAGTTTAAGTGGAATGAACAAACTATCTTTTCTGTTAAGATTATACTTTCGATGATACCTGCAGCTTTTGTGGGAGTTGTTTTTAATGATCAGATTGAAGCTCTTTTTGATGGTCGTATACTTTTAGTTGGTTTTATGCTTTTGTTAACTGCATTGTTACTTTTCCTTGCCGACAAAGCCAAAACAACCGACAAAAGTGTTGGGTATAAGGATGCAATAATTATTGGAATCTCTCAGGCTATAGCGATCTTGCCCGGTATTTCCCGTTCAGGAGCAACAATTTCAACATCTGTACTTTTAGGTGTTGACAGAGGTAAGGCAGCACGGTTCTCTTTTTTAATGGTTGTACCACTTATTTTGGGAAAGGTGGCCAAAGATTTGATGTCGTCTGAATTTACTGTTTCCAGCAATTCGTTCTTTCCTGTTTTTATAGGATTTTTAGCTGCTTTTGTTACCGGCCTGTTTGCCTGTACATGGATGATTAAACTGGTGAAACGAAGTAAACTTACATACTTTGCAATATACTGTGCCATTGTAGGAGTTATCGCTATTGTGTGGACTCTGGCTTAGGCAGTTAAAAGTTTATAAAGTTGATGAACTAATCTCATGAAAGATTTTTCCCAGATGGATTTTTTGGCAGGTGAGATGTTGCTTTTCGATAAGCCTTTAAACTGGACATCGTTTGATGTAGTTAGAAAAATACGGTTTATTCTAAAGCATCATTTGGGGGTGAAAAAAATTAAGGTGGGACATGCAGGAACTCTTGACCCTTTGGCCTCCGGGTTAGTTATAGTTTGTACAGGGAAGGCCACAAAAAAGATAGATGAGTATCAGGGTATGACTAAAGAGTACATTGCAAACATCCGGTTTGGTGCTACTACACCAACCTACGATTTGGAATCGGAACTTGACGAATTTTTTCCGTATGAGCACATCACTCAAAAGAAACTTGCTGCTGTAATTGCCCTTTTTACAGGAGAAATTGAGCAAATCCCTCCTATCTTTTCTGCCATTAAAGTTCAGGGTAAAAAAGCGTATGACCTGGCACGTAAAGGTGAAAAGGTAGAACTCAAATCAAGGAGAATTACTATCTACGAAATGACAGTTACCAAATTCAAGATGCCTGATATCACTGTTAATGTGAAGTGCAGCAAAGGAACCTACATACGTTCACTGGCTTATGATATGGGTAAAGCTCTTGATTCCGGTGCACATCTTACAGGATTACGTAGGACACGTATCGGTACATATTCTGTTGATGATGCAATAGATGTCACAGAGTTTGAAAAAATGCTTCTTAATGTGTAGTATTTATCACTGTTTGTACAAACTGAACTGTTTCGGTTTGCACACTAAATTTATATGAATAAATAGAACTATACCAAAAAGATTACCAAGTAGTGAATAGACTTAAAAAGAAATATCAATCTCCCCAAAGAAGCCTTGTTTTCAAAAGAACTATTGGACGAAATGTTCAAGGTATTTCTAGATTTCAAAAATCAGTTCCGTATTGAATCATTAGAAAAGTTCACAGACACAACAAAAAGAGTGAGGAGTGTAAGGAATATCACCAAATGTTTGTTAATAGATTTGTTTGATTTCTAATTGTTTTATTGTATTTTTAAGGTGCTTATATCCTCCCTATTTGGAGTTATATAAGCACCTTTTATTATTATATATAAGAAATATAGGTAATAGTAATTATATACACTTAACGTTAGCAAAAATTAAAAACAACAACAACATGAAAGCATGGAATTTTAAAGTAAAAAGTAATCCTCAAGAGTGTATTAAGAAACTAGACTCTGCACTTCGAGCTGTTGACGGATTAGTCTTTTATATGGATAATGATAAAAATGATACAGTAACATTTACAGTTCGTAAACGGGTTCTATATGCATATCAAATGATACTCCGTAATCATATTAAGGTAAATGGAAAAATGTTACAAATGGATACTGAAAATGAGACCGATGTAGAAATCTCATTTACACAACACTTTTTAATAACATTGTATGTATCTATTTTTTGGATTTCAGGTCTTTTGGCAATAATTTCTGGAATTAGTAGCATTGCAACCATGTACATAATAGGAGGCTTATTAATAGCGGTAGGATTTGCATTATGGATTTATTTACAGAAGGAATTTGCGAGGAATATTCAAGAATACAAGACCTTATTTTCTAAAATATTAGAGTTGTAAAAAGAATAAACGTTTGGTATCATTAAATCATCAAATATATAAATGGATAAATAGTCTTTATTTGACTCTACTATCTGATTTAAATAGAGTAAATGACAAAAAAATATCGGCATGACTATATTTTAAAGTGCCAACGAACGATTTGTAAAGTAATATCGCAAGACTTACAATAAAACACTGATTTAAAAATTTGACCTGACAAGAGGACGACTAAATTAACCAAAATTATAAACTGATTCAAAGTATAACTTTTGCTAACACGCGGTAAAAAATATTGCGCGGATAGTGCTATATTTGAGCAACATAACATTTAATATACGGCTTAGCGGTTTGGTAGTTTTGTGCTCCGAAATGCGCAACGATTTATTACCGCCATCCGTTATGCCTCATGCTAAGAAAAAGCAGCATCGTACCAAAAGACAGTAAAAATGATTAAATTTGTAAATAAAAATATAAGGAATTAGAATGAAAGAAAATCTAACAATAGATAGACTAAAAGCCGAAGCGAAAGCCTTTTGCATAGCAGAATCAAAAATTAAAAATAAATTGCTTTTTGGAGTAACAGACGGAAAAGCAGTAGGAACACATATAGAACATAAATTTCAAGAACAGTTAAACTCAAAATACAAAACAACAATTGGTTCTTCGGCTAATGGCATTGACCTGCCATCTGAAGATATTTTGACTGATATAAAAGTAACATCGATAAAGCAACCACAATCCTCTTGCCCTTTCAAAGACGCTAAACAAAAGATTTTTGGTCTGGGATATAATTTACTCGTTTTTGTTTATGATAAAATTGATGACCCTAAAACTAAAACAGCCTCACTTAACTTTGTAAGTTGTTCATTTATTTCACAAGAACGGACAGCAGATTATACAACCACTTTCCGATTGCGTGAAATGGTGAAGGACAAAGCCAATATCGAAGACATTGTTGCATATCTAAATGACAAAAATATTCCCGCTGATGAAATTACATTGCATCAGTTAGCAAATCAAATTCTTAAAACACCACCTATTCAAGGATATTTGACAATTTCAAATGCTTTGCAATGGAGATTGCAGTATCAAAGAATTGTTATGTTAGATAAGGTTGTTCAAGGAATAAGTAAAGTAATTGATAAGGTTGCAAAAAAATGAAAATATTCGAAGCAAATATTTCTCATCAAGTATGTACATTCCTAAAAGAGTGTTATAAAAACATTTCGTCTTTTGAAATTGCAAATCAAAAAATGATTGATGTCTTCGGCATTAACACTTTTTTTGATAATAATAATGATTTTCAAACTCTTATCAAATCAATTTCTTTGTCAAATGTAAATTTGGCGGAAGAACCTGACCGTGCAGAGTATGGAGATTTTCAGACAAACAAAGATTTAGCAAATAATGTTGCTAAGCAGTTATTATCAAGAAATGTTTCACCAGAAATTGTTATTGAGCCAACTTGTGGGAAAGGAAATTTTATTATTGCATCGTTATCGCATTTTAAAGCAATTAAAAAAGTATTTGGAATCGAAATTTACAAGCCTTATGTTTGGGAAACTAAGTTTAATATTCTTGATTTTTTTCTTTCCAATCCTAGTAGCAACAAACCAGAAATTACAATCACACATTGTAGTGTTTTTGATTTTGATTTTAAAAATATTTCCAAGCAGTTCCCATTAGACAAATTATTAATAATTGGAAACCCTCCTTGGGTGACAAATTCAAAATTAGGCAGTCTTAATTCGTCCAACCTGCCCAAAAAGACAAATTTTAAAAATCAAAATGGTTTGGATGCAATGACAGGTAAAGGTAATTTTGATATTGCGGAATACATAACCATAATGCTTTTAGAAGCTTTTCAAACTCACAATGGCTACTTATCGCTTTTAGTGAAAAATTCTGTAATTAAGAACCTTGTATTTGACCAAAAGACAAAGCGTTTTCTAATTGGAGAAATTGAAAAATACTGCATTGATAGCAAAAAAGAATTTAATGTTTCGGTTGAAGCGTCTTTGCTGTATTGTCAACTAAACTTAAACCCAAGTTTTGAATGTCATGAATTTGATTTTTATAGTGCTGAAAATAAACTGAAATTTGGTTGGGTGGATTTAAAATATGTTTCAAATATTACTGACTATGTTGAAACTAAAGAAATTGACGGTCGATGTCCTTTTGAGTGGAGACAAGGAATAAAACACGATAATTCCTCTATTATGGAATTGGAAAGATTAAATGGTCATTTTGCAAATAAACTTTTAGAAGAAATCACACTTGAAGAAGACTTAATATATGGCTTTTTAAAAAGTTCCGATTTGAAAAATACAGTAATAAAAAATACAAGAAAACATATTATTGTAACTCAAAAAAAAGTCGGACAAGAAACATCATACATTCAGCATTTATATCCTGAAACATATTCTTACTTGAAAAAGAATGTTTCAAGTTTTCAGGCGAGAAAATCAAGTATCTACAAAGGGAAACCACTATTTTCAATATTTGGCATAGGCGATTACTCATTTAAACCATTCAAAGTTGCAATTTCTGGCTTGTATAAAACCTGTCATTTTACATTGGTATTACCGCAAAATGACAAACCTGTAATGTTAGATGATACATGTTATTTTATTGGTTTTGACAAAATAGATTACGCTATTTATTCTATTATTCTATTAAATTCTAAAACAACAGAAGAATTTTTAAAATCAATTACATTTTCTGATGCTAAGAGAGTCTTTACGAAAGACATATTAATGCGTTTAGATTTACTAAAACTTGCTTCTATTATTCCACAAAAAGAAATAGAAGAACAAATAAATTTCTTAAATAATAAATATGATTTAAGTATAAATCGTTCAAATTGGGACAGTTTCATTAATAAAATGACACCTGAAAAAGAAAAACAATTGACAATATTTGGATTATGAAAAAAAAGCACGAAGGCATAACACAGGCTATACGTAATGCGGGTTTCAGTGTAAATAGAAAGATTATGCAAGTAAAGAACATTAGTAGTATAATAAAAGTGAACTGCTATGAAATCCCGCACTACGCATAGCCTAAACGTTATGCGCAATCCCCCTACTGTCGAAAAAAGTTGAATTTTTTAGCTAACGGGTGTATCTTT
>CBDUZZ010000088.1:0-15529 GCA_965371855.1 uncultured bacterium
GAACCCCTGTTACCAGGATGAAAACCTGGCGTCCTAACCCCTAGACGAACGGACCATTACAAACAAATGAAACCATCTTAAATTTCAAATGCGGCTGCAAAGATATATCAAAAATAAATTTCGCCAAATTAATTTTCTAAAAAAAAGCAACAAACAATTAAAAAAGTTTTTTAATACATGAAAAAATCGTTTTCTTTGTATTGCAATTAAATGAAAAGTGGAAGGTTTTGGCTGCTTGCAACCACTAAAAAAAATGCTAAAATGTATCTTAGCAAATATTCCTTTCTATTTTCATCTCAATTATTATTGAAAATCAAATACTGTATCATACAGTATCTAAAACTATTTATGTTATGGGATATTTATTCACTTCAGAATCCGTGTCGGAGGGGCATCCAGACAAAGTTGCGGATCAAATTTCAGATGCACTGCTTGATAACTTTTTAGCTTTTGACTCAAACTCAAAAGTAGCTTGTGAAACATTAGTAACAACAGGTCAGGTGGTATTGGCCGGAGAGGTTCATTCTGATACTTATGTAGATGTTCAGGAAGTTGCACGACGAGTTATTAATAAAATAGGGTATACAAAAAGTGAATACCGTTTTGATGGTGATTCGTGTGGAGTGCTTTCTGCAATACATGAGCAATCATCGGATATAAACCGGGGTGTGGAGAGGGCAGAGAAAATGGATCAAGGTGCCGGAGACCAGGGAATGATGTTTGGTTATGCTTGTAAAGAGACCGACGAGTACATGCCGCTTGCATTAGAATTATCACACAAGCTGCTTGTTGAAATGGCTGCGATTCGCCGCGAAGGTAAAGAGATGACCTATTTGCGACCCGACTCAAAAAGTCAGGTAACCATTGAATACAGTGATGATAACCAACCGAAACATGTACATACTATTGTTGTTTCTACCCAGCATGACGATTTTGATGACGATGAGCCGATGTTGGCTAAGATCAAAGAGGATGTGCGTACAATTTTAATACCACGAACTGTGGCTACACTGCCTAAGCGTGTTCAGGCTCTGTTCGATGATGATTACATCTTACACGTTAACCCTACGGGTAAGTTTGTTATTGGAGGCCCTCATGGAGACACCGGCCTTACAGGACGTAAAATAATTGTTGACACCTATGGAGGTAAAGGTGCTCACGGAGGTGGTGCGTTTAGTGGGAAAGACCCATCAAAGGTTGACCGTTCAGCAGCATATGCATCTCGTCATATAGCTAAAAATATGGTAGCAGCAGGTTTGGCTGATGAAGTATTGGTACAATTAGCTTATGCAATTGGAGTTGCTGAACCGGTAGGTGTTTTTGTAAACACATACGATAGTGCAAAAGTTGACATGAGTGATGGCGAGATTGCCGGGAAAATTAAAGACATTTTCGATCTGCGCCCCGCTGCAATTGAAGAGCGACTGAAACTGCGTAATCCAATTTATGAAGAGACAGCCGCTTATGGTCACATGGGTAGAATACCCGTTACTGTAACAAAATCGTTTGACTCACCCTACTTCGGGAAAAGGGAATTTGAAGTTGAACTGTTTACATGGGAGAAACTGGATTATGTTGAAAACATTAAAGAGGAGTTTGGGTTGTAAAACCACGAATGTTATGTTTTTTGCCGCGAATGCTCGAATATTTTTATTTGCCATTCGTGGCTTTTTATTGACTATGCATTAAATGACAGGGGAATAGGACTTGAAAAGTCATATAAAGCATGGAGTAGTATGATAAGTAAAGCTTTAAAAAAAGAAATTAAAATTATACTTTTAACACCTTCGCCAGACCAAAGAGTGAATATCCTTGAGCCAAATAATGAATTAGAGCAGCATGCAAAACATATTAAACGATTATCAGAAGAAAATGGGATTGGTCTTATTGATAGTTATGAATTGTTTAAGAATAAGGTGGTTTCAGGTGATAGCATCTCAATCTTTATGTCACAAGTTAACCATCCAAATAAGATTGGACTATATGCTTCGCGATCAAAAACCAGAGTAAAACGAGGAAGTTTTTTATCGGCTTTTAATTCCTGATCAGAGTACTTACATGGAATATCGTTTATTAATTTTGGGATTATTTCGTTGACTATCGCAAATTGAAGTTTCTCATTTACATTACCTGTTACATAAAAGTAAGGCATCCCTTCTCTATTATTTACGACTCAACCTAATTAAACCTCTATTTATAAATATGGGGTCAGGATTTCTGAACCTACACATCACCTACTGCAGAACCATCTGAAATGGAGATTGACACAAAAAAGAACATCTATAAAATAAAGGCAAGTGGTTCCGATTTTTTCCATGCAGAAGATTCATATGCAGCCCTTTTTGCTGACAATGTAAAAGGCGATTTTGTGGCAACCGTAAAAATTACTGCTTTTGGTAAGCGTACCCATGAATGGTTCCGCTCAGGATTATTTGCCCGAAACGATATTACAAAAAGTTTTGATACTGAACCCGGAAGTAAAGGATCTGTATTAATGTTTGCAACAACAGGAAGAGCAGGAATATATTACGATGAATTTGGGGATGGATGCATGCATAAAGCAAACAGCGAAAATATTCCCGAAAATATTGATGTTCCTATTTGGTTGAAATTGGTTCGTCATGGAAACAGTTTTACCGGTTATGTTAGTTATGATGGTATAAATTGGGCCGTTGAAAGACAAACAAACGACATCCCCGGATTAAACGCTGCAGTTGATATTGGTATGGCTGCAGGTGCTCCGGACAAAAAGCAATATTGGGTAGAATTCCGGGATTTTAAAATTGAAGTAGAAAGATAGACTGTTTCGAACAAAATATAAAATATCCATGATGAAAAAATAATAAGTTAAATTATAATGTATTAAAATTAAAAAGTAAGAAGTTATTAGTTTCTTAATATTGTATTTTTGAAAAACTTCAATAATGAGTTTTAATGAAACATTATATAGGAATTGATATCGGTGGCACCAAAACTGCCATATTACTAATTAATGGTGACGGTAAGGTGTTGGAGCGGACACAAACTGTCACAGAAGTAGGTAGTATGGGTGTTCGTCTTGGTGATTTGCTTTTTGATCCTGCACGAAAAGAGATTGAAAAAGAAGCGGTGCCGGGTGCAGCAGCCGCTTGTCGAATTGTACCTGCCGCTTTAGGTGAAGCAATTGGTGATTATGCAGCTCTTTGTGTAGCACTCAGCGACTATAAATAGCATAAAATTAACTATTTAAAAGAAAAGCATGAAGAACCATACATTAATTTCTTTGTTAGTTTTGCTTACCGTATTTAGTTGTAAGCAAAAAAAAGCCGAAAACTTTACATCTTTTGTCGACCCTTTTATCGGAACCGGTTATTTTGGCCATACCTTCCCCGGGGCAACGCTTCCTTTTGCAATGGTGCAATTAAGCCCGGATACTTATACACAGGGCTGGACTTATGCTGCAGGCTATAACTATGCTGATAATTCCATAATGGGTTTCAGTCACAGGCATCTTAGTGGTGTGGGCATGACCGCTCTTGGCGATATATTGCTTATGCCTACGGTAAACAATAAAATACAGGTTAATCCGGGAAGCCGGGAAAACCCAGATAAGGGTTACCGCTCGCGTTTTGACCATGCGGACGAAACAGCCTCGCCAGGTTATTATTCTGTGCAACTAAAAGATTATGGTATAAAAGCAGAGCTGACAACAACTAAACGGGTTGGCTTGCATAAGTATACTTTCCCAAAAGCAAACAATGCACATATCCTTATTGATTTGGGGCATTCGCTGGGAAAACTATCAGAAAAAAAATCACATATAGAAATTGTAAACAGTACACATGTTCAAGGATATAAAGTTTCACCACAAGGAACTGTTTATTTTGTCGCAGAGTTCAGTAAACCTTTTTCTTCTTATGGAACCTGGAACAAAAGCTACAAAAAACCGGAATCTGCAGGTGATGTAATAAATCCGTACAAATCCGCCGAATCAGGCAAAGAAGTAGGCGTATTTTTAGATTATTCAACTTCTGAAAATGAATACGTATTGGTAAAAGTAGCTATTTCAACAGTCAGTATCGAAGGTGCGCAAAAAAACCTTGAAGAAGAGCTTTCTCATTGGAATTTTAATAAAGCACACATGGATGCAGTTAAAGTTTGGAATACTGAATTAAGCAAAATTGAAGTTAGTGGGGCTACCATAAAGCAAAAAAGGATTTTTTATACAGCCTTGTATCATAGCTTGTTGGCTCAACAGATATCTAATGATGTTGATGGTAAATTTTATGGCATGAACGGCAAAATACATACTGCAGAAGGCTATGATTTTTTCCCGACGTTTTCTGCTTGGGACACATACCGCTCAGAGCATCCTTTAATGACCATTATTGAGACGGAACGTACGAATGAAATGATTAAATCAATCATTACAAAAACAAAAAACCATGGTTGGCTGCCCGCACAACATTTTTCCAACATTTTTAGGGCAAGTATGGTGGGTGATCATTTAGTACCTATTATTGTTGATGCCTATATGAAAGGCATACGTGATTATGATGTGGAGTATATTTATCAGATGATGAAGAAAAAGGCTACTGAAAATCCACCGGAAAGCATTGATTCTGAAAATTCCCGTCCGGGATTGAAAAATTTCATGGAACTTGGCTATATGCCTGTTGATCGGGAAATCGAATCAGTAGCAGCTACTCTGGAAATGGCATACGACGACTGGTGTTTGGCGCAGCTGGCAAAAGAATTAGGTAAAGATGATGATTACAAATACTTTAGCAAAAGGGCTAAAAACTATGTAAATGTTTACGATAAAGAAACGAGTTTTATGCGCCCAGTAATGATGGATGGTTCATGGCTAAAAATGGCCGAAAAAGGGAAAATGCCAGGAATAGTAACTTATGGGGAGCATTCGTATTATGATAGCTTCGACCCCTTATTGATTGGTTTGCGCCCCAACAGGCATTATGCCGAATCAAATGCATGGCATTATTTATGGTCTGTTCAGCACGATGTAAACGGCCTGGCTGACCTAATGGGGGGAAATGATGCATTTGTGGCAAAACTGGATACTTTTTTTACAATGAGTCCTGAAGTAAGCGGTCCAAACTATGTTGGCGTTGTGGGCACTATCGGGCAGTACGTACATGGTAATCAACCATCACATCATGTAGCATATTTATATAATTATGTCGGTCAGGCATGGAAAACTCAGGAAAGAGTACATCAGGTAATGAATATGCTCTATCAAGATACACCAGGCGGAATTTGTGGTAACGACGATATGGGCTCACTTTCATCATGGTATGTATTAAGTTCAATGGGGTTTTATCCGGTAGCACCCGGAAGCAATGTTTACTCTATTGGTAGTCCTCTATTTGAACAAGTAACTATTAATCTTGACAATGGGAAAGCCTTTACAATAAAAGCAAATAGCATTAGCAAAGAGAATATATATATCCAATCGGCAACACTTAATGGTAAACCCCTAAATACACCATTTATCAATCATGATGATATTATAAACGGGTCAGAATTAATATTTGAGATGGGAGCAGAATCGAATAAGAGTTGGTAAAATTGTTATAACTATAGATTGACAGTTTATTGATTTATAGTTTCAAAACATCATCTACCATGTTATATGTGTTTTATCTTTGTTACTTGCCTGGTTACTTACATTCGCAGGAAGTGTAGTAAGAAAGTATGTACAAAGGTTATTATTGTTTGGATCAGGCATTACCAATAATTATAAGTGAAATATACTATTTGTAAAACCATATCAGAAATCTTTTCTTATTTTTACAAAAAAGTACTTTTACCTTTTATGAACTTGATAAACTTGATAAACTAATGCGACAATACCTCGATTTATTACAGCATGTACTTGACAAAGGAGAAAAGAAAGAGGATCGTACCGGAACCGGAACAATAAGTGTTTTTGGCCATCAAATGCGATTTGACCTGTCAGAGGGTTTTCCGTTGTTAACAACAAAAAAACTGCATTTGAAATCGATTATCTATGAGTTGTTGTGGTTTTTAAAGGGCTCTACAAATGTAAAATATCTTCAGGAAAACGGGGTGCGTATATGGAATGAATGGGCTAAGGATGATGGTGAATTAGGACCTATATATGGTTATCAGTGGCGCTCATGGCCTGACTACAAAGGAGGAAATATTGATCAGATAGCTCAAATAATTGATTCCATAAAAACCAATCCTAATTCGCGGCGCCATATTGTTAGTGCATGGAATGTAGGTCAGTTGGATGATATGCAATTGCCGCCCTGCCACATTCTTTTTCAGTTTTATGTTGCTAACGGTAAACTGAGCTGTCAGCTATATCAGCGTAGTGCCGATATCTTTCTGGGAGTACCATTCAATATCGCATCGTATGCAATTTTCACAATGATGGTAGCTCAGGCAACAGGGTTGAAACCGGGTGATTTTGTTCATACGTTTGGTGATGCTCACATATATCTTAACCATATAGACCAGGTAAAACTTCAATTAACGCGTGAACCGTATAAACTTCCAACTATGGAGATAAACCCGGAAGTGAAGAGTATTGACGATTTTAAGTTTGAAGATTTTGTACTTAAGGACTACACAGCACATCCGCATATAAAAGGAGCAATATCGGTGTAATATTTGGTTATTTGTTTTTCTGTTTATTTGATGATTGCACAACTGCCATATGAAAACTGCCAACTTGATGAACTTTTAACTTGACAAACTTTCAACTTTATGAACTTGATAAACTTTCAACTCAACATCATAGTAGCAGTAGATAAAAACAACGGCATAGGTCGTAAGGGAGATCAGCTTGCCTACATCTCAGGAGACCTAAAAAGGTTTAAGGCTTTAACTATCGGCCATACAATTATTATGGGGCGCAAAACATTTGAAGCGCTGCCTAAGGGAGCCTTGCCAAACAGACGAAATGTGGTTGTTACCAAACAAAAAGATTATCATCCTGCAAATTGTGATGTGTATAATTCAATTGATGAAGCTTTGAATAGTTGTACTCCCAATGAAGAACTGTTTGTGATTGGAGGTGGTGAAATATACAAGTCATTTCTGCCTAAAGCTGATAAGATATTCCTTACTGTAATTGACCATGCTTTTGAGGGAGTGGATACCTTTTTCCCGGAAATAAAAGCCAATGAATGGAAGTTAATTGAAGAAGAGGAGCCTTATGTAGATGAAAAATCCGGATTGTCATATGTTTATCGTACGTTAACAAGGCATTAAATCTTGTGGTTATAAATGAAATAATTTGATAGTAATTAACTTTTGAAAAATAAAATTTACTAAAAGTTGGGTAACTAGGAAATTTCAGGAAATGCAGCAATCTTAAATGAACCTCACCCCCGGAGGGTGAGGTTCATTTAAGTTGAAAGGGATTTATTTTACCTGAACCTCATCAATAAATATCCATGAAGGCAAACCCGTACCGTGATGCCAGACAGGTGGGGTTTTCATGTTTCGTGCTTTTACTTTAATATAACGGGCCTTTACCGTAGAGAATTTTGCATTATAATATTGAATGTCATTGATTTTGCTATCCCTTGTCAATGGTCGTTTGTTCCTCACTCTTTTTATTAATGAGTAATTTTTGCCGTTTTTGGAATAGTAAAAAGATACATCCAAAGGAAAGAATACGAGGTGGTTTACAACCTGTAGAAACGCTGTCGATATTTCGGAAACATCCGTGATTTTTTCAAGGTCGATTACTGCATCCAGACTGTTACCTTCAAATCCTAACCAGTTGGCATAAAAGCTTGGCCCTCCAAAAGCACCATCGGTTAATGCCTGAGGGTTTTCTTCAGCATATTTTTTAGGTTTAGTAAGCAGGTTTACAGGTTTATTATATGCAATGTTTTTTTGCTTTGCTCTGTCAATAGTTTGGTTATACAATTCAATATACTCTTCGACTGTGTATCTCATTTCATTAAGCAACACAATATCGGACTCTTTACAGTTATTTTCAAAACGGGTTAATCTGTCAGTAAGTTTCTTTGGAACTCGTGCTTCGCGATTACTTTCATTAACAGTCAGCCTGAAATTATCTGAAACATTTTGTTTTGATGCTTCCAGAATAGCATAATCAACACTAAGGCGGGCAGTTCTTACACGCTTCAAAATCCCAGATTTGTCTTTCACACTGTTTTCAGCCTCATCATACCAACTGTCGTAAAGTTGCAACAATTCAGGTTTCAGGAATGAGTTAAATGCCTGTGACGGATCACCATAAAGAAACAGAAAGAATTTATCATCTTTTCTTATTTCAGCGTGGATACGATCAATATAACTTTTAACATAAAGTGCTGCATCCTGATAATAATTATTCAGAAAATCATTCATTAAGCTATCTGTGTTAACATCAGGGTTCCATAGCAATTTTGCAGTCAGGTACGAGCGAAGTTCAAACAGTTCGCTTGGATTATGACTATGCTGTTCAAATACCCATTTTGCATTGTTATCCCGGAATAGTTGAATGTTGGGCTGCAAAGTATAGATATTAGGGAAAGGAGCCAGAAAATTAGTGAACTGTGTTGTGTAATCCCAGATGCGGACATTTTGGGTGATCTCTCCCCACTCTTTCAGATCATTAGCAAAATCAATGCATTTTTCTGCAATGGATGCACTTCGGTCGCACTCAATGGAGCAGAGTGTTATCAGCACATTCTTCTCAGGTTTAATATTTGTCGGGGCTTTTCGTGTGTACTGATATGCTAATGTTGATATCTGTTTATCCGGGAACTCTTTTGCCATTTTGTTTACAAACCAGATTACTGAACCGGCAGGTGAACCTTCCTTTGTATCAATTGCCTTACACTTCTCACATTGGCAATATTGCGTATTGTCATTCTGGCTCACGCTTATCACATTGGATTCAGGGTATTGCTCAATCAATGCAGCAACTTCATTTTTTACCAACTCAAAAATTTTGGGATTAGTAAGGCATAATTGAGTGGGAACACGCCTGCCGTTACGTAATGCAAAATATTCAGGATGTGTTTTGAAATATTTTTCTTCCGGGATGAACCTGTGAAATGTATGCACTCTGGCACCAGGCACATAGCCGGGAAAGGCTTCTGTTGTAACCTTTTGCTTGTTTGCAAATTCAGGAAAGTTGTAAAACAATTTCGAATGAACAGTTCTGGTTGTTATTGGCGGTATGTATTTGTAATTCAATTTTTCAGGAATGTCAATGCTTTTTTTCTTAGGAATTATTTCCGCTGTTGGTGTAAGAAATCTCACTCCAAGGTAATGCTCGATAAAAGAATAAACAGAATATAGTGTGCTCAAACTGTTTCCACCTCCGATATAAATATTGTCAGCTTTTGTTGTGTGCCAAATCTCATTTGGGTCTTTTATGGATTTCGGATTCGCTTCTATTCCTATGTAGATCGCCTCTCTCTGAAAATCCTTATTTGAAGTATTTGTAACAGGCAGTTCAACATTAGTAGTTAATTTAATGTATTTCTGTAATTCAGAAGCAGCTTTTAACATTAGGCTGTCAGGTGTTTCCGGAATAACAATAGTATATTCACTCTGTCCGTTTTTTACTAATGACAAATGACTTTCCCGGCAACCAAAGAAAATAATTACAAATAGAAAAAAGGGAATAATCCGTTTCATAACCTTGTTTTTTTTATTTTTATAAAATTAAACAAATTCATCGACAGTCCATAACCTTTTATTTCCAATACCCCTCAAAAATCTCTTTCATCAGCGGATATTTCTTATCGTTATCACCCGATAACTCCCTTTGTCTCTTTAACTCAATCTTCATCTCATTTATGATATCTACATAAGTGGAATCATTATATGCATTATGGTTTTCGTGCGGATCTTTTTTAAGGTCATAAAACTCCCATGCCGGCTCAGTACTCTCTTTTGAAGAGCCGGTCATATCCAATGATTGTCCGTAAAAAAGTATTAGTTTATATCTGGAATTTCTAATGCCGAAATGTGCCGGACGAACAGGGTAGTTTTGCCAATATCTGTAGTATGCTGCTTCTCTCCAGTTATCAGGAGTGTCACCTTTAAGATTATTCCGGAAACTTCTGCCCTGCATAGAAGCCGGCAATTTAACTCCTGCATAATCTGCAAAGAGGGCAGAAAAATCGATATTCAGAATAATATCATCCAGCCGTTTTCCTGCGGCAATCTCTTTCGGATATCGTATTACAAAAGGCATACGAAGAGACTCTTCATAGATTAGTCGTTTGTCGAAGAAGCCATGCTCACCAAGGAAATATCCTTGATCAGCAGTATAGATAACCACTGTGTTTTTGGCCATTCCTGTTTTTTCAAGATAATCAAGTAGTTTCCCGATGTTATCATCTATGGCAGCCCCACACCGGAGAAAGTCTTTTACAAACTTCTGATAAATCTTCTTTCGTGCTGTTACACTGTCAAGCCCTTCTGTGTAAAAAGGTAGTCCGGGATATTTGCACCACCATTTATCAGGAGCATCAGAGGCTTGTTTGTATCGCCAACCAAGATTTTCTAATTTCTGACCGATGAAAGTACGGCCTGTGGTTTTTGGTGAAAAATCATAGAGGCTTTTAGGTTCAGGCAATTCTACATTTTCATACAACTCTTTAAACCGATCAGGATAATCAAATGGTTCATGAGTGGCTTTAAAATGAGTCATCAATAAAAAAGGTTGTGAATGAGAGACGGAGTCAAGCCAGTTGATGGCAAGGTCTGTAATCACATCGGTAGAAAACCCTTTGTGCACATCCCAATTTTTTGGTGGTTTATGAAAGTTTTTTGCTGTTTTTAGTATTGGATCCCAGTAGCGTCCCTGATCGTTAAGTACATTGTAATAATCAAAACCTACCGGTTCTTTTTTAAGATGCCATTTTCCGATGATTGCTGTTTGGTAACCTGCCTTGTGTAACAACTTAGCAATGTTCATACTGTCAGGACTTAAAGCATCCGACAAAGTATAAACACCATTCCGGTTACTGTACTGTCCGGTAAGAATAGCTGCCCTGCTTGGCACACATATAGAGTTTGTACAAAAAACATTGTCAAGCACCATCCCCTCATCAGCAAGCCTTTTAATGTTTGGTGCATGAACATAATCTTTAAGCACCCCTCCGTATACTCCCCATGCCTGAGATGTGTGATCATCCGATAGTATGAAAAGGATATTGGGTCTCTTCTCTGTTTTCTCTTTTTGCTTAAAAGTGCAGTTGTGGAGGGTTAAAACTATCAGTAAAAATAGTCCGTATTTAATTATGGTTTTCATACGATAATCTATTTTAATAAATATATTGCATAAATCTATTAAAATTCAGCTTCTTCTCCTAATTAGTACTTGCAAGAAAACTAAATGTTTGTACGTCATTGCGAGGAGGAACGACGAAGCAATCTCCTGAATTACAGATTGCTTCACTTCGTTCGTAATGACGTTTCATGAATATTCATAGAGTTTTCTTGCAAGTACTAATTACTAATCTTGTATAAATTCAGGAGAGAATAAAAACATGTCAAACTATTAATCTGTATTCAATAAGAGTTCATTCTCAATTCTTAAGCTTTTTATAGATTACAGGTTTGTTAAGCTCTTTAAGCACCTCAGGGTCTCGGTCATAAATGTCTTTGTTGAAGAATACCGTTTTAGTGTCAGCTCCTGCAGTCCAGTACAGAATAAGGATATCAATTGGTTTTTTAAGTGGAATGTTTGTTGTTTCTCCTGACCTTAAAACTTCTTTAATTCTCTTCATGTCCCATCCATGTGAGCCCATAAGACTCAGCATAAGATCCCATTTTTTATCAAGTCGCAAACAGCCATGACTGAAAGCCCTCTCCTCCCTTGAAAAGAGACTTCGGGCAGGAGTGTCGTGAATACACACATGATATTTATTGGGAAAAATAAACTTAATCTGTCCTAATGAGTTTTTTGGGCCGGGATTCTGTCTGATGGTAAAGGGAAAATAGCGTTCTGAATATTTACTGAAATCAATTAAATATGGATCCTGCTCTTCACCTTTTCTGTTCATTATTATCATATTGTGTTTTTCAAGATAAGAGGAATCTTTTTTTAATATTAGTAATACCTCTTTTGTGGCGATATTGTAAGTAAGAGTCCAGGTAGGATTAAGTACTATGTATTTCATCTGACCTCTGAAGATAGGAGTCTTATGAATATGTTTTCCTACTATCACCCTTGAGAAAAATACGATTGAATCATTTTTAATTCTCCTCAAATCAAACCCTGCAATATTAGCCACTAAAAAATCATCAGGGATTTTATATCCTACCCATCTTGTTCTCTCAAGGTTTATCCTGAGCTGATCTATCCTCTCTTCCACAGGTACATTCATCATATCAAGAGTACCTTTACCTACTTTACCATCCTTATTCAGATTGTGACGATACTGGAAGTGCTTTACGGCTTTTTCAAGTTCTGTGTCAAAGATGCTCGGATTTTCAACGGAAAGTTGCCCGGGCAGGTCGCCTGTTATTGCCAGATATTTTCTTAGAATAACAACTCTGGAGTCAGTCATGCCGGGTTTTAACGTTTCACCTTCCGGTATTTTAGGCCAACCTCCGTGAGATGCAATTTTGCGATAGTGCTCCAGACTTTTCCCAAGGTATCGGTACATATTAATGTCCGGTTTCAAATTTAAAATCGCATCTTTCACATTCTTCTTTAGCAATACTTCTTTTAGTCTATCAACATCATTTGCAGGGATTTTATTCAGGGGGATATCCAATCCGGGTCGTATCTTCGACTGCTCTACTTTTCCAATAATCAGATGGCGTGCATAAAGCAGTATTCCGTCAGTCATTAGCAAATCGATGTCTGCAAGTTTTGCCAGATCAGGTTTCTTCGTATTTCTCACCTCTTCCATTAACCTCTTTATCCTTGACAGGTGGTAATCATCAGGGCTAAGACCATCATTAACTGCATCTTCAAGACACTCCAGTAGTTCATTTCTGTTTGTTGAGTCCGACCATGCAGGCCGGTAATTATCAGATTTGTAGAAATCAGGCAATATATCCTGTGATAAAAGAATAATGCTATCAGCTGCAATTATACTGTCGGCAGCACCGACTTCTATCTTCTCTTCAATAAAACTTTCTAAAGCAATAAGTTCCGATGTAGGTTTCGTACAACTTATTACCGCTATCAACAGTATTAGCAGACTGATGTAAACAAACTTTTTCATGTGTTTATAATTTACTAAACAGCTAACACAGAGGCACTGAGATACAGAATGTTTTTTTATTCGTGCAACCTGTGGTCATTTTAATCTTTACTAATAAAACAGCTTAATATCTATATTTGTTTTACTCGTAAATATTAACATTTATTAACTATAGATATCGTATATTCACTATATATATAGTTGGTAAACTAAATATATAGTATTACATTTGATGTGTAAATAGATTTTTTACTATTCATAAATCAATTAAAAGTTATGAAAACACTAACAAAAGCAGAAGAAGAGATCATGCACATTTTGTGGGAGCTTGAGAGAACATTAGTCAGGGATATATTGGAAAGACTACCAGAGCCAAAACCTGCCTACAATACGGTTTCGACGGTTGTGAGAGTTTTGGAAAAAAAAGGCTTTGTGGGACACAAAGCTTATGGTACTACTTATGAATACTTTCCGTTGATAACGAAAAAGGAGTATACAAAATTTCATTTTGGAGAATTTATGGAGAAGTATTTTAACAACTCTGTTTCGCAGCTTGCATCATTTTTCACCAATGAAAATAAGCTAACTATGACGGAGCTACAAGAACTAATGAATGAAATAAAAAAAGGTATTGATAACAAGGAGGAAAAATCATGAACCCAATAATTATTTATCTGGTAAAATCGGCACTGTCACTAGCTCTGTTTTATATCTTTTACTGGTTATTTTTGAGAAAAGAAACATTCTTTCGTTTTAATCGCTACTATTTTTTGGGAAGCATCGCTTTATCTCTTCTGATACCTATAATGGATATTGGAAGCCTGTTTGTAATTCGTGAAAGCATTCCTGTACGTACAATCTCCGAGAGCTATGTCTCCTTTCAAAATGCAGTAGTCAGCCCACTTATTGTTGCACAACCTGAAACAGTTGATAAGCTAACCATTACAGATTATGTGTTGATTATCTATTTTGTCGGGGTTGTATTTTTACTACTGCGTATGCTTTCACAAGTCATAATATTGTTGGTGCGCTCACGAAAAACTAATGCCCTGAAAATATCTGGAGTAAAAGTAATCCCTCACAAAAAAATCCTTAGCCCGTTTTCATTCTTCTCTCTTATTTTCATAAATCCTGAACAACTTGATGCGGAAAATATTCAGGAAGTTATACTGCATGAAAAAGAACATATTCGTCAAAAACATAGTTTTGATCTTTTAATTATTGAACTTCTTACTGTATTTCAATGGCCTAACCCTTTTGTCTGGTTTATAAAAAAATCATTAAGAGAGACTCATGAGTATCTGGCAGACAATGCCGTACTTAAGCAGGGAGTGCCGGTAGTAGAGTATCAGAAAACCCTGATAAGTTTTATGCTGGGAGCAGGCAATCCGGCTCTCATAACACCACTAAATTTTTCACTTAACAAAAAACGAATAATTATGATGAACAAAATGAAATCTCCAAACATCAGAAAATGGCGGAGCCTTTTACTTCTGCCATTAATTGTAATACTGACACTGGCTTTCTCAAGCCCTTCTGCTAAAAACAAAAACACAATGGTGAATCGTAATCAAACGATTCAACCTGTAACTGATAAGAGTGACGTTCGCAGTAAGAATAAATACACAATTAAAGGAACAGTAACGGATAGCGAAACAGGCAAACCAATACAGGGAGTAAGTACTGTTGTTTACGGAACTACAATCGGTACCATAACTGATATTGATGGAAAGTTTCTTTTAAAAGTCACAAAAGACAATGCTGAAATTGTATTTTCTTATGTGGGATATGAGACAGTAAGAGTTATACATAAAAGCGGGAAGGATTTTAAAATAGAAATGAAAAAGTCTATTACAGAAATCACCTTTGATGATAATTCCAAACCTGTCTTTTTTGTTGTTGAAGACATGCCTGAATATCCCGGGGGAGTGGATGCTTTAAAAGATTATATTACTACGAATATCAACTATCCGAGAAAAGCTAAAGAACAAAATATAACAGGCACTGTTTACGTAAGTTTCACTATTAATAAAGATGGTGATGTAACAGATGTTTATATAGATAAAGATAGAACAATATATCCACTTTTGGATAAGGAAGCTGTCAGGGTAGTGTCAGAGATGCCGAAATGGAAACCAGCAGAACAAAGAGGGAAAAAAGTGCCTGTAGAGTTTTCTGTTCCGGTAGCTTTTAAACTTAAATAAAACTAAATATACGGTTCTACTACGAATTTTGTGGGTACGAAAAGGCTGTTATTAAAACACCTCACCCCGGCCCTCTCCTCATAGGAGAGGGCCGGGGTGAGGTGTTTAGCCTCAATTTCCCTTCTCCTGTGAGGAGAAGGGTTAGGGTTGAGGTGAAAG
>CBDUZZ010000089.1:0-15379 GCA_965371855.1 uncultured bacterium
TAATGTTTTAACACAAATTTCTTATTCGCGAATTAGCGGCTTCCTATCTTTTTTCCATTCTTCGATCTTTTTCTCTAGCACTATTCTTTTGTAATTCAACCTAAGCTCTCCAAAATTCACAATTAGTGCCAATTGGTTTTGTGAAACTTTTAAATAGTTTATAGCCTGTGCGATAAACTCATCAGCAATTCCTGCAACAGCTTTTACTTCAAGGATTATATTATCAAACACAATAAAATCAGCATAGAATTTATGTGGCAGAATAATATCTTGATAGTTTACCACATATTGTTTTTCTCTTTCGTATGGGATATTAGCTTTTCTAAATTCATGCTCCTACGCATCCTTATAAACGATTTCAAGGAATCCTGCTCCCAGATTATTATGTACATCCATACATTTTCCAATAATCTTGTAACTCTCTTCTTTATAAATAATATCAGGCATATTATTCGTTTTTCATACATAAATAATGTTTAATTTACGAATATTTTACCTTTGATTAACTAATAATCCACCATTAAGTTTTGCCGCGAATGCGCTAATGTTTTAACACAAATTTCTTATTCGTGAATTAGCGGCTTCCTATCTTTTTTCCTATTCGCGCATTCGCGGCCTATCACTCTTTCACAATCAGTTTTCCAAAACCAGCGGTATAAAAAACACTCAAGGTATCGGAATCCTCTCCTCTATAAATAAAATATGCTTCCAGGCCGGGAGTTTTTTCAACTATCTCTTTTGCTCTTTTTAAGCCTAAAACCATAAAGGCAGTAGCATAAGCATCGGCAGTCATACAATCTGGTGCAATAACTGATACACTCAGCAATTCATGCTGCACCGGATAACCTGTTTTAGGATCTATGGTATGAGCATATTTTTTCCCGTCTCTAACATAAAAATTTCTATAATTACCTGATGATGCAAGAGCCCCGTCAGTAATTTCAATTATCTCCTGTAGTTCCCTGTGCAATACTTTCGGATCATCAATAGGCTTATCAATTCCAACACGCCATGGAACATCTCTCGTATTATGTCCTCTAACCCTGAGCTCACCACCAATCTCCACCAAATAGTTCTTTACTCCAAGTGATCCCAAATAATCGGCAACAATATCAACGCCATAACCTTTGGCAATAGCACTGGCATCAAGCATTATTCCCGGATTAGATTTTACAATTCTTCCTTTGGCGATTTTAATTTTTTCCATACCCACAAACTGCAACAGACTGTCAATAATTTCTGGAGACACACTGTCTTTTTTTGAAAACCCAAAACCCCAGGCGTTAACCAGAGGAGCAACAGAAATATCAAATGCCCCATCTGTTTTACCTGATATTTCTACTGCTTTATTGAAAACAGAAATAAAGTAATCATCGAGTTTTACATCTTCATTCCGGTTTACTTGACTAATTACAGACTCCTTTTCATATGTTGATAACGACAGGTTAAAATCATTCATCTTCACTCGAATTCCGTCATGCACATCCTTACCATATTCGTAAACAATATGATATGATGTTCCAAATATCAGCCCCTCATTATTGAAGAACTTATTTGGTTGTTCAGTACAGTATGAAAAAGACAGAACAAAGGTAATTAATAACAGAAAGTATGATTTTTGCATTTTATATATTTTTGTCTGCAAAATTAATAGAATGCCGCGAATGCACGAATAATTTATTAAAAACATTGCCGCTAATAACTACATCAAACGAGTATTAGCGGCATATTATTTTTATTCGTCTATTTGTGGCTTAGGAGCCAAAGTCGTCAAAAGCAACCATTTCGTCAGGCACACCCAAATCATACAGCATTTTTGTAACAGCTGCATTCATCATTGGTGGTCCGCAAAGATAGTATTCAATATCTTCAGGCTCCTCATGTTTACTAAGATAATTATCGTAAATAACCTGATGAATAAATCCCACATCCCCCTTCCAGTTGTCTTCAGGCAGAGGCTCACTTAATGCGATAGTAAAATTAAAATTTGAGAATTTCTTTTCTATATCTCTGAAATGCTCCTCATAAAAGACCTCTTTCTTAGAACGTGCCCCATACCAAAAGGTAGCTTTTCGTGTAGTCTTTTCAGTTTGGAAAAGGTGGAAAATATGTGAGCGCATAGGAGCCATTCCTGCACCTCCACCAATAAACATCATTTCACGGTTGGTGTCCTTAATAAAGAATTCACCGTAAGGACCGGAAATGGTAACTTTATCACCCGGATTACGTGAAAATATATATGATGAACAAATTCCGGGATTAACATTCTTGAACCTACCGGCATCCCTATCCCATGGAGGAGTAGCAATACGTATATTTAGCATTACTATATTTCCTTCTGCCGGATGGTTTGCCATAGAGTACGCACGGAAAGTGGGCTCAGGATTCTTCATCTTAAGGTTGAATATGTCCATTTTTTCCCAATCTTCACGATATTCATCCTGAACTTTAATATCCTTAAAATCAACATTTATTTTTGGAACATCAATCTGGATATAACCACCGGATCTGAAGTTAAGATGTTCACCTTCCGGCAATTTAACAACAAACTCCTTAATAAATGTGGCTACATTATCGTTTGAAACTACTTCACAATCCCATTTCTTGATACCCAGGATTTCCTCCGGTATCTCCATCTTTAAATCCTCTTTTACTTTCACCTGGCATGCAAGACGCCAATCGTTGACCTGCTCTTTACGTGTAAAGAATCCTGTTTCAGTAGGCAAGATTGTTCCTGCACCATCATGAATCTGGCAGCTACACATACCGCACGTTCCTCCACCACCACACGCTGACGGTAAGTATATCTTATTTGCACCCAAGGTTGTAAGCAATGTTTCACCGGCTTCAACCACAAGCTCTTTCTCCCCCTCATTAATATCAATTGTAACTTCCCCCGATGGAGTAAGTTTCTTTTTAGCATACAATAAAATGGATACTAATAATAGTGTTACCAACAAAAAAACAATAACACTAACTGCAATAACAGCACTCTGACTAGATAATAAAACCATTCTTCAATCTCTTTATATCTTTCTTATAATTTAATACCCATAAAGCTCATAAAGGCAATTCCCATTAAACCCGTAACAATAAAAGTTATTCCCAAACCACGTAAGGGTGCAGGCACATTAGAGTAGCGCAGTTTTTCACGAATAGCAGCAATTCCAACAATGGCCAATAACCAGCCTATTCCTGAACCTAACCCGAAAACAGTAGCTTCGGCGAGAGTTTCATAACCTCTTTCCTGCATAAACAGAGAACCGCCTAAAATGGCACAGTTAACAGCGATAAGAGGAAGGAATATACCCAGTGATGAATATAATGCAGGGGCAAACTTCTCTACAACCATTTCAACCAGTTGTACCATTGAAGCAATAATTGCAATAAACATTATAAAACTGAGAAAGTTTAAATCAATATCAGCAAACCCTTCGCCCAGCCATGATAATGCACCTTCTGACAGAACATACTTATATAGCAGGAAATCAACCGGCACAGTTATTCCCAGCACAAAAACCACTGCAATACCCAATCCAAAAGATGTTTTTACGGTTTTTGACACAGCCAGGTATGAACACATGCCCAGAAAGTATGCAAAAACCATATTATCAATAAAAATTGACTTAACAAATATATTTACTAAATCCATATCTAATATATATCAGGTTAACAGTTATTTTGTTTCAATCAGTTCATTGTTTCTTGCACGTTGAACCCATATAATTATTCCAACAGTAATTAAAGCCATTGGCGGCAAAATCATAAAGCCGTTATTCTCATAACCCCAATCATAAAATATCTGAGGTATAACCTGAAGCGTTCCCAGGCCAGGTAGTGTAAGTGTACCGGAACCAAGCAACTCCCTGAAAAATGCAATAATAATCAGGATAACTCCATATCCGGCAGCATTACCAACACCATCAAGCACCGATTGCCAGGGTTTATTTCCTAGTGCAAATGCTTCCAGACGTCCCATAATTATACAGTTGGTAATAATAAGCCCCACAAATACTGATAATTGAAGACTAACTTCATATGCATAAGCTTTTAATATCTGATCAACAAGAATTACCAATGCAGCAACAATAACCAGCTGCACAATAATACGAATACGTGATGGGATAGTATTTCTTAACAACGAAATAATAAAATTTGCAAAAACAAGTACAAACATCACTGATATCGACATAACAATAGCAGGTTCCAGTTTAGCCGTTACCGCCAAAGCAGAACAAATACCCAAAACCTGAATAGTAATAGGATTTTGTGCCCCCAAAGGTGTTGTAATCAGTTTTAAGTTTTTCGCTGAGAATAAAGGTTCTTTATCTACACTCATTATTATATATTTTTATTCTTTCAAAAACTTTTCATACCCACTTAAACAATCTTTCAGCATATCCTCAACTCCTTTACTGGTAATGGTACCACCGGATATTGCATCAACAGCATGTGGGTCACTTGACGTATCTACGTTTTTAACTACCATAATAGATTTAAAGTTTCCATCTTCATCAAAAATGGTTTTTCCGGAAAATGGTATTTGAAATGCTGGTTTATCAATCTCAGCACCTAACCCCGGGGTTTCTCCCTTATGACCGAAAATTGCACCGTAGATTGTCTCCTTATCATTATTAAGAGATATATATCCCCATATTGGTCCCCACAATCCTTTTCCTCTTATCGGAATGATATATTTTTCCTCTCCGTCAACAGTAAAAACATAAATGGGATATTTACGATCTTTAAGATCTTTCTTAACCTCTTTTTCCAGATTAACTACAAAAGCATCACCATCCAGTCTTTTTCCGCTATAATCCAGGATGAAACTGTTGTTCCCAATATACTCATCATATTTTTCAACAGCATCTTTAGAAGTACTAACAATTTTAACAGATTTTAGAATATCTATTTTCTTTGCTACTTCAATATTTTTTTCCTGAATTGGTTTTAATGTTTGCGACACAAAGGCTAATAGCGCAGCAACTACTACTACCATAACCGATGCATATATAAATGTGTAGGTATTTCCTTGTCTGTCCATCTTATTAGTTTGTTTTAGCTCTTTTTAAACGACGTTTAATGTTGCCCTGAACAACAAAATGATCAATTAACGGGGCAAATGTATTCATCAGTAATATTGCAAGCATCATACCCTCAGGGTAAGCGGGATTAAACACTCTTATCAATATTGCAAAAACACCTATCAAAAACCCGTAAATCCACTTGCCTTTTTCTGTACGTGTTGCCGTTACAGGATCAGTAGCCATGAATACAGCACCAAAAGCAAATCCACCAAGACACAAATGCATAATCGGATCTATTTCCATTAACGATGAAGCACCAATGGTATGAAACAACAGAGCCATAAGATAACCACCGGCAAAAACAGAAACCATAATTTTCCAGCTGGCAATGCCTGTGTACAGCAATATCACTGCACCTATTAAAATTGCAACTGTTGATGTTTCTCCTATTGAACCGGGAATAGTCCCAAGAAAACTATCCCACAATGACACATTAACATTTCCTGTTATAGCATTGCCCAAAGGTGTAGCTCCTGAAAACCCATCTATAATACCATTTCCATCAGACAGGCCTGATATCCAAACTTTATCTCCAGACATTTTTGAAGGATAGGCAAAAAACAGGAAGGCTCGTGTAAGTAATGCAGGATTCCAAATATTCATCCCGGTACCGCCAAACACCTCTTTACCTATCACCACAGAAAAGGCAACAGCAATAACAATCATCCACAAAGGTGTATCAACCGGAACAATCAACGGAATTAACATTCCTGTTACCAGAAATCCTTCATTTACTTCATGGCCTCTCCATTGTGCAAAACCAAACTCAATACCAAGCCCTGCAACATACGAAACTACAACAATAGGGAAAACCCGAATAAATCCGTGCCAGAATGTCTCCCAAAATGATACATCCTGACCAAGTGAAAGAAAGTGCTGGTAACCAACATTCCACATACCAAACAGTAAGGCAGGCATAACAGCCATCACAACAACGGCCATGGTTCGCTTTAAATCCACAACATCTCTGATATGAACACCCCCTTTGGTTGTAGTATCAGGAACAAAGAGAAGTGTTTCAAAAGCTTCGAATGTTGAATGCAGCTTCTCGAATTTCCCTCCTTCCTGAAAATTGGGCTTAATTTTATCCAAATAATTTCTTAATGCTTTCAATTCTATATTTTTTATTAGCTGTTAGCCGTTAGCTGTTAGCCGTAGTTAATAAAGTTGTTTCTTTCTACTTTCTACTCCTTACTAATTCTATCCTACCTCTTTAATCATCAAATCTAAACCATCACGAACAACCTTCTGAAGATCAATTTTTGAAGTACAAACAAACTCACAAAGGGCAACATCTTCTTCCGCTATCTCATATATCCCCAATTGCTCCATCTTATCAATATCCTCAGTAATAATTGCTTTGAACAGAAATTCAGGTAATATGTCCATTGGTAAAACCTTTTCATATTGACCTGATACAACAAATGCTCTCTTCCCACCATGCATATTACTATCGAGGCGATACTGCTTTTTATTGCATAACCATGAGAAATATGTTCTGGTTACGCTGTACTTTCCAAATCCCGGCAATGCCCATCCCATAAATTCGTGATAATCACCCTCCGGGATAACTGTAATCTGAGAATGATAGAACCCAAGATAACCATCTGCTTCGATGCGGCTTCCTGTCAATACATTACCACTTATATAGCGCACATTTTCCTGAGTTACACTATTTTTTATTAACGGAGATATAGATGCTCCAATCATTGTTCTGAAATACGCTCCTCTCTCAACCTCTGAACCGGCAAGAACAACAATCCTGGAGGCATCAAAAACCCCTTCAGCAAATAACTTTCCAATGGTTATAACATCCTGAGGCTGGGTTACCCAAACAACATCTCCTTTACAAACAGGCAAAACATGATGTATCTGAATGCCAACATTACCGGCAGGATGCGCACCCTGAAATGTATGTAATGTAACATTTTTCAGCCCTTTATACACTTTAGAAGATACTCCGTTATTTATACCTATATGTACATTATCGTTACTTAGTTTTCTTAACACCTCTATCCCGTTCTGAAAATCTTTCTCCTGACCAGAAAGTATTAAGTCATAATCAGGTGCTAATGGGGCACTGTCAAAACCTGAAATAAAAAAAGCTTTTGGGGTATCAACAGGGCTTGCAATAATATCATAAGGGCGTTGACGTATGAACGGCCATACCCCGGCAACCAGCATCTTTTTGATAATATCTTCACGAGATGTCTTTGACAAGTCTGCTTTGCCGAAATCCTCTTTTTTATTTTCACCATCTGACTGAACAACAAATTCAAGAATTCTCCTTCGCTCCCCTCTGTTAACAGCTATCAATTCTCCACTAACAGGAGATACAAACTTAATATCCGGTCGGTATTTATCGTGAAATAAAATTGTACCTGCTTTCACTTTTTCTCCTACTTTCCTTTCTATTTTAGGAATCAAGCCCTGAAAGTCTGTTGGCTTAACGGCAAAAAGTTCGGGCAAATCAGCCTGACCAAAGATTGCATCTGCCTTGCCCACAAGCGGAATATCAAGTCCTCTCTTTATTTTTATAACCTCTGACATGTTTGAAAAACGGTTTTTATAGTATTTCTACACAAAAATAAATAAATTTATGACTTTATTGTATGAATTTTTTTCTTACTCTTATAATAATTACAATTAAAAGATTGTTTACATCATGAGTAATATTCTCCGAATTATTCCATTTTCCAAAACAACAAAATATTGGAACTCTTTAAAGTTTTTTTTCTTTTCTTTTCCATTCTTTTTCATAAACACCTCTACATCTATCGCTCAAACAGAAGGTTCTTACTTTCAAAAATCATCAATAAAAACTGTTCAGCTACATAAGGCCGGTTGGAAAATGAGTTTTCCGATTATACAATTAAATAGTAAAGACCATCTGGTTTTAAGTTTTGATGACCTTGGAGAGGAGACAAAAAACTATAATTACACCCTTGTTCATTGTGATCATAGCTGGGAGCCATCAGATCTGCTGGAAACAGAATATATGACCGGCTATGCTCAGAATCCTCTTAATAATTATCAGTTTTCATTTAATACTAAATTCATTTACACTCACTACAAATTGGTTTTTCCTAATCAGGATTTTCAAATATTAAAATCAGGAAATTACCTTATAAAAGTTTATGAGGACAATAATAAAGATGATCCTGTTCTTACATGGCCATTTATGGTATATGAACCATTGGTTCAAATAGTACCCAGAATAAAATATTCCACAAATTCCTCAGTTTATAAACAGATGCAGGAAGTTGATTTTAGCATAATACATCCACGTTTTGTGATTGATAACCCGATAGATGAAATTAAAGTTAAAATTATGCAAAATGGCAGATTGGATAATCAGGTTACAGACCTAAAACCGGTATTTATCAGGGCTGGAGAATTAGTATACGATTATAACAGGGAAAATCTTTTTGAGGGTGGCAATGAATATCGCTGGTTAGACATTAGAAGCACCAGATTTGCTCCTGAGTATATAAAAGAAATAGTATTTCATGATCCATATTATCATTTTGAGCTTTTTCCTGCAAGTTCAAGAAACGATAAAGCATATTTTTACAAAGAAGATTTCAATGGTAAGTACTATATTGAAGTCAGGGAATATGATGATCCTGACATTGAAGCTGATTATGTATATGTTCATTTCAGTCTACCTGCTTTGATGCCTTACAGGGATGGTGATGTTTATGTACTTGGCGGATTAACCAATTGGCAGTTAAATGAAACAAATAAAATGGTATTCAATCTACAGAATATGTCCTATGAGCTCACCTTACTTTTGAAACAGGGATTTTATAACTATCAGTATATTTTTAAAAAACACAATGAAACCAAAGGTATTTTAAAGGAAATTGAAGGTAGTTTTAGTCAAGCAGAAAATGATTACCGGATACTGGTATATTACAAACGCACAGGAGATTACTATGATCACCTAATTGGAGTATCGTTGAGCAACTCTTTAAAATATACAGAGCCGTAGGGGATGTTTGGATGTGAGGATATTTGGATGTGAGGATGTAGGGATTTATGATATTTGGATGTGCGATGTGGGAATTAGACAACTCCCAATATCGAACACCCAATTACCAATTTCCATTTTTTCGTTGTTCATTGGATATCGTATATTGAATGACTGTTTTGGGTTCCTTGTTTTTGGAGACTTGATTAGTCAGAAAAAAGCGTTAGAATAAGAAAAGGAAAACCCTGATAAATTTCATTCTTCCAGTATATAAAAGAGCGTAAATTTGTATCTGAAAAAATATAAAACCAAAATTACCATTTAAAACATAACATTATGCCAAAAGGATTTTTTAAAGTTCCGGTAGCTAAAAATGAGCCTATATTGAGCTATGCTCCGGGCACTGATGAGAGGGCTGAATTGAAAAAGCAGCTTGAGGAGTTCCGTTCCGTTGAGATGGACATTCCGATGTGTATTGGAGGTGAAGAGATTAGAACAGGCAAAAAAGTTTCTATTCATCCTCCACACGATATTAACCACACTTTAGGGTACTATCATCAGGGAGATGAAACCCACGTACACAAAGCTATTGATGCTGCACTTGAAGCACGTAAAGAGTGGTCGGAGATGAAATGGGAGCATCGTGCTGCCATATTTTTAAAAGCAGCCGAATTAGTTGCAGGCCCTTACCGCCAGAAACTTAATGCTGCAACCATGTTGGGACAATCTAAAAATCCTTTTCAGGCTGAGATAGATGCAGCTTGTGAATTAGCTGATTTTTACCGCTTCAATGTACAGTACATGACACAGATATATTCTGACCAGCCGGATTCGGCACCGGGAATTTGGAACAGACTGGAGTATCGCCCGTTAGAAGGTTTTATTTTTGCATTAACGCCTTTTAACTTCACCTCAATTGCTGGTAACCTGCAGGCTGCTCCTGCCCTGATGGGTAATACTGTTGTTTGGAAACCTTCAAGAACTGCAATTTACTCAGCCAATATTCTGATGCAGATATTCAAAGAGGCCGGTGTTCCTGATGGTGTTATAAACCTTGTTTACGCTTCGGGACCTGTAGCTGCTAAAGTTGTTTTCTCACACCCTGATTTTGCCGGATTCCATTTCACCGGCTCAACAGAGGTTTTTCAGAATATCTGGAAAGCTATCGGAACAAACATCCATAAATATAAAACATACCCACGCATAGTTGGTGAAACGGGTGGTAAAGATTATATTTTTGCTCACAAAACATGTGATGCCAAAGCTGTTGCAACAGCCATTTCAAGAGGTGCTTTCGAGTATCAGGGACAAAAATGTTCGGCTGCTTCAAGAGCTTACATTCCTGAAAGCTGTTGGGAAGAGATACGCGGTTATGTTCATGAAGACCTTAAGAGCATGAAAATGGGTAGTGTTGAAGATTTCAGCAACTTCACAAATGCAGTTATTGACGAGGCTTCGTTTGATAAGCTGGCAGCTTCTATTGATGCAGCAAAAAGCCATCCTGAAGCAACAGTAATTGAAGGTGGTAACTACGACAAATCGAAAGGTTATTTTATTGAACCAACTATTATCCTGACAACCAATCCTCATTATGACACTATGGAAGAGGAGTTGTTTGGGCCTGTTTTAACAATTTATGTGTATAAAGACAAAGAGACTGATGAGGCTTTGGACATGCTGGATAAAACATCAATCTATGCATTAACAGGAGCTATTTTCTCTCAAGACAGATATTTCATTGAAAAAGCTACCAAGCGACTTGTCAATACTGCCGGTAATTTCTACATCAACGATAAACCAACAGGAGCTGTTGTAGGCCAGCAGCCATTTGGAGGATCAAGAGGCTCGGGAACAAATGACAAGGCCGGTTCAATGATCAATCTTATGAGATGGGTTAGCCCACGTACTATCAAAGAGACTTTTGTTCCGGCGAAAGATTACAGATATCCATTCCTTGAAGAAGAGTAAACAATTAATGGTACCACCTCACCCTAACCCTCTCCTATCTAAAGGAGAGGGAACTTTCAAGATGCTGTTGCCCTTCTGCTTGAAGGAGAAGGGACAGGGTGAGGTTTTTTGAAAATGCGATAAAACACGTATAGTTTTTATTATTTTAGAATTCACCATCCACTTAAGGATTATATAGAGGCACGGAGCCACAAAGTGTTTTTTTATTCGTGCATTCGCGGCTATTTAATCATCCCACTTGTGTGTCAATATTCCTTTCTTCCTTGTGCCTTACACCTTATACCTTATACCTTAATTGTTATGGTTTTTTCATTTTAGCAAAATGTTTACAAAAAGTTAACAATTATCTCAAATACAAATAAGTTTAGCTTAGTATTTTACTACTTTTGTAAAAACGGATTCATCATGGGTTTGAAAAAGACATGGCAAACTATACCATCGGTACTAAAAAACAAATATGCCATTGCAATAATTGTTTTCATTGTATGGGTAGCTCTTTTTGATCAGAACAGCCTTCTTTTTCGTTATAAGCTATCTTCCCGAATAAACAAAATAGAAAAACAGAAAGAGCTCTATCAGGAACAGATTGAGATGAATAAAAGAAAGATGGAAGAGCTTCAAAGTAACACTGAAAATCTTGAAAAATTTGCCAGAGAAGAATATCTAATGAAAAAAGATGATGAAGTCGTCTTCGTCATTAAAGAGGAAGAGTAGGATGCGGAGCGATAGCGAAGTCCCGAATATCGGGATGCGATGTAGGATTTACGATGTAGGATATTTGGATTTTGTGATTTCAACTGGCCTTAACAATTTAACAATTCAACAATTATAATTAATGATTTACAAATCTCTCTCGATACTGTATTACCTTGGAATGGTTTTTTTGTTTATAGGTATAGTATTATTACTGACTGACATAAACGGTGGGTTAATTGTTTATTCCATTGGTGCTATTCCAATAGCTGCAATACGTTTATATAACCGTATAGTCTGCCAACCTGACAAACGCAGGATAAACACCATTCTTATGTTTAGTTCACTATTTCTGATTGCTGCCGGAACAGCAAAATATTATCAGGCATCTTACTGGATTGTTTTCATTCTGATAACAGCCGTTATTGATTTTTATGTGAGCTTTAGAAAGGTAAGATAGGTTCTATGGCTCTATGGATAAAGGGTTAAATTGCTCAGGGTTTTGTTTACATGTAATTTTACTTATAACATGTAGCTTTCTTCAAACTATTCATGATTATTTTCCGCTATTCATTAAGCTTGCAATAATTTTTCTTATGTTTGTGTCAGCAATGCACACATTCTCAACTGATGAAACATAAATCAATTACACCAAAACCTTCGCATTCCCACTATTTACAGAGAGAGAGAGAGAGGGAGAGAGACCTGGGTTCATAGTTCAATGTTTCTGCCTGACCATCTCACAGATATTCCTCAATCCCTCAATTTTCTTATCTCGTTTAAGTTTCACGGTTGTACTGTTTGTAGCATTAATTGCAACTATTACCGGTATGTAGTTATATCAATACCATCTATGATAATAAAACTCAAATATGATTAGAAATCTCCTTTTCGACATATATTATTCTATAGCACATCAGAAGTTGCGTACTATCTTAACCGGATTTGGAGTGGCATGGGGAATATTTATTCTTGTTTTACTGCTTGGTGCAAGCGGAGGATTAGAAAAAGGAATATTACAGTTGTTAAGTGGGTTTGCCCAAAACAGCATATGGCTATATGGCGGGAACTCAACTGCTGAGAAAGGAAATAATAAATTTACAAAACCGGTAATTTTTAGTTCACTAACAATAAATCAACTTAAAGAAAACTATCCTGAACAAATTGAATTCATTAGTCCCGAAGCCAGGATTGCAAGCAAAATTATTTACAAAGAGAAAAATCTGAATGCACAACTTCTATGTGTAATGCCTGACTACTTTAATATTAAAATACTTAAACCGAAATATGGTCGATTGTTAAACCAAGGCGATAATATTAGAAAGAGCAAAGTGGCAGTTATTGGGAAGCAAGTAAAAGATCAGGCCTTTGGAGACAAACATGCAATTGGTAATGAATTGCAAATAGGCAACACTTTTTTCAAAATTGTAGGTGTTTTAAAAGGAGGTTCAATATTTAGCCAGTCCGAACAAAACATGGTATTTGTTCCATACCAAACATCAACTGTTTGTTTAAACATGAAGGATGAATTTAAAGTGATAGGTCTTACCCTTAACAAAACCTGTAACACAGAAATAGCTGAAACCCACATAAAAAAGTATTTTGGCAGGCTCTTAGGTATTGATTCGGATGATACAAATGCCCTTTATGTATTCAACTTTAACCAACAGGTTAAGTCTTTTCATAAAATATTTAACGGCCTCAATATTTTCTTTTGGTTTATTGGAATCTGCCTGTTGCTAAGTGGCATGGTGGGAGTAAGCAACATTATGTTTGTAATTGTGCATGAACGAACCCGTGAGATTGGCATCAGAAAAGCAGTAGGAGCTAAACGGAAACATATTTTATGGATGATACTATTTGAGTCGGCATCAGTTACATTGATTGCCGGTATAGCAGGTATAGTACTTGGCGCAGGTACTCTATCCGTTATAGGGTATGCAATAAAAAAACTTGCCGATAAAGATTTCTTAATAAAAGATATAAGCATAAACTGGGCAACTATCGCAGGTGCACTTTTTGTACTGATTATTTCCGGTATAATAGCAGGCTTGATACCGGCTAAACGAGCAACAGAGATAGAACCAATAGAAGCTATAAGAATGGATACATGAGTTTAAAAGTTATAAAGTTCATAAAGTTGAAAGTAAAAACATATGAAAAAGAACATTACAAACATTATTCTGGGGATATTACTAATTACCGTTATAGCACTAATTGTATGGCGGCACAGTAGAAAAAATAATCAAATACCTGATATATTACTTGGCAAACCATTTATTGATGTGGTTGAAGTAAAAAGCAAAATAGCCGGAAAGCTACTGCCGGCACAAGAGGTTGAAATTAAATCGAGTGTATCGGGAATTATTGAAGAGCTGTTTGTTAACATTGGAGATTCAGCAGTTATAGGAACTCCTATTGCAAAAATAAAACCCGCACCCGAACCTGAAGAACTTGAGAATGCCCGTAAGCATCTGAAAACAGCAACTATACAGTACACTATGGAGAAAAGCATCTATGATCGTAAAGTAAGAGTGGAGGCCAAAGGCGGAATGGCTGAATCAGAGATGGAACAAGCAAAATATCGTGTAGAAATTAAAGAGTTGGAAATGTTAGCAGCTCAAAAAAAATTAAGACTGTTGCTAAAGGGCTATCTCGACAAAGAACAAAAAGAGAATAATATTATTACATCCACAACCAAAGGAATTATTACCGAATTACCGGTAAAAACAGGGCAGACAATAATTAAACGCAATACGAATAACGACGGAACAACAATTGCTCTTGTGGCTAACATGGAAAAACTTTTGTTTAAAGGACAAATCAGTGAATATGAAGTTAACAAGATTAAGCCGGGAATGCCACTAACTCTTGTGATAGGAGCATACAACAACTTAAACTGTAACGGACGCATAACCCTTGTAGCACCACAAGCAAACAGAGGGCAACAAACGGCACAGTTCAACTTTGAGGCTTCCGTAAATTTCCCTTTCGATTCGCTGGAAGTGAAAACAGGATTAACTGTTGTTGCCGAATTTATAACACAAAAAACCGATAGCGTTTTGTGCATTGAAGAGAAGTATTTGAATTATAGCGGCGATTCTATTTTTGTGGTTACGGTAGATGCATCAAACGAACAGGTTAAAAAGATAATAACACCGGGGCTGTCAGATGGAACTAAAACAGAAGTGTTAGACGGACTGACGTTAGATGAAAAACTAAAACCTATTGATTGGAATTAATAGAAAATAAAGTTTAGTCGGGGCGCGACTCAAAGTCGCACTCCGACTAATTACAAAAAATGATTGAATTATTTGAAAACCTTTCCCGCTCTCCTCATTCCCCTGAGAGGGATGTCCTCCGCACAGAACGCATTGGACATTTCCCCTTTAGGGGATAAAAGGGGTGAGCGCAGGCGAATAATAAGTTTGAATATCACATCGAATCAGATAATACTTTAAATTATGAATTACAATAATTTTTTAGAAAAACTGGAGTGTTTAAAAAAACTAATTGAGATAGAATGTACAGGCACAGCCGAAGAGTGTGCAGAGAAGCTCAATTTCTCACGACGTACACTATTTAACTATCTTGATATATTAAAACTCAAGTTTCGCAGTTCCAAAAGTACAATAAACATTGGTAATTCTAAAGCAAG
>CBDUZZ010000090.1:0-15256 GCA_965371855.1 uncultured bacterium
GGTACAAGGTACAGGGTACAAGGTACAGGGTACAAGGTACAGGGTACAAGGTACAAGGTACATAAATAACTCTTCTCACCCCCTACACCCCACACCCTACACCCTATACCCTACACACCCTAAACTTTTCTTGCCATTATTAATTTTTGCAACATTTTTGATATTGACAAACATTCCTTTTCAATATTTATAAAAACCTCATTGGTAATATACCCAATCTCATAAGCGATAATTGCTTGAGTTAAAAGTTCAGCACATGAACCTTTAGAAATATAAAAATAATTCACAGATTGTTTATTAGTATTTACTTCATCTCCTTCCGCAATATTTGAAGGAATAGATACAGCTGCTCGTCTCATTTGATCACGTAATCCAAAATCTTTTGCAAGTTTACCATCTTTTGAAATCTTATAGATATAAACCGCTAAATCTTTATATCTCTGCCATACTCTCAAATCCTTATACTTTCCCATAACACTTTATTATCCTTACTAACAAAAAAAACCATCAATAAAGTTCCTTAACCCTATACCCTACACCCTATACCCTATACCCTATACCCCAAACAAACATCCGCCCATTTCCCCGGTGTCCAGCTTATTCCCTTTTTATATGAAGCTCTTGCCATAATCATTAACTCCTCATCACTTAATTCCATAACTTTTTTCATTGCCTCTTTTAGTTTTTCCTGATTTCCTTTAGGAAAAACAAACCCATTTTTACCATCTTCAAGAAACCGGGTAACTGAACCTACAGCCGAAGATACAATCATCGGAAAACCTGATGCTGCCATTTCATGTACTACAACCCCCCAGGGTTCAAAATCGGAAGGAAGCACAAACACTCCTGCATCTTCAAGGTAGCTTTCCATTTCCGCCGGCTGAACAAATCCAAAATGTTTAATCTTTTTATGAATAGGTCTTTCTTCAAACAAATCACCCGTTCCCATACACCATAGTTCCCAGTCATCATAACCTTCTGCCTGCAGCTCAAGAAAAGCACGAAACAACTTATCTATACCTTTTTGAGGAATATATCGGCCTACAAATAAAAACCGTTTAGGTAATTCCTGCTTATTTATCCTCTCTTTTGCGACCTTTTCAAAACGTTCAACATCCGCACTATAAAATCCGGTTTTTATGTTTTTCTTTTTAAAACCCAACTTTATAGCATAGTCCTTTTGTGGCTCCCCAGGCACCCATGCATGACTGAACGCTTGATGCAAAGTAAAAGGTGCAACCAAACATGCTATCATCTGACGGATATTGCCACGCCACTGATTATCCATTGATAACACAACCGGTATTTTCCCTTTAAATTTTTTGCATACATTAACATATCCCTTATCTACCCAGCCACTGGCAACTATTAAATCAGGATTAATTTTTTCAACTAATTTCGCCAACAGCTTACCTTCGTATTCGTTTCTGTCATAAATTTTTACTGCTTCCGGAAAAGAAAATTGAAATGGAGCCTCTTTATTCACAGGCCATCTGACAATATGAATCTCAACATCACTGGTATCTAATTCCCTAATGCATGCTTCAAAATATCCTGCCAGCTCAGTATATAAAAAAAGTATCCTTTTCATGTCATTTTAAATTTTCATGGAAAGATAATGGATATTACATCGATTTCAACTATTAATCTTAACTTTGTTAAAACGTTATAATTAACATGAGTGATCTAATCTTTTCCAAAACATCGAATATAAAAAACAGCATTAGAAGAATCAAAGAAAAAACAGGAATGAAGCCTGAAAGTTTAGATAATGATTTTGATGTTCAAGATGTTTATATCTTAAATTTACAACGTGCTATACAAGCCACAATTGATATTTCAAACATCATAATAAAAGAATACAATCTTGACCTCCCGGCAAATTACAAAAACGGATTTGAGATACTGAAAAAATTTAATTTCATTGACAATGATATCAAAGAGAAAATGATAAAGATGGCAGGATTTAGAAATATTGCAGTGCATAACTATGAAAAACTTAATTTAGATATTCTTAAATCCATTCTTGTGAATAACATTGATGACTTTGAAGTTTTTTATACGCAGGTATTAACAAATATTGGCTCAATATGATTTATAATGGGAAAGGAGAAATAAATGATAATAATTACCCACTAAATATCTTATAACCCAAAACATTTCGTATATGTTAGAACAGGCAATTAAAACTAAGATAATCAACTTTTTATCAGACAAAGTGAAGTTTGCCTATCTGTTCGGTTCGGCCTTAACAAAGTATTTTAATAGTAACAGCGATATTGACATTGCCGTTTGGTTGAAACAATATCCTATAGAGGTAAAAGAACTTATTGATTTAAAGTATTCGCTTGAGAAGTTAATGGATTTCAAATATGATATTGATTTGGTGGTTTTAAACGAAGCTGACCTTATAATCTCAAATCAGGTAGTTACAAAAGGGGAGCTAATCCTTGTCAATGAACCACTGTTTACCGAAAATTTTATAATTTCCCGTCGCAGTTTATATATGGAATTTAAAGCTTTTCGTAAAAATCTGGAAAATAATCTTTTGAATAAATCGTAAATCCTAATCCCGATTCTCGGGACTCCGCTCCGAATCCAAATATCATAAATCCTCAAATCCCAAACATCCTCCTGTATCCTTCAAGCAGTTCCGGGTCATTCACAAATTCTTCAGCCAATGTCCTCGCTCCGGCACACCACTTTTGATACTCATCATTGGACATACGGCAGAGTTCTTCAGTTTTTTCAACCCATTTAGGTTCATCTACTAAAGGTAAATCCCATCCGGCTTTTTTCTCCTCCAGGCCTCGCCAAGGTGTCTGGTCGCTGATCAGAACAGGCCTGCCTGCCGAAAGACTTTCAAGTATCACATGTCCGAAATTCTCTCCTCTTGTGGGCATAAAAAGAGCATGATAATTTTGAATTGTTTTACCCACACTATCTGCCGAAACTGTTCCTTTGTATTTTACCTCAATATTTTCAGGTAGTGTTTCGATTACTTTATCACACTCCTGCCAGTAATCTTCGTTATAAATCTGTCCGTAAATATCAAATGAAATATTACAGGTTATTTCAGGTAATTCAGATAATCGCTTTAGTGCAAACAAAGTATTCTTCTCAGGGGCAATACGGGCAAGACTAACCAATCTTAATTCATTTTGCTTTTTATCTGTTGTCTTTGGTTCGATAAGTTTTTTACGCGGGAAATTTGATGCAACAATAGTTTTTACCTCTTCCCCCAGCGCTTCTTTCACATCTCTCCCCTCCTTTTCGTTTGTAACATGAAACACAACACCGGAATACAATCCCAATAATTTAGCCAGTTTAAGGAATATCCGCTTTTTATCCGATTTCACATTTATGGCACTCTTTGCCAGCATTCCCCTGCTTGCAACTATAATATTTTTTATTCCTGATCTTTTTAATACCCAAAGAGGCAGTATTGAAAATTTCCATGAATAAATACCATTAACATAAACAATATCAAATGATTGAGCGTTAATTAATTTCTTAAAAGTCTTTTTATTTTGATACTCAGGTGATGCATAAAACACTTTTACATGAGGTTGAAAGTCAACCCATCTATCATACTCAATATTCTTATAAGGTTCTGTTTCCAGGTAATCGGTATTGCGGGTAACAATAAAAAACTCATACTCATTGGCCAGATGTTCAATCATATTAGCCATTGAGCGAACAGGTCCTCCCGCCTTATATCCCGGCAGGAACCAGTCGATGAATATCAGTATCTTTTTCTTTTTCAAACCTTAACTCTTTTGTATGCCAAAAATAGTAAATACAGTCACCAATTACACTAATTATACTAAAATAAAACTAATATTACTATGGAAGCATTCTAACGCATTTTCCCCCTTGGTGAAAGAGGTGAGTTATACGATTGTTAATATACATACGATTTTAGGGGGATTGGAAATAGCATAAAGCAATCCCCCTAAATCCAAAATGCTTTTACACTTTCGCATATATACTTCCCCCTTTGCTAAGGGGGAAAAACTCTTATAAAACTTAAAAAATTAGAAGAGTTTGAAGTATTCTAACGCATTTCCCCCTTGGTGAAGGGGGTAAGTTATACGATTGTTAATATACATGCGATTTTCGGGGGATTGTAAACAGCAATAGCCAATCCCCCTAATACCAAAATACCTTTACACATTCGCATAACCACTTCCCCCTTTGCAAAGGGGGAAAAACTCTTATAAAACTTAGAAAAACAATTGTATTGAAAAGCACTACAACTTCAAATCCTTACTTATCTGTTCTATCTTTTCATCAGCAAGCTTATTCACCTTATCCCAATCTTCTTTCTTCTCAAACGGGATTTTCACCTCCATATAGAATTTTATTTTCGGCTCTGTACCAGAGGGACGAACGGATATTTTTGTTCCATCTTCTGTGAAAAACTGTAACACATTAGACGATACAGGAATATCTATTTTTGATGTTGCTCCTGTCGTCATATCTCTTGCCTCTAAAGGGGAATAATCCTTAATCATAGTTACCTTTTGTCCGGCAAGTATTTGGGGCGGGTTGGCTCTGTAATCTTTCATTATCTGCTCTATCTCTTCAGCACCAGTTTTGCCTTTACGTACGATATATATCATCTTCTCTTTTGAGAAACCATACTCAAGATAGATATCCTGAATTACTTCATACAAACTTTTCCCCTGATCTCTGGCCCATGCAGCAGCTTCAGCAGCAATAGCAATGGAAGCAACGGCATCTTTATCCCTTACACTATCACCGGGTAAAAAGCCATAAGACTCCTCTCCTCCACATATATATTTCTTCTTACCTTCATTCTCACGAATTATTTTGGCAATCCACTTAAACCCCGTCAATACATCATAACACTCCACATCGTACTTAACGGCAATCTCTTTCAATACTTCAGTAGAAACAATTGTTTTAACAATAAACTCATTCCCTGTAAGGAGTCCTTTCTCCTGCCATTTTTTCAATATATACCATGTAAGTATTAATGCAGTAATATTTCCGTTAACAAGCACATATTCACCATTATTATCTTTTATTGCAATTCCTAAACGATCGCCATCGGGGTCAGAGGCCATAATTATATCCGCATCTGTTTCTCGACCTTTATTGAGAGCCATCTCCAAGGCTGCCGGCTCCTCCGGATTGGGTGACACAACAGTTGGGAATTCACCACTGACAACATCTTGTTCAGGAACATTAATAATATTTGTAAAACCAATATTCCTCAAAGCCATAGGTATAAGCTTAACTCCTGTACCATGAATAGGAGTATAAACAATTTTAAGGTCATGATTTCTGGTTATCACATCAGGATCAAGAGTAAGTTTCTTTATCTCCTCCAGATAATCACGATCCATAGCGTCACCAAGGATCTCAACCAATTCAGGCTTTCTTACAAAACGAATTTCATCTACTGAAGATATATTTTTAACCCCATCAATAATATTCTTATCATGTGGGGGTATTACCTGTCCCCCATCATCCCAATATGCTTTATATCCGTTGTACTCTTTAGGATTATGTGATGCCGTAATAATTACACCACTCTGACATCCCAGTTTACGTATTGCATAAGATATTTCCGGTGTAGGCCTTAAATCTTCAAAAAGATAAACCTTAATATCATTTGCTGAAAAAATATCGGTAACAGTATCAGCAAAGAAACGGCTGTTGTTACGGCAATCATAACCGATAACCACACCTATCCTGTCGAGATGAGAAAAACTCTTTTTCAGATAATTGGCCAACCCCTGTGTAGCTGCACCAACCGTATATTTGTTCATACGGTTCGAGCCTGCCCCCATTACTCCTCGTAATCCTCCGGTACCAAATTCCATATCTCTATAAAAAGCATCAATAAGTTCTGTTTTATCCTCACTATCAAGCATTGCCCTGACAGCCTTTTTTGTCTCTTCATCATAGTTTCCGTTTAACCATGATTCTGCTTTTTGCAGTATTGATTCAGACACACTATTATTTCTCATATTCTATTTCTTTAATTGTTTACAAAATTCAACTAACTAATTTACTTAATTTTTCATCAAATAGTCGAAAAAATGTAAAAATTATATTGTTTTTTTTTGTTTCCCTCTCCGCAAAACAGACATGAATTATCTCTTAAACTAATAATAGTTTTTTTAGGCTGGAATGCCAATGTGGAATCTCTATATTATATATGCTTTTTATTTTCTGCTTATTCAAAACACTATAAAAAGGTCGTGGAGCCGGAGTAGGAAATTCTTCAGAAGTAACCGGTACAACTTTACACTCTATTTTTGCAAGTTTAAGTATGTGGTAAGCAAAATCATACCAACTCGCTACTCCCTCATTACTATAATGATATACCCCCGGAACAAATTTATAACTCTCCTCCTCTATCCTGTATATTATTGTTGTAATTGCTTCAGCCAAATCAGTTGCATTAGTTGGTGAACCAATCTGATCCTGTACCACCCTTAACTCCTCACGTTCTTTACCAAGCCTGAGCATCGTTCTCACAAAATTATTACCAAAAGAAGAGTATAACCAGGCTGTTCGTATAATTATTGATTGAGGATTATTCTTTAAAAGCAGCTCCTCCCCTTCGAGTTTTGATTTGCCATATACAGAAGCAGGATTTGTTGGCGATTCTTCATTATATGGGGAGTGTGCTTTACCATCGAATACATAGTCTGTAGAGACATGTATCATTCGTATACCTTTATTACCGGTAATTTTCCCCAGAAACTCAACCATACTGCTATTAACGCTATAAGCTGCTTCTTCATCACTTTCAGCTTTATCTACTGCAGTATATGCAGCACAATTTATTACATAATTAAAAGTATGAGTATTAAAATATTTGGTTACCTTATTGGTATCTGTAAGATCCAGATTATTAATATCAAGAAAAGCAAACTTCATATTGGAGAAACGACGTGATAATTTATGAATCTCACTACCAAGCTGTCCGTCAGCACCGGTTACTAATATCTTTATCATAGGGTGTATATGAAATTTTTTTCTGCCTCTTTAAACGAAGGTAATATACTATCCTTATGCGACACAATAGCATCTTCAGGCGGGACCTGCCAGTCTATTTTCAAGGCAGGATCATTATAACTTATCCCTCTTTCAGCAGACTTGTTATACAGGTTGCTACATTTATATACAAACAAAACATCATCACTCAAAACAGAAAAACCATGAGCAAACCCCTCGGGAATATAAAATTGCAGTTTGTTTTCTTCCGACAGTTCAATACTGTAGTGTTGACCATAAGTAGGAGAATCTTCACGAAGATCTACAGCTACATCCAAAACTTTACCCCTTAGTACATGCACCAGTTTTACCTGTGCATAAGGTGCCAACTGGTAGTGCAAACCTCTTATTACGCCATGCGATGACCTCGACAGGTTATCCTGAACAAATTCAGTTTTTATTCCATTACTGAAATATCGCTCACTATTATATGATTCATAAAAAAAACCTCTTTGATCAGTAAATATAGCAGGCTTTACAATCAATAATCCCGGGATGTCAACTTTTATTACTTCCATTAATTTATCAGCTTTTCATGCAAATATATAAAAAAGTAATAAATCAATTCTATAGCCATGATTAAACTTCACTTCTTTGTATACAATTGGCATAGGTTTTTTATTTTAGTTTACCATTATCAATTTATCATTCAACATCTGAAAATGTCAGTTTTTCCTAATAGACTGCCTTATTGTCAGCAGAAAAAAAATGGCATATACTTTGAAACTAACCGGGCAGAGAAATTATTAAATAATTAAAAAATAAGAACTATGCAAAAAGGAAATATTGGGATAACTTCTGAAAACATCTTCCCTATTATTAAAAAGTATCTCTATTCTGATCACGAAATATTTTTAAGAGAGCTGATATCCAATGCTGTTGATGCAACTCAAAAGTTAAAGACTCTGTCTTCTGTTGGAGAACACAAAGGTGAATTAGGCGATCTTACTATTCGTGTTTCTGTTGATAAAAAGAAAAAGACCCTTACCATATCGGATAAAGGTATTGGTATGACTGCCGAAGAGATTGACAAATATATCAATCAAATTGCATTTTCGGGAGCCAACGATTTTTTAGAGAAATATAAAAATGATGCCAATGCCATAATTGGACATTTCGGACTGGGTTTTTACTCTTCGTTTATGGTATCGGAAAAAGTAGATATCATAACCAAATCGTACAAAGAGGATACTAAAGCCGTTAAATGGTCGTGCGACGGTAGCCCTGAATACACCCTTGAAGATGTAGAAAATGCAGACAGAGGAGCCGACATAATTTTACATATAGACGATGATAATAAACAATTTCTTGAAGAGGGCGAAATAGAAAAACTTCTGAAAAAATATTGTCGCTTTCTGCCGGTTGAAATTGCTTTTGGAAAAGAAAAAGAGTGGAAAGACGACAAAGAGGTTGAGCTTGACAAAGACAAGATTATTAATGAGACAAATCCTCTATGGGTGCGCAAACCTTCTGACATAAAAGATGAAGATTACAATAAGTTTTACAGTGATCTTTATCCTATGGCTGAGGAACCTCTGTTTCATATCCACCTTAACGTAGATTACCCGTTTAACCTTACCGGAATACTGTATTTCCCGAAATTAAAAAACAATGTGGAAGTTCAGAAAAACAAAATTCAACTTTTTAGCAATCAGGTATATGTTACTGATTCGGTAGAGGGTATTGTACCAGAGTTCCTTACATTGCTACATGGTGTAATCGATTCACCGGATATTCCTCTGAATGTGTCACGTTCATATCTTCAAAGCGACAGTAACGTAAAGAAAATATCAAATCATATTACCAAAAAAGTAGCTGACAGACTTGAGGATATCTTTAAAAAAGAGCGTAAAACATTTGAAGAAAAATGGGATGATCTTAAAATCTTCATTGAATACGGAATGCTTTCTGATGAAAAGTTTTATGACCGTGCCAGGAAATTTGCTCTTTTAAAAAATGTTGACGGTAAATACTTCACTTTTGATGAATATAAAGATATCATTAAAACTAATCAGACTGATAAAGATAAGCAGTTGGTTTACCTGTATACAACGAATGAACAAGATCAGCATAGTTATATTGATGCAGCCAAAAACAAAGGATATGATGTTTTATTAATGGATGGTCAAATAGAAATTCATCTGGTAAATCAATTGGAACAAAAATTTGAAGGTGCAAGGTTTGTACGTGTTGACAGCGATATTGCAGAGAAACTGATACCCAAAGATGAGAAATTGGAGCTCAAACTTTCAGATACACAAAAAGATGATCTGACAACAATATTCAGCTCACAAATGCCCACACAGGATAAAACAAACTTCCTGGTTACTTTTGAAGCACTCTCTGAAAATGATGTGCCTGTAATGATTACTCAACAGGAGTTTATGCGACGTATGAAAGAGATGAATGAATTAGGTGGTGGCGGTGGAATGATGTTCTATGGTGATCTGCCCGACAGCTACAACCTGGTTATAAATGGTAATCATAGTCTAATACAACGTATAACTGAAGAAGAGGAGAAAGAGACAGGTAAAAAAACAACTTCACTCCGCACCAAGGTTGAGAGCCTTGAAAATAAAATGAAAGAGCTTGAGAAGGCTAAAGAAGGTAAAAAAGAGGAAGAGATACCACAAGCTGAGAAAGATGAACTGGAAGATCTGACTAAGAAAATTACCGAGCTGAAAGAGAAGAAAGATGCTGAACTGAAAAAATTTGCATCAAAATATAAACTTGTATCTCAACTTATCGACCTTGCTCTTCTTTCAAACAACATGCTAAAAGGACAAGCTTTAACAAAGTTTGTTAAACGGAGTATTGATCTTATTTGATTTAATTTTATACAACTACAAAGAGGCTGTCCAAAAAGAAAAAACTTGACGTCATTGCGATGAGGAACGAAGAAGCAATCTATTGAATTACAGTAGCTTTGTTTTGTAAGATTCCTTCACTCCGCTCGGAATGACGACTTTTTGGACAGCCTCTTTTTTTTATTTTTTTATTCCATTAATCTGTAGTAATTTTGTATTACACCCAAAATCCAGATTGTCTATGAACATTTTAATTATAAATGGCCCCAATTTGAACCTGTTAGGTATTAGAGAGAAAGACATTTACGGTAACCTTTCTTTTGAAAAATACTTTAATTCATTATGTGAAAGATATCCTAATGATAACATTACATTTTTTCAATCAAACAATGAAGGTGAGATTGTATCAGAAATACAAAATAATGGGTTCGGAAAAGCTGATGGAATTATTCTTAATGCCGGAGCTTACACCCATACTTCATTAGCCATAGCAGACGCCATTTCGGCAATCAATGCTCCTGTTGTTGAAGTGCATATAAGTAACATATTCCAACGAGAGACTGTTCGTCATCACTCCTTTATAGCACCTGCATGTACAGGTTCTATTTCCGGGTTTGGCCTCGACTCTTACCGTCTCGCTGTAGAGGCATTAAAAAAGTCATAAATATTTTCATAAATTAATTAGATGAGAACAAAAAAACATACAAAAATTGTTGCTACTGTTTCAGATAAGCGATGCGAAATAGATTTTATTAAATCGCTCTATAAAGCAGGAATGAATGTGATACGCTTAAATACAGCTCACCTTGATTTTGATGGTGTCAATAAAATTATGACAAATGCAAAAACTGTATCTAATAAAATTGCATTTTTGTTGGATACCAAAGGACCGGAAATACGTACAACAGTAAGCGATAATATAATACAACTAAAAACCGGAGAAACCATATGCATCAAGGGAAATCCGGAAGAAAAAACCACGAGAGAGTGTATTTCTGTATCATATCCAAATTTTTACTCTAATATAGAAATAGGTACTCATATTCTTATTGACGATGGTGAAATTGATCTTGAAGTAACTGACAAAAAGGGTGACTCACTAATTTGTCACATTAAGAATGACGGGGAACTGGGAAGTAAAAAAAGTGTAAATGTACCCGGCGTACGGATAAATCTACCGGCCGTAACTGAACGCGATAAGGCTTTCATTAAATTTGCAGCTGAAAAAGACATTGATTTTATTGCGCACTCTTTTGTACGTAATAAACATGATATATTAGAAGTTCAGGAAGAGCTTGATAAATATAATAGTCCTGTAAAGATAATTGCCAAAATAGAAAATCAGGAAGGAGTTGAAAACCTTGATGAAATACTAGAATATGCTTATGGCGTAATGATAGCTCGCGGAGATATGGGTATAGAAATTGCTCAGGAAAAAATTCCCGGTATTCAAAGAAGCATGATACGTAAATGTGTTGAAGCCAAAAAACCTGTAATAGTTGCTACACAGATGCTACATTCAATGATTAAACATCCCAGGCCAACCAGAGCAGAAGTAACTGATGTAGCTAATGCAATTTATTATCGTACAGACGCCATTATGCTGAGTGGAGAAACTGCATATGGTAATTACCCGGTTGAGTCTGTTCAAACTATGGCTGATATTGCCAGAGAAGTAGAAAAAGCAAAAGATAACCGTAATGATATTCCCGTAGCAGTTCAAAGAGATGACATCACAGCCTATCTTGCAGAAACAGCTGTTAAGGCTATTGAAGAATTGGACATAAAAATTATACTTACAGACAGTTTAACAGGAAAAACTGCCCGTTACCTTGCTGCATTTCGTGGTACTCGCTCTATCTTTGCTTTATGTTATAACGAAAGAGTTTCTCGAGAACTTGCCCTTTCCTATGGTGTATTCACTACTATAATGGAAGAGGGAAATACAAAAAAAGACATACTGAAGAATACCTTAAAAAAACTAAAAAGAAAACAAATTATTGATAAGGATGACCAAATTGTTTATCTGGGAGGTAGTTTTGGAATCGGTAGTGGTACAACATATCTGGAAATAACATCAGTAAATAACCTATTGAAAAAGATAAACAGATTTTTTGAATAGTATTATTTTGAAATTATTTTCATAAATCAAAAGAGGCCTGATAAATCTTTATCAGGCCTCTTTTGATTAAAAACTATTCGATTATACGTCCTGCAGGCCTACGGTTCTTTCCTTCTTGTCCTGTGAGGTCATCACCAAGGTCTTTTCGTGCATTCTCCACCAACACCATAATATCTTCCACTACATCAGGATAAAGCTCTTTAATATCATAATGTTCACCGGGATCTCTACGCAAGTTATATAATGCGAGTCCTGTAGAGTCTCTGGCATATGCACCTGAAAAACCATCATTGCCGGGTAAAACACCTTCATAAGATCTATAACTATGTGGCAAAACTAATTTCCAATGATCTTTACGAATACCCTCCAGACTATTTTTACGATAATAGTAATAAAAATGATCACGAGGATTTGCATCGAGCGTGCCTTTAAACAGTGATAAGATATTCACACCGTCTATTTTGTGGCTTGGCAGGTCAGTACCTGTAATAGCTGCCAGAGTAGGTAATATGTCAATCGTAGCTGACAGCTTATTGCAAATAGTACCTTCCGGAACTACCCCCGGCCATTTAACAATACACGGTTCACGTTGTCCACCTTCCCAGCTTGTACCTTTTCCTTCGCGTAACCCGCCTGTTGATCCGGCATGATTACCAAAATTCAGCCACGGCCCGTTATCACTGGTAAAAATAACAAGGGTGTTATCTTCCAGTCCATTATCTTTTAATGCTTTCAAAACTTCTCCTACCGACCAGTCAACCTCCATCATAACATCTCCATAAAGTCCCTGCTTACTTTTTCCCTTAAATTTATCAGAAACACCAAGTGGAACATGCACCATTGAGTGAGCCAGATAAAAGAAAAAAGGCTTATCCTTATTACGGTTGATAAAACTTACAGCCCGTTCAGTATATATTGTTGTTAAACTACCCTGATCATCCAGATTAAGTATCTCTTTCACCTTCTCATTACCATCAATAAGAGGTAACTGAGGATATTTGGTTTTCCATGATTTTGGAGATTTCTCGGTTATTGGAGAACCATCATAATCCACCGGCCACATATCGTTCGAATATGGGAGACCAATATACTCATCAAAACCATGCTGAAGAGGCAAAAACGGTTCTAAGTGCCCAAGGTGCCATTTTCCGGCCATGCCTGTAACATATCCCTTCTGTTTCAATAACTCGGCAATTGTCATCTCATTGTCATTCAAACCATGTTTAGCCCATGGCATTAACGCACCTGAAATACCTATCCGGTTTGGATAACAACCGGTAAGAAGACCTGCACGAGATGCACTGCAAACAGCCTGTGCAGCATAAAAATTTGTGAATCGCATACCATCAGTTGCCATTTTGTCAAGATATGGTGTTTGATAATCAATAGCTCCAAAACTACCAATATCTCCATATCCCATATCATCCATAAAAATTAAGACAATGTTAGGAAGTTTTTCGTTTTGCTGCTTGTTAATTGAACATCCGTAAAAAACAAATACTAATAAAACAGACACAACTAACAAGTAATTATAACGCTTAGTCAATACCCTTAAAAGATTCATAATACACAATTTAAATTTATTCAAAATTATAAAACGTTAAAGTAATAATAAATTGTGAATCTTCCTGAATCAGCTTCTATTAACTAATAAAAAAATATGTACATTTGAAATAAATAATCAAAAACGGTAGCAAAATGACAAAAGACATTCAATTAGCAAAGGAGTTAATAGATTTTATACATAACAGTCCTACAGCATTTCATGTGGTTGAAAATGTTGCAAGAGAACTTAAAAAGCATGGCTTTAAAAAGTTATGTTTGACTGAGAGTTGGGATATAAAGCAGGGAGGTAAATATTATACTACAAAAAACGGATCTGCAATTTTCGCATTCGATACAGGTAAATTGCCAATGGATGATACCGGTATAAAAATGATTTGTGCACACTCCGATTCACCGGGGTTTAAGATTAAGCCAAATCCGGAAATGACAGTTGATGGAAAGCTGTTAAAATTAAATACCGAAGTGTATGGAGGACCTATTCTGATGAGTTGGCTCGACAGACCACTTTCTATTGCAGGAAGGGTTATTGTTAAGTCTAATAACCCTTTAGTGCCGGGACATAAGCTTGTTAGTTTGCGCCGACCTGTTGTTTATATTCCTAATATTGCTATTCATCTTAACCGTTCTGTAAATGAAGGAGTGGAGTTAAACAAACAAAAAGATATGCTTCCTTTGATTGCTACTGTTAATGAGACTCTTGAAAAAGATAATTTCCTGAAAAAACTGATAGCTAAAGATCTTCAGATAAACCCTGATAAAATACTGGATTTTGACCTGTTTCTATATGAGTATGAAAAAGGTTGTGTAATGGGGGTTAATAATGAGTTCATTTCCAGTGCTAAGTTGGATGATTTGGCGATGGTACATGCCGGTTTAAAAGCTATTGTAAATTCAGGAGAAAGTAAATCTGCAAGGATGTTGTGCGTGTTTGATAACGAAGAGGTAGGAAGTGGAACTAAGCAAGGTGCCGGTTCGCCAGTGTTGAAACATATCATAGACCGTATCTCTGAAAAACTTGGACATACACAGGAACAAAAACAGAGAACCATCTATAACTCATTTATGATATCTGCCGATATGGCCCACTCAATCCATCCCAATCAGATAGAGAAACATGATCCTGTTTTGCATCCTGTTCTTAATGGTGGACCGGTAATTAAAATTCATGCCAACCAAAAATACACAACAGACGGTGATAGCGGAGCAGTTTTTGAAACACTCTGCAATATAGCAGGCGTTCCTTGTCAGAAATTTGTAAACCGTTCGGATATGGTCGGAGGATCAACACTTGGAAATGTGTCAACCGGTCAGATAGATATACGTTCTGTTGATGTTGGAAATCCTATGTTGTCAATGCACTCAGTTCGTGAATTTGGAGGTGTAAAAGATCATACATATATGAATAAAGTTTTTGAGACATTTTATAAACTTTAATTTTCCCTGTTTTTTTTTCATTCCTTATCCTTAATATCATTGAAATTTAAGATGTTATTGCTTGCTGTTTTTTCAATTAATTTTTTAGTTCAAAAAATCTTTGGCTGGGTATTGCAGATAAAAAAGATTGAATTATCTTTGCATCGCTTTTGAGAACAAAACGTAGTTCGATTAAAAGCAATGAACTTATTGGTCTGGTAGTTTCCCGATGCTTCGGGAGTAGAATGCCGGCCAAAAAAAAAAGAACTATGGTCTGGTAGTTTCCCGATGCTTCGGGAGTAGAATACCG
>CBDUZZ010000091.1:0-15069 GCA_965371855.1 uncultured bacterium
TGAAAATCCTGAACCCTTTAATCTCTAATCAATATCCAATATCCAATAACCAATAACCAATATCCAATATCCAATGGAATTTGGAGATTGAGTATTCGATATTGGGACTTGAAAATCCTGAACCCTTTAATCTCTAATCAATATCCAATATCCAATAACCAATATCCAATAACCAATGGAAATTGGAGATTGAGTATTCGATATTGGAAACCTTAACCTTAACCTTAACCTTATACCCTAAGCCTCACTTCTTATCCAAAGCATTTAGAGCAAATGCATAAGCTCCAATGGAAATTGCCTTACTTGCACCGAGTTTTGATATTCCTACTCCCGTACGCGACAACGGATCATACTGTATCCTTTTATCACTGCCGGGTACTTTTATCTCTTTCAGGTCACCTTTTAAGAAGATATTTAATTCATTTTCATCTTCGAAATTGAAAGATTTTTGAACCAGACGTCTGTAGGAATCACCATTAAAATTTTCATACATACTATTCATCTCATCAAACACTGCAGGAAATATTAAAGAGTATGCACCTGACACACCTCCTCCTATTACCACAATGCCATCGATTAAAGTAACCAGATGACTAATTGCATCACCCAAAGACTCACCAACCTGTCTGAATGCCTCTGCGGCAGCTTTAACATCACCTTCCTTGTCACCGGTTGCGATATCAAAAATATCTTTAGGAGTTAACTCTGAGCTGTTTCCTGACATTTGATTATATACCCTTTGAATAGCACGTATGCTGATGCTCTCCTCCATGTTCATCTCAGGATGTAGTTTATTTCTTAGCAACCACACTTCTCCTGCACCAGAGTTGTCACCAATAAGGAGTTCTCCATCACGAACTATTCCGGCACCAAATCCGGTACCAAGGGTTATTCCAATTAAGTTTTTAAATCTTTTGGAACTACCTGATCTTTCCAACTCTTCATTTATAAAAGGCAATAAGCCGGCTATCGCCTCACCATAAGCAAACAGATCACCATCATTATTAATAAAAACCGGTAAATCGAATTTTTCTTCAAGCATAGGGCCCAGAGCAATCCCTCCCCTAAAAGCGGGCAAATTACCCAAGTCACCAATTATCCCATTAAGATAATCAGCAGGGCCCGGAAAAGCAAAACTAATTGCCACCGGCTCAGACTCAAGTTTTGATACCACCTCTTCAAATCCCGTTACAATGGTTTCAAGACACAAGCGTAAGTCATAGGCGTTAGAAGGTTTTGCAACCGGTGTTACAATTTCCTCATTACCCTGAATTGCAGAAAACACAAAATTTGTTCCTCCTGCATCTAAAGTTAAAACAACCCGCTTGTCATTAATTGTATTCATATTGTTTAGTTTATAAAGTTAAAAGTTCAAAGTTATCAAGTAGAGATAAAAGAACAGAAACCACTATCACTTGCTCTCAAAAATCACCGCACACAAAAATAAAATATTGGTAAGTTTTTGGCCTGTTTTTGCAAAAAATCACTCCATTAATAACATTTATTAACTTTTCGTACCGTATTTCATCAATTTAGTCAAAAAAATGATGATAATTCCATTTAAGAATCTTATTTTTAATGTTGCTCTAAAAGCGATAAAATCAACCTGATATGCAAACGATATTCAAATTATTAATACTTCCGGGAATACTATTCTTTTTTTCTTTCACCTTTTTAAATAATTTAAGTGCCCAAAACGCACCATCACTTAATCCTATTTCTAACATAAACCTTTCAGAATCTGCCACTCCTACCGAACAACCGGTCAACCTTACAGGCATTAACGATAACGATGGCTACACACAAACAATCACTATTACAGCAAGCAGTAACAATACTAGTCTGATACCTGACCCCGCAGAAACCTACACATCACCTAACACTACAGGCTCACTGGCTTTTACTCCTGTTGCAAATGCTCACGGCCAAGCAACCATAACTGTTACTGTTGATGATGGTGTTGACACTCCGGGAACTGTTACTTTTACAGTTTATGTAAACGGAGCACCGGATTTTACATCTTCAACTTCGGCTGATTTTAATGAAAATGGTACAGGAACTGTAATTGATGTGAATGCAGATGACCCCGAAAGCAACAGCATAGCATTCTCAATTCAGTCGGATGTAACGGATAATAATCTATTCTCTATTGACGCAACATCTGGAATTTTGACTTTCATTAATCCACCTGATTATGAAAATACCGGACACTCAAATGTATATACTGTAACCGCTACTGCTACTGATAACGGTTCACCTGCAAATTATAGCACTCAAACAATTACAATTACTGTCAACAACGTAAACGAAGCACCGGTGATTGACGCTTTACAAATTTTCGATATTGATGAAAACAGTGCAATTGGCACTTCTGTCGGAACGGTTTTAGCTACTGATGTTGATGTTCCTACTACTCTTACATACTCAATCACTTCGGGAAACAATTTAGGTATGTTTGCAATCGACGCTTCAAATGGTGAAATTACTGCTGCTTCTGCTGCTATTGATTATGAAACTACTATTCAGTACATTTTAGGTATTCATGTTACAGACGGAACTCTTGCTGACGATGAAACTGTAACTGTTAATATCAACAATGTAAATGAAGCACCGGTGATTGACGCTTTACAAATTTTCGATATTGATGAAAACAGTGCAATTGGCACTTCTGTCGGAACGGTTTTAGCTACTGATGTTGATGTTCCTACTACTCTTACATACTCAATCACTTCGGGAAACAATACCGGTATGTTTGCTATCAACTCTTCAACAGGTGCTATTACTGCGGCATCAGATGCAATTGATTATGAAACAACCGCTCAATACATATTGGGCATTCATGTTACTGATGGTAGTCTTGCTGACGATGAAACTGTAACTGTGAATATTAACAATGTTAATGAAGCACCGGTCTTTACCTCTAATAATCCCGTTCCTGTTAATGAAAATCAAACGGCTACTTTAACCATCGAGGCTTCTGATCCGGAAAGCAATCCCATTACATATTATTTACCGGTCGGTACAGGCGACAACAACTTATTTTCAATAACCCCTTCTTCTGGTATACTTACTTTTAATTCTGCCCCTGATTTTGAATCTCCTGCCGACAGTGATACCAACAACAGTTATCTTGTTACTGTAGTTGCGGCTGATAATCAGACTCCGGCAATGTCAAACTCCCAAACTATTACGATAACAGTTAACAACATTAATGAAGCACCGGTTTTCACTTCTAATAATGACGTTACTGTTGACGAAAATCAAACGGCTACTTTAACAGTCACGGCTTCTGACCCGGAAAGTAATCCGGTAACATATTCCTTGCCGGCAGGTACGGGTGACAACAATCTATTTACAATTAATTCAACATCCGGAGTTCTTACTTTTAATACAGCTCCCGACTTTGAAAATCCCACTGACAGTGATACAAACAACATTTATCTTGTTACGGTTGTTGCTGCCGATAATCAAACACCGTCTCTCTCAAACAATCAAGACTTAACAATTACTGTGAACAATGTTAATGAAGTTCCTACTGCTAATAACGATACATATAGTGTAAATGAAGATAACACTCTTTCTATAAATGCACCGGGTGTAATTAACAATGATACCGATGAAGAAGACGATAATCTAATTGCATATCTAAGAGACAACGTATCTAATGGTAATCTTACTTTTAATCCAGACGGCTCTTTCACTTATTCATCAAAAGAAAATTATAACGGCACTGATCAATTTAGTTACTATGTAAATGATGGAAACTCAAATAGTACTGATGCTACTGTAACAATAATAATTAATCCACAGAACGATACTCCTGTTGCGTATGACGACACATACAACATAATTGAGGATCATACTTTGACAGTTAACACTCCGGGAGTACTTGCAAATGATATTGATATTGACGACAATTCACTTACTGCCACATTAATATCTACAACCTCAAATGGTACTCTTACTCTTAATCCCAACGGCTCTTTCACTTATCAGCCTATTCTTAATTTTGCCGGAATAGACTCTTTTAGATATGCAGCTAATGATGGCAGCAAATCATATAGTAACACAGCAACTGTAACAATAAATGTTGGTGCAACAAATGACCCTCCGGTTAGCCAGGATGATACTTATAAAACTAATGAAGATGAAACTCTTATTGTTGAACTTCCCGGAATATTAAGTAACGATACTGACCCTGATAACAATTCTCTTTCAGTAATCCTTGTAAGTAATGTTTCACATGGCACTCTTAATTTAAACACTAACGGTTCTTTTTCTTATTCTCCAAATAGCAATTACCATGGTAACGACAACTTTACTTATAAGGCATCAGATAGTCAGGTGCAAGGAAATACATCTACCGTTAACATAAACATCTCTCCGGTTAATGATTATCCTGTTGCTGTTGATGATTACTTCTATACTGCTGAAGATATACCTGACAATATCATTGTAACTACAAACGATAAAGATCTCAATGACAGTCAAAACGGGGGAATAAATGAAACTTCAATATCAATAATTTCACAAGCTAAACATGGAACAGCTTTTATAATTGGTAATAAAATCAACTACACTCCATATTCAAGATTTTATGGAGAAGACACACTGAGCTATGTTATTTTCGATTCCGGTTATCCTCTGCCCCCATTAAGTGATACTGCTTATGTTTTTATTCAGGTAGCCCGTAGGCATCCTTTAGCTGTTGATGATGATATTTCAATTAATGAAGACAATACCATTGATATTAACGTTTTACAAAACGATTTGGATTTAGATATCAATCCTGCGTCAGTAACGATAGGCACACCTCCTTTACATGGAAGTGTTGTTGTTAATAGCACAAATGGCATTATCACCTACGCTCCTAATCTTAATTACTTCGGAACAGATGAAAACGGAGATAGTTTTACATATACGGTAAAAGACATGACAGGTTTGTCAAGTGATATAGCCAATGTAAATATTGACATATTACCTGTTCCTGATTCACCAACAACTACAGATGTTCACAGATCAACACCTGAAGATATTCCAATAACAATACAACTTGACGTATTAGCTTCTGATCCGGATAATGATTTAGATCCATCCTCCGTTGAATTCATTACAAATCCAACAAACGGGACTAAATCAAACAACAATACTAACGGAGCAATAACTTATGAACCTAACCATGGCTTTTCAGGAACAGACACATTAACTTTTAGAATTTCAGATCTTTTAGGAAATGTTAGTAATATATCAAGCATAATTATCAATGTATCAGATGAAGCCCCTAATGCCATTAATGACACAATCAACATCAGTGAAGACCAAACTATTTATATTAATGTATTAGCAAATGATACAGATCCTCAAGATAATATTGTTGCTGATTCTGTAAGAATAACAATATTGCCAACTCATGGCATTGTTATTGTCAACAAATCAACCGGAATATTAACATATACTCCTGATGAAAATTTCAACGGAAACGACATATTTACCTATTCCATAGCCGATGCAACTAATTATCATGATCAGGCACAAGTAATTATTAATATAACACCGGTTAATGATCCTCCGGTCGCAATTAACGACACTATAAAATCGCAAGAAGATCAAAATATAGAAATTGACATCTTTAACAATGATTATGACATTGACAATCTTATTGACTCTACCTTAATATCAATACCTTCGCCACCTACACACGGTCAGGTAACCTTTGATGCAACTACACATTTAATTACATTTATTCCTGAACCAAACTATTATGGTAACGATAGTTTAAAATATGAAGTCTTTGATGAGGAAGGAGCATCATCACAAGGATTGGTATTTATTTCACTAACAGCTATACCTGACCCTCCAGAGGCAGAAGATGACAATTTCATCACCAATGAAGAGACAGAGGTAACTATTAATGTTGTCTTAAATGATATTGATATTGAAAATGATATTGATACATGTAGTCTTGATATCGTGGGTGATCCTTTGCATGGTACAGTTACCGTACTACCAACCCCCAATTGTGGAAACATTAGTTATACTCCCGATAATAATTATTTCGGAACAGATTATTTTATTTATCAAATTAGTGATACATCCGGGTTATCAGGACAAGCAACTGCATATATCACTATTAACAATACTCCTGATGCGCCTGTTGCTATTGATGACAACTACACTACTCCGGAAGACTCAACATTAATAATGAATGTTCTGTTTAATGATTATGACCCTGATAATAATATTGACTCAACCCAATTAAGTATTCTTGATACACCTGAAAATGGTACACTTGAAATAACAAATAATCGAATTATTTATGTTCCGGCTTCTAATTTTAATGGAACCGATCAATTCAAATATCAGATATGTGACTCAACAAATCTTCACGATAGTGCTTTTGTTTACATAAATATAACTCCTATAAATGATGCTCCTGTTGCCGTGGACGATTATGACAAGACAGTCAGCCAATTAAACATTAAAACCAATGTAGCAGAAAATGACATTGATGTTGATAACAACCTTGATCTTTATAGCATTATTGTTATTTCTCAGCCGTTGCATGGCTCAGTAGCGGTGGAAAATGGTACAGGATACATAATATATACACCTACACCGAATGTAGATTATTACGGTTTGGATAGCTATGATTACCGAATATGTGATACTTATGGTGCTTGCGATACAGCAACTGTATTCCTTGAGATCACCTCGGGTAATGTAGCTCCTATAACACAACCCGATTATGTAACCACAGACGAGGATACCCCTGTAAGCATTTCACCGGCAAATAATGACAAAGACCCTAATGACAATCTGGACATCACAAGTATCACAATAGCTAAAGAACCTGACTATGGAACAGCGACTTCAAATGCATTATTAAGTCAAATTACATATGAACCGAATCTGAACTTTAATGGAACAGATACTATTTTATACAGCATTTGTGATTTAGCAGAACCTCCTCTATGTTCTGTTGATACTATTATTATTACTGTAAATCCTGTAAATGATTCACCTGTTGCTGCTCAACGAAATATTCAATCCTTTGATAACTCAACTGTTGATATTGACGTGTTATCCTACTGTTCAGATCCTGAAAATGATCCGTTAACAGTTTCCATTTCTGAATCCTCTCCTGTTATTAATGGTATTGTTTCAGTAAATGAAGATAATACTATCAGGTACGAATCGGCTGAGGGTATATATTGCACTTCCGAACAAATAATTTATGAAGTTTGTGATGATGATGGACTATGCGCAACTGCGAGTATTTTCATTACATTAGTTCCAACAGACAGCGATGGGGATAATATTCCGGATGATGTAGAAAAAGATGGAGATCCCGATGGCGATGGAACACCAAACTATCTTGATGATGATTCGGACGGTGATGGCATTTCAGATTTTATTGAAGGTGCAATAAATGACCCGTGTAGTGATGTATTGCCTGATACTGATGGAGATTCCACTCCTGACTATCTGGATACCGATAGTGATAATGATGGTGTACCTGATATTGACGAAGGATATGATGATTGTGATAATGACGGTATTCCGGATTATCAGGATATAGAAGATGATTGCGTTGAAAGGTTAGATGTTCCGGATACATTCTCGCCCAATGGAGATGGTATTAATGATTATTTTAAAATACCGGGTGCTAACGAGCTACCTAATGATGAATTGTATGTTTATAATCGATGGGGTGGATTAGTTTTCGAATCAAAAAATTATGACAACTCCTGGGACGGTAAATCCTCGAAGAACCTGTTAGGCACTTCAGAATTGACAGAAGGAACATATTTCTACATTTATAAGCCTGATGATTCAATGCAGGTTTTCAAAGGGACCGTTTACTTAAAACGTTAGAACAATGACTATAAAACGAAATATACATATCAAACGAAATAGATGGCATATAAATATACTGCTGTTGTTTCTATTCTTTATCCCTATAGAATCCTTTTCACAACAGGATCCTCTTTACACACAGTATATGTTCAATACGCTGGCCATTAACCCGGGATATGCCGGAACAAGGGATATGTTAAGCTTAATGTTATCAAGCCGGAGTCAGTGGGTTGGTTTTGACGGTGCTCCTTCAACACAAACATTCACGGCTAATTCACCAGTTGCAAATAAAAATATCGGATTAGGCATATCTGTTTTATATGATCGTATTGGTTCTACAAAACAAACAGGAACATATATCGATTACTCTTTTCAAATAAAATTATCAAAAAACACAAAATTATCTTTCGGAGTTAAAGGAGGTGGAAATTTCTATCAACTGGATATGACACAGTTAATACGACTCACACCATACGATGACCCTGCATATTCAGAACCAAATATTAATAAGTTCCTGCCCAACTTTGGTATTGGAATATATTTCTATTCACCCGTCTTCTATTTTGGTGCATCAGTTCCTAAACTGCTCGAAAATAAATTCAGTTCAGGAGATGTAGAAACTTATCAGGAAGGTAAAGAAACCAGACATTACTATATAATGACCGGTTACGTTTTTAACATCAGCAGTGATGTGAAATTCAAACCATCTGTTTTAACCCGATTAACGCAGGCAGCACCTTTTTCCATGGATATTAATGCAAACTTCCTCTTCGTTGATCGTGTATGGGTAGGTGCAATGTATCGTATATCAGGTGCATTTGGCGGCATTGTTCAGTTCAAGTTTACACCCCAATTCAGAATAGGGTATTCCTACGATATGAATACAACTGAATTACAAAATTACAATAACGGAACACATGAAATAATGCTTAATTATGAGTTCAACTTTAAAAAAAACAAAGTACAAAATCCACGATACTTTTAGGAGATGTGAGAATGTGGAGGTGTGAAGATTTAAGGAATTGAGGATATGATAACTAAATACTTAACCTTGATTATAAAATATTAAACTTGATGAACTTGATAAACTAAATACTACGGATGAAACGATATTTAATTATTATTCTCTTTCTCTTCTCACATTTGGGATTAATATACTCTCAAAATAAAGAGATACAAATTGCTGATAAATATTTCAACAATTTTAACTATTCAAATGCTATAAAAAAGTATTTGAAACTTATTGAAGAAGGTAAAAACACCTATTATGCAACAAATAAAATTGCTGAGTGTTACAGTCATCTTCAACAATCAGAAAAAGCCATTGACTGGTATTTAAAGGCTATTAAATTCCCGGATTTTGATTATCATATATATTATTTTCTCGCCCAGGAATTAAAAGAGATAAAAGATTACGAATCATCCCATGATTACATGCAGAAATATCTGGAGCTGTCAGGTTCCCATCTCCATGATTACAATTACCCGTTAAATAATTATATACGACTATTGAAAGAAGATTCTTCCAGATACGAAATATACAATCTCAAAATTAATTCAACGTCATCCGAATTTGGCCCTTGTATTTACTCCAACAAACTAATATTTTGCTCTAACAGACCAAACCGCACTCTAATAAACAGAGGAGATATAATGACTAACCAACCTTTTTTCAAACTATACCAGGCACAAAGAATTTCCTTAAATGAACTGGGTGACCCTAAAGACTTCGCAAAAAAAACAAAATCAAAACTTAATATTGGACCTATATGTTTTAATAAAGAAATGAACCTGATGTACATTACCAAAAACATCCCAAAAACAAAAAAAGGTAATGTAACATTAGATATATTCACAACTAAAAAAACAAAAGGAATATGGGGAAAAAACAGTGAACGAATTCCTTTGCAAAATAGTGGATTTTCAGTTGCTCATCCTTCATTATCAAAAAACGGGAAGAAATTCTATTTTAGCTCTGATATGCCGGGAGGATACGGTGGAATGGATCTGTATGTATGTGATAACAAAAACGGCTTTTTAAGCACTCCCGAAAACCTTGGCTCTCAAATTAACACCCCCGGAAACGAGGTATTTCCATATGTTGCAAATGATGGCCGACTTTATTTTGCATCTGACGGACTGCAAGGATTAGGTGGACTTGATATCTTTTTTTCAATACCTGCTGAAGAGAGCTTTTCCTATCCTTTTAATTTAGGATACCCGATAAACACCTCAGCTGATGACTTTAGCCTGACTTTAATGAGTGATATGAGAACCGGATATCTTACATCAAATAGAGAAGGCGGAAAAGGTGAAGATGATATTTATGCATTCCGCATTATTAAACCGGTAAGCTATTGCCTAATAGTAGGAACTGTTATTGATGAGGATAATGGAAAACCTATTAACGGAGCACAAGTTATTATGAAAAACAGTAAAGGGTTAATTGTTTATAAATTAATTACTGATCCTAATGGAGGTTTTTCCATATACCTGAAAAGTGATAATAATTACTCTTTTAGTTGCAGAAAAAAACTATATAAGAAATTAGATATTAAATTTTCAGAGACTCAAATGCTGAATAAAAAGATCCTTCAGGTAGAATTAAGCTTACAGACAAAATAAAGAATAATAGTCAGGTTGTTGTTTTGATAGTAAAAGAAAATGGAATAGCTCCAAACGCCATTATTGCAACAATTTTATAGGTTAACTCCAAATCTAAATTATCGCCCAAATAACCAACCAACATAACCATTAATGCACCAATCAAAAAAGTTGTAGTCATGTAAACACCGTTAACCAGGTTGCTGTGTTTGGTTTGTAAATTATTCACAACAGACAAAAACACAGGGCCGGTTATAAACATGAACAAACCTATCAATACAAGAACACCAATTTGCAAAATGCCTGAACTATATAAAAAAGCAAACATTAAAACAGGTGACACAATTGAAGATATTACAAGCATATTCTTCTGACCTATACGATCAGACAAATTACCTGCAAAGAAAGTACCAACCACGCCGGCTCCTTGTAATACAGATAGCGAAATACCGGCAAACCACAACGACTCTCCCCGATGCTCCAAAAAAACAGGCAGATAAAATGTTAATGCAGATTTCATCGCTGTTCTGAAAAAAAATATCATTGCAATAGATGAAATAACCGGAAAGATATTTTTTAATGTCCGAATATATCCATGAAAAGATGATTTTTCAATTCTGTCGCTAATAGTTTCATTTTTGAATTTATACCAAAGTATGACTGATGCAAGTACGCCGACAGGTATTAAATGTGTTAAACCTTTTAAGCCCCAAATCTCTACAGCCCCCAAAGCAATAAGAGGGCCTATTGTTCTGGCCAATTCCCCACCTACCATATAAAAACTCATTCCCCGTCCTATCCTGTTTCCTGATACTTTACGTATCATGACCGGAGAAGGAACATGAAAAAACGAACTGCTTATCCCACTTACCAGCACTATCAAAACAAGTAGTGCTTTACTTTGCGAAACACCTATTAATGACATGGATATTGCAGTAATGGCAGGTGATAAAATAACAAAATACCTGGCTTTAGTCCTTTCTGCCAATACTCCTATCAGAGGATTAAGAAGCATAGGAAGTCGTTGTACAACAGATAGCAGACCGGCAAAAGTAAGACTAAAACCAAAATGCTGCTTCAAGACGGGCAATAACGGAGCCAGAAATGATGTATATATATCATGAAAGAAATGCGCCATTGAAACTAATAGCACCTTTTCTGTCTGAAAAGATTCAGCTTTTTTCATATCAGAAAAAATCCCAGGTATGGACATCCGGGATTTTTTAGTTAGTTCATTTTACTGTTTTAGAATGGCAGGTCATCCCCTTCTTCTGAAGCAGGAATATCTGTTTCTTTATACTCAGGAGGTGGCATATCCGGAGGCAAATTTTGTTCACCGGCAGTTACAGTCTCTATTTTCCATGCTTTTGCATTAGTGTACCATCTTTCATTATACTCCCTCGACTCAATATCAAAACCTACTTTTAGCATAGCACCTTCTTTCAGGTTTTTTACTGTTTCTACACGTTCACCCCAAGCATCAAAGCAAATATTTTTAGGATATTGATCTTGTGTCTCAATAACAAAAGAACTCTTTACCCATGTACCATTCTTACCCTCACCTGTTTGTTCAGGCAATATTTTTATCAGTTTTCCTGTTAATTCCAAACTCATTTGTTCTACTTTTTAAATTAAAAATAAAATACTACTCTTCAATAACTGTAATCTTCTCTATCTTATCTCCGGCTTCTATCTCATCTATCACATCAACACCTTCAACAACCCGACCGAAACAGGTATGCTGCCTGTCAAGATGTTTTGTACCGGCACGACTGTGACAAACAAAAAATTGAGAACCACCGGTATTACGTCCGGCATGAGCCATAGATAAAACACCTCTATCGTGATACTGGTTTTCTCCATCCAACTCACAGTCGATAGAGTACCCCGGACCGCCTGTCCCAATCCTTGAATCACTCATATCTTTTGAATAAGGACATCCTCCCTGAATAACAAAATCAGGAATTACCCTGTGAAATGCCAGCCCGTCATAAAAACCTTCCTTGGCTAACTTAATAAAATTTGCAACAGTTTTAGGTGCATCATTCTCATAGAATTCAACTTCCATAATTCCCTTACCGGTATGTATTTCAGCTTTTTTCATAACTTTTTCTTAATCAATTAATCCCTCTTCATTTTAAAAAAATCAAAGATACAATATTAAATGAAAATAATCTCGTGAAATAATCAAGATTCTTTTGATAAAATTCAAAACTGATAATTGATGAATCAAAGAACTTTTTAAAAAGATATGATTTAAGTATTGCTTTACCCTCAAATAACAATCGCTTATTTGATTTTTTTCAGCAAAGAATCTATTCCAATTAAATTTTGGATATCTCAGATCAAATTGTAATGGAGATTTCGATCACTTCTCAATAATCAAATTTTCAATAAAAAAACTATATAAAATAATGTTCACAATTCGTTTTTGATTCAATACACTTTCACGATGAGCTAATTTCCAACATGTTGGTTGTTTAATTAAAACATCCTTTGGCCATTAAAAAATCTAGCGAAAGGTTGGTTTGATTTTTGATTATGAAGTGAATAGCGCATATCTTATTGAAATCATCCAAAACAAAATAATAAGGTCGTCTATATTTATCGATTTCTTTAAAAAGATATTGGCTGTTGATTACCATAAAACCATCGTTAATCTGTTTTTTGAAGATCTGCAAATCTCTGTGATTACGATAACTCGTTATAATATTAACTTGTTTGATGGCATCGTTGTCTAAATTGATCAAGAACTCTAGCTCTATATCAATACAGATAGAGCACGAATTAGATGGAATTCTTAAATATATTGTACCTGCATTACCTTGTTGAAATGAAGTATCCACAATCATTCCATAATAATAACTATTAGAAAAAAAATCACTCTCACTCTTTTGATCCGTCATTAGCCATCTATCACAATAACTTACACTTACACTTACACTTAAAATAACAAAGAACATTACAACTAATACACTGATGCCAAGATTAGTCTTTTCCTTCATTCTGAGTTGATTTTAATCTATGTTTAATCAATACTGGATTTGAGTTTTCATTTAACATAGAACAGATTGAATCAAGTGCTTCTTGACGCTTTGGGCTGTTTGATTGTTTCTGAAGAAAGAAGAATGTAGAAGGCATGACTGCTTCAACAATCATTTCGTCATAAATACAAACAGGATTCATAAATGTTTCCCAACCATCTTTTTTAATAAGAAAGGATGGAAATTCTTGTATTATTCCATTTTTAACACTAGAAAAAAACACAAAATGAATTCTTTTTTTATAACGGTACTCCAACATTATCAAATCATTATTCGTATGCAAGTCGCAAAATCCTGTCACAAAACTCTTTTCAACTAACTTTTCAGCAACATCTCTGGCTCTTCTACTAGCAAGATCTATTTTCATTTCATTAGTAAAAGATTTTCTCCCAAAGTCAAAAGAAACCATCTTTTCTATGTTGTCATCTCTCAGTTCAAATATTCCATAATTAAATGGTTCAACAAAAATTTGAGAATTTTCTAAACTTGCTACATATGTACCTATATCATGGGTAAAGCCATTTCCACCTTTAATCTTTTTTAGGATATTAAATTCTTTGTCTAATTTTAAGAATTTAACATTTCTATTATTCTTCCTTCCAAACGGTGAATTCCCTATAAAAGCAAGATATCCATTTGGAGTTTCAATGAAATTTTTGCAATAAAATGAGATTTTCTTTTCGTTCAAGATTTTACCTTCTTGTGAATATGCAATAATCTTTCTACTCTTACTATCATATACCCAAAGGCATTTATCTTTCTTACTATATAAGATATCTATTGGGCGTAGATATTCACCTGGACCTTTTCCATTTTTCCCGATTTGTTTAATATAACGACCATTTTTATCAAAGCATAATACTTTATTTTGTTGAATATCAAGTATAAAAATGAAATTTGATGTTTCTAAAATTTCTTTTACATATCCTATTAGAGATTTGTCAGTTGTTTCAAGGAAAATAAGCTTAGGTTCTTTAAAAATCTCCTCGTATCCATTAGTAAATGGAGCTTTACATTCTCCAATTTTATGACTTTTTGTGTTTTCAGTATTCTTACAATTAATAATAAAAAGTAGTAATACAAGTAATAATGAAATTATTTTCCCCATGCCATTTTTATAATAAATATGGAGAAAACTTTGTTTTCTCCATTAGATTATTTAATTATAACTCAACACAATGACCCCCCATCAACACAATCCCAATGTTCAATTGTATAGAAACCATCAGTAACATCAAACACGTGTGCATAATGTTCGAAAATAACATTACGCATTTCTCTCATGTCAACAATTGGGTTTCCAGCTAGAGCCTCTTTTGTTAAGTAAAAAGTGAGATCCCTATCTTCATGTAAATCAATAGATACATTTGCGATAGATAAAACCACAATAAATGCAAAAAATATTTTTTTCATAACTTATATTTAGGTGGGTTCTAAAAATTAGTTTTTTCTGTTGATTTATCAAAGACCGTAGAACCCATTAACGATTTTCGAAAAAATCTACGACAATATTACAAAATTTATTTCATATTTCTCAAATTAAATTTTAAAAACTAACTAACTA
>CBDUZZ010000092.1:0-15006 GCA_965371855.1 uncultured bacterium
ACTTATAATGGAAAAAAGAGAAATAGTTCGCCTAATACTAAATCTTTACACTAGTATTGGAGCGAGCCAATGAGAAAGCTGATTTTCAAAAGGTGCAGTTTGTTTTTTCCGGGCACCACCATCAGGACTATTATAATAATATAAATGGCATTCACTATATTCAAATAAATAGTATGTCTTATCAATGGTTAGGCAAAAATTTCCAACATATACGTTATAGTGAAGAAGTGGATAAAAGTAATCCATGGATAAAATATACAGTGCCATATAAAGACCCTATTTGGGCTTATGTTGAAATTAATTCAGATACATTACGATTATATGGTAAGAAAACCGAGTTCGTAGGTCCTTCTCCTGAGGAATTAGGTGTAGATAAGACTATATTTGGATACCCTATTGTGCCATATATTTCTGATAAAAAAATTAAATTATAGTAGTAACAAACAGCATAGAATCGGTTCATTAAGTTGTGGAGAAATCTTTTTGTAAATTTCAAGTAGAGAAACATAACCCCGCTTTTTCAGTCTATCAACGGTAATGGTAGAACAACTAGACACTAACTGCGGGCACAGCGGCACTACGCCATAACAAAGGCTCATAAATCGACCTTTTTAAGCAACTTGTTTTTTTCTGCATTTTTTACAACCTAAAACTAAATAGTCGCTCTAAATGGCTTATCTTTAGTCTGTAATTTATAATAAAAAATGTTTTTAGACAGACTGCCGTTGGGCAGAAGTGAAGAAAAAAACCGCATTTGTATATTACGGATTATTTTTGCATTTTTGTACGTATAAACAAAATATCATGGACACAAAATTAACTTTGAAACTGGATAAATTTGTGATTGAACAAGCAAAAGAGTATGCTTCTTTACATAAAAGGAGTTTGTCGAGAATTATAGAATCTTATCTAAGATCATTGATTAATCGTGACAAAAATAACGATGAATCAAATTTAGAAATTTCCCCATTTGTAAAAAGCATGTCAACTGGTGTTAAAATCCCTGCAGACCTTGACTATAAGTCTGAGATTTTAAATCACTTAATTGAAAAACATAAATAGACATGAAATTATTTTGGGACACAAATGTAATGCTTGATTTTCTAGGTGAACGTGAACCTTTTTATATTTCTGCTGCAAAGATTGCAACATTAGCAGATAAAAGAGAAATTAAGGTCTTTGTCTCAGCCATATCTTATACAACAATAAGTTATTTCCTGACTAAATACGAAGGACTAGAAAAAACAAAAGACAAATTAAGGAAGTTTAAAGTAATATCTGAAATATGTGAATTGGATGAATTAATAATTGAAAAAGGTTTAAACTCGGACTTTTCAGACTTTGAAGATTCATTACAGTATTTTAGTGCATTGAGAAGTGAATGCGACATAATAATAACCAGGAACGGAAAAGACTTTAAGAAATCTGAATTACCCGTAATGACACCTGATGAATTTCTAAATAGCATCAAGGAATAAACACCTAAGCACAATGTGGCATAGCCAATGGGGCAGAAAGCTGTGTCATCTGCTTTGGTGGTTTCTACCAGCACCGCCAAATCCACTTACTGTTTGGGTGGAATTACAAAAACAAATATGAAGAAATTCTTTAAGTATACATTTGGGATATTATTGCTGTACATTATTATTTGCAGTCTTCTGTATTTCTTCCAAGAAAATTTGATATTCTTTCCACAAAAACTTGATAAAACACATCAATTTAATTTTGAAAACTCATTTGAAGAAAAATTTATAGAATATTAAAAAGATAAAATACCACACAATTAACAACCATGAACTACACAGCACTAAAAAACCGTTACGATAACATGAAGTACAACCGGTGCGGATACAGTGGAATTAAACTTCCGGCTATTTCACTCGGTTTATGGCACAACTTCGGTTCTGTTGATGTTTACAATAACTCACGCGATATACTTTTAACTGCCTTCGACAATGGGATAACACATTTCGATCTGGCAAACAATTACGGCCCCGCACCCGGTTCGGCAGAAGAGACACTTGGTAAAGTGATGAAACAACACCTTAAACCATATCGTGATGAACTGATAATTTCATCAAAGGCTGGTTACTATATGTGGCCTGGTCCTTATGGCGAATGGGGTTCAAAAAAGAGTCTTGTGGCAAGTCTGAACCAGAGCCTTAAGCGTATGAATCTCGATTATGTTGATATTTTTTACCATCACCGACCTGATCCTGATACACCTTTAGAAGAAACTATGGCTGCTCTTGACTTAATCGTCAGACAGGGAAAAGCATTATATGTAGGATTATCAAACTATACGGCTGAACAGACACAAAAAGCCGTTACCATACTAAACCAGTTAGGAACTCCTTGTCTTATCCACCAACCACGTTACAACATATTTGAACGGTGGGTTGAAAACGGATTACTTGATGTTCTTGAGAAAAATGGCATAGGGTGTATTCCATTCTCACCACTGGCTCAGGGACTATTAACCAACCGGTACCTGAAAACCATCCCGGAAGATTCAAGGATGGCAAAACCTCACGGTTTCCTGAAAAAAGAGGTTTTCACCGAAACAAAAAAAACTGCCATTACCGGATTGAATACCATAGCAGAAGAAAGAGGACAGTCGTTGGCACAGATGTCGCTTGCATGGCTAATGAAAGACAAAAGAGTAACATCAGTACTAATTGGTGCTTCATCGGTAAAGCAGCTTAAAGATAACCTGGCAACACTAAATAACTTAAACTTTACGGAAGAGGAACTCCGGATGATTGATAAGCTGGCAGCACCTGTCATAAACGAATAAAACATTAATCATGATATACAAGGTACAAATAGTAAAACACAACATCCTAACTCTATCAAATTCTTATAAAAATCTTCCTCTTGTACATCCAATAACAGATAAACCAGAGCAGAAACCATACTAATCCATTCATAATAATAACTGATGCCGGCTTGCCTGTCCAGCTAAAAAGAACATTGCTAAAAGGAAGAATTATGTTTCGTATAAAACCGCTTCCTCCCACATGTGCAAAAAGGTAGATAAACAACGGATTCATTCCGACAACAGCAAAAAATATCACCCATTTTCGGGATTTCTTTATATCGATAAGCCAGTACGAGAAGGCCATAATAAGTATTGCCCAACCTCCACTGACTATTACAAAAGAGCTGGTAGCAATGCGCTTGATTATTGGAGTAACAGATTGCATTGAATACCCGATTATAACACCTGCCAGCCCGGCAAGAATAAGTATCTTAAGCTTTTCCTTTGCCGGCTTTTTACTCAACAACAATTTTCCAGCCAATACTCCCCAAATAGTATGAGCAGCAGTAGGAATAGCATTGAACGATACCCAATGCCCATGCATATCTGCACCACCATACTGAAGATCAAGCCAGGTACCAAAATTCTCATTTGGCACAAAAGGATGATTAAACCCTTCAATAGGAAACGACCTGTAAAGAACTTCAACGAAAAGTAATACCCCAAAAGAAAAAACCAATTGCACAGAAACTTTCTTTTCCATTATCAGAAAAGCTATCAGATAGGTAACTGACAGCTGAGTGAGTACATCTTGAAAATGGAAAACGATTTTTCCCGGGCCTATACAATACAGTCCCCAACCCAGTAGTAGTAATAAAAACGAACGTTTAAGAACATGTCGGAGTAACATGTTTTGAGAAGCTCCGGCCACCCTGCGTCGCGAAAATGAGAAAGGCATGGCAACTCCCACTATAAACATAAAAAACGGTTGCACCAGATCCCAGAAATGTAATCCCTCCCAGCCTACATGATGAAACTGTTGCGCCAGAAAATGTAACGAATGGCCTTTAGGGAAAAGATAAGTTAAGCCTGTCAGAAAGTGTGTAAACTCACCAACAAGCAGCAACATAGTAAAACCACGAAAAAAATCGAGGGATAACAGACGCTCGGTAATGGATGCTTTTGCAGAAGATGGATTATTCATTTAACTGTTTTAGTTAATTTTATCATAAAGATATAAATAATTCAACATCATGAAACATTCAACAACATTTGACACAACAACAATTTTGTTGTAAATTGTATCTTTAATATTTATGCATTATGCAGATTAGAATAACTAAACAAAGTCTGTTATTTATGAAATTTAGAAATCTTATAATAACATTTTCTCTTCTATTGCTTGCCGTAAGTATTCAGGCTCAACAAGGACCTATATCAAATAAAAAAAACATTGCACCGGATAATTGTCTTGTACAAGCAAAAGTGGTAAGAATTGTTCCTTCGAGAAGAAAGGTATCAAAACAGTCTTGCAAAAAGTCTCCATGTATAGCCTATATAAAGATAATTAAGGTTGAAGAATACGGAAGTTCTTTTCCCGAAAAGTTCAGTAAAAAACAGAAAGTACAAGTCAAATTTGTATACTCATTGAAGCCTTTAAAAAACGATAGAATTGATCTTCCAGGATTGAAAAAACGGGATGTTATTAAAGCAAAAATATCGGCCCGGCCAAAAATGAATTCAAACATAACTGAATATCTGATATTTAATTATCAGCGATTATAATTATTTATTTTTCACTAAGCTCATATTATCATGAAAATGTTTACTAAAACAATTGCATTTCTGTTTATACTTTCTATTTGGGTATCTTCATCAATAGCACAAACAAAACCGATAGTAAAAGATGACCCGATAAACAGAGTTATTTATGAAACAAAGAGATTGGTCAATCCTGCAACCGGTAGAATCCCTGATAATATTAGGGGAAAAGAGTTGAAATTTGCAATGCAATTACCTTCAGGTAACCTGAAAGCACTTAACGCATCAGGATGGATAAATCGTGGACCATTCAATGTTGGAGGCCGAACAAGGGCATTGGCACTTGATATAAAAGATGAGAACATTATTCTTGCCGGAGGTGTTTCGGGAGGAATGTGGCGTTCAACCAATGGCGGAACTTCATGGACAAAAACCACTTCACCTGATCATCTGCATAGTATTACGGGTATAGCGCAAGATCCACGTGACGGACACACAAACACCTGGTACTACATTACAGGGGAATACACCGGTAATTCAGCAAGTGCAACAGGTGCTTATTACCAAGGCGATGGGATTTTTAAGTCAACCGATAACGGACAAAGCTGGACGCAACTACCTTCTACCATGAGTAACACACCCCAGAGTTTTGACAGCTTTTTTGATTATTGCTGGAATATACAAGTTTCACCAACAACCGGATATATTTATGCAGCAATTTATGGAGTTATCGTACGCTCAACTGATGGAGGGGAAAACTGGCAAGTGATGTTTAACAGTTACATTGGTAATGACTATTCCAGTTATACTGACATTGCAGTTAGTTCTTCCGGTGTACTTTATATTACAGCAAGCAGTGAGGGAGATAAAGTGGGTTTTTACAGATCAAATAATAATGGAATTCTATGGACTGATATTACTCCTGCCGGCTTCCCCTCCGATTATGGAAGAACAGTTCTCGATATTGCCCCGGGCAATGAAAATATATTATATTTTTTGACACATGTTTCCGGTGAAGATGCAGCAGGACATAACTTATGGAAATACAATAACGGCACTAATAGTTGGACAGATCTATCATCAAATTTACCGGATGAAACCGGCATTCATGGTTCTTTTGATTCACAAGAAGGATATGATTTAATTGTGAAAGTTAAGCCTGATGATGAGAATTTTGTAATTATCGGAGGAACTGATCTTTGGCGCTCTACCGATGGTTTTGCAACAACTGGTAATTACACAAAAATAGGCGGATATCTGGTTTCAAATATTAGCAATGCAGCCTATTCAAATCAACACGCCGACCAACATTCATTAGTGTTTTATTCCGATTTTAACAAAGTAATTTGCGGGCATGACGGCGGATTAAGTTATACTGATGACATTACTAAAAGCACTGTGGAATATAATGACGAAACTGTAGTTTGGGCATCTTTAAATACCGGTTACTTAACTACTCAGTGTTATACCGTAGCTATTGACATGGAAAATCAAGGCAACAATATGATTCTATCCGGTTTTCAGGATATTGGAACATGGTTAACACAAAACACCAGCGGCACTATTGATTGGGAACGCAATGGTAGCGGTGATGGATCCTATTGTGCTTTTGGCAACAATGGGAATTCACGTTACACATCTTCACAAAATGGTACTGTTTATCGTGATTGGTATAGCTCTAATAATTGGACAAGGGTTGATCCTGACGGAGCAGATAATCAGTCATTCATTAACCCGTTTATCTTAAATCCGAATAATAGAGATATGATGTTTTATCTGGGAGGTGATGTAATATGGCGAAATTCCGATTTAACTGAAATAGCAGCTAACAATAATGATCCAACTTCAACAAACTGGGACAAAATGACAAATACAACAGTTTCAGGAAGTTCAATTACGGCATTAGATGCTTCTACTACTCCGGCCAATATTCTATATTTTTCTACAAACAGTAGTAAAGTGTATAAAGTAGAAAATGCCAATACCGGTGATCCTGTAAAAGAGGATATTTCAAATGGCAACTTTCCTGATGCCAACATTGGTTGTATAAAAGTAAATCCTAATGACACATCAGAAATATTGATTTCATTCACGAATTATTCAGTTATTAGTATCTGGCACTCAAAAGATGGTGGTCTGAATTGGCAATCTATTAGTGGTAACCTCGAAGAAAATCCGGATGGTTCCGGAAATGGATCTTCAGTTCGTTGGGTTGAAATGTTACATAAAAACAGCGATGACAAAATATATTTTGCAGGTACAAGCACCGGTCTGTATTCTACAACTACATTAGACGGAGACAATACTATTTGGACACAAGAAAGTCCTGATATGATAGGAAATATTGTTGTGGATATGATAAAAGTACGAGAGGATGGCACAGTAGCTATTGGAACACACGGGAATGGTATTTACAGTGCTCAATTTGATATATCAACTGCTATTCAGGAAAGATCTATTACAGATAATATCAATGCAAAAATATATCCCAATCCTACAAATGGCATCTTTACAATTGAAATTCAAGACGAAATACCTTCAGACTACTTGATAGTAATATATAACATGAAAGGTCAGCTGATATATTACAGTAAAAAAAGATCAGCTAAAGGATTACAGCAGACAATTAATTTACAAAAACATGCCAAAGGTATTTATAGCATAGAAGTATTTAAAAACGAATATGTTCATACTTATAAGATTCTATTAAAATAAAGGTAACTAATCAGTGTAGGTGTTAATTATTATTTTCAGGATAACTTTTAACAACGATTAGTTACGAAATTAAAACGATTGAAGTTTTTAATGATGTTTATACTGCTCAGGTTCTGACCTATTTAAGATTGAGCAAATACAAACTTGGTTTACTTTAAAATTTCCAACCCACTATACTTAAAAATAGTATTAAAAGAGTAATAGACTAAAGTCAGCATCTCAAAATAATATTTAGCCGAAATTTTATCAATACCAAAAAATATCTTATCTTGGCATTACGACATCCTACAGTATTGCTTTTAAATCCTGGGAAAAACGGGAGGTGATGATTGGGAATTATAAAAGATTCAAGAAATTAACTAATAAACATCAAATATCATGCAAAGAGTTGTTTTAACAGTACTTGTATTAGCATATCTTACATCTTCTGCCTTTTCCCAATCTCTAAAAGAAGTTTGGTCAACAGATCGGATACTAAAAGTTCCTGAATCGGTTTTATACAATCCGCAGAACAAAATGCTTTACGTTTCAAACATCAACGGTAAGCCTGCTGAAAAGAACAATTCAGGATTCATTTCAATTTTAAATACAAAAGGTGTAATCATCAATCTTAAGTGGGCAACCGGATTAAATGCCCCAAAAGGGATGGACATAAAAGGTGACAAACTGTATGTTTCCGATATTGACCGTTTGGCTGAAATTGACATTAACACAGGTAAAGTAATAAAATATATCAGCTTTCCCGGAGCAACATTTTTGAACGATGTAGCAACAGGTACTAACGGAAACATTTATGTAACTGATACCAGACAAGGCGTTGTTTACATTTTAAAATCAGACAAACCTGAAATATGGAGCAGAGATATTTTACTAAAGGGAGTAAACGGAATTACTGTTGAAAAAGATTATCTTCTCATCGGTTCACAAGGTTACCTGCTAAAAGGAAATACCAACACAGGAAAACTAACCGTTATTGCCGAAATGCCAATTCAGATTGATGGTCTTATTCCACTCGGGAACGGACAATATGTGGTTTCAGCATGGATAGGTAAGGTGTTGTTCATCTCACCTGGAGCACCACCAAAAGAGATATACAGTTCCGAATCACTGAATTTCAATACAGCTGATATGGGGTACATCCCTGAAAAGAACCTGTTACTGATCCCCACATTTACTGACAGGGTAATTGCAAAAAAACTGGTGTTACCTTAACACTATTGAGGGCGGAGCGAAACCATCCAATTAATAAATTTACTTCATCAGCCGCAAAGCTTCCCTGCGACTTAACTTATGAAGCTCTGTTCTATCGGCAAAACCTTTCACCCAATCCGGATTTGTTTTGCTGTAATTTCTCAACACCCATCCTATAGCTTTGTTAATAAAAAACTCATTGGAACCCAATAATGAGCGGATAACGTACGAAAGTAGCTCAGTATCCATTTTATCTTTGTAATTCAACTGAAAAAGAATAGCTGACCTTTGTAGCCACATATTACCTGAGGAGAGCCACTTGTCAACATACTCTTTTCGCTGTTCAGAAAACTTCCGGAAATACTCCCCCATCAGTCTGCCTGCAATCATATCAACTGTATCCCACCACGATCTGTTTACCACCATAAACTCCATTAACTCAATGTCTGCTTCTTCAATCTGCTTTTTGCACTTCCAAAACAACTCCATTGCAAAATACTGAAGTTCACGTTCAGGTTTATCCCACAAAGCTTTAACAATATTTTCCAGCTCCTTTTTCGAAGGCAGATATTCCTTATTCAGAAACGGTTTTGAAATCTCCCTTCGCAATGGTGATTTTATACCAAAATACTCGAAATGATTTTTCATGTATGCTTTCTGACCGGCAGCGATAACCGGATTAGCATTTTTTTCATACTCAACATTAAGCTTATTGATATATATTTCCATAGTGGTTACTACAATGTGTTAATGTGTTACTATCTTCACACATTAACAGATCAATTATCACTCCCCCATAAACTTCCATGTTACATTACTGTAGCTCCATGGCCAGTCTATACGGATATCTTCTATTTTACCTTCTCCGCTTTTCACTATCAGTTTTTTCATGGTATAGGCACCATCCTCAAAATCGTAGGTTTCTCCATCATCATCATAAATAAGAAATTCACTATCGGCATTTCCATAAACCCGTATCTCAAGAGGAATATTTTTCCAATCTTTTGTCTGTCGTATAGGTGGTATCATAGGAATTATCCCTCCATCCTTTACAAACAGAGGAATCTTATCCAACCCATATTCAACTTCAATAATCTCACCCTCACCAACAAAACTACCGTTATAAAAATCATACCATTTGCCCGAAGGAAGTACAACCTTACGTTCCGTATTTTTCCCAAACAGCGGAGCTACAAGAATGTTATCACCAAACATATACTGATCTTTTATCTCTCTCTTCATTGCCATAGCATACGGATAAGCAACTGAGTTGAGTTCCCCTTCTTTTGTTTCAATATCAGCTTTAAATCCCTCTATCAGATTCATCGCTCTGAATGGCGGAGTACCTTTAAAGTAGTATTCGGCGAATGTTGAGTATAAATATGGCAACAGTTGCATCCTTAAATAAGCTGCATCCTGAACCTCCTTGTACACATCAGGAAATGACCAGGGTTTGGTTCCATCAGCCCATAAGTACGTTCGTTTTTTTCACGAAACAGTTTATCGGTAAGAGCCATGAATTGCGACCCGTAGGTCTGTCTCATCTGCTCAGCATCATGACCCGATGGGAAAGTAGCAACATCAGGCCACAACCAACTATCAAAACCATCCACCTCATCCACTTTAAAACCACTTACCCCAATATCTGTTTGATATTTCTTAAAGTGATCCTGCATTATTTTTTGTGCTTTAGGGATAGTATAATCAGGAATAGTACCACACCAAACAGTATGCGAGCCCGTATATGGATGCATCTTCTTTTCCAAATCTGTTCCAGGCCACAAATAGGGATTCATCCACAAATTAATATGTATTCCATTTTCACCCATTCCGGAGAAAACGGCTCACTTGTAGTTTGTGTACTTTGTTGTTGACATCCTAATAATGAAAACAAAACCGATAACAGTAAATAGAAACACTCTTTCATAATAATTAATTTAATTCTCTAACATAACAAAACCCCGATTAAAAACATAAAAAAACGTTTTGTCACGATTTTTTGCGCTGCTATGCAGCAAAAATACGCGCCAAAACAGATAACGTTCGTTTCAATAATCCTCGGGTTTTAACCCGGGGCTATGATATTCTGCCCCAATAAGGCTCACACTATTTTTATTGTTCTATGATTTATAATAAGTGATATATATTAAGTTACCTATTTAGAGTGTCTGCAAAAGAACATAAAACGGGTCGTCATTGCGAGGACGATAGGACGAAGCCCGCCTGACCACTATTGAAAAACATGAAAGTCGGGCAGGCAATCTATTGATATTCAGTCGAGATTGCCTGCCTGCTGCAGGCAGGCTTCACTTCCCGCCACATCGAGACAAGGTGTACCTCGTTCGCAATGACGCAAACCTCTAAATTTGATAGTTTTCTTGCAGACACTATTTAACCATCCTCAAAACTTCCTTCATGGTATAAATACGTAATGTTTTGAACAAATCACCACATCATCACATCAATACGTTGATTTATCAGTATCCTCATACTGCTCCTGCAACTTGACAAGTCGCTCTTTCATATCATTTACAAGACCGGCATAATCCTCATTTTGATACAAATTATTCATCTCCTCAGGATCATTTTCCAAATCGAAAAACTCCCACTCATCAATATCACTATAAAAATGAATTAACTTATACCTGTCTGTACGAATACCGTAATGACGTTTTACCATGTGCTCGTTCGGGAATTCATAGTAGTGATAATAAAGAGCATCTCGCCATTTAGAATCTTTCCCTTCCCACAAAGGAGTTAATGATATACCCTGAATATCTTCAGGAATGCTAACCTTTGCCAAATCGAGGAATGTTGGTGCATAATCAATATTTTGAACTAATTTTTCACACTTAGTACCCGGCTTAATATGACCGGGATACCTCATTACAAGAGGTGTACCCATTGACTGCTCATACATAAAACGTTTATCGAACCATCCATGCTCACCAAGGTAGAATCCCTGATCAGAGGTATAGACTACTATTGTATTTTCAACCAAACCATTCTCATCAAGATATTTCAGTACTTCGCCTATGCTTTCGTCCAATGAACGTACACAAGCGAGGTAATCCTGCATGTAACGTTGATACTTCCACAACTCCATATCTTTTCCCTGTGGATCTGTTTTAACAAACTCTTCGGCAATAGGCTTATAATAAGCATCCCACTTCTCTTTTTGTTCTTTTGTCATACGAGATTTATGAGTCATATTGCCAAATCGGCCTTTAATCCCTTCATACTCCATTTTAAGGTCATAAACTATATCCATATCAGGTTTTCTGATGCTCATCTTTTGAGCAGCAGCAGCCTCACGAGTTTTATAGTCATCGAAATAGTTATCAGGAACTGGATATTGTTTTCCTGAAAACTCCGCAAAAGTAGAAGTATCAGGCTCCCATGTACGATGAACCGCCTTGTGATGCAATAACAAACAGAATGGTTTGCTTTTATCTCTTTTGTTGTCAAGCCAATCAATAGCAATATCAGTAGTTACAAATGGAGCATATCCTTCATACCTCTTTTTTTCACCCATCTCAATAAAATCCGGATTATAATACTGCCCCTGACCCGGAAGGATATTCCAATAATCAAAACCTGTGGGATCACTTTTAAGATGCCATTTACCCACTATCGCAGTCTGATAACCTGCTTTTTGAAGCAGTTTAGGAAATGTTTGTTGAGAACCATCAAACGTAGCACTGTTGCGCTTGAACCCATTAATATGATTATGCTTTCCTGTAAGCATTACCGCCCGCGAAGGACCACAAATAGAGTTCGTTACGAAACTATTGGTGAACAACATACCCTCATTTGCAATTCGGTCAATATTAGGTGTATTTATATACTGCTTATCGTATGCACTGATAGCCTGATACCCATGATCATCAGACATAATGTAAAGGATGTTGGGAGCTTTTTGTTGCTCCTTACTTTTTTCTTTATTCTGACAAGAAAAGAGTGTTATTGCCATAAAGGCAATTGTGAAAATTAAAATAGAACGGTTCATAATATCAATAAGTTTAATTAAACAATACAAGTTTAACTAAAAAACTTCACTCCATTCGCATTTACTAACCCTATTTTATCCATAATTAAACATCCTTACACCTCAAAATACTATTCTTCATAGATTAAAATTTGAACCACATAGTATATCTTCATTCAGCAAACCCTAAATATTTATTTCCTGTTGTATCAACAGAATTACAGTGCTCGATCTTTAGCTCAGGAGTCGGACTACTGACATCATCTTCTAAAGGAACAAAACTGATGGCATTATTTTGAAACAATAAACCGTCAACAGAACGGGCATATATAACGGCCGGACTGGCACATTGAAATTCATTTCCGATGATACGAATATTCGAATGTACATATCTGTTTTTTTCAAGATGGGGAATTTCGGGTTTGATACAGATCACATATCCTTTTTTATTTTGATTATACCCACATTGAATAAACCTGTTTCCACGAATAGTCACATCTGTAACAGTACCCGACTCGTACCAATTGTTACAATCGTTAGCAATTAGGATGGCATGCATCCCGGTACGGTAAAATGTATTATTCTCGGTGCAGTTAGAGATGTAGAGCTCCTTTTTTACAGCACCCTCCGGCCATAAGTCAATGCGGCCACCCGGGAACTTTAAGATGATGTTATTATCGAACTTTGCCTCTGCTATGACTTTAACAATAGCCGGCGAAGCGTTTTCAAACGACCACGCACGCACTCCGTAATTCGATAAATCATACTCTTTTGCCTCCAGATAACCCATGACAAACATTAGTACTACAACTGCTACAAGCTTAACATATCTCATATTTTTATTTTCTTACAGGTTTCAAAAGATAAGGAATTCCCTTTTTCAATTCAAGTTTCACTTCCCCATTCATAACACAAATATACTCAATAAAAGTAATTCAGGAATAATCAAAACTGCAAAAAAGTCATATCTTTAACACCAAATTATTCGTATTTGCAATGTTTAAAATACTACCTTTTTTAGCATTAAATTATGGAACTGATAAAAACACTTAGATGGTTTGGCTCAGATGATAAAATCACACTAAAGGAGATTACTCAGACTGGAGCTACTGGCGTAGTTACTGCCTTACACAATGTTCCAAATGGTGAAGTATGGCCTGTTGATAAGATCTTATCGATAAAAAAAGAGATAGAAAAACACGGATTAACTTGGGAAGTTGTTGAAAGTTTACCTGTATCGGAAGGCATAAAACAAGCTACACCCGACAGAGACCGTTTAATTGATAATTACATACAAAGCATAAGAAATCTGTCAGAGTGTGGTATCAAAACTATCTGTTACAATTTCATGCCTGTATTGGACTGGGTTCGCACTGACCTACATTACACCTTACCCAATGGTGCCGAAGCAATGTACTTCAGTGCAGTCGATTTTGCTGTATTTGACATTTTCATCCTTAAAAGGCCTGATGCTGAAAAAGATTACTTCCCTGAAAAATTTAAAGCTGCAAAACAGAGGTTTAGTGAAATGACAGAAGAGGAAGCCGAAAGTCTGGCATATAATATTATTGTTGTTACCCAAGGGTTTATTAACGGTGTAGTTGACGGAGAAAGTGCTGATTACAAGAAGGTTTTTTTAAACTTCCTTAATAAATACAATAATATTGACAAGGAGCAACTGAGGGAACATCTCTCCTATTTCCTGAATAAAGTAATTCCGGTTGCAGAAGAAGTGGATATGAAACTGGCCATTCATCCTGACGATCCGCCATTTACACTACTGGGCTTACCCCGTATCATGAGTACAAAGGAAGATTTCGAATGGCTGACTGAAACAGTTCCCTCTGTCAATAACGGCATTACACTATGTGCCGGTTCGTTAAGCGCCCTTGCTGATAATGATATTCCTGAGATGGTTGAACTCTTTGGCGATCGTATTCATTTCGTTCATCTGAGAAGTACTCAAAGGCTTAACAATGGAGACTTTTATGAAGCCGCTCATCTAAAAGGGGATGTTAATCTGGTTGAAGTTATTTATGCACTATACAAAACAATGCAGAAAACAAATATACCTATTGTGTTAAGGCCGGATCACGGACATAAAATACTGAACGATTTTAACAAAGAAACAAATCCAGGTTACCCGCTAATTGGTCGTTTGAAAGGATTAGCCGAAATTGCCGGGATAGAAAAAGCTGTTCAATATTTCCTAAAAAAGTCATAGTTATACCGGTAAATAATCATCAATTAAGTTATCAAATTATTGTTACACAAAAAGCAAGCTACAAGATGAAAAAAGCATATATATTTTTTGCAGAAGGATTTGAAGAGATTGAAGCAATAACCCCTGTTGATGTCCTACGGCGTGCCGGAATTGAGGTAACTACGGTTTCTACTACAGGTAAACGTCAGGTTACAGGATCTCACAATATTGAGATAACAACAGATGCTCTGTTTGATGAAATAAAAGATATTCCAGCAGACATGCTTATTCTTCCAGGAGGGTTGCCAGGTGCTGAGAACCTTAAAAATAATAAACTCAAGTTTCGCAAGTAACAATTACCTGAAAACCAACAAATAAATTTCAAAA
>CBDUZZ010000093.1:0-14949 GCA_965371855.1 uncultured bacterium
AATTTGCTTTGGAAAACCTTACTAAGAAACCGAGTTGTTTTCGTTCTTACCAAACATTAGGTAATATAATTATTGATTTTTCAAATCAGAATTTGATACATGACTACAAGCGTTCGCTGGATATGGAAACAGGTATTTCCGTGGTAAAATACAAGATAGGGGATGTGGCATATACGAGGGAAACTTTTATTTCGGCTGTTGATGATATACTTGTTATGCGAATATCTGCTAATAAACTTGGAACTATTAATTTTAAAATTACCATAGACCGCGAAAAAGATGCCTTGATTTATGCAGAATCAGATAACCGGCTAAATCTTGACGGGCAAATCATTGACATTGCCCCTCCTGAAGGCTACGATGATAATCCCGGAGGTTCCGGTCCGGCCGGAGAGCATATGAAGTTTGCCGCACGGCTTAATGCAGAACTGGATGGTGGTATTATCTCTTCAGATAAAAAGCATTTAACTGTTAAAGATGCACAGAGTGTTACTCTTTATTTTACAGCAAAAACTGACTATAATCTGCAAAAACTGAACTATGACAGGACTATTGACCCCGCTAAGCAATCGGAGGTTATTCTGCATCAGGCCATGAAAAAAACGTATGATCAAATCAGGGCTGACCATATCAAAGAACATCAGGCTATATTTAACAGGGTGTCACTTGATTTGGGAGGCATCTCAGATACAACTATTTCTACTGCTAAACGGCTTGAAACAATACGCCAGGGAGGAGAAGATAATCTGTTAGTTGCACAATATTTTCAGTACGGCAGGTATTTGTTAATGTCAAGCTCCAGGCGGCCTGGTATATTGCCGCCTAACCTTCAGGGAATATGGAACGAACGAATGTGGGCACCATGGGAATCCGATTATCATATGAACATTAACCTTCAGATGAATTACTGGCCCGCAGAAGTTTGCAATTTATCTGAAACTGTAGCTTCATTTAACGATTGGTTTAAACTGCTTGCTAAGCGGGGCGAAATTTCTGCCAACAAATTTTATGGGGCAAAAGGATGGATGGCTTTTGCAATGTCTAATCCTTTTGGACGGGTTACACCGGCTGGTTCTACCCTTAAATCACAAATGATAAATGGCTATTTATTTCCACTTGCCGGTGCATGGATGTCCCTTACCTTATGGAGGCATTTTGAGTTTATCGGTGATAAAGAGTATTTAGAAAACGAAGCATACCCTGTTTTAAAGGGGGCTTCTGAATTTATACTGGATTTCCTTATTGAAAATAAATATGGTTATCTGGTTACTGCACCGTCTAGCTCACCTGAAAATCTATATATTAATCCCGTTAGCAAGGAACCCAGACGGATAACTGTGGCTTCAACAATGGATATTCAGCTTATTCATCAAGTTTTCAATTCATGTATAAAAGCAGCTAAAATATTAAATATTGATACTGAATACAGCAAGCAATTAGAACTTACATTAAAACGCCTTCCTCCAATCAAAATCGGTAAAGATGGCACCATTCAGGAATGGATAAATGATTATGAAGAAAATGAGCCGGGGCACAGGCATATTTCACATCTTTACGGACTTTTTCCCGGGAATACCATAAGCCTGGCAGATACCCCTGAATTATCTAAAGCGTCAGAAAAAACTCTTGAACAACGCCTCTCTCATGGCGGTGGGCACACCGGTTGGAGCCGCGGTTGGCTTATAAATTTTTACGCCAGGTTGCTTGATGGGGATAAGGCTTATTCCCATGTTTTAGGGCTTTTGCACCATTTAACATCTCCAAACCTTTTTGATGTACACCCTCCAAAACTATTTCAAATTGACGGGAACTTTGGAGGTACGGCAGGTATTGCAGAAATGCTTGTTCAATCTCAGATGGGAGAAATACACTTGCTTCCCGCACTGCCAAAAGCATGGCCTTCGGGCTCGGTTAAAGGCCTTTGCGCCAGGGGTGGTTTTGAAGTTGATATTGACTGGAAGGATAACAATCTTGTCAGTGCCGGGATACATTCAAAATTAGGTAACAAATGCCGAATTCAAAGTACCATTCCTATCAACATAACACATAATGGAGAAAACGTAAGAATTCAAACTTTAGAAAAAAATATTATAGAATTTAACACAGAGCCGGGTAAAGTGTATAATATCTTATCTTGCGTAATAAAGTAGATTATGCTATGAGTACTCAACAACCAATAAACCGACGCTATTTTCTTAGGATCACGGGCCTGGTATTTTTAGCTTGTCTCTTAAGCCCATTTTCTATGATTGCAGCAGGCTACTCAAGCCAATTACCCAAATCAAGGCAACCTAATATCATCTATATTAACACCGATGATTGGGGCATTGGTAAGGTGCCGTGCTTTGGCATGGACAAAAGCAGTATGGATATTATTAAGACACCCAACCTTGATAGGCTCCGGGATCAGGGCATGCTCTTTACAAATGCTTATGCAGGCAATGCCGTCTGTGGGCCGTCCCGGTGTTCGTTATTAACAGGCAAACATCCCGGGCATGCGGCCTGGCGAGCTAATCGAAAAGATTGTCCGGTAAAACCGTGGCCGCCGGCTTATCCTATGTTGGGTAGCGTCGCCAGGCAGGCCGGATATAAAACTGCCGCATATGGTAAAATCAGTGAGGGTGGTACCTCAACTCCTGAAGGGATTACTAGTGTTGGCTGGGATTATTGGCTTGGCTTCCTGGGTCATACAGACTGTCGGGATTACTATGCCAGTTATATTTGGGAAAACGGCAAAAGAATTGACCTTCCAAAAAACACCCCCGAAGTATTAAAAGGCACAGAACTTTCCAAAGAAGGAACCGGCGTTGTACCTGAAGGAAAAGGGACATTTATTGAGGATTTGTATACTGATAAGATCATTGAGTTTATGAGCACTAATAAAGAAAACCCCTTCTTTATTTACTTTGCCAGTACAGTTCCTCACGGTGGCCCTCCCGGCGGCATGCGCGTACCCAGTCTGGAAGGTTACGATAAACTCGATTTGACATTGCATGAACAGGTTTATTGTGCGTTGATCACACGTCATGATCGCAATGTTGGTAGAATCATGGACGCTGTCAAGCAGTTGGGCATTGAAGAAAATACTATTATCATATGGACTTCGGATAATGGTGATGAAGACAGTTACTATAAACGAACCAAAACCTTTGATGGCAATGGTCCGTTTAGAATGAAAAAACGTTCGCTCTACGAAGGTGGTATTCGTGTGCCAATGCTGGCCTATTGGCCTGGCACCATCAAACCGGGTACAGCATCTAAGTTACAAACAACCCAGTGGGACTTGATGCCCACAATTGCCGATGCTGGTAAACAACCCATCACCAACGAAATGGACGGCATCTCAATATTACCAACATTAATGGGCAAGCCGGAATCTCAAACTAATCGCGACTATATCTACTTTGAGTTTCATCAACGCGGTAAGCAGCAATCTGTACGAATGGGTGATTGGAAGGCATACCGTAATGGTGGAACAATGGCTAAACTTGAACTATACGATCTAAATTGTGATATCGGTGAAACTAACGATGTATCAGACAGTCATCCAGATATTGTAAAGACTATGAAAGATATTATGAAAAAAGAACACAGTACTCATCCCGTCTGGAAAATACCGGGGTTGGATTTGGAGGGAATTAATATGCTGGATGAACCAAATATAGACAGTCTATAAGTCATACAGATTTAAAACACGAAGATGAAGTTATCAGTTAAGTTGAGAAAAATACGATTAAATACTGCCAGTTATGTGTCAATTCTGGTTTTGTTGGGCATGAACATGCAATCGATGGCACAAAATGCAGGTGGTTTCCCCGGAATCTATAATAACGAACCAGCGTATTTAAAAGGATTAATAAAACAAGACGACCTGCCCACTGTAAAAATTTGGGCAAGTTCAGTAATAGCTGTCCCGGGAGATACTATTACCTTCACCTATTCTGTCATTTACCCCGAAGGCGATAATTACATATCCAGGTATTTTTTTGATGGTGAACGTATTTACCCGCCTTCTTCCTGGCATAAATGGAAAGCCATGCCTGGAACCCATGTGTTTACGGTTGAAGCAAGAAAAGGTAACACGGTCAGGGGTGAAGATAAGAAACAAGTATATAATGAGACTCTTACTCATGCTAATCTCTCGAAAGGTGATGTAAAGACAAAACCAAATAACTAATCGAATTAATTTAATTATAAATAATCTATATGCTTCTAATGATGTGGATTTCAAAGACTAGAAATAGTAAAGTTATGCTAGGGATTATTTTAATTGTAGTATCCCTAACGGCAAATGCTCAGAAAACGAGCAGCATCGTTTATATGGATAATGGTAAACTGGTTTATCCTCTCTTTGCAAATGAGGGAAAAACCAATAAAGATAACCGGTTACCCGACTGGTCTTACGTCGGTTATATGGGGGGTGGGGTAGCATTGCCGGATGTCCCGGTTGTTAAAACCATTTCCCCTTCGGCCGGAGATGGGGATGACCGTGCCTTAATCCAGGGAGCTATTGATGAAGTATCGGCATTGCCGTTAAACCAATCCAACGATACTCTATCCACTCAGAAGGATCACCCAAGAGTGTTGATTATTGGAAATTCTATTTCCGGCCAATACCGTGAATATGTAGTGGAAGACCTTAAAGGAAAGGCTGATGTCTTTTGGATAAAACAAAATGCCGGCGATACAAAAAGGGCTATTGGAAACAAGCCGGGAGCTTCTATCGAAGACTGGCTTGCCGCTGCTGAAGGTGATTGGGATATAATCTCATTCAACTATGGATTACATGATATAAAGTTTGCCAACTATAAGATGACTAACAAGCAGGTTTGTTCTCCACAAGAGTACAAGCTGAATCTGAGATATGTGATTGAAAGATTACGTAAAACCGGTGCAAGGTTGCAATGGGTTAATATCACGCCGGTACGAGGATCAACAGAGGGTAACCGAATACCTGGTGACGAAATAGTATTCAACGAAGCCGCAATAGAAGTGTTGAGAGAATACCCGGATATCTTGATAGTAGATTTGTTTATATCGTCCATGGCAAATCTTGAGCAACAGGATGGAGTTCATTTTATCAATAAAGCCGGAAAGCAAAGAGCTGGAAATTTAGTTAGTAGTAAAATAGAAATTCTGTTGGATCAGATTGCAGATGATGAAAATGCCCAACAAGATGAGGAGGTCAAATATGAACTGAAGAAGAATAGCAATTCTTTTCTCCAATCCAAAACAGAGAAAATTTGGAAAAATGGCACATGGTTAGACTCCTGGAAATACATTTATGCCTACGATGTTAATGGAGCCAAAATAGAGGAGACTGACATGTACAATAAAAATGGCCGGTGGAAAAACTCACGGAAATCAGTATTGAAATATGATAAAAATGGAAATATTGTTGAGAAAATACAGCAAGTTTGGAGAAAAGGTGAATGGGAAAACTATGAGAGGGAAGAATTCTCCTTTACAAACGATGGAAAAATAGCCGTGCGTGCGTGTCAGGAGTGGTTTTATGAAGAATGGCTGGATACCTGGAAATATACATATTCGTATGACGAAGAAAATAATATTCAGAATAAAGAATCGCATGTTATGGTAAATGGAGTATGGATAAATATTTTAAAAAGAACATTTATTTATTTCGATGGCAGAAAAACAATGGAAACCCTTAGTGCTAAAATGGGCGATAAACTGGCAGAGAGATATCAATATAGTTATACCTATGACAGTAAGGGACAAACTATAAAAACAGTTGGCGAAAGGCACTATTCCGACAAGTGGGTCAAAAGTTCAGAGTATAATTATGGTTTCGGAAACAAAAAAAGTAAAGCTACTGAAACAGTATTAACCGGTTGGTTTGAAGGAGAAAACAAATGGGAAGACATTTACAAGATTAGCAGAGTTTATGATAGCAGTGGCAATGAGATAAGGCAGCAGTTTAAAGAAAAGCTTGTTGGTTTAGAAACTGATGAAGTGCCATTACTAGACAAGAGCGTAAAATACGACAAACATGAAAATCTCATTGAAGAAGTTGTCTCGATAGCTATAAAGAACAATGGACTCTGGAAATTTCATCCTTCTGCCAGGAGAAGCTTTACATATTTTTCAAAAAACAATTAACTACTATCAATTGAGGATATTAAGTTGAATACATTAAAATGCGATATATGAAAAAAGAAATTTTAATCTGGGCATTATCAGCTATTACATACTTCACAGCCTGTGGAAATGTTGATATTGATAGTAGTAATGTTAATGAAAGACCAAATATAATACTTTTCCTGGTTGATGATATGGGCTGGCGTGATGTCGGATTTATGGGGAGTAAGTTTTATGAAACACCAAATATCGATAAATTATCAAAAGAGGGAATGGTGTTTACAAATGCATATGCAAATGCCCCTAATTGTGCGCCGACCCGGGCCAGTTTAATGTCAGGGCTTTATACTCCACGGCATGGAATATATACGGTAGGTAATTCGGAAAGAGGAAATGTTGACAAAAGAAGGCTTATTCCTATAAAAAATAAAACTGTGCTTGACGGAACAACGCTTACAATGGCCGAAGCATTGAAAGCCGCAGGTTATGCTACCTGCCATGTTGGAAAATGGCATTTGGGGGATGATGCCGAAACAAGCCCTGAAGCCCAGGGGTTTGATGTGAACATTGCAGGAAATCACACAGGGACACCAAAAGGGGGTTATTTCTCACCATACAAAAACCCCCAGTTGGCAGATGGTCCGGATAATGAATACCTCACAGACAGGCTAACAACAGAGGCATTGAAGTTTATTGAGAATCAAAAAGGCAGTCCGTTTTTTATCTATTTTGCTCATTACTCTGTCCATACTCCTATTCAGGCTAAACCTGATTATATTAAGAAATACAAAACCAAACCGGCTGACAGGGGGCAGGATAATGCAACATATGCAGCCATGATTCAAAGTACAGATGAGAGTTTAGGCAACTTAATAAATAAACTTGATGAACTGAAAATAGCAGACAACACAGTAATATTGTTTTTTTCAGATAATGGGGGCAATGGATCGGTTACCTCATGCCGCCCACTAAAAGGAGCAAAAGGGATGCTGTACGAAGGGGGAATTCGCGAACCTATGTTTTTTTGGTGGCCCGGTAAAATTAAAGCAGGCACTGTATGTGACGAGCCTGTTATCGGGATTGACTTTTTTCCAACATTTCTGGAATTAGCAGGTGTTAACCCAAGTAAATATCAACTTGATGGGTTAAGCCTGGCTCCATTGATTTTTCAACGGTCGGAATTAGAAAGAGAGGCTATTTACTGGCATTTCCCTGCATATCTTGAAGGCTATGTTAGCACAAAATATCCTGAAGACCTTGTAAGAGGCTGGCGTGCAGTACCATCAGGAGCAATTCGTAAAGGGGAGTGGAAATTAATTGAGGATTTTGAGGATGGTAATGTTCAGTTATTTAACCTGAATGAGGACATAGGCGAAACAAAAGACCTTTCCTTGAAATACCCTGAAAAAAAATCAGAGTTGTTAACTGACCTTCGGGACTGGAGAAAGAAAACCAATGCCCCGGTACCAACTGATTTAAATCCACTATATGAACAAATAAAGTAACAGATAAGGCAAAATATGTGGTGTAAAGTAGAGTATGAAGAAACTAAATGAAAATTACAATCGCTCACCCTTTTATTCTCCGTCGGTTGACGGAAGTAACTCACAAGGGTTGGATTTCCCCTTTAGGGGTTAGGGGTAGTGAAGCAATACGTCAATTGAAACTTAACTTAACGGTAGTTAAAACAGCATAGAAGAATATTATTTGAAAGGATAATGTAAAAATGAATAAAAATGAAAAGAGTCCTAACATTATTTGTATTCCTGGTTTTTAGTATTTGCTCGTATAGCCAAACCAGGGTTGTTCCCGGGAAAGTAACGGCATTTAACCGTTATCCAATAGTAAATATGAAAGTAATTGCAAAAAAATCAAAAGCAACCGTTACTACAGATTCTCTTGGGTGTTTTAATATTGTATGTAAAGAAAAAGACAGGATCATATTTAAAGCAAATGGTTTTTACCCGGTTAGTAAATCAGTCTCGGGAAATGATTCGGTTATAGTAAACATGATTCTTAAAGAAGGCAAAAAAAATGAAGAGGTTGCAGTTGGTTATGGCTATATAAAAAAAGACGATTTAGCTTATGCTGTTTCACATCTGTCAGATGAAAATGATGTGTTTATAACTTATTCTGATATTTTTAGCCTTATCGAAGAAAGGTTTATTGGTGTCCGGGTTGACAAGTCATCAAATCCGGTAAAAATATACATGCGTGGGGTAACTTCAATAAATTTAGATGCCTCTGCCCTATTTGTGGTTGATGGTGTTGTTTCTTACGATATCTCGAATATTTGCCCTTCAGAAATAAAAACGATAGATATTATTAAAGACGGAGGGGCAGCAATATACGGAAGCAGGGGAGCAGGAGGTGTAGTTGTTATTACGTTAAAAAAATGAACACTTCCTTAGTACTGTGGTGATGTTCTAAAATATAATTTATATGGCAAAAGATATCAGTGGTCTAAAAAAATGATACTTATGAAAAAGATAACGTTTTTTATAATTCGAATAGTACTTTTTGTAAACCTATCCTTTTCAGTATCGGGAGCAACCATAAAATTGCCATCAATTATCTGTAGCAATATGGTACTCCAGCAGAACAATTCAGTTCCCCTGTGGGGAGAAGGAAACCCGAATGAAAAGTTTAGCATATTCACTTCATGGAATGAGGAAAAGTATCACGTAACCATTGGCTCTGACGGGAACTGGCAGGTAAACGTGCAAACCAGCAATGCTGGAGGCCCTTACCAAATAGAAATAAGGACTGATAGTTCGGCAATTGTTTTAGAAAATGTCCTTTTAGGAGAAGTGTGGTTGTGCTCGGGGCAATCAAACATGGAAATGCCCTTAAAAGGTTATGGAGGGCAACCTGTTTATGAAGCAAATGAAGAAATATTAAATGCACGATTTAAAGGAATAAGATTGTTTCATCTTGAAAAGAATACAAGTTTGGAACCAATCAGCAATTGTAATGGACAGTGGGAAGAATGTTCTCCTTTGCTTGTTTCTGAATTTAGTGCTGTTGCCTGGTTTTTTGGTAAATATATCCATCAAAATCTAAAGGTTCCTGTCGGCTTAATAAGTTCCAACTGGGGAGGGACAACTTCACAAGCATGGACTAGCAAGGAGAAATTGATACAATTTGCAGGAGAGGCTCTGGATAATCAATATAAAAATAGAAAGAAGAAACAGGATATCCCTTCGTCTTTGTTTAATGCAATGATTAATCCCATAACCCCATTCCACATTAAAGGTGTTATATGGTATCAGGGGGAATCTAACCGTTCTGAACCTGAACTTTATGCTAAAATATTTCCTGCATTAATAGAAGACTGGCGTGAAAACTGGGGGTATAATTTCCCCTTCTATTTTACCCAGATTGCTCCATACAGCTATAAAGCACCCGATGAAACCGGCACAGCACTAATCCGCGAAGCCCAGCTTAATACAATGCTTAATGTTCCTAACACGGGAATGGTCGTAACACTTGATATTGGTGAAAAAAACTCAATTCATCCCCCAAAGAAAAAAGAAGTTGGAAAACGCCTGGCTTTATGGGCACTGGCTAAAAATTATGGAATTGAGGGCATTGGTTACACTGCACCCGTGTATAAATCGATGAAGGTCACCGAAGATGGCGTGGTAGAACTTTCTTTTGACCATCTTGGGAAAAGTGGAATTTCGATGATAAATCAAAATCTAAAATACCTTGAAATAGCCGGAGAAGATAAGGTCTTTCACACGGCTAAAGCAAAAATTTTAAATCAAGGTAAAAGTGTGAAGGTATGGAGCGACAATGTTAAAAATCCGGTTGCTGTGCGTTATTGTTTTAAGAACTGGTGCGAGGGAACACTCATGGGAACTAATGGATTGCCTGTGTCGTCTTTCCGAACAGATGATTGGGATTAGCGTGAGATACATTTACAACATACGAAAGTTGTGCAGAGGCAATACCTAATGGTCTCAGGCATGAACAAGATAAAGATATCAAACATGTAAATAATTGCAACATGCAAAAACAACAAAATAATATAAAACTTATGAAAAAAATATTATTACTATCGGTTGTTTCCCTGGTTCTGTTTTCTTGTAACCATTGAGACGAAAAGAAAATATTCACTATTGTCAATTCATCTGATTTATCGAGAACAGATGAAGCAGTTATAATTAAAAAAGAGAAACTTGATTCTCTTATATCAATGAATTCTGAAGGGCTTATTCCAATCCTGAAAAATAGTAAAAACATAGATGTCCCATCTCAGGTTGACGACTTTGATAAAGATGGGAAATGGGATGAGTTATTCTTTTTAGTAGATATTGAACCAAATACAACAAAAGAATTAACTCTAACCCTGGTTGAAAAAAATAAGATCCCGAAATATAAGGTACGGTCAAATATTAGGTTTTCAACCATGGAACCTGGCAAAGAACTAACCAGTGCAGAGCGTTTGAAATCTGCAGAATCATTAATTACGCAGAAACACTTTCAGATGGAAGGCCCGGCATGGGAAAACGATAAGGTCGCGTTTAGGAATTATTTCGATGCCCGTAATGGGATGGATATTTTTGGCAAACGAACTTCCAAAATGGTTTTGGACAGTGTTGGCCTCGAAGCGCACTCGTATCATAAAATAGCCAACTGGGGGATGGATGTACTCAGGGTTGGAAAATCTCTTGGTGCCGGAGCTATTGCACTTAAAAAGAACGATTCGATATACCGGGTTGATTTATTTGAAACAGGGACTTATGAACTTATTGCCAATGGGCCTCTGCGCAGTATTTTCAAACTTGGTTTTAAAGGATGGAAAGTTGGAAGTGATATTTATAATGTGGAACATGAAATATCTATTCGGGGAGGAACTCAGTTTTATAAAAGTAAAGTTACCGTAACAGGGCTCAAAGGAGGTGAAACTTTAATTACAGGCATTGTTAATAAACAAAGTGATGAACTCATTATTTCTAAGCAGAATACGAAGTATGTAAGTTTGGCTACGCACGACAATCAGGCATACGATGGCGAGAAAATGGGGATGGCTCTGCTTGTGAAAAAAGCTGATTACCTGAATACAATAACTGCCCCCGAAACAGGAGACGGAATCGTTCAGACATACATGGCAGAGTTGAAAATAGAAAATAATGTACCTGTTGAATTTTATTTTTACAACGGTTGGGAACTTCAGGATGAAAGATTTAAAGAGACGGAGTATTTTCTCAATCTTATAAAAAATGATGCAGATAAATACCTAAAGCCGATTTTGGTTAGATAAATAAACTACTTTCCTATGATAAAAATTTATTTAGTTAGCATTATAGTTGGAACCTGTGGCTTTTTGCTTACCTCATGTGCAAATGGAAAGCAGCAACAAATGAGTCCGGAAACTTTCTGGGGAACTGATATCCCTTTGATCCCCTTTCGGCTTCCCTTGCCGGATAAGGGATCGGTTAGTTATGTCGACCTTGATAAAGACGGTGACCCTGATGTATTACGGGCGACAATTCATGGAGAAATGAATATTCAATGGATTGACGATGACGATGATATGAAAGAAGGGGACATCGAAGGCGATATGGATAATGACTGTCTGATGCTTGACCGTAATGGAGATGGTACTTATGGTGGAGATTATGACCTGATGATTGATTGGAATGATGAAGATGGGAATGGAAAAGCAGACCTACAGGTGATTGTCGATAATTCCACGTACAATGAAAGAAGAGAAAAATACATGTCTCATTATATGATTTTTATTGATACCGATAATGATGGAATTTTTAACTACATTGATTGGAATAAACAGGCAATTGAAGCATGGGGTCATGAAGGAAGATGTAATTTTTATCCGGATTATAATGGGCAAAGTATTTTTCTTAAAGCACACGCCATGACCTCAGAAATAGAAGATTTAAGGTATAATTGGGAAAACCCGTTTTTGTTTTATGATTTTGATAATGACGGCTTCACTGAAATGACAATCAGGTTTGTTGATGAGGGAACTTCCATGAGTGAGAGCCCTCAAGAGAACGTTCAAAGTAAGCAATACCCTATCGCTTACAGTAAAAGTATTGATGGCGTTTATATGGGCATAGACCTTGATAATGATTCTGAGCCGGGAAATGAGTTGGATTTTGACTTGAGCCTTAAGTTTTCTGGAGAAGGCTTTAATTATAGTGACTATGTGCATAAATATAAAAGCCTGAGGGGACTGCCTGAAAGTGATGAGTTTTTCGAAGACCCAAGGTGGCGCCAGCTTACCGAACTTATATATGTTGGGCACGAAGCAGCATACGATAAAATATTTGATAGTGGCAAGTGGGAGGAATGTTGGTTTGTTTTTGATGAAGATGATGACTGCCATCGGTGGGAAAGGGTTGAATTCTATCAGCCTAAAAATCCCTTTAATATAGGGGCAGGAAACGGAGGACTGGATAATGGCACACAGGCAGATGCCTCTGGTGACCGTGGTGAATGGGACCTTGATTTCTCGGGTGAAGGCCAATTATATATTGCTCCTTTTGATGGGAAACTACATCTTTTGGGAGCAGAAACCGGATATTGGAGAATTGACCAATTTGCTACCTATTATCAGGGGTGGCAGGGGTCCAGGACTCCCAGCATACAACCGGAAGATTTTATTACTGCGGAACCAGATGTTTTTGCAACAATAAAATATACAGATACGGACTCAAACGGATTTTTTGATCAGATTGATTATGACCTTGACGGGGACAAACTGTTCGAAGAAACCGTCAGGCTTAAGGATTTAGGGATAAATGATGCTGTGGAGATCATTGAAACAGCCTGCCTAAGTTATCAGGACTATCAGGATATATATTCCAAAATGGCAAATAATTCATGGGACAATGCATTAAAAGCGGTTCAAGTTGCGCAAAAATATGGATTAAATTCCGATTGGTATTCATTCCTGAAGCAACCAAAATCGCTAAGGGAAAAATATAGCTATGGCTACTGGCTTTCTTTTTATATTCACAGAGACTTGCTCCAACTGTTTAATCAAAAAGAGGATTCAGCCATGGTTTTGAAGTTACAGAAAGCTTATTATAGCTCAAATTGGAATACTTTATTGAAATAGAAGCAAGGATGGCGTCTTTTTGAAAAAAATGCCATCCTTTATTATTAGGAATAGAACGGTTTCAGGAGAATCTAATTTTAACTCTCCATATTGGAGAGGGCTGGGGTGAGGTAATGATTTGACGCGATCCCGAGTACTCACATTGGCGTCAACCTAAGGATTGCTATTTAGCTTGATTAAATATTCAATAGTGTTATTTTTGTATTCAATCCTATTCTTTTGAAAATCTGTCTATAGTTGAAATTCCAAATTGACCAATTGTGTCATACTGGTAATTGTTATCAATTGCTTAAAATAAAAAATACCTTCTGATATACAGAGGGTTTTTTTGTATCTAAGGCCGGGGTCAAATCGACATGACATTACTGTTACTGTTTTCTTGTTTTCGTCAATGTGACACACTAAGAATTTTTCATGATAATTGGAAATAATTCTGCCTGCTCGTTATCCATTTTTAATAGTTTATTGACAGTCTGAACCCTTTTTCGATATGCCACAAATTACTGTAATTAACAATTAATCTTGCTTGAGTCGAGAGAGTACATTTACAATTCTTCTACCCATCTCTTGTATTCATTCTCATTCAGATATCTCCGAAGCTTTTTATAATGTTTATGTCCGTTTGCAAAACTCTTTATCGGATAACACCAGAAACTTTTCAGATAGTTGAATGCGTGATTCCAAACTGGAAAATGTTGTTGAACTATTTGCAGGTATGAATTATGGAATTGGTATAAAAGCTCTTTTTTCTTTTGAGTTGTATATTCCACTCCTTTGATTTCACTTGGCATATAGGGGTTTGTTAAGGCACCTCTACCGAGCATCCAGGATTTAATCTGCGGAAATCTGCTCTGTAATGTAAGATAGTCCTGTTTGCAGTTAATGTCGCCATTGCCGGTTATGGGATGAATGCATCTTTCAGCTATTTTTTCAAATTCATCCCAATTAACATTCCCACCATATTTCTGTTTTACAGTTCGTGGATGAACAATAATTTCCGAAACAGGGTAGTCATTAATTATCCCGATAACTTTTTCCCACTCATCTGGTTCATTTATCCCAATCCTCATCTTCACTGACAATTTAATGTTTTGGGTTTTCTTGAAAAAAGTGCTTAGTATGTTTTTAACAAGTTCAGGCTCAGTTAATAGTCCGGCACCTTTTTTACGTTTCACAAGCATGGAGAAGGGGCAACCCATATTCAGGTTAATCTTACTGTATCCCATTTTAACAAATTGTTCAGCAGACCTGATAAGGAACTCAGGAGTGTTAGTTACTACCTGTGGTACAAGGTTGATGTAGTTGTTAAGTTTCTTGTCCAGTTCGGGTAGCAATTCAGGTTCCCAGCCGTTTGCTTTATTGTCCTCAAAAAAAGGAGTGTAATACTTATCGATTGTGTTAAATGTCTTTGCATGAGCATACCTGTAAAAAACATGAGTGTATCCTTGAATGGGAGCGAGGGAGAGTAACATCGTTATTGATTTTATTTGGGAAATGTATGTAATTTGATTGTAAATCCAAATAAAAAAGCCTTTAAGATTTCTCTTAAAGGCTTTTTTCTGTCGGGGTAGCAGGATTCGAACCTGCGACCCCCTGCTCCCAAAGCAGGTACACTAACCGGACTGTGCTATACCCCGAATAACTAAGTGTTTTTTATTTGGTATTATCCAAAATAGGCACACTAACTCCCGATGCTTCGGGATGCTATACCCCGAATAACTAAGTGTTTTTTATTTGGTATTATCCAAAATAGGCAC
>CBDUZZ010000094.1:0-14732 GCA_965371855.1 uncultured bacterium
CAACAAATAGATTTTATGGAAATAATAGAAGACAGACATAGTAATAAAGGGGACTATTATTGCTTCACAATTACCTGTAGAAAACTGGTTCGATATTATTGGTGAAGCAACAATTGCCGATGCTATTTTAGATAGGTTAATACATGCTTCGTATAGAATAAAATTGTCGGGTGAGAGTTTAAGAAAAAAATAGTAATTTTGTCAGTGTATAGCATTTTGTATTACTAAACCTGATGGGGGGTCAACATCACCGGATCAGGGGGTCAGTATCACCGGAATTTCCAATTACAGTTCATTCAAAAATCTCTTTTAGCTACAAAGAAAAACATTCGGATTCGGCACCATTTCTAACTCGGGATAGATTATTATTAGAAATCAAAAAAAAGGAGTCCCAAATAATCGGTTATAAGAAAAGCCATATTAATTTATCTGAATACTGGCTAGTATTGATTATTGGTTCCTTAAATTCTGCCTCTTACAAGTATGACCAAAGAACTAATTACGAATGTGATTCAAAGTTTGACAGAGTATATTTAAAAACGGACTTTGATAACGACATAATAAAAATAAAATAACGCCAGTGCTACAACAATTAAGCATCGTATAAGGCGTAGCCGCAATATGTGTCCCGAGGCATCGGGATTGAAGTAAGCTCGTGCGGTGGGGTCATACCTTATATTATTGTGGAATCAATTTTTGTGGTTTCTTTATTTCAAAAACATTAGGGTAGTCTTTTTATCAAATCTCCATATTTCACACAGAGGTTTATTGAAAATGTTCAATCCGGGCAAAAAGTTTTTATAGATACCGCGCATTTTTCATTATCAGAAAATCATAGTCGCTCTTTCCGAAACGGATAGACTAATGAAAGAAATTGATAAAATTGAGATAGAGTAACTATTTAAAATTGTCAATAATCCTTTGTCTATCTTCATTTTCTTTATCATTCTTATGGTAAATTTCAATGAAGATTATTTTATCTTCTTCTTGGAAATGAGCATAGATTAAACGTAAACCCGAATTTACTCCTCGTCCCTTTAATGCTCTACAAGCAATTTTTTTTACCTTTATCACGCAAGTTTCCAAACCTAAATTGTCAATACGAAAACTGAACGGAGGTCTTTCAGAAGGAGAAAATTCTAACACCTTTTTTACAACGTCTAAATCAGTCTTTAACGTTCTATATTTTTTCAAGAGTTTTTTAAAATCTCTTTTAAATTCTGCTAATTCCTCAAAAATCATTCTTGTTCAATTTCATTTCCATAATTTCTTACAGAGAAAGGAGCATCTCTATAAAAAGCTAATTCATAATTTATTTCTTCTCCCTCTTTTGAAGCTAACCAAGGTAAATCTTTGTGAGAATAATTACTTATTGCTGCCGCAGACCAGTCGCTCATTTGTTCAATAACTCTATCAAGGATTTCTGTTTCACTTGCTTTTAATTCTTTTAAATCTGCTTTTTCCAAAGGCAAATACCGTGTTTGTGGATAACCGTGATATTCAGTTTTAACACGTTTCAATGTTCCTCCCTCAATCATTTGATTGATAATTACATTTAATTTTTGAGGAACAGGTCCATAAGGCAACTTTCTATATTTTGCACCAGTTAAATGTTCTTCATACAACTCATAGTAGTTAAAATCAGAAAAATACAACAACTTATAAAGGACTGTTTCTCCAACATTTGGTTTTCCTGCACATTTTTCTAAAATGTATAATAACACATTTTTAAACTTCTCAATGTTTAAAATAGGAACAGCAATACGTTCTTCAATTATATTAGTGCTTTGTTCATTTTCACCATTGATTTCTTGACGAATCTCAAAATCTTTAGACATAAAATCATCTAATGAAAACCCTAATTCCATTGACAACTGTTGTAATTCAAGGATATTAACACTTCTATTACCTAATTCGATTTGAGCCAATGATGAACGAGAAACATTAATACTTCTCGCCAAATCTTCTTGAGACAATCCTTTAATCTTACGGAGTTTAGTTATCCTCTGACCAATCTGCTTTTGTGATAATTTTGTTTTCATACCTATTTATTTTCCTTCGTTTACGGTGCAAAGATATGAAATGTTTCAATATAAAACAATATTAAGTTTGATTTTAAAACATTTGTACTGTCTAATCGTCCTAAATTGATTAAAAAGTGTTGTTTTAATAAATTGTTAATAACTATCAGAAAATTATTAGACAATTATTAACTGTCAGTAATATATACATGTATTTGCATCATAGTTCTTTGAAAAGTGTTTTGATGTCGAAATTTCTAAGTGGAGTTTATTTGATAGTCTGAAAGGGCAACCTGAAAGGGTCATTTAACGGCACAACTCCTCCCTTATCATACCATTATTAGATATGTAAGGAATGGATTGTTTCTGTTATTATTTGTTTCATTATTTATTAATATATGACGCAGGAAATTTTAAGTGAGTGTAATGAGAACATTGTTTACGCATTTAGAAATTAGACTTTGATTTACCATAATTGGGAGTTATTGGATTGACGTAGGACAATAGTGTCCCTTTAATTTAAAAATTAAATATTATGAGTAGATTAAAACAAAATCGAAACATTGATAGTTTGATTGAAAACTGTTTATATTAATTAGAAAGTACCCCACCTATTAATCGAAAAGTATACCACTTAGTAAATCTTGAATGTCAAAAAAAGACGTTCAATAAACATGATAAGTATGTATACTAAACAAGAAATAATATTACGAAGCCATCGTGATGGATCAAGTCGGCGGCAAATAACGAGAGAATTGGGCTTAAGCCGCCCAATGCTGGCGCGGATTTATAATCCGTGTCCCCGAATGATAGAACTGGATTTATTTCCCACACTTGAAATAGGATGGCTTAATGGATGGATTTTATTATGTCTGTTTTATTTGATATATGGTGTTTTTCTTATGACATTTTCAAAAGATGTTAGAGATTTGTATTGCTATAGGCTCATGGTTTGCACTATTCGTATTAATTATCCCTAAATTTTTCGGTCATTTTAGAACTTTAGCGGAGGAAGAAGCCTGTTTGGAACAATACGGTGATTTATATCGTGCCTACATGAAACGTGTACCACGATATTTCCTGATTAAAACCCCACCGCTGTCTGGGCACAAGGCCACTGACAGGGTATGAAAACTATCTCCTTTACTCCCTGTCTGCAGTCGAAAACTCTGACAGCGGCACCTTTTCGTAAATCCTTTTCCTATACTTAGATAAGTCTCTGTGTTAGCCTATCCTTCAATTTTCTTATTCACAATCTCAAGTATCTCCTTCTCCTCTTTAAGGGTTTTCTCCTCTATCTCCTTTCCTTCAGCAAGTATCTTCTCAACAAAGTTTTTATCATCCAGTCCGGCAGCATTGATTTTCACATTCAGGTATGCACCCATAACAGCACTACGTACACACAAAGCACCAACACCGGCATCTGACACAGAATTAGGATTGCCCACTTCAGCCATAGCACGAATAACCTCAAGACTCTCATAAGATTTCTTCATAACTCTTAACGGCACTTCAATTGCATATTTTGTAGCTTCCTGAATTGCCTGTTTACGTGCCATCTTCTCATCATCCGTACTCTTAGGCAACCCAAAGGCATCCATAATTTTATTAAAAGCATTTGTATCCTCATCAACCAGTTTTAGTAACTCCTGCTGAATAGCCATCCCCTTTTCAGCCCAATCGCTGAACTCTTCCCAACGATCATCCCAACCACGCTTGTGTGACGACAAGTTGGCAACCATAGTTCCTAGCGAAACCCCCAAAGCACCAACATAAGCTGAGATTGAACCACCACCCGGAGCAGGAGATTCAGAAGCTGTCTCATCAGCAAACTCTGTCAGGTTCATATCAACTAATGACTTTTTGCTCTTATCTTTTAGAAGGTACTCAATTATTTTCTTATCGGGGTCGAAGGTATAAAGGTCATCAAGACCAAGTGATTTCACAGCAATTTTTATTATCTCCTTTTCCGGTATTCCGGTTGAACGGTTCTGCATTTTAAGGAAGTATTTTCCTGCATCAAGCATCGCCCTTAACGGAACCATACCAACAAGTTCAGAACCTGTAACACGCAACCCGCGTGCATTACATCTCTCGTACACAGCATCGTATGCTTCATGAAGCGAAGTAACGGTAATGTCAGTCAGGTTCATTGATATTTGAGCAATGCTAAACTCTTCGATGTACCAACCGATAGCCTTTACTGTCTTCAACATTCCGGGAATCATAACCGGTTTTCCATTTTCATCTTTTACTATCTTTCCTGTAACAGGGTTACCCTCGCGCTTTACCCGGCCTCGCTCTCGCACGTCAAAAGCCACGGCATTAGCACGACGAGTAGATGTAGTGTTAAGGTTTACGTTGTAAGCTATCAGAAAATTCCTTGCTCCAACAGCAGTTACACCTGATTTGGCAACCTCTTCATTCCATACGGAAGGCCCAAAGTCCGGTTTCCACTCTTCTGTAACAATTCGCTTAGGAACAGCTTCATACTCTCCCTCACGACAGGCAGCAAGATTACGGCGGTTCTTGTCACGGGCAGCAAACTCGTAACAATAAACAGGTACATTCAACTCCTCGCCTATTCTTTTTGCCAGTTTGTGAGCATACTCAACCGTTTCTTCCATAGTGATATTGGAAATCGGTATCAGAGGACACACATCAGTGGCACCAAAACGCGGATGTGCTCCTTTTTGATGTCGCATATCAATCAACTCCTTTGCTTTCTTAACAGCCAGAAACGCAGCCTCAACAACATCATCAGGTGTACCAACAAAAGTAACGACAGTTCGGTTCGTAGCTTTTCCGGGATCAACATCCAGAAGTTTAACTCCGTCAACACTCTCAATCTCATTAGTTATCTGCTTAATGATATTCATATCACGCCCCTCACTAAAATTGGGCACACACTCAATTAGTTTTTCCATAATTATTTTATTTAAATAATTGACGTTCTTTTTTTGTCATGATTTTTGCATTCGCAAAAATTCATGCCAAAAATAAATATTTTATCGTATCTACCCGGGGTTAACACCCCGGGTTATTAATATTAAACCCCTAACGGGGTTGGGTTTTGTAACATACAACTATTATAATGATGCGTTCATCATCCGGAATGTTTTTATCCCCGGGACATCATCTATAATGTTTTTTTTCTAAATGTCTTATTTAAAAATTCCATTTCCCCTTTAAAGAAAATAGTTATTGAGTCCCTAAAGATTCCATTATATGACTTTGAACTGCTATGAATTTTATTTTTCATTCTAATTTTTAATAGTTTATCTTTTAAAATACTTTACAACTCAATTCCTATAAAGAGTATTGCTCCGTAGGAGCTAAATATTATTAGCCACGGGCATAGCCCGTGGAAGACAGAAACAAATATTGTCGTTTGGCGAGATTTTTGATTTTTTCAAAAATCATGACAAACATATACCTGTCATTTTTATACCATCTCCCCATTAAGTATCACACTCTCCACCTTATTCTCACCATAAGCATAGGTAAGATACTCCATTGATGGTATCTCCTTTGTGATTATCACATTTGCCTTTTTACCTTTTGCTATGGAGCCAAGCTCTTTATCCACACCCATAGCATAGGCCGTATTCTTTGTTACTGCATTAATCACCTCCTCAGGTAACATGCGGTACATGATACTACCCATTGCCATTATCAGTTGCATATTTCCTGATGGTGATGATCCCGGATTAAAGTCGGTGGCCAACGCAACAGGCAGTCCTGCTTCAATCATCTTCCGTGCCGGAGCAAGTGCCATGTTTAGAAAAAATGCTGCACCCGGAAGTATCGTGGGCATAGTACCGGAATCCTTCAAAGCTTCAATCTCCTCATCTCCTGTAAATTCAAGATGATCAACGGACAAAGCATTATACTTCACTCCCACCTGAATACCTCCTGAATAATCCAGTTCATTGGCATGTATCTTTGGTTTCAAACCATAATGTGCAGCTGCCTCAAGTATTCTATCGGTATCCTTTACCGTAAAAAAGCCCTTATCACAAAAAACATCAACAAAATCAGCAAGATTTTCTTCTGCAACTTGTGGCAGCATTTCATTTATTACCAGATCAACATACTTTGACTGATTATTACGGTACTCCATCGGAATGGAATGAGCCCCAAGAAAAGTAGCCTTTATGGTCAACGGACTTGTCTCTTTTAACCTTTTTATCACACGAAGCATTTTCAGTTCACTTTCGGTTGTTAGTCCATAACCGCTCTTTATTTCCACAGCTCCTGTACCCCACCGTGCTATCTCTTCCAATCGCTTATATGCATCCTTATACAACTGCTCCTCTGATACTTCTAACATCATCTTTGCCGAATTAAGGATTCCTCCACCCCGGGCAGCTATCTCTTCATATGACAATCCTTTTATTTTGTCAATGTATTCAATCTCCCGGCTTTGAGGATATACCAAATGAGTATGCGAATCACACCAGGCAGGCATCACTATTTTACCTGTTGCATCAATTTGCTTCTCGGGCAAAGTAACATTTTTTGGCAACTCGGCCATACTTCCATAATCATGGAGTACACCCTCTTTTATCCATAACCATGCATTTTCAATTTTTGGAAGCCGACTCATCTCACTTCCTGCCACATAAGGAATATGCTGATCCTCTGTCTGCAACAATTGCTTTATGTTTTTAATAAAAATCTCGCGCATAACACCACTTATATATACTTTTAAAGTTAAGCCCACTCCATAAAACTAAAGAAATACGTCATTGCAAAGAAAATACGACTGAAGCCTGACTACCGGACAGTCAGGCAATCTCACTAAATTGGAGTAACCAATAGTATTAGATTGTCACGTCCTCCTTCGTCGTTCTCGCAATGACGAATTACGATTTTTCAGAGTGGAATCAAAGTTAATACTTTTTGGTTCTTTATTATTTGTAATGGATGGAATATTTATACCCAACCGCTTATGTAAACGGAAATAAAACAAAAAATATTGAATTGACAGTTTATTAAACTAACACACAGTTAATCAATAATATTCCAAAACTATCGCGCTTCCATCATTCGATTTTAATCATTTTTACTGCAAATATTTTTGACTTTACATCTTCGCTTTTATAAAACTGTTTTTCACTCATTAAATATATTCTGTTATTTTTATGCAAAAATACACATAACAATGTTCAAAAAAATACCGCATACATACGTAATTGTTTTCTCGCTTATCATAATGGCAGCCATTGCAACCTGGATTATTCCCGGTGGTAAATATCATGAAGAGATAAAAATTATTGACGGTCATGAACAAACAATAATGGTATATGAGCAAACCGATAGTTATCCCCAGACATGGCAGGTTTTTGCAGCAATGTTTAAAGGTTTTGAAAAACAGGCAGGTATTATAGCTTTTATTTTAATGATTGGTGGTGCATTCTGGATACTTAATGACTCTAAAGCTATTGATGTAGGAATTTTGTCGATTCTTAAGTTTATAAAAAAATTAAACAGATATAAAGCAATTAGATTTATTGGTGCAAATAATATTATTATAGTTCTGGTAATGCTAACGTTCTCTGTGTTTGGTGCTGTTTTTGGGATGAGCGAAGAAACCATTGCATTTATAGTTATTATTGTTCCTTTAGCTATATCAATGGGATATGATTCCATTACCGGGTTAGCTATGGTATTTGTTGCAGCAGGGCTGGGATTCGCTGGTGCAGTTCTCAATCCATTTACCATTGGAATTGCTCAAGGACTGGCAGGTTTGCCTCTTTTTTCCGGTTTTGAATACAGATTGTTTTCATGGCTGGTAATCAATTTAATTGGCATAAGTTATATTTTATGGTACGCATCAAAAGTAAAACATCATCCTGAATCCTCATCGGTTCACAAAGAAGATGAATACTGGAGGAACTTGAGAGACAGCAACAATGAAAAAATGGAATACAAAACAACTGTTTCAGCATGGATAACTTTCATTCTGATAATGATTGCCTTGGTATTATTCTCTATAGAATATCCTGAAACAACCTTGCGAATTGGCAATAACTTTTCAAAAACACTTCCTGCTATTCCTGTTATTACGGGTCTGTTTTTTATTTTTAGTATAATATCTTTGCGCAAGTCAGCCCACTTTTTTGTACTTACCATCCTGGGCTTTACTATAGTATTTCTTATTGTTGGAGTAATGAGCTATGGTTGGTATATCATGGAAATTGCAACTCTGTTTTTTGCAATGGGCATATTGGCAGGAATGGCAATGAATAAAAGTGCCAATAATATTACCAAACTATTTATTGCCGGAGCAAAAGATATAATGACAGCAGCCCTTGTTGTTGGGCTGGCAGGTGGTATAATCATTATTCTTGAAGATGGTCAGATTATTCACACAATCTTATACCGAATGTCTCAGTCGATGAATAACCTGGGGAACATTGCATCGGTAGGAATAATGTATGTAATACAAACCGGTATAAACATTGTTATTCCTAGTGGTTCAGCCAAAGCTGCATTAACAATGCCAATAATGGCACCATTCTCCGATCTTATTGGTCTGTCGAGGCAAGCAACAGTAATGGCATTTCAGTTTGGCGATGGTTTTACCAACCTCATCACTCCTACCTCACCGGTACTTATCGGTGTACTAGGTGTTGCAAGAATTCCTTATGTAAAATGGGTTAAGTGGATAATTCCGCTTATGATAGTACTTATCATTACCGGATTTCTGTTACTTATACCGACTGTAACAATGAATTTGAACGGGTTTTAATATTATTGAAACAAGAACTTGTTAAAACAAAACAGATATTTATGTGTTATGAGAAGAAAGATCTGGATTTAATCAGATTTTATTTGTCCATTAAAATATCAGCATATGGAGACAAAAGAGCAAAAATCGAGAAGAGATTTTTTGAAAAAGATCATTGCAACTTCAGTTGTTGCCGGCCTGTCATCTTATGTAAAGCCGGCTGAGCTACTTGCTGCAATGGCTGCAGAAGGAAAACTTCCACGCAGACCTTTAGGAAAAACAGGTCATATGGTTGGAATATTCAGTTTAGGCGGTCAGGCAACAATAGAAACCATTGGGAAAGATAAACAGGCTGAGGAAATTATAAATAGAGCCATTGATCTTGGTATTAATTATATAGATACTGCTGCTGCTTATGGCAGGCCAACTGATACTATCACTAAAAAGGAAGCGATGGGTACTAGTGAAAAGCACATTGGCCGGATAATGAAATATCGTCGTAACGAAGTATTTCTTGCCTCCAAAACACACGATCGCACATATGATGGTTCAATGCGTTTATTGGAAAAAACATTGAAAAATCTTCAGACTGACCACCTTGACTTGTGGCAGGTACATAACGTAAAGAAAAGAGAAAGGACCCAGCTTGATAACTTTTTCGCAAAAGACGGAGTAATTAGGGCAATGGAAAAAGCCAAAGAGGAAGGGATGGTTCGTTTTATTGGATGTACCGGTCATGAAGACCCTGAAACCTTAAGGGATTTAATTGAGCGCTATCCTTTCGATAATATATTAATGGCTATCAATGCAGCTGACAAACAATACAACTCTTTTATTGAGAAACTATTGCCTGTTGCTGTTAAAAAAGAGATGGGTATCGTTGGCATGAAAATACCTGCCCGGGACAGAATTTTCTCAAACGGAGGAATAATTACGATGAAAGAGGCTATGGATTATGTCATGACCCTTCCCATAAGTACAATTATTGTTGGCATTGACAAAATAACAGAGCTTGAAGAAAATGTAAAGATTGCCAAAGAATTTAAAAATCTTACTGTTGATGATATGTTGGCTATAGAAGAAAAAGCAAAACCATACTACAAAGACCTAATGTTTTATAAAGGATTATCTAAATGGCCTCCCGAATGGTAGACATTAATAATGTTTGAATAAGGAAAATCTCTATCTTTTCTTTTTCCCTTAACTAACTGATTTTTTATTCCGCCGGCATTCTTTTCCGGCGTTTTTTTTATAGGTATCTGTAAGCGAAAATAACTCCAGTTATCCCATTTTAGTGCTTTTCACAACCAAAAGATAATTAGAATCATACAAAGTTTTATTTACATCATTGACAAATTGAGTTAGCATCAAAAAAATTTATTCGGATAAAATATTTACATGCTTTAGGAGAATGATTTTTTATAGCGTATTTTTGTAATTACAACCAATTATGAATAATTAATTTTTATACTTATGAATTATAAAGGCATATTTCTATCTGTCATATTTATTATGACTGCTTTACTTTCCCGGGCACAAAATGATTGGGAAAATCCAAAGGTATTCCAAATTAACAAAATGGAATCCCATGCTCATTTTTTCAGCTTCAGCAATGAAAAAGAGGCATTAAAAAATGATTGGAAAAATTCAGAATACTACGAACTATTAAATGGAACATGGAAATTCAACTGGGTGAAAAAACCTGCCGACCGTCCTGTTGATTTCTACATGGAGTCTTATGACGTATCAGGATGGAAGGACATTAAAGTTCCGGGAAACTGGGAGGTTGAAGGTGTGAGAATGGGAGAGAATTTTGGTATCCCAATTTATGTAAACACTACTTACCCGTGGACAGATAAGCGGCCTGTGCCACCGGCCATACCCCACGATTGGAATCCTGTAGGCTCATACCGCCACACATTTAATATTCCGGAAAATTGGGATGGGCGTGAAATAATCTTACATTTCGGTGCTGTAAAATCAGCTATGTATGTATGGGTAAATGGTAAAAAAGTTGGTTATTCACAAGGTTCTAAACTACCTGCTGAATTCGATATTACCTCGTTTGTTCGTACCGGCAAAAACACATTAGCTGTAGAAGTTTACCGCTGGAGCGACGGTTCATATCTGGAATGTCAGGATTTCTGGAGATTAAGTGGTATTGAAAGAGACGTTTTTATTTACGCCCCTCCCAAAACACGCATACGTGATTTCTTCTTCCATGCGGGATTGGATGACAATTTTAATGATGCCAATTTCACTGTTGATATTGAACTGAAGAATCATCTTAAAAAGTCGCCTAAGGTTATTGTTGAAGCTAAAATTATTGACGGCAACAAAGAGATTTTTTCATCAACCAATAGCATAAATCTGTCAGACACAAAATCAACTACCATTACCGGTACAGTTAAATCACCCAAAAAGTGGTCAGCTGAAACTCCAAATCTGTACACCCTTGTTTTAACTTTAAAGGATAAAAAAGGAAAAACAATTGAATCCACGACCACAAAAATTGGATTCAGAAAAGTTGAAATAAAAGGAGGACAACTGCTTGTTAACGGCAAAGCTGTTCTGCTTAAAGGTGTTGATCGCCATGAACATGATGAGTACACAGGCCATGTTATTTCAGAAGAGTCAATGATTCAGGATATCAAAATAATGAAAGAGCATAACATTAATGCAGTAAGAACCTGCCACTATCCTGACGCTGAAAGATGGTATGAGTTATGTGATGAATACGGAATATATCTTGTTGACGAAGCTAACATCGAATCACATGGTATGGGTTACGGCAAGGAATCACTTGCAAAAGACACTACCTGGATGGGTGCTCATATTGAACGAACTAAACGAATGGTTGAAAGAGATAAAAACCATCCTTCAGTAATAATATGGTCTTTGGGAAATGAAGCCGGTGACGGGCCTAACTTCGTTGCAACATATAACTGGATACACAAACGAGACAATACTCGTCCGGTACAATATGAGCGTGCCGGCACTGCTGACCACACCGATATCGTATGCCCAATGTATGCTCCTATTGACCACATGGTTCGTTATGGCCGGACTATTCAGAAACGCCCATACATCCAATGTGAATATGCTCATGCTATGGGTAACAGCGTAGGTAACCTACAGGAATACTGGGATGTAATTGAAAAATACGACAATCTGCAAGGTGGTTTTATATGGGACTGGGTTGATCAGGGTCTGGTGAAGTATAATGATAAAGGAGAAAAGTTCTGGGCTTATGGTGGTGATTACGGACCTGAGGGGACACCAAGTGACGCCAACTTCTGTTTGAACGGACTTGTTAATCCTGACAGAACATTACACCCTTCAATATATGAAGTTAAAAAAGTGTATCAGGACATTAAAATAAAGTCTGTTGATTTTGCAAACAATACAGTTTGTTTAAAAAACGGTTATTTTTTCATCAACCTTGATAATTTCAACCTAAGCTGGGAAGTTAAAGCTGATGGGATTTCTGTTCTTAAAGGAGAAAGTCCGGTATCAGGAATTGAACCGGGAAAATCAGGTGAAATATCATTAAACCTCAGAAAACTAACTAAATCACCCGGTAAAGATTACTACATATTTTTTGCAGTTAGCTTAAAGAATGACTGGGGAATTTTACCCGCCAACACTGTTTTAGCTACAGAACAATTCAAGCTGCCTAACAGTAAACCGGAAAAAGTAAAAATAAACAGGGGTGCTGCTATTGATGTTAAGTCAACAGAGACTAAAGTTGTAGTTTCCGGTGACCGCTTTATTGCATCTTTTGACAACACAAAAGGGATATTAGTATCGTATAAATATGATGGCAAAGACCTGCTGGAAAGCGGCCCTGTTCCAAATTTCTGGAGAGCACCTAATGACAACGACTATGGATACAGAATGACACAAAGACTGGGTGTATGGCGTCATGCCGGAGAATCAAGAGTTTTGGATGATTTCTCCGTGACCAAAGCCGGGAATAATGAAGTAAGCGTTGCCTATTTTTTCACTCTACCTGAAACAAAAAGCAAACTCACTATTACCTACTTAGTTTATGGCACAGGTGATATAGTTATAAATTACGATTTCAGGATTGGAGACAAAAAAGCTCCAATGATTCCAAGATTGGGTATGATGATGGTTCTTCCAAAAGAGTATGAAAACGTTTCATGGTTCGGACGCGGCCCGTGGGAAAACTATTCTGACAGAAACACTTCAGCTTTTATCGATCTATACAAAAGTACAGTTACGGAACAATTCTACCCATACCCAACCCCACAGGAAACAGGTTACAAATCGGATGTTAAATGGGTTTCGGTAACAAATGCTAACGGAAACGGATGGCTTATTAGGGGAGACTCTCCTATTGGTTTCTCTGCCCTCCATTTCTCACCTGAAGACCTGACCTTTGAACGCAGAGGTACCGTACATCCTGTTGATATTAAAGCAAAGGAAGAGACATATCTTAATATCGATCATCTGATGATGGGCGTTGGTGGTGATAATTCATGGGGAGCAAGGCCTCACGCCAATTTCTCAATTGCTCCAAAAGATTACTCTTTTAAAATCAAGTTAAAACCTATTTCTAAATAAAAACTATTTAGATAAAAACAAAGGCCACTGTCATCTAACGGTGGCCTTTGTTTAGTGATATTAACAACACATTCAATAACATACTAACAACTATGTTTTGAATCCCTTATTTTTTTCGTTCTTCTCTTTAAGACTAGAAATAGCTTTTTGCATTTCTTGTAACTGTTTCTTTTGCTGACTGTTTTTTTCTATCAAAGCGTTATACTGTTCTAACAGGTGGGCTTTGGTTGATATAAGATTCTCAAGCTGCTTACTTATATTCATTTTATGTTTTTCTAATCTTAAGTATTTTTTTTCCAATGCAACATTTTTATCAAGTACCTCTTTTAAGAGTTTACGAATAAATCCTTTCTCCCTTCTTACCTCTTTTGAAAATTCCTGACTTTTTCTTAACTGCTTTGTTAACCCCTCCTTTTTTCTAGTCAAAACCTCATTATCATAAGCAAGTTCATCTGTTCTTTGAATTAACTTCCCCAACTTATGTTCAAGTTTCAAAACCATAATTCTGAGATTATGTTTTTCTTCCGGTTCAAATCCCCATTTAGTACGAATAAACCGTTTTTTATTATCAGTTTTAATATATCCGTTTTCATTACCGGAAATTTTTTCCAGTCCCAAAATATGTGCGATTATATCATAAGCAGTTTTAAACTTCATAAAATAGTGATTTACAAGCACAACAGAATAAATACTTCTGCTTTACAAAAACTTTACCTTAATTTCTTTTTAACAAATATTCCATGAGAATTTAAATTTACTATTTTTATAGAAAAAAGCGAAAAAAAAGGGTAATATGACAAAACCGCATGAGATTATAAAATTCTGTCCAAAATGTGGATCCAGCCAATTTCATTATCAGGATGACAAGTCGTTTAGGTGTGATAGTTGCGACTTTCACTTTTTCATTAACTCTGCATCTGCCGTTGCTGCAATAATAGAAAATGAGGATAACGAGATACTTCTAACCATGAGAGCCAAAGAGCCTAAAAAAGGTTTGTTAGATCTGCCGGGAGGTTTTGTTGACCCGGGTGAAACAGCCGAAAAAGCTCTTAAAAGGGAGATTAAAGAAGAACTGAATTTAGAAATAACCCAAATTGATTATTTAATCTCTTTCCCCAATGAGTATATATTTTCAGGATATTCTGTTTACACATTAGATTTTGCATTTATTTGTAAAACAAAAGACATTAACAAAATTGAAGTTAAAGATGATGTTGCAGGTTATCAGTTTTTTGCTCCCGGTGATATAGATTTCAAAAAGATAGGATTAAAATCCATTAAAAATATCCTTAAGTATTATATTTCTTATCGTAAAAATAATAATTATTAATACCTTAATTGAGCGATTTATCTTCAATAACAACTAAAAGAAACCTTGTTTAAAT
>CBDUZZ010000095.1:0-14535 GCA_965371855.1 uncultured bacterium
AATATGTCAATTTAGTGAATGATTAAATATCTATCCACGAAAATGGTAGTAGAGCTAAATATACAAACCTTTACAAGAGTTCAAAATATTCCTGTAAAAATTAGTTGGAGCGCGACTCAAAATTGCACTCCAACTATGTACCAAATAGTCCCGTTTTGCAATAATTGTAAAGCGGGATTTTCTGGTTGGATGATGCTGTAAGCGATGGTGACCCGAGTCATGAATAAACTGTTAAATGAGCACATAAGGTTTCGGTCAAACTGTTTTGTCGGCTTCAATCATGGAGAACTGTCCAAAGATATTTACAAAGATTATTTTGGTCATGGTTAAATATGATTGAAATGTTTATTTACGAACACACTACTATATTTCTTCAAGTGAAGGCTTGGAGCTAAGTTCTCATTGTCTCTTCATCCGCTATCGGGATTTCCTGTAATTTTGTCAGCAAAAACGATTAGGTACAATAATTGAGTTCCTACAGGAAAAAAGAATTATGAGTTCATTTAAAGATGTAATAAATAGCGACAAGCCTGTGTTAATCGACTTCTCGGCAGAGTGGTGTCAACCATGTCGCATGATGCCTCCGATACTAAAAGAGGTGAAAGACAAACTCGGTGACAAAATAAGAATACTAAAAATTGATGTGGATAAAAATCAGGCAATTGCCCAAAAGTATGCTATACGAAGTGTGCCTACTCTGATGGTGTTCAAGAATGGACAGGTTGTTTTTAATCAATCGGGTGTAGTTCTAGCAAATCAGCTGACCGATATCGTTAAGCAGTTTGTGTAATAAAATAATTCATCCGATGACTTTGCGACCATCGGATGAATATAGTTGTTTCTATGTAACTTAAGCTTGAACTTATTCTTTAAATCCGTAAAGAGAACCGTATGCTTTACAAGCTCTGTAATCTGATCCCTCTTTTTCAGCTCCAAAGGCAGCCCATGAAGAAGGACGGAAGATATCCTGCTCGTCAACATTATGCATATTTACCGGAATGCGAAGCATTGATGCAAGGGTAATCAGGTCGGCACCAATATGTCCGTAACTTATTGCACCGTGGTTAGCTCCCCAGTTTGCCATTACCGAATACACATCTTTAAATGCGCCTAAACCGTTTAAACGTGGAGCAAACCATGTTGTTGGCCATGTTGGATTTGTTCTTTCATCTATAATTTTATGAATTTCAGAATCAATTACAGTTGTCCATCCTTCAGCAATTTGCAATACCGGACCAACACCTTTTACAAGGTTAACTCTGCACATTGTTACCGGCATTTCACCATCGGTTTTAAATTGGGATGAGTAACCACCTCCACGGAAATACTCTTTGACAGCCTGAGGCCATTTTGTGTTATCTAAACATTTTTGAGCTTCCTCTTCAGTAATATCCCAAAATGGTTTCATTGCCGGTTCACCTTGCTCATTTCGCTGCTGTGCTGTAGCATCAAGCGTTGTTGAACCGGAGTTAATCAGGTGGATTATACCATCTTTAGCCTTGCCGGTGAGTTCTTTGCCGGAAACCCGTTTTACAGCATCGGGACTCCAATAGGTACGTACGTCAGAAAATATCTGAGCAGTATTTGTTAATAGGTGACCAAACAGCATTGAAACGCCATTTAAACTATCATTCTCAGTTGCAACAATAAATGCCTGACGAATTCCATTCCAGTCGAAAGATGAGTTTAGTATTGCTTCAGGAAAATCAGCATTAGGCATATAATCAGTCCATTGTCTTTGTCCCTGAAAGCCTGAAATCAAAGCATTTCTGCCTAATGACTCTTCTCCAAAACCCATCTCTTTTAGCTTTGGATTTCCAATCATCAAATCACGGATGATAAGGGTCATTTTTACAACCGTTTCCCATTCATAATCTTTTCTTTTTTTGTCGGCCTTATTGTGCTCCCTGTTATGATCTTTCCCTTCTTCACAGTTTTTGCGAGTCCACTTTAATGCTTTACTAAACTCATCTTTATCATAAATTTCTTCATCAATTCGTCTGAGTAGTTCAGTTTGGTCAACAAACTCGGTTCTTATTCCTAAATAATCCTGAAAGAAATTAGAATCAACCATCGATCCTGCTATTCCCATCGAAGAGTAGCCAAGTGACAAGTATGATTTACCTTTCATCTGAGCTACAGCTAAGGCCGATTTTACAAACCGTAGAATCTTTTCTTTTACATCGTCATGAATATCTGTATCACCTGCATCCTGTACATCATGACCATAAATGCCAAATGTAGGCAATCCCTTTTGTGAATACCCGGCCAATGCCGCAGCAAGATAAACAGCACCCGGACGTTCAGTACCATTAAAACCCCAAACAGCTTTAGGAATCAGAGGGTCAGTATCCATTACTTCAGTTCCATAGCACCATGCAGGGGTTACAGTTAATGAAACTTCAACACCTTCTCTTTTAAATTTGTCGGCACACATAGCCGCTTCAGCCACACCACCGATGTTTGTGTCGGCAATAACACATTCTACCTTTTCGCCACCGGGAAAGCGTAAGTTGTCTTCAATTAATTTGGCCGCAGCTTTGGCCATATTCATACACTGGTCTTCTAATGATTCGCGCACGCCACGCTCCCGACCGTCAATTACAGGGCGGATCCCTACTTTTGGAAGTCTTCCTATTAATCTGTTACTCATGTTTTTTTTATATTTTTATGTATAATAAATTTTTGTTTTGACATGCGAAAGATAACAATTTAACTACAAAATATTTTTATAAAAACAGTAAAATATCCGGCCGACACTATTAAGTTATGTTAATCTATCACATTTTTTATCTTTATTAAATCTTTCATTACAGAAAACAGATTAAGCTTTGTACCTTCTACACCGAATGAATCGTGCAATAACTTGTAATTTTCATATAACTGCTTGTAAACTGTTACGGCTTCCGGGTTTGGTGTATATACTTTCTCAAGCATAGAACAACTTTTGTCTTGCAGCTCGTTATATGAAACTTCAACACCATCCTCTTTATAAGCAACATAAGCACCCATCAACCCAGCTCCTAATGCAACTGTTTCATCACTAGCAGCCACTTTCATTGGCTTATTTATTACATCGGCATAAATTTGCATGAACAGATCATTTTTATGCGTAATACCTCCACAGTTAACCACTTCGTTAATTACCACCCCTTGCCTTTCCATATCTTCAATAATCCGTAAAGCACCAAAAGCAGTTGCTTCAATCAAAGCTCGATAAATTTCAAAATCTTTTGTTTGCAGTGTTTGTCCGATAACAAGCCCTGAAAGCATTGAATCTGATAAAATGGAGCGGTTTCCATTGTTCCAGTCTAATGCTAACAACCCGCTTTCGCCAACCTGTAGTTTTTTTGCAGCTTCAGTAAGTTCGGCGTGGCTTTTTGTATTGTTCAGCACATTATTTATAAACCAATTCAGAATGTCACCAACAGCACTTTGTCCGGCTTCTATTCCATAATAATTTGGAAGTACAGATTCAGTTGCAACGCTTGCCACACCTTGAATATTCGAGTTTCCAGTATGTAAATCGCCAAGAACCAAATCACAGGTGGAAGTTCCAATGATTTTTACCAGACTACCATCCTTAATACCGGAACCTACAGCACCGGCGTGAGCATCTAAAATCCCCATAGCAATTGGAATACCTGCAGCCATTCCAAACTTATCTGCCCACTCTATTGATAATCCTCCAACAGTATGCTCAATTGAAAAAGTCTCTTCCGGAAGAGTGTTAGCTACTTTAACTAAATCAGGATGAAGCGATTCAATAAATTCTAAGTCAGGAAACCCACCCCATTCGTCACTATATAAACCCTTATGACCCGCAGCACAAACATTCCGTTTTACAGATTCCGCATCATTTACACCTGCTAAAACTGCCGGGATAAAATCACTTAGCTCAAGCCAGGTATAAGCAGCATCAAAAACTTTTTTATCAACATTACGACAGTGAAGTATCTTTGCCCAAAACCACTCAGAAGAATAAGCACCACCAATCTTATCTAAATACTGTGGTCGCATATCGCTAATAATACCTGTAATATGGTCTGCTTCTTTATGCGAAGTATGGTCTTTCCACATCCATGCATAGGCATTTAAGTTATCCATAAACTCTTCCATCTCAGATAATGGTTTCATTTCCTTTGTTACAGGCAGTGGTGTAGAGCCTGTTGCATCAATGCCGATACCTGCCACTGCTGACATTTTTATATTCAGAGCTTGATTTTCAATGCATGCTTTTCCCAATGCCAACTCTAAAGAATTTAGATAATCTTTAGGGTTTTGTCGTGCCAATAAACTATCTTTCTCAGAAACGAAAACACCATCTTCTCCTTGTTGATAAACTTGCTGTACCGAATTTAAAACCTTTCCACTTTCTAATTCTAATGTTAAAACCCTTACTGCAGAAGAACCAAAATCAATTCCGAGTGCTATCTTGTTTTTCATATATTAATTATATTTTCAGTTTTATTATATGCTTGATTCCAATTACGTTCTATACGTTAAAAAAAAAGAGATTAAGCATCTCAAATTATCTTTGTGGGGCAACAAAAACAAAACTTCATTCAGGGTAAATATAAATTTAATTTCTCAAATTATCAAAAAGGGTTAAACAGGTGTCAAACCAGATTCAAATTATTGAACTACATTTGTAATTGATTTTGATGCTAAATAAACTACAAAACATTATCAGGAAGTGTGCAACTTTCCGGAAAAGATATATCTAATAAATTGAAAAAGCTAATTCGTATACTATTTAAAACAATAAGTGGATTGATTTCGCTGGTTTTTTTAGCCCTTTTATTGTTGTTTGCCTATTTTAATCATAACAGGGATGATATAGCCCGCAATTTGCTTACCTATTCAAACAATATTACAGCAGGTGAGATTGATTTTGAAAATATTAGCTTAAGTCCCTTTGTCCACTTTCCCCAATTTTCCATATCGTTAAATGAGGTAACATATTTTGCTTCTAAATTAGAAGAACGGGATACATCTGAACAAGCCATCATTACACTGGATAAAATATACCTGGCGTTTAATTTTACGAACTTATTTCAGGGTAAATTGCATATTACGGGTGTTGAACTTGAGAATGGACTGTTTCAGATTGTTCAACATCCCGATAGTTCTTTCAATATATTGAATGCCATGCAAATCATTGATAGTATTGGTAATTTGAAAAAAATGCCCAAATGGGAAAGGGACAAGGACAGTGTAAAAATGGATTTGGAGCTTGCCCTTGACTATTTGATTTTAGATAATATTCAACTGAATTATTATGATGAAATTACTCAATCAAAAACTGATATTTTAATTGATAACATTGTTACCTCTTTTTATTTTAATGAGGATACACTTTCCCTTAAACTCAAGTCAAATTTATTTCTGAATAAAGTCCCGGTGCTGGATATCATTGAACTTAACGACAGGAATTTGAAAATAGAAACCGTTTTAATGATCTTGTTGCAAGATAGCACCGCCTTAGTTGAAACGGCAAGCATCGAATTTGATAAAGCAAAGTTATCGGCCCATGGTTTTTTTCAATTCGGACAGGATAAAAATCTGGAAATAGACCTTGCTGTAAACGATAACGACTTAAGTTTTACAAATTTATTCCTTTCTCAAAGTGGTATCGAAAACATACAGGAAGGAAGTGTTTATTTTAATGGAAAAATAACGCATGATTTTATAAATGAGATTCCGCTAATTGATTGCAAATTTGGATTAAAAGATATTAAAATAACAGATCCTCAATCAGACCAATATCTGCAAAACCTCAATTTAACAGCTTCCTTTTTCTCCGGAAAACTTGAAAATTTATCACATGCCCGATTAGATATAGATACCCTATATGCTGTAGCACCTGCAGGTAATTTAAATGTGTCATTAAAAGTAAAGGATTTTCAAAAACCGAAAGTTGAAACCTATGTGGATATTAACCTGGATATCGAAAATTATGATGAGTTATTGAAGTTTGATTTCCTTGAAGATATCAGGGGCAAAATTGGATTACGATTTAATTATTTCGGAGAAATGATCAACGACACTACCTGGACTTTGCCTAAAAACGACAGCCTGAAAATTGCCTTCAATGATGTTTCTTTTGGGATTATCGATTTGCTTGAAGTAAAGTTGCTCGACGGTACCATCTCCGGGCCTTACGATTCTATTCAAATACAGGGTCTAAAACTAATTGCCGGCAATACTGATATACTTATCAATGGTGATATTTTGCATGCTACCAGCCTGCTGGCAGAAAAAGAAGAAATCACCCAAACAAACCTGACCATTCATTCAGAAAATTTTGATTTGGCCGAGTTGGTAGGATGGATGCCTAAGTCGAGAAAAGATTTTGGTGAACGTTTCCCTTATCCCATCATCAATGCTGACCTTGGGGTACACGGGACCATCACACGCGAAGCCCTTCTAACAGCCTTTAAAATGCCCGAAATGCATTTCGAAATTCCTTACTGCAATGCCCGGATAGATAGCTTTCTTCCACCGGTTCGGTTAAGCAATGGCCATCTGAATTTCTCGGAGATAGATACAACAACAGTCATAGATATCAATGGTTTCGACATTGAGTTTGATGAAGGCAAACTACATGGAGGTTGTACTTATTACAACAATACCAACTTTCATGATTCAGTGGATATCGTAGTCAATATCATCACATTAAATCCGGGTTATCTCTTGAATTATTACGCACCGGATTCTGTTCATATTACTGATTCAACAGAGATACATGGAAAGGTTTTCGCCCAAATGAAATTTTCCAGGTTTGATACCATCAGGGTCATTGAACATGCCTTTTTAAACATATCAGATTTTGAATTCGGATTTCCAAAAGATACAATTCATTGTGATGGTATTGCAATAAACATTGATGATGTAATTTATGATAAAATGGTAGAACCTGTACCGTTTGCTACACTCTCTGCTGATATCGATCTGGAAGTAGAACGTTTTTGGTCGTCGCAGATTTATTTTACTGAATTAACAACTGAAATAGACATTAAGGAGGGTGTTTATACCATTGACGTATTGAAAAGCAAAACATTTCTTCAAAATGGGGAAGGGAAGTTTGCATTTGCCCCTTATGCTGAAACACCATATTTTAATATTGATTATTCCTTAACTCAATTTAAGTTCGGGAATTTCTTTGATCGTTTACATCAACCTCCTGTGGTCAAAGGCAATATGGATGCTATTATTCAACTAAAAGGTAAGGGACAGGATTGGGAAGAAATGTCAAAAACAATAAATGGCCACATTTTATTGGAAGGGCAGGATATCACTTTACATGGCATAAATTTGGATAAAATACTCTGGAAACTGAACCGCAGTCAAAATTTTACGCTGCTGGATATTGGTGCGGTTGTTCTTGCCGGACCAATTGGATTACTGGTAACCAAAGGAGCTGATGTGACAAGTATTCTTATAAACAATAAGAATGATTCAACAGAGATCAGTAAACTTGTATCTGACTGGAGCATTGAAAACGGTAGCCTGAATATGCGCGATGTAGCTTTTGCAACTGAAAAGAACCGGATAGCAGTACGTGGAAAATATGATCTGCATACTGATTCTATAGGAATTGTATTGGCGGTAATTGATAAAAAAGGAAAGATCAAAACATACCAATCCATTTCAGGTACAGGTAAAAATCCAAAGTTAAGCGATATCCGTCCCCTAAAAACACTTTTAAAACCGGTTAGCAATTTATTAGAAGGTGTTTTATTAATTAAGGGAGATACTTTTTATGAAGGCAAGGTAGAGCATCCGGTAAAGAAAAAATAATTACATATCCGATCCAAAACAAAATGGCCAGGGTTACATACTAAAACTTATAATCAAAAATATCAACGAAAATGAATTTCCCTAAACCGGTAGTTAGAACGGCAAATATTTCCAAAAGTCTGATAGTACTCTTTTTCATATTACATTTATTCACCGGAGCCTGTTGCTGTGTTTTCTATCTTCTTTCCTGGGTCAAGCCATCTGCCCAGTGCCATCAATAATATGGATAGGGTAATAAAAAAGAACAACTCAAAGACACCGGTATTGCCAAAAAACAATAAACAAGCTATGGAACCAAAGACAACAATATTATAATACATGAGTGTCCTGGGTGAAACGTTTTTATTGGTTGCTATCAGGTGCTTAATAAAAAAATACACAGACATGCACAATGAAATACCAAACAATCCCCCCATAAAGCATGTAATTTGTGAGCTATTGTATCTATTTCCCTGATTGCAGGGACATCAGATTTTTTTTACTTTCATAATAATTAATTAGAATTGTCATTTTTACTTCAAGAGTACATGATAAATGATCATTATAGTTTTGAAGTCATTTCCTGTCTCGGTAACCATGCCCATACTGAAGCTTGCTTTCAATGAATGTCGGCCATAAAACGGGTAAACTATGGCTCCTCCTATTCTTGAGTTACGTTGCATATCTGCATTCAGGTTACCGCCTATAGTTGTGCGTCCACCTGTAAAATAGTTTAAATCCAGAGCCACCCAGAAGCCCGGCTTAAATCGTCTAACCAGGTTAAGCTCTGTAGCCATTATGGGCTTTTGCTCTCTGGTTACGCCCAAGAAGTCATCGTTATTACCAAAGAACCACGCCCCCAGATTGAATTCCACCAACCACTTTTTTTGTATGGGGATTATGTACCCCAACTGGGTTCTGAAAGTCCAGCGATTAGCCCCGGTATTAATCAACTTTTCTGCATTATAAGTACCTACGGGTACCAATATCTTAAAACTTATCCCAAGTATCTGATGTGGATCATTGCGCAGTTGCTGAAACTCTTCTCTGCTCATAGAAGGCGCACCTATCAGATTAACCGAAAAGGTGACACCTATATCTCCAATTCCGGAAATATCACGCCTCAGTGTATCCCCATTTAAGGTGCCAATCGTAGTGCCCCACAAATAGGGCAGCTCTATCACAAGGTTAGAAGTACGGCCAAACAAACTCAGCGTATTCATGTAAGAGAGAAAGAATGTGCTAATTCGCGAATCTACCCCTGCTATGGGTAAAGAAGGGTCTGTTACTACATCTCCGAGAGAATACGAATATCCGGAAACTCCCAGCATAGTTCCTTTGGGAGCCGGCCAGTAAGCACGTGGAGAAAACTCCTGTGCCTTACATAAAAACGAACCGCAATAAAGCAAACAAATAAATATTATTGATTCTTTCATTATGGATGTTAATTGATCTGGGTTTGTAATACTTCCCTGACCTGTACTTTTCTGCTAAAATTTTAAATGAATCTAAAATATCTTCATAGTTGTCCTAATTTCAATTTCAAGTTAAGCGAAACACTTATTGAATCCCTTGATGTTTATTTAGCTTTCACAAACTTTACACCTAATTTTAGTTAGTAATTTTAATCTTTTTTATTAATTTCATTATCAATTTTTTTTTGCAATTTATAAAAGACCCTAAATCGAAATACAATATCATTGGTGGCGAAGTTATCTTCAACCGTATTCTTAGTATAATGGTAGGATAAATCAAATTCGGCCTTCATTAATTCTGAAAATTCATAACCAATACCCGGACTGACCCGCACTACATCATTGAATTGTTGTACCCCTTTCAAATTCTGGAAGTATTCTATACTCACTGGCAAATAAAGCCCATCATTAAAGGATAACCAGTCTCCTTTAAATTTTAGTATCAACCTAACCCTATACCGCACTCTTAAGCCAAAAGTATTGACCCAATCGGATGTTTCAATATCGAATCGTTCTTCCAGGCGAACATAATGCTGTAAAACTATCCTGGGACGGTTGGGCCAGTATAGTTTGTATCCCTGAAAGGGCCGTATTTCAAGCCGGTTAGGAGAACTTTTATTGGCTGTGAAGAAAAACCGTATTCCAGCATGAAGTTCCTCTTTGTAATAGAGTTTTTTAAATATCAAATTTGGTCGCAAATATCGAACCGAAGGGCCGACAACAAATCTATACCATTCATTAGGAAACACAGTCATGGCTCCAATATCACCATATAAATCCACCTTTTCCGAAAGAGAATAGGTCGGGTTATAATCAAGCCATATTTGCTTTGTTATGCTTTTATCCTCTACATCCTGTGCATAAAGTAAAAATCCAAAAAAAATCAAAAGCAGAGAAAGCCATATTTTTTTTTGATTCATCATTTTATGGAAAATTTTTCAGATTATTCTTTCCCGCCAAAAATATTAGTTGGCAACATTATCTGCGCTTGCATTCTCCATTGCCATTCGGGGCCATCATCCGGCCGCACCACATTATAATACAATTGCGTTTGCAGGTTCAAAGGAAGTTTCCCTCCAAGAAGCGTCATTTTACCAAATCCTGCTCCCAAAGGAACTATCCACCGATCCTCAGAATCAGCAGTCCAGTCAGCAGTGATAATAGGAGCACTGTTCACATACCAACCACCACCTAATTGACGCACAACAAACAAATTCAACATCATGTGGTTTACAGTACTATCTGATTTACCAGCAAATGACCATGCATTATTTATTAAGCCACCAATGGTCCAATCTCCCGGTTGGATCAAAGCTACAAATGATGGCCCTGCGCTCCATTTTTGAGTACCCCGGATGCTTCCCCCCGTTGGTAGTTCAACTACCGGTCCAAATCCAACCATTACTCCTTTACTTTCCGGAACATAAAATGCAGTAAATACAATATCAGCCAATCCCGAAGAAAGCTTTCCACTTTCACTACTAAAATCAGGTATTCGAACAATAGGGAAGATTGTCCTGGTGATTAATTTACCACCCATAAGAGGTATTACCGGCTGAATATTTAATATATTCATATTTCGGTTGTATTCAGGGTAATTCATGTTTAAATTGTTCTGAAAGGGGAAACTCATTAAATTAGCTACAGGGTTTGCTGCCGCCGCAGACAATTCTTCTTGAGATTGCTGGGCAGTTACAGATAAAACCCCAAACATAATTGATGTCAATAATACTAGTAAATTTTTCATTTTAGATATTTGTTTTAATTAATAATAATTTATTTTATTTTTCAAACTTTTATATTTAATTTATTAATCCACAATGGGTGGAACTTTGTAATTTTTAAAATGCTTCCATTACTCCAAAATATAAGCCTTGATTACCATCTGTTCCAAATGCGTAGTCCAAACGTAAATTGATTCGTTTCTCCCTGGAAATCATAAAACGCATTCCCAAACCGGCACTTGGTAATAATTTTTGTTCAAAAGCTTCCTTTTCATTGTCATTGCCCCAAATGGAACCAGCTCCTGCAAATGCCACAGCTCCCCATCGCTTATAAAACCTCCAACGATATTCGGCCTGCCCGGCTATCATATGCTTACCTTTGTATTTACCGGCCTGGTATCCTCTTAAGTTATTTCTTACCCCAAAATTCTGGTATCCGTCAAATGGCACATCGCCCGTTGCGAAACCTCCTCCCATAGCAAAGCCCAGAACCTGATTAGAAGCCAATGGAACGAAGTAAGCTGCTTCAAAATCGGTATCGGTATAATTATTGTCACTACCCAGCCATTCTGTATTAAATTTTGGTCTAATACTAAACATAAGCCCACTGGTTGGATAATATACGTAATCTCTCGTATCTAAAGAAATATTTAATCCTAAACTTGACACGAAATTGTCCGTAATCTCATTTTGTTCGAAAAAATCCTCGGCAAAATCATTTTCTTCATCAGTGCCACTATTGAAAGCATAACTGGTTTGAGTACCAAGATATAAGCCACCAAGGTAGAACTCTCCTATAATCTTCCGGCTATATTCTAAAGTTATAAATTTGCGATTTTCTGTAAATACCAGTCGAACATCATTATCCTCAATATTGTAAAGAAAGTTATTGTTGATATTTGAAACCCCTGTAGCAAAACTTGCACGGTTTTTATCTTCACTCCAAAACAATCTACTCATAACAGCCATAACGTAACTTTTATTTGTTGAATACAAGCCCATAAGATTTATAGTAGATGGAGGAGAAACTTTATCTTCTTTATTAAACTTGAAGAAATACATCCCCATGGCTCCAAACCCGGTTTTCAATGCCGGATTATTAATGATTAAAGGAACAGCGGTAAGCGTATTGCTCGATTCATTAAAAAGCGTATCAATATCTTGATCCTGCGCTTTAAGTATGGTAGAACTTACAATAATTGTTATGAATAACCCTAAAAATGTTTTTCTAAAACTCATCTTTTTTTCTAATAAGTTAATTTAGTGCGAAAACTTTTATTTAATATTGTATTAATCACTGGAATTACCTTGCAACCAATTTTTACCCTTAATACCAAAACGGTAGTTAAGAGAGATCATGCCTGCTGTACGACTACCCAAAAACTGAGCTTCAGTTCGAAACTGCCAACGATAATTTATTTGCCACTGAGCTCCAATCAGCATATTCCATGGTTGTGTAACCTTTTTGGTCATGTCGTAACGTATATATCCTGTTTCAACATTGTTTTTTAAATCGGATAGTCCATTGCTGAGTTTATCATAAGTTTCCTTCCATAATTCTTGTCCAAGTGGTGGTTTTGCGTAATACCAATCATCAAGGTCGCCCTGCATTTCATCAATTTTCCCAGGGGCATCTGGTGCAATGTCTATAACATCAATACTTCCGATTGTTTCTCCATTAAAATGAGAATACATTGCCCCTGCCCAAATAACCACATTCATATCTGGTTTATTTTTAAACCTGATTATTGGTCCTGCACGCATTCCTGCAATTAAAACTTTAGCCGGATCATCAAGTCGCGGATTGTAATTATATGTTCTATTAGCATCAACCGAAACAAAAAGAGGTCCTACTCCTCCTGCTAATAACACTCCGTAACCAACATAGTTGCCACCTATGCTTGTGGTAACTTTCAATGGGAAAGGTTCTATTAAATTCACATCAATATCACCATCGGCTGTTCGCCCAACAATGCCATACACATTAAGAAAAGGCAGTACCCATAAATCAAAACGGGCATTAAATGTTGCAGCTTGACTTGAGATTTCATCAAAAGTAACAACATCATCAAGTTCAATCCATTCAGATTCGTTAAAACCTATCTTGAGATTTGTTAGAGCTAAATCTTGTTTTACAGCTAAAGCATTTACCATAATCCCCATAGGAAAAGGTAACTTAAATCCTAAATTATGAACCTTCTCTCCCATAACAGGAAGTATAAATGGATAGGGCTTACTAAAATAAACAGAATCTTTTTTTGCATTTCTTGCAGGGGCATTTTGTGCCATAAGATTATAAGAAAGAGAGAATACCAGAAAAAGTAAAAAAACTCTTATTTTAATTAATGATGTTTTCATAATTCGAATTAATAAAAATTAATGGCCCATGTTTAAGTGATGATTCTTAATAGTGCCTGCAAGAAAACTCTATGAACACTCATAAATCGTCATTGCGAACGAAGTGAAGCAATCTGTATCTCAGGAGATTGCCTCGTCCTGTCGTCCTCGCAATGACGTACAAATGTTTAGTTTCTTGCAAAGACTAAATAACTTATTTTCACTTTATTCGTAATAATTTAATTTCCTCTTTAGCTGCTTCCAAATCAATCAAAAAATCAGTATTGGAGTGCAACATGGCCACTGCCGCTGCACCCATCATTCTTCCGGTAACTACATCGCTGTGCCAATGCACATTACACACATTACGACTAATGCCAAATTCTTTTCCTCTTTTCAGGATAACATCGGCTTGTTCAGGAAATACCTCGGCTAAAATTAATGCCCATGCCCAGCCAATAGCTGTATGACCCGATGGGTAGGAACCATCTTTTCTTAAAGCGGCTTCATCTTCAGGAGTGCAAATTGGCATATTGTTAAGCATAAAAGGCCTTTCACGTTGATAATGATTTTTTGCACCATAAGTTGATAAACCTGCATCGGCTAAAGTCCTGCGAAGTATCATATACAAATGCGGGGTATTTTGTTCTGAAATTTCAACATCCAACACTATATTAAAAGCATCTGCCGCTTCAGGAAATGCCAATATTGCATCTTTGGTGGCTTGTGCTTTTCTATGCTCATCTTTTAGAGCTACATATTTTGCTGCTACCTCCTGATCAAACCTAAAAGCGGCTGAACCTTCTTCTGGTGGAGGAGGTACTAATTTTAAGCTATTGGGTATTTCCTCTTTCGATAAATATCCTTCTAAAATTCCCGGACTAATTTCCTTTATCTCTTTTGATAAGGAAGTGACGGCTTGCTGATGTGTAGCTGTTTGCTGAGTGCAACTCAACATTACTACTGACAGCACTATTGCTGTCAGTAGTAATAGTATTTTTTTCATATTTAATATTTATTTTTTTAGCTGTAATTTATTTTATTTTCTTAACAGAAGGCATTTCATACAAGGGGTCTAAATTTTCAGGATTAGGCCAGTATAAACGAGCTTGTAATGAAAATAGACCATCGTATGCCGGTAACCAGTTGGAAACTTTATCGTCTCCTGGATTCTCTTTCTGAATGTAAACATCCAGGGAGCCGTCTTCATTGTATTT
>CBDUZZ010000096.1:0-13520 GCA_965371855.1 uncultured bacterium
TGTAAGTGTTTGGGATGATGGAGAGTAGATTTGATTATAGCCAAGTTGGGTTAAAAAATACATATCAGAAGAATTACTTCCTTGGAAAAAAAGATTTCCTGATGAATTTTATAAAGAAATTTTTAGATTTAATCAGTGGGATTTTACAGTATCGCAAATCAAAAAAGGAGCACGCCCTAACGTTATTGGTAAATGGACAAAAATATATATTTATTCCGTATTACCAAGGGGAGTTTTAGAATCTCTATTAAAGCTCACATCCAGAAAGCAAGATGGTAGATTGAAAAGTAAATTGCATCAACATTTAACAAGGGATGAAGGCATTGAGCACTTAAATAAACAAATAATTAGTGCGGTTACTTTAATGAACATTTCAGACAACTGGAAGGAATTTGAAAAAGTTTGGAATAAAAAGTTTGGTCAGCAAGAAATACCATTTAATTATGAAATAATAGAGCCTAAAAAGGAGTTTTCTGATTTTGACAATGATTTAAAGACAGCCTTAAACTATAACCCAAAGAAAGACTGATATATTATTTTTCTAATAAGTTGGTGTGTTTTTCAAGGTACTTATCTCTTAAATAAACAGCCATAACTTTAATTATTTCAGCCATTGTAATATTTATATTTTCAAATACTGGATTATTGTAAACCCAATCTTTTATATATTTAAAACCATCAATCTCTGTTTTTAAAAATAGCAGAGATGAAGAATAATTTTGTACGTCAAGCGCAGTTTCAAGATTTTCGTTTTCCATTTCTTGAATTAAGGTTATTTGGTGTTTGTCTATATAATCCTTCCCTCCTGATTGTTCTAACACACTTTTACCAATATCAGTCAATGTAATTGGGCTATTATGCTCAAATAGTCCATGTGCTGCGTTACCAGAAGAATATAAATGTGTGGTTATTGATTTTAATGTCATGGTATTTTTGCGTATATCTGCTCCCATGTCATCAACAGACTTAACTACATTCTTGAATCCTTCGCTAAATCTTCCAATTTTTATTAGCATTCCACCTAAAATTAAAAATATACTAACAGCTGATATAATTACTCCAATTGCAGTCCAATTAATAGCAGTAGATTCTGTTGCCACATTAGATAAATCTGGATTAGTTTGAAGTAATAACAGTAATGTTATTTTCATTAGTTTTAGATTTCGTCTTTTACAATTTACTATTTTTTTTGACCAAAGTCAAATAATAATATGACAACGTAAATATATATAATTTAAATTAAAACAAATATAATTGATTTATGTTGTGATGTAATTAAATCATATTTGATATAAATTAGTGTAAAGTTGTATATAGTTACCTTAAGTTATTAGTAGTGTCCAAATATATGGCAAAACAAATATCCCACTGACTATAATGTTATGTGACTTTTTTCCCTTGTTGCCAACTATGAGATATTAACCCCACTTTGGTTAATATATCCCATATATTCAATGCTCATTTTATTTGTTTTCGTTAATGAATGGACTAAAATATCAAAATATATTCTAAATTGAAAGGGCATCCATGGGACTTTTTATGTTTTTTTAAGTATTTATTGTTTACATGGGTATAAATTTCCGTTGTCTTCGATGAGCAATGACCCAGTAATTCCTGAATGTATCTTAAATCTGTACCGGCTTCTAATAGGTGTGTTGCAAAACTATGGCGTAATACATGCATTCCCCCCCGCTTGGGAATCCCTGTTTTATTAACAGCTTGCTGTAGTACACGATTGAACTAAATCCCTGCGGGATAGCTCTTTTTAATCGGCATTTCCATCTCTATACGTTTAATATATCAGAAAGGTAATTTGTTTTACTTCAATGCAGGTTATCTATTTTTCTTTTTCATCCAGAGTGTATAAAATATTTCATCTAAATTGCTATATTTGGTTTTCCGTTCTTGTTATGGTGCAATTACAGAAGCCTCCGGTGCACTGAATTTCAGTTAATAAACATTCAAACCCCTTGTTAAGTACATAGAAGTATGCCCGGGATGCACTGTATTGAGCTTGCCGAAATGTAATTCAACCGGGACTCATTGCTGGGTTGCCGCAAAAATTCGGCACAAGCATTGCAGACCGCTCAGAGTCCTATTTATTATGTGCTGGACTTTCCTGTTTAATTATCAACTATAGATATTCCCTTTCTTTATTAAAACATCATTTAATCAAAAGAACCTATCATAATTGATAGGTTCTTTTGATGCAAATAAATTAAATAATAGATTAAGCAATTTTGACATTTATTGCGTTTAACCCTTTTGGACTTTCCTCAACATCATAACTTACTTTGTCTCCTTCTGTTATTTCATCGATTAATCCATTTACATGGACAAATACATCTTTACTCCCGTCATCAGGGGTGATGAATCCGAATCCTTTGGAATTGTTGAAAAATTTTACTGTTCCGTTACTCATGATTAAAATATTAAAATGAAATGCAAATATAGTGGTTTTTATTTCTTGTACATAACACTTAGATATACGACACTCCACAAAAACATTCGTTTATTTCTGCTTTGTGCGTAATCCAACGTTATTGATTTTTCTAAAAGTATCTTTTTTTAGCATTCTGTCCAAGGTGTTTTCTATTTTATTGTTTGATATATTTATATGGTGAGTGTATGTTTTTGTGGTTTCGCTACTTGCATCACCCAATAGTGCTTGCATATTCCGTAAGTTTTCTCGATTCTCTAACAGAGTCCAATTTTAGGAGCTACCATTACTGTTGATAGATTGAAAAAACGGGGCTATGTTTCTCTACTTGATATTTACAAAAAGATTTCTCCACAACTTACTCCCGATGCCTCAACGATTTTATTATGGGAGTAGACCTTACACTACTTGAACCTAAAGTCAAGTTTGTAATTGTATAACCACGGAATATGTGGGTCAATACCATTCTGTATCAACTTAGCCGGCAAATTGATGTACTCATCTTTTTTAATGTAATCAGATGAGCCATAAAATGTAGCTATAATGGTATCATCCTTGACCTTTATATCTCCATCATTCCAAGCCAACACTTCGTTTGCAAGATGCTTTGCATCCCATTTAATAGCTGAAAGCCTTGGGGGTTAAAGTCTTTTTTCTTGCATAACGTTTTGTTTTTTGTTCTATGATTTCAACACTCTCCCCCTCTGTTTCTTTAGTTGCTTTATGTAGCCCTTTTTTTGAAGACCGTATTCGCTAATGGTACGCTCAACACTTCTCTGACTTATTACATGCCCGGTTTGATTCATTTTTTGGGCAATTACTTCGCTATTGGCATCCGGGTCTAAAAAGCGATGTCTGATAATTTGCTTTTCTATTTCATCAGTTCGCTTATAATTGCGTTTTGGACCTTTGGCTTTATCTGACAGAGCTTACTGCATCTATCAACATCATTAACTTCCAAGCCGTAGTGTCCACTGGGTTTATCTTTAATGTGAAATTTCCATCAATTATTTTTTCTGTAAGGTTCTTTTTCATAATAGTAATATATAATATGGCGATACAAATATATAAAAATAAATGTACATATTAAATTATACCATTAAAAAAACATACTAATGGCAATAGAAATATAATAAATGCACACTATTATTGGATGTCATTAAAATATTACTGATAAGTATGGATATATATTATAAGGACCGTAACAAAACAAAGACTTTGTTTCATTATCATATCGCCATATATTATATTACGTAATGGAAGTTAATTTACTCTATTGAGTGATTAGAAAATATTATATTTGTAATATTATTACACCATAATAAAATCGTTGAAGCTTCGGGATGAGAGGCTCGGGCTGAAATGCCCCTGCCTACTCGACTTTGTAAATCCCACAAGCTGACCCACAATCCAAAATTTTCAAAAGAGTTTTTTCTTTCCTCCCCACAATAAGCCTGATATTATTTGTAAATTTGCATAATGAATCTTACCACCTTACATATCAAAAACATGGTTTGCAACCGCTGCATAAAGGTTGTAAGAGATGAATTTGCAAAATTGAATTTAGAGATTGAAGAAATTGAGTTAGGTAAAGTAATCGTGTCCTCGAATCTAAATGATGTGCAGATTTCGGAGATAAGAAATGTTTTAAACGAAAATGGCTTTGAGCTTATTGATGATAAGAAAAGTAAATTGATTGACCGCATTAAAACTTTAATAATTGAAAAAATACACCATTCAAACGAGGTGTTGGAATCAATTAATAGTTCCGATTATATTTCCAGAGAGGTAGGTTATGATTATTCCTATCTGAGCAACCTTTTCTCATCAGTAGAAGGTATTACTATTGAAAAGTATATCATCAACCAAAAGATTGAAAAGGCAAAAGAACTATTGGTTTATAACGAACTAACTCTAAATGAAATCTCTTATCAATTAGGGTATAGCAGCGTTCAGCATCTTTCAAACCAGTTTAAGAAAATTACCGGTTTAACTCCTTCTCACTTCAAGAAATTAAAAGACAGTAAGCGTAAACCGCTTGATAAGGTCTAATCCAAAAATGTTATAATTCTTTTCCAAAATGATGTAATAAGTCAGTGCTGATTACTTCCGTACTTTGAATTATAAAATTTAAAGTGATGGAAATAAAAAATTATATACAAACATTTTTCAGGGATTTTGTGACCATATTGAGTGAGATGTCTCCGTACCTATTGCTCGGATTTTTCTTTGCAGGGTTGCTATACGCATTTATGCCACGCCAGAAAATTGAAAAGTATTTTAGTGGTAAACCATTAAAGTCATCTATTCTAGCCTCAATATTTGGTATTCCTTTGCCTCTCTGTTCTTGTGGTGTTATTCCAACAGGTACAGCATTATACAAAAACGGTGCGTCTAAAGGAGGTACTGTTTCGTTTCTCATTTCAACCCCTCAAACAGGGGTAGATTCAATTCTTGCCACGTTTTCCTTACTTGGATTGCCATTTGCAATTATACGACCTATTGCAGCATTAATTACCGGAATTACCGGAGGTTTAATAACAAGTCGAATTACTAAAGAAGATGCAAAGGAAACGCATTTTAAAGAGCCTGAAACAACTGAGAAAAGCATCTTACAACGAGTAAAAGATGTTTTTAGATATGGCTTTGTTGAGTTTATACAGGACATATCAAAGTGGCTGGTAATCGGATTGGTATTGGCTGCAATAATATCAGTCCTTATCCCAAATGATTTTTTTAATGTTTTAAAATTATCGCCCATACTACAAATGCTTTTGATTCTTGTGGTATCCATTCCTTTGTACATCTGCGCAACAGGTACAATTCCATTAGCAGCCGTTCTATTATTGAAAGGGATTAGTCCCGGGGCTGCCTTTATGTTATTAATGGCAGGGCCTGCTACCAACGCTGCAACCATAACCATGATTGGTACAGTTTTAGGTAAGAAAAGCTTGTTTTCTTATTTGGGAACGATAATCGTAGGTGCATTATCCTTTGGTTTGCTTATAGACTATGTTTTGCCAACCGAATGGTTTACCCAAATAGCAAATCAGCACCTCGCTCATAATCATGGAGAACATTTAACATGGTGGCAGATTTTGTCAGGTATAATACTCATGGCTCTGATTATAAACGGATATATTCAAAAGATGCTAAGTAATAAACGTAACGTAATTCAAACTAATAATACTAATATCATGGAAATTCAAACGATTAAAGTAGATGGAATGACTTGTAATCATTGCAAGGCAAATGTAGAATCGAATCTTGAGAAACTATCTTTTGTAAATAGTGCAAAAGTTAATTTGACTGAAAAAACAGTTACACTTGAAGGTGATAATATTGAAATTGAGATGGCTAAAGAAACCATAGAATCATTAGGTTATAAGCCAATTTAGCTCACCTGATACAAAAAAGATATAAATCTAATCCAGGATTTTGTAAAACAGTTAAGTATATAAGACGTTTCTTTGTATAGATAAACTAATGTAATGTTTAGAAAAATAGCACATATCATATTAGCTTTGTTCCTGTTGGTTTCAACCACAGGGATAACTTTCTCTATGCATTACTGTGGTGGAAAATTGGTTTCCACATCTATAAATAAAGAAGCAAAAGCATGTTGTGATGGTGACGGTGGATGTTGTGAAAACAAGACTTTACACTTCGAAGTTGAGGATGATTATGTAAGTCCAATTGTAGTTGAATACAATACAATTGTTAAGCTTGATGTTCTATTTCCAATTTTATTTGTTCTTAACTTTGAATTACTTTCTACAGAAGATAAAGCTACCGTAGCTTTTTACGATTCTTCGCCACCACCAAAAATACAAACACGCCTTTCTTTATTGCAAACATATCTTTGTTAGCATTCTAATTGATTGATTTATAGTTTGATTTAACAATTGAACTGTAGTGTTGCGCATAAATATTTGACGTAACTTTTAATTAATTGAATGTTTATCAAATCCATTAGATATGTTGAACAAGACCATAAAATTCTTTTTAGAGAATAAATTGGTGACATTCCTGCTACTTGCAATATTTATTGCCTGGGGTGTTGTTTCGTCTCCGTTCGGTTGGGAGACTGGTATTCTTCCTTCTGACCCTGTGCCTGTTGATGCCATTCCGGATATTGGAGAAAATCAACAAATTGTTTATACCGAGTGGGCAGGACAATCGCCACAGGACATTGAAGACCAAATATCCTACCCATTAACCACAGCACTTTTAGGTATTCCGGGAGTACAAACCATTCGAAGTAATTCCATTTTTGGAGTATCCAGTGTCTATATCATTTTTGAAGAGGACGTTGAGTTTTATTGGAGTAGAACCAGGATTTTAGAGAAATTAAACTCCTTACCTGGTGGAACATTACCAACAGGTGTAACTCCTTCATTGGGGCCAGATGCAACAGCTTTAGGTCAAATATATTGGTACACACTGGAAGGACGTGATAAAAAAGGTAAGCCAAATGGTGGATGGGATCCGCACGAGCTTAGAACCATACAAGACTTTTATGTGAAGTATGGCTTAACTTCTGCAAAGGGAGTTTCCGAAGTGGCATCCATCGGTGGGTTTATAAAAGAATATCAAATTGATATAGACCCCAATGCAATGAAAGCACATGGTGTAACAGTTTCTCAAATAATGAATGCTGTTAAGAAAAGCAATCTTGATATTGGAGCACGTACTATTGAGTTCAATAGAGTTGAATACCTGATTAGGGCTTTGGGATATATCAAGAGCCTTGATGATATCGAAATGAGTGTTGTAAGTGTAAAAAACAATATTCCTATTCGAATAAAAGATGTCGCAAAGGTTGGCTTTGGCCCGGCTACCAGACGAGGTGGTTTAGATAAAGGAGGCGCTGAAGCTGTGGGCGGAGTTGTTGTTGCTCGTTACGGTGCAAACCCTTTAGAGGTAATTAATAATGTTAAGAATAAAATTGACGAATTATCGAAAGGTTTACCATCGAAAATATTGGATGATGGAACGGTTTCAAAAGTAACCATTGTTCCTTTTTATGACCGCACAGGCTTAATTAAAGAAACGCTTGGAACGCTTGAAGAAGCCTTAACCTTGGAAGTTCTTATCAGTATTATTGTAATCATTATTCTTGTACTTAACCTAAGAGCCTCTTTTTTAATATCAAGCTTATTGCCAATTGGTGTTTTAATGACATTTATTGCCATGCGTAGATTTGGGGTTGATGCTAATATTGTTGCACTTTCAGGTATCGCAATCGCAATCGGAGTAATGGTAGATGTTGGTGTGGTGTTTACCGAAAATATCATTCAGCATATTGAGAAGCTTGAGAATAAAGGCAAAAAGCTGATAAATATTATTTATGAATCTACTGTCGAAGTTGCTCCGGCTGTTATTACAGCTTTAACAACTACAATTGTCAGTTTCTTACCTGTATTTGCTATGCAAGCTGCGGAAGGGAAACTATTTAAACCTTTGGCTTTTACAAAAACCTTTGCAATGGTTTCTGCCCTTATTATTGGCTTAACCATCATTCCGGCATTAGCGCATATTATTTTCTCCATTAAGATTGACAGAAAAAGGACAAAGCAAATATCAAATATTGCATTGGTTTTATTGGGAATCAGTTTTGTGTTTTTCGGAAAGCTATTTATAGCTATTGCTCTTGTTGGAATAGGTATTAATAACCTATTGGATTTTAAGTGGCAGGAAGCAAGAAAGGAGTTTCCAAATTACATCAACATTGGAATTATAGCTCTAATTGTAGTTTGGTTGCTAACAAAAGAATGGATGCCACTTGGAGCGCAAAACAGTGATACTTCCAATCTTGTGTTTGTTGTACTATTAGTCGGGTTTGTAATAGCATTTATGTTGTTTGTGATTAAGTCATATTCAAAAATCCTTTCTTGGGCATTAGCCAATAAATGGCAGTTCTTAAGTATTCCCATCGCTGTGATTCTGTTTGGAATTTTAACATGGCAGGGTATTGATAAAGTTCTCTCCTTTGCTCCCGATGGAATTAAGCAAAGTAATGCATGGTTATCCCTAAATAAAACCTTTCCGGGTATTGGAAAAGAGTTTATGCCTTATTTAGATGAAGGTTCATTTTTATTGATGCCTACAACAATGCCACATTCGGGTATTGAGGAAAACCTTGAGGTAATTCGGATGCTCGATAGAAAAGTGAACGCCATTCCTGAAGTAGATAATGTTGTTGGAAAATGGGGGCGTGTAAGTTCTGCTCTCGATCCGGCACCCACTTCGATGTACGAAAATGTAATTAACTACAAATCGGAATACATGTTGGATGAAAATGGTCACCGATTGAGGTTCAAAACCGATAAAGATGGGGCATTCATTTTAATCGATGGTACTATTTACAATTCCAAAAAGGATGATTTCAAAGTAATAGATGGAAGTCAACTTATAGAAGACAAATCAGGCGAATATTACAGACAATGGAGGGAGCATATTAAAACTCCAAATGACATTTGGACTAAAATTGTTTCACAATCAAATATACCGGGATTAACATCCGCTCCTAAATTGCAACCTATTCAAACTCGTTTGATCATGCTTCAAACAGGGATGCGTGCCCCTATGGGAATTAAAGTTTTCGGTCCCGACTTAGAAACAATTGAAAAGGTGGGGTATGAATTGGAGAATCATTTAAAACATGTAGAAGGTGTTGAGCCTATGTCTGTGTTTGCTGATAGGGTTGTTGGTAAGCCATACCTGGAATTAGATATTGACCGAAGTGCAATTTCTCGATATGGATTAACTATTGCTGATTTGCAGATGACTTTAAGTAGTGCCATTGGTGGTATGAAATTAACTTCAACAGTTGAAGGACGAGAGCGTTTCCCCGTGAGAGTTCGATATGCTCGTGAGTATAGAGACAATCCCGAAGATTTAAAGCGGATTTTAATACCTACTCCAACAGGTGTTCAAGTGCCATTGGGTGAGATAGCCGATATTAATTACACACGTGGGCCACAGCTCATAAAAAGTGAAAACACATTTCTTGTTGGTTATGTAATCTTCGATAAAAAAGAAGGTTTTGCAGAGGTTGATGTTGTTGAGAATGCTCAAGAGTACTTGGATGAAAAAGCAGAACAAGGAGTTTTTGCTATTCCTGCTGGAGTAAATTATAGATTCACAGGAAACTATGAGAATCAAATTCGAGCAACTAAAAGGTTGTTGGTTGTCATTCCGATTTCTCTCATCCTAATCTTCTTAATACTGTATTTTCAGTTTAGGTCTGTTACAGCAGCCAGCTTGATTTTTACAGGGATATTTGTTGCTTTTTCAGGTGGATTTATCATGCTATGGCTTTATAGTCAATCATGGTTTATGAATTTCTCATTAGGAGGTATTCATCTACAAGATATGTTCCAGATTCACACCATAAATCTGAGTGTGGCGGTGTGGGTAGGCTTTATCGCCCTGTTTGGAATTGCCACAGATGATGGGGTACTTATTAGCACTTACCTAAAGCAGATTTTTGATAAGAAACAACCCGAAACAGTTAACGAAATCAGGGAGAAAGTTTTGGAAGCTGGACTCAAAAGGGTACGACCTGCAATGATGACAACAGCAACAACAATCATTGCCCTTTTACCTGTTTTGACATCAACCGGTAAAGGTTCTGATATTATGGTTCCGATGGCAATACCATCAGTTGGAGGTATGCTCATTGCCACACTAACCATTTTTGTAGTACCTGTATTATATAGCATGTGGCAAGAAAAGAAAGTAAAACAATTGTCTAACTCATTAAATAAATAAGGTTATGAAAAGATTAGTTTACATACTGACCATAGTACTTCTGACCTTATCAGGAAAAGTTTCTTCCCAAGAAGAGCTAAATCAATATCTTGAAATAGCAGCAAAAAACAATCCTGCTTTAAAAGTTCAGTTTAACGAGTACATGGCAGCTTTAGAAAAAGTACCACAAGTTGGGGCTTTACCCGACCCTGTGGTAGCTTTTGGGTACTTCATTCAACCAGTTGAAACAAGAGTCGGCCCACAGCAAGCTAAAATATCAGCTTCACAAATGTTTCCTTGGTTTGGAACATTGTCGGTTCGTGAAAATTCAGTTGAATCCTTGGCTAAAGCCAAATACGAAGTTTTTGAGGAAGTAAAATCAAAATTATTCTACGATGTAAAATCAACGTATTACAATCTGTTTTTTATAAATCAGGCAATAAAAATTTCAGTAGAGAATATTGATATTTTATCATCCTTCAAGAACCTTGCTAACATCAAAGTTGAATCCGGTTCGGCTTCTTCCGTTGATGCCTATCGTGTTCAAATGGAGATTAACGACCTTGAAAATCAATTGGCTCTGATAAAAGATAATGCACTTGTGTTGTCTGTCAAGTTCAATAGTTATTTAAATGTAGATAAGAACTCCAATATTCAAATTGCAGATAAGCTAACCGACCTATCACTGTACGATAAGAATAGTGCCTTAGATAGTGTGTTGGTAAACAACAACGCTTTAGCTGCATTTGATTATCAGATTAAGGGTTTGCAGCATCGTCAAAAGCTTGCTTCAAAAGAAGGTTTGCCACAATTTATTATTGGTATTGATTACACCTTTATTGGAGAAGGGACTTCTACTGCACCAAATGCCGGGCAAGATGCTTTCATGTTTCCAAAGGTGGGAATAGTTGTTCCGTTGTATCGAAAAAAATACAAAGCCAAAGTACAGGAGGTAATCTATTTGCAAGAAGCAAAATCTAATGAGAAATCTGATAAAGAAAACACATTGACTGTACTATTTGAAAGTGTTTGGAAGGATTATCAAGATGCTGTTAGACGAAATGTTTTATATCAGGAACAAGAAGACTTGGCCGAAAAGTCGCTATCTATTCTTGAATCAGAATACGCTACAAGCAATACGAATTTCGAAGAAATTTTAAGAATGGAGCGTAAACTCCTGAAATATGCTTTGGAACGACAAAAAGCTTCATCTGATAAAGAAGCTGCCATTGCTTTTATCCATTATTTACAAGGTCAATAACAGGCATAGCCTGATTTAATATTGAGAAAAGTAAGGCACTCTATTTTAGGAAGAAGCAAACAGAGTCAAAAACATAAAACAATTGAAAATGAAAACAAATATAAATAAACGAAATATTAAGCTAATAGCCATTGCAATGGTAGCAGGCTTATTTTTAGGGTGGTTGTTTTTTCATTCTTCGAGTAATGAAAGCACGCATAATCAAGAACAAGAAACGGTAGCTGAAGAAACAGTTTACACATGTTCAATGCATCCACAGATTAAACAAAACAAACCGGGATTATGCCCAATTTGTGCGATGGATTTAGTGCCAATGGCAACTATGGCATCAGAAGGGGAACATGTTGACCCCAATGAAATACAAATGACGGAATCAGCCTCGGCATTAGCATCAGTTCAAACGACAATTGTTAAGCAAGGTGTTCCTGAAAAAGACGTACAATTACTAGGTAAAGTACAAGCTGACGAGCGCAATATATCAGAACTAACGGCACGTTTTGGGGGCAGAATCGAAAAGCTCTTTATTAACTATACCGGACAAAAAGTTCGTAAGGGTGAAAAGCTGGGGACTATCTATTCTCCTGAGTTGATAACTGCACAGAAAGAATTATTGGAGTCATTAAAATATAAGACTTCCAATCCATCTTTTTATAAAGCTACACGTACCAAACTAAAGCTTTGGGATTTAACAGAACAGCAAATTGATGCTATTGAAACACGGGGAGAGACAAAAACCTACTTCGATATTCAAGCTCCAATTAGTGGTACAGTAACAAAAAGGCATGTGTCTGTTGGTGACTATGTGAAAGAAGGCTCTGCATTATTTGAAGTGATAAATCTTTCAAAGGTTTGGGTAATGTTTGATGCTTACGAAAGTGATTTGCCCTGGATTAAAAAGGGAGATAATATTGAGTTTTCTATTCAATCAGTTCCGGGCAAACAACATAATGGTAAAGTAACATTTATCGACCCTTTTATAGATGCACAAACCAGAGTGGCAAAAGTGCGTGTAGAGCTTAATAATGCTGATGGTCAATTAAAACCTGAGATGTTTGCCAATGGAATATTACAGTCGAATATCGCATTAAATGCCAATGAATTACTAATTCCAAAATCGGCTATTCTTTGGACAGGTAAAAGAGCTGTGGTTTATGTAAAAGTTCCTGAGAGAGAAACAACATCCTTTATTTACCGAGAAATAATACTCGGCCCCGAAGCAGGTAATTTTTATGTGGTAAGCGAAGGACTTTCGGAAGGAGAAGAAATTGCAATGAACGGTGTGTTTAAGATTGATGCAGCATCTCAATTGGCAGGTAAACCAAGTATGATGAATCCCGGAGGCGGTAAAGTATCTACAGGTCATAATCATGGTGAAATGGAATCAGGAAATGAACCAATTGAAGACTACTCTATCCATCAGGCTGTGAATGAAAACCCCAAAGATGAACATGAAGGGCATAATATGGAAGCTAATTTGAAACATGAAATGTTCAAGGTTTCTGGCAACTGTGGAATGTGCGAAGAAACTATAGAAACAGCAGTTAATGCACTTGATGGTGTTAATGAAGGAGATTGGAGTCAGGAAACAAAGATGATTCATGTATCCTTTAACTCCGATAAGGTTAAGCTTGCCGAAATACATAAAGCTATAGCAAAGGCAGGTTATGATACTGAACTGGAGAAAGCAAACGATGAAGTTTATAATAATCTTCCCGGTTGCTGCCAGTATACAAGAGAATAGTATACAAAATTTAAATAAATATAAATTAGAAATTATGAAAGTAAAAGCAATGTATTATACAATGGTAATTGCTCTTTTGAGCATAGGAACAACATTTGGACAAGCTAAAACAGAAAAGTTTAAAGTGTATGGAAATTGTGGCATGTGTGAGATCCGAATTGAAAAAGCTGCAAAATCAGTTGATGGTGTAACGGCAGCAGATTGGAGTAAAGACACGAAAATGATTGAGGTGTCTTTCGATACCACTAAAACCGATGTTCATAAAGTACACATGGCTAAGAGCCTCGGTGATACCGAAGCTTACAATAAGTTGATAAAACAGG
>CBDUZZ010000097.1:0-12614 GCA_965371855.1 uncultured bacterium
TTTCAGCTATTTAATGAACTTTTTTTAACTTATTTTCAACTCTTGATTCGCATAATTTAACCCAAACTATGCATTAGAAATATCACCAATATTCCTAATGCATAGCGATAAAGAAATACATACATTTTGGATAAAAACCAAAATGGTGTATTTCTAAATCGGGGTTAACCCTTACTAAATACAGATAGTTCGTTATTTCATAACTCCTACTGCATAAGTCGGGTTTAACATTTTTTTTTGCAATAGCTTTTTTGGGGTTTTATTTTATATGCACCTTTTGAAGGCTGATACTTTTTACTTTATGAACTTTCAACATTAAAACTAAAGATTTTAGTGGCGTAATTAAACTCTTTAATTATTTTTGTAGTCAAACACAGAAAAGAGAAATGGTATATACGGGTGATGATAAATTATTACTTGAAGGATTAAAAAATGGTTTTGAGGCGGCTTACGAAAAACTATTTTTGACCTATTATGCCCAATTGGTTGTGTTTGCTCAAAAGATTTTGAGGGATGAAGATTTGTCGCGTGATATGGTACAGGATGTATTTGTGATGTTTTATGATAAACGTGAAGCGTTGAATATTCATACATCGTTAAAATCACATCTTTATCAAACGGTGAGAAACAGATGCCTGAATCAGATAAAAAGAAGTCAGATCAGGAGGGAGCACCATGCCGGCATGTTTGTTGATAAAAAGAGACAGGAGGCATTTTTTGAAGATAAGTTGTTGGAGACAGAGTTGGAGGCGCGTATTTTTGCTATTGTTGTGTCGTTACCCAAGCAGTGCAGACGGATATTTGAGATGAGTCGTTTCGAAGGAGTAACAAATCAAGAAATTGCAGATAAGCTGAATTTATCAAAACGAACTGTTGAAACACAAATAAGTAAAGCATTAAAATCATTACGTCAACAGTTGAAAGATTATGTTGATGTTGTTTTATTTATTATTTTATGGCTTATTAATTAAAATTTAATATATTTTTATATTTAGTACGTGTAAGGTTACTCTTGTTTGTCTGTTTATTGTACTGGACCTTAAATTTGAACTATGGAATTTATACTACAATTATTGGCTCAACTATTTTCTGCCCCGGTAGAAGATACAAATAAGGTAACTCAGAATGAAATTAAGGCTGCCGAAGTTGTTCGGACGGAAGTAGAAGTGGAAGAAGTAGGTGTAGAGGAACAGTTGGAGCCTAATCTTTTTAACGTTATGGATTTTCATTAATCATAATCATGGAAGAAAATTCACGAATAGATATGCTTATTGTCAGACGACTTACTGGCTCAATTTCACTTCAGGAAGAGAGTGAGCTGGAGGGTTTTGTGGCTGAAAATTCATTCAACTTTAAATACGTTGAATCTTTCGAATATGCCTGGAAAAACAGTGGAGTAAGCAGTTTGTTCCATAAAATTGATGCAGAGAATGATTGGAAAAGAGTCAGGAGCCGGATGGGATTTGACAGAAAAGACGCATTTTCTTTTCGACGTAGTTTACGTAGAGTTGCAGCAGTTTTAGTGCCTGCTCTTATTATCTTATCTTCATTAATTGCCTATTACTATTTACCTGGTTTTGGTCGCTTAACGGCTTTTAATGCTACAGATAGCAAAGAGTTTGTAAAATTAGCTGACGGATCAGAAGTAACACTTAAGAAAGATAGTAAACTCATAGTTGTTAAAGGGTTAAAGGGAGAGAAGAGAGAAGTCAGGCTGAAAGGGGAGGCGTATTTTGAAGTGGTGAAAGACACGGAGCATCCCTTCTTAATCTCAATTGCCGGAACGTTGATTGAAGTGGTTGGTACAGCATTTAATCTTGAGAGTGAAGGAGAGAAAGTGACAATTAATGTTACAAAGGGAGTTGTTCGTTTCTCGGGAAAACATAGTGAGATACTTGTTCATAAAGGCGAAGAGGCAGTCTTTTACGGGGGATTGATTAATAAAAGGGACATTAAGAATAATAACTTTTTAGCCTGGAAGACTGGGAAGATGAATTTCTATAATGCCGGTATGAAAGAGATTTTGGATGTTGTTGTTGATTGTTATGATGGGGTATCAGGGTATAAAATTGATAAAGAAAACGATATAAAGGTTACAACAGCTTTTGAAAATCGACCTATAAAAGAGGTTATTGAAGAGCTGCAAATTCATTTTAATAAAAAAATTGTTTTACATGATGGTATTTTGGTCATCTCTGATTAAATTTGGGGATGAACAGAATTGATGAATAAGCGAGATTTATTACTATCATATAAAGCGTTTTTTATTTTTGCGAGTCTTTTATTTACTCAGTTGGCAATCAGTCAGGGAAAACTCCAAACAACTGTGAAAATAGAGGAATCTAAAGGATCTACACGATTTTTCCTCAATTATATAGAAAATAAAACAGGTGTAATACTCAGTTACAGTAACAAATTATGTTTTAAAGAGGAATTAAATTGCCCGTACTCAAAAACTACTATCCAAAATCTTTTAGACTGGTTATTTAAAGATTGTCCTGTTATCTATCTTGAAAGAGACAATAAAATTATTATCAAACCAAAGACTCTACATTCTAAAAAATATACAATAAGCGGATATGTAAAAGATGTTAGGTCGAAAGAGATACTAATAGGGGCTAATATATATGAGAAGGGGATGTTTCTTGGCACAACCAGTAATAATTTCGGGTTTTATAGTCTTACTCTTCCGGCAGGATATGTTTCATTTAATTGTTCATATGTAGGGTATCAAAAGTTTAATTCCGGTTTTTCTTTAACCCGGGATACGGTTATCATGATTAATTTGGAGCCGAGCCTTGACCTTAATGAAGTTGCTGTAATGGGAGTTCGTATACCTGCTGAAATAGAAAGCACTTCGATAGGAACAATTGATGTTCCGATAGAGCAAATACGAAACATGCCTGTTTTTCTTGGTGAAGTAGATGTGATGAAAAGTATTCAGTTGCTGCCCGGTATTCAAAGTGGAGGAGAGGGGTTTAGTGGTTTGTTTGTTCGTGGTGGCGGCTCTGATCAGAACCTTGTTTTACTTGATGATGTACCTGTTTATAATGTTGGTCACCTGTTGGGTTTTTTTTCTATTTTTAATTCTGATGCATTAAATAAGGTATCCATTGTGAAAGGTGGTTTCCCTGCAAGATATGGTGGTCGTCTTTCTTCAGTAGTTGAGATCAGGACTTTTGATGGAGATAACGAAAAAATTAATGGCTCTGCCAGTATTGGGATATTATCGTCCCGGGTCTCTCTAAATGGGCCAATAATTAAGGATAAACTGTTGTATTCATTATCATTCAGGCGTACTTATTATGATTTAATTGCGGCTCCTTTCCAGGCTAATAGAGAGGAGAAAAGCAAATATTTTTTCTTTGATTTGAATGCGAAAGTAAGCTATTATTTATCTGATAAAGATAAGTTTTACTTAAGTGGATACTGGGGAAAGGACGAATATACAGTAAAATATAATTATCAGGATATTGTTACTAACCGTGAAACGGATAAGGTAAAAACAATTAATGATAGCAGAAACTCAGGCTGGGGAAATCTTATTTTATCCGGTCGCTGGAATCATGTGTATGGTCCAAAACTGTTTTCAAATGTTACAGCAATAGTAAGTGATTATCGTTTTTTTATCGGGCAAAAACAAAATTACATGTTGGGAGAGCAATGGAATTATACCCATCAACGATATTTTAGTGGCATTCGTGATTTTGGCATCAAGGCTGATTTTGATTATTTACCTATTGTAAGGCAATATATAAGGTTTGGAGGTAGTTATACTAAACACTCTTTTTATCCGGGAATTGATGTTGTAATAAGTGATATTAATGATATATCTCCCATTGATACAACTTATGGCGGAGATAATTTAATCCGGCCTGAAGTTCATCTATACGCTGAAGATGATTTCAACGTTTTTAATAGATTAAAGCTTAATCTTGGAATTCATTTTTCGATGTTTTTTAGTGATAGTAAAAGTTACACATCCTTTGAGCCCCGTATATTGGCGCGTTTATTGCTAAACAGTAAGGTGTCCCTAAAGGGGGCATACTCTGAAATGACACAGTATGTTCATCTTTTAAGAACTGCTAACATAGCATTGCCTACTGATATGTGGTTGCCTGTATCTGATGATATTAAACCCTTGCGTGCCAGGCAAGCATCTCTGGGTGTTGAATGGAGTATTGGTAGAGATATGTATATGTCCGTTGAGGGATATCATAAAAAGTTTATGGACATCTTAGATATTAAATCGGAATCAAGTTTTTTTGATTATACCCTAAATTGGGAGGAGTTGTTGGTTTCCGGAGATGGGGTTTCTGATGGTATAGAGTTGCTTTTGCAGAAAAAAGCAGGTATGTTGTCAGGATGGTTCGGATATACTTATTCAGAGACTTACAACAAGTTTGATGAGTTGAATCATGGTAATGCGTTTCCGGCTAGTACCGACAGACGACACGATATCTCAATATTTTTGTCATATAAATTCAATAAACGAATTGATGGTGGAATTACATGGATGTTTGGGTCAGGAACCCCAATAACATTGCCGACAGATAAGTATTATGCACCGGAATTACCTACTGCTCAATATGAAGAATCAACAGGTTATAATATGTTGGTAGGTGAACGTAATGGTTATCGTATGCCAAACTTTCATAGAATGGATATTGGGTTCAATTTTAAAAAGAAGAAGAAATGGGGGATGAGGATTTGGAGCACGGGTATTGTTAATGTATATGGACGTCAAAATCCTTTCTTTCTCTATTTTGACGATAATATGAATGAAGAAACAGGAGATTTTTATTGGTCTCTTAAACAGTTTAGTTTGTTCCCGTTTCCTCTGCCTTATATTAGATACACTATTAAGTTTTAGATTATTGCAATGAAAAATAGCAGGGTTAAATATTTGTTTCTTTTGGATATACTGGTAATTATATCAGTGATATTTGTACAGTGTGAAAAAGATATTGAATTGGAACTGAAAAAGAAAGGTGATAATATTGTATTGTATTCTTTTATTTATCCTGATTCTGTTTTCAAGCTTCATTTCAGTAAGAGTGTGGATGTATTGTCAAAAGAAAACTACAAGTATGTTGAGAATGGTATTTTCAAGTTGTATATAAATAATTATTATAAAGGTAAATACTATTTTCCTGAAGAAAAGGTTTCAGGGCAATGGGGGAATTTCGACTTTTCTCCAGGTGATTCTATTATGCTGAAGACAATGGATGATACCCCTGATACAGCAATTGTGATTACAGTTATTCCTGAAACTGTTTTAATAGAGAAGGTAGATACAGTTAGCAGTAAATATCAGGGAACAGATGGAATAATAAATGATGTATTAATAAGTAATATTACATTTATCGACCCTCCGGGAATAAGTAATTTTTACCAGTTGGTTATCATACAAGAGCGGTGGGAGGTAATTGACGGAACAGAAACGTACTACCGGAAAGTTGTTGATTACATTAAGGACGATCCCGTTTTTTATTCACGTAATCAGGAGGGGACTCTTTTGGAAGGATTGGATTTTCACGGATTGTTTAATGATGAGTTAATTAACGGAACTTATGATTTGCAATGTTTAATTCCTTCATCATATTATAAGTTGTATTGGTTTGACAAAAAGATTAAACTAACTTTTTATCTTTATCATCATACAGAAGATTATTACAGATATTTTCGTACCAAACTGATATCAGATTATTCCAACGGGATACCAATTTTTGAGCCTGTCAATATATACTCAAATGTTCAAAATGGTATTGGTTTAGTATCGGGACTATCATTTTCATCAGATTCACTTATTTTTGTTCCGGATGAAACATTGTAATTTTCTCAACATCAGGCATCCGGTATTATTCAGTTAAACCGGTTATGTCATTTTGTTTGGTTTTCGGAAATATTGACAGTAATATAGTGAGGCACGAATTTTGATTAGTTGGTAATGATTCGTTGATGTGCTAATGTGCTAATCTGATGTAGATAAAAAGCTAAAAGCTAATAGCTAACGGCTAATAGCTTTTAGCTAAAAAAGCAAATAATTAAAAATATATAATATGACTTTATTTGGAAAGATTGAGAACCTGAAAAGTAATCAGGATGAGAAAAAAGAGATTAAAGATGTTGAAAAAGTAAAAGTGCTTATTATTGGTTCGGGCCCTGCCGGATATACTGCAGCTATTTATGCAGCTCGTGCTAATTTGAGCCCTGTATTATATGAGGGACTTCAGCCGGGTGGTCAGTTAACGACCACTACTGATGTAGAGAATTTTCCTGGTTATCCTGAGGGAGTAACAGGTCCGGACATAATGGAGGATTTGAAAAAGCAAGCTGAAAGATTCGGGTCGGATATACGTTTCGGCCTAGCGACTAAAGCTGACCTTTCTCAACGTCCTTTTAAAATTACAGTTGATGGAAATAAAGTATTGGAAGCAGAGGCTTTGATAATAGCAACAGGAGCCACAGCCAAATATCTTGGTTTGCCTGATGAGAAGAAGTATGCCGGCTCTGGAGTTTCAGCGTGTGCTACATGTGATGGTTTCTTTTATCGTGGAAAAGATGTGGCAGTTGTTGGTGGCGGGGATACTGCAGCTGAAGAGGCAATTTATCTGGCAGGGTTAGCGAAGAAGGTTTATATGATTGTTCGTCGTGATGTGCTGCGAGCTTCAAAAGTGATGCAGGAACGTGTAGACAAAACTGAGAATATTGAGGTGTTATGGAAACATCAGACTAAGGGACTATTTGGCGATGGAGTAGTAGAGGGGGCTCTTCTGGTGAAAAACCTGGGAACCCCGGATGAGGAAGAGGTGAAGATTGAGATTGATGGATTTTTCCTTGGTATTGGTCATAAACCAAATTCAGATATCTTTAAAGATTATATTGAAACTGATGAAGTAGGATATATTGAAACAATTCAGGGTACTTCAAAGACAAACATACCGGGAGTGTTTGCATGTGGTGATGTTCAGGATTCTTTATATCGTCAGGCTGTTACAGCGGCAGGGTCAGGTTGTATGGCCGCAATTGATTCTGAACGATTCCTTGCAGAACAAGAATAATAAGTTGAAAGTTTGTAAAGTTTTAAAAGTTATAAAGCCTGTCTGAATTAACAGACAGGCTTAAAGTATTGCTGTATTTAATTTGATGGCAGTCTTTTATTCGGTATATTTTAACTTCAATCAATCAAAAATAATTTTAGGAGCTTTTCACTTTTAACTCCCAATTATTCATGAATAATTGGGGTTAGAATATTGAGGCGAATTTCTCTTCCTTATATTTACCTGCATCAAGGTTTTCCTTAATCTTTCCGAATGATTCAATTGTATACTGTACATCTTCCAAAGAATGCACGGCAGTCGGAATAAGTCTTAGCATGATTTGTCCCTTAGGAATAACAGGATAACCAACAAGAGAACAGAAAATATTGTAGTTCTCGCGCAGATCCATTGTTATTTGTGTTGCTTCATTAACTGATCCCTCAAAGTATACAGGTGTTACCGGCGATTCAGTTTTTCCAATGTTAAAACCTTCTTTCTTTAGACCATCCTGTAGAGCGTTAACAATTTTCCATAAATTATCTTTCAGCTCAGGTTTTGATTTGAGTAGTTCAAGGCGTTTTAATGCCCCTATGACCATAGGCATTGGTAATGATTTTGCAAAAATCTGAGAACGTAAATTGTAACGAAGAAAGTTTACTACCTCTTCGTTGGCGGCTACAAATCCACCGATACCAGCCATTGACTTGGCAAAAGTGGCAAAATGAACATCAATACCATCAGAGACTCCAAAATGTTCAGGTGTTCCGGCTCCGGTTTTACCCATTGTGCCCAAACCGTGAGCATCGTCCACCAAAATTCGGAAATTATATTTATCTTTTAAAGCAACAATTTTATCCAGAGCTCCAAGGTCTCCGGCCATTCCAAATACTCCCTCAGTTATCAAGAGTATTCCGCCTCCCTGCTTTTCGGCAAGTTTTTCAGCTCGTCCCAGTTGCTTTTCCAGATTTTCCATATTGTTATGAGGGTACACATAGCGTTTACCCGGGTGCAATCTTAAGCCGTCAAGAATACAAGCATGAGATTCGGAATCATATACAACCACATCATTACGCGTTACAAGCGAATCAATGATTGAAACCATCCCCTGATAACCGTAGTTTAATAGGTATGCATCTTCTTTGCCAACAAAATCAGCTAAGGCAGCTTCAAGTTCTTCGTGCTTACTTGTATGACCTGACATCATGCGCGCTCCCATGGGATAAGCAAGACCCCATTCGGCAGCAGCGTCAGCATCAGCTTTTCTTACCTCCGGATGGTTGGCAAGCCCCAGATAGTTGTTCAAACTCCAGGTTAATACCTCTTTGTTACGAAATTTCATTCTTGGGGAAATCTCACCTTCAAGTTTTGGGAATACAAAATAACCATGGGCTTGTTTATTATACTGCCCTATTGGCCCCATGTTTTTACTCATTCTATCGAAAATATCCACTTTATTATAGCTTTAAAATTATAGGGCAAAAGTAATGTTTTTAACTCTCTTTTTTAATGATTTAGAAAGAAAAAAATATTTTTCTGTTTTAATTACCATTCCAGCCTACAAGCCTGGCCAGTATCCACCACATTGCATAAGCTTTTCTGTTTGCTGTAATATGTTGTGAATTATGGGCACCAAAAGTGACAGTTCCACCCGGAGCTTTTTTGTTTTCATAATATCCGTCACCTATGGAATGGTCATTTTGATAATCCTTATAGAAATTGCCTCCATAAGAGTCTGAGTTGCCGTCATCTCCGGTATCTTCCCAGTAGTTATCGTCCATGCTGTGTGTGTCGATTCCGTAATAATCAAGACAGAAAAACTTATTTTCATTACAGTAATCAGTAATTAGTTTAGCCTGTTCACGTGGGTTTTTATCTCCTACATTACTGTTTTTATTAGCATGACCTGTCATAAAAATAAAATGAACTGCATTTTCCCGTTGATTTGCATTTGCACCTATTTTTGAACCTCCCGGTCCATATTCATCAATTAAGGTTTGCATGCCGGGAAGGTAATTGACATCAACATCATGGCCGGCAATGTTGCACCACGACCACATAATTACATTTATGTCAGCGTTCTTCGGGTCATCCAGGAAATTACGTGTTGCCTGAATAAATGCTGTTTCATTACGACTTAGGTCAGATGCGTCTTCTCCGTTTTCAGCATATCCGGCTATTGCGTAATCGTGAAAATCAAGTTTATTATCTGTAGGATGATTATTTGTTATACCAAATAGTATATCATCACCTTCTTTATAGTCCTGTAATCCGAATAATCCATAACTCACATGAGTTCCGTGGGATGTGTGCTGATACGCTATATGTAAAGTTTCCCTTGCTTTATTAATGTATTCTAAAGGAATTGAGCGTAGTACAGACTCTTTGGCGATTGTTTTATCTGCAACAAATGTCGTTCCTCCGGGATTTACAATGTCAGGTGTGTCATCTTTTTCACAACCGGTTAATAAAAATCCTAATGCATAAAATAGTAAAAAAAGAATTGTTTTAGTTTTCATGACAGATTGATTTTTGGTTATATCATTTTAAACGAAAAAAATCATTTAATGTTATGGTTTGGATTGCTTATCTTTGAGAAGAACTCAGATACTTTTTTATGAGAAATGTATTCCTGTTTAATCCTACCTGCGAAATGGCAATAGCAAATGATACAGAAAGCTATATGCCTCCGGTCTTCTTGCGTAAGTTTGAATCAGACATTTCTCCACTAATGGGGTTTACAGGTGATGAAGGTGATTACTTGTTAAGCTGGAATGGAGCATATATTAATTGTTATGATTATTGGAATGATCTGGGTTTTATTTTTCCTTCTGTTGTTGGGATTGATGAGATTTTATCAATGAAAGAAGTGGATATTGATTTTATTTCACCATGGGGATGGAGTAGGGCAGTACACCGTGTGGTGGAGCCATTGAAACAGTTCTGTGGTCAATCTTTTGTTGAATCACCGGTTTCTTCATGGAAAGAATCTTACAGGGAGTTTTATAACAGAAAAACTTCCATTTTATTCATGAGTAATGTAAAAGAGCAGACTAAGTATCTTGATTATATTTCTATACCATACAAGCCGATTGTGGTTAAGAGTTTTGAAGATGTATCAATCTGGATGGGAAAGAACAGCCCTCCTTATGTTTTAAAAACACCCTGGAGTTCATCAGGACGGGGACTATATTTAATCTCCTCTGAAGAGTTTATTAATAGAAGTGAAACATGGGTTAAGAGCCGCCTGAAACAACAGAAAGAACTTATTATTGAGCCATGGCTTAATAAGGTACAGGACTTCTCTTTTCAATTTTATATTCATTCAGATGGAGAGATCGATTTCTTAGGCATTAATTATTTTGAAGCAGGAATAAAAGGTAATTTCATTCAGGAGTTTATTGGCTATCCTGAATGTTTAAGTAACAGTATGGCTATTAAGAGGCTTCCGAATGATTGGGTGTATGAGACTGCCGGGGTATTGAAGAAAAGTATTGAAAAAAAGTAATTTTAGTAATTATTACTGTGGGCCGGCAGGAATAGATGGAATTATCTTCTTAAATGAAAAAGACGAGGTAAAGGTTCATCCGTGTATTGAAATAAACTTTAGGTATAATATGGGATATATAAATCTGAAGTTAAGTGATAAGCTGCATCCTGAAGCTAAGGGAGTATGGAAAATAAGACAATTCAAAGCAGGAGAATGGCAGGAATTTGCAAAACACAGCATCCGGATAAATTCTGTCGGTTTTATAGATGGAATGATTATTTCCGGATTTTTGCCTTTGGTGCCTGTTATAAAAGAATAATTGTATGGTGCGTGGATGGTTTTAGATAGATCATAAAGCCTGCATGGATGGCTGAATCAACAGGTATTTCTGAACGTTTAGTCAGTTATCTGGCAGCATTTGCTTTAGCATTGCTCTTGTCAGTGCTGTTTCCTGATAAAAACAAGTAATCATTAACATTTATATACCAATAACGCCGAGTATGTATTTACTTCTTCGCTTGAATGACCTGCATATTTTATCGTCACTAAATCATCAGGTTCTATTTTTTCATTTTTTAAGAAACTGTTAATCTGTTCGTCAAGTGAAGAGTCATAGTCATCAGTACCTGTATATTGAAAGTGCTTGGTAAGTATTTTTTTCATTATTCAATTTATTATAGGTTTTACGCTATTCTATTTCTACTGTATTTTTCTTGAAACATGCTGTCTAATTCAGACCAGAAATTTTTGCCTTCTTCAGTTTTATGGAATTCAAAAAAACCTTTTATAGTAGGGCTACATTCATAATGTCTGTAATATTGCCGGGCATTCTCATTATCTAACCCATATGCTTTCATAGTATACTTTAAAGCTTTATCATATAAACGATGCTTTTTAAGAAATTTAATTATATCCATAATGCTATTTTTAACTCGATATTAAACATGCAATAGAATTTTTTTGTTGAAGTATTTATCAACTACTTTATTTGTACGTTATTAAATTGAAATAGGTTCGTGTTTTTAGAGAAATTATGATTTTTTTTTATTTGGTATAAAGATTACAATTATAATGGATTAGATAATATGACAAAAGTGTCATATATTATAAAAAAGTTGTTGTGATGTTTGCGCGGAAAAACTATCTTTGCAAAAAAAATATTTTTAAGGGTTTCATTTTAGTTTCAACTATTGTTAGAAGATTTTGCATTTAATGCATTAATAAATATTTCATCTGTATGAAGTTTCGTTTAATAGGAATAGTTTTTTTTATATTAGCACTTACAGGCTGTAGCGAGTTTCAGAAAGTACTGAAGTCACAGGATTATGAACTTTGGTACAAAACCTCAATGGAACTTTATGAAAAAAAGGAATATACCAGAGCATCTACATTGTTAAGTGAATTAAACAATATATATAGAGGTACAGATAAGGCTGAATCTATTATGTATGTTTATGCAAATTGCCTGTTTAATATGCATGATTATTTGATGGCCGGTCACTTTTATAGCGAATTTGTTAAAACATTTCCATCAAGTAAGCTTGTAGAAGAGTGTCAGTTTCAGAGTGCTTATTGTTATTATAAGAACTCTCCAAATGTCCGGTTAGATCAGACTGATACAGAGAATGCAATCAATGAGTTCCAGCTTTTTATAAATATGTTTCCGAGTAGCCCAAAGGTTGAAGAGGCTACCCGTTTTATGGATGAGTTGAGAGATAAATTAGTTGAAAAAGCATATATGAATGCTAATTTATATTTTAATCTTGGAACATATATGGGTAATAATTACCAGGCTGCTGTAATTACTGCACAAAACACACTGAAAGAATTTCCTGCTACAAAATACCGGGAAGAGTTATCTTTTTTGATTTTGGAGTCTAAGTTCATACAAGCAGTAAACAGTGTAAGTGAAAAGAAAGAGGAGCGAGTAAGAGATACAATAGATGAATATTACTCTTTTGTAAATGAATTTGCCGATAGCAAATTTATGAAAAAGGCTGAGCGTATACTGCAACAGTCAGAAGATATGTTATAGGGGACTTCTATAATTTAACACTTTGATATTCAAATATTTATTAGTATAT
>CBDUZZ010000098.1:0-12454 GCA_965371855.1 uncultured bacterium
TGCAAACAGAAATGCCACGGATTTTAAACGAGAAATAAAAACGATTACAAATAAAGGTAATATACACATTCGGCTGGCTCAAGGCGGCGGGTGGGTTGCAAAAATAGATTAATGATGCAAATACCTCAATTAATAAAGGGTCAGTTCAGTAAAAAAAAATGATTTAAATTCACCTTAGAGGTATTCTTTAAACTCCTTCTGATAAATAATTTTGTTGAAGAGGAATTTTGAATTTGTTAATAGATAGATTTAATTATGATAATCTTAGGTAGTAAGCATAGTATAAAATCAAGTTATTTTTTAGCTACACTTGTCGGTGTTAATGTTATTCTTATTAGTTTGTATCTTATTGATAATGGCAACATCAGTTCAAGTAGAATTCTATCTTGGCAATTTGGGAAAGACCTTTTTACTTTAAATATTGCAATGATTGCTTTATCAGGGCTTAAATTTTCTTCACTCGGTGTTGGATTTACTGAAGCAAAAGTCTCCCTAATGCTTAAAGAAGGTGATTCATTTTTTTTAAATGTACCTTTTAATAATTGGGGGCGTGCAATAACTTTGAATTATTCTTTGGGGGTACCTGTTATTAAGGAACTCAAAGATTTAATATCTGACCATGATTTAACTACAGTCAATACGCAGATTTTTGTAGATGGTGTTGGAGAGAATCTTATAAAGTCTGTTAAGCAAAACGAAGTTAATAAAATAGAAGTCCCTGTTAAGCTTGATTCTATTCCATGCAAACGGTGTAATATTTCAGGCTATATTCCAATGGATATTGAGGCTATTACAATGCGTAATAAAAACAAAAAAGAAATTCAACTAAACCTTTATTTTGAGATTATAGGAGTGAAAAATTAAAGTTATGCAAACTATAAAAAGAAAAATAGGACCATCCAAAAATAGTACAAATTCGGAGGTGTTGCCTGCAAACCTTATTTATCGGAAGCTGAAAATAGATGAGGTTTTTAAAGATCGGGATATATGTGACAAATTTCCTGAGCTGTATGAACATGACCGTATGATTCCTGTAGACGAGAATAGTGAATTCAAGTCATGGATGAATGAGCGGTTTAGTGAGGAATATACAAATAATTTATTTTTTAATCGTCAGGATAAACAGAAGGAAGAAATAAACAAGGACTTTAAAATTCGATATTCTGAGTTTATCAAAGATTTAGCTCATGTTTCGTTATTTTATGTTATTTGGAAAAAACTTAACGAGAATAAAAACGGGAACTTAATTTTTGACAGTGAAGTTCCGGAAGATCGTTTTTTCTTAGTTCAGGCTGGTATTGGAACTGGGAAAACCACGATGTTAAAGTACTTTGCCAACCATGTTTTAGACAAAGCACTGGAAATAGAGTTCCCAGAAAATAAATCGTGTGTTCTGTTTGTTGACTTCCAGGTTGGATTCTCAAAAGAAATTAAAATTGAGAGAGGTGAAATTTACAACCGGTTAAAACGCGAACTTAAAAAGAAATATCCTGAATTAGATACCAAAACCGGCAGGTTTGAAATTAGTAAAGAAGAAATTGATAATAAAATGATAGATATTGAGTTGGCTTCTAATGAAGAAGAGGCTGTTCTTGAAATTGTTAGAGAAACTAAGGATGATTTTATTTTTGTTTGCAGAGCATTAAAATACTTGTCTAAAAAAAGACATGTCGTTTTAATAGTTTTTGATAATGCTGACTTAGTTTTTGATGCTAATGAAAAGCTTGTGTTTGCATATTTAAATGAGTTATTATTTAAGGTGCCTGAGGCTTACGGAATAATTTCATTGCGTGAGTATTCTCTTAATAATTTAGGGCAACTTAAAAGTATGTCTGCCTATTATTATTTAAAATCATTACATATTACTACGCCTTCTATTAAAGGGATACTAAGGAGGCGATTCGAAAAAGTTGCTGATATTCTTGATAATGATCCTCCTCCAGTTATCCCATTTTCAGAACTAGGAGGAATGGAAATCACTATGTCAAGTTATAGAGATTTCCTGCGTAAATGGCAGGTTTGTTTTCTAGATGAAAAAGAAGTAACAAATTGGATGATTAATCTTTCAAACTGCAATATTAGGTATGTTATGAAAATTATTAGGGCAGTAATGGGGTCAGCATTTGTTGATGTGAAAAGAATTTTGTCTGAGTATTATAATAGCAAGGAATTCTACAATAAAACAAAAAAAGGGAAACCCTGGATTAGGAATGTTACATCTGAAGAATTTCTGAAATTGTTGATGCTAGGTAATATGAACGATTATACTTCAACTATATATAAAGACAGGAATGATGCTTTAGTTCAGAATATTTTTGATTGGAATGGTGAAATACCACCAGGAAGAACATCGCTTTCAGGAAGATACCCATTGCTAATTAAATATAGAATTATGCACTATTTTGGTAGTGCCAGATTTAGGGAGATTAAAGATTTCTTTGATTATTTTGAAATTTATGGTTATTCAAAAGATGAATTAGCCAATATGCTTCAATGGTTTATTGACCATTATTTTTTAGAATCAAAAGATGGTACATCGGTCAGTTGCGTAAAAGAGTTGATGCCAACTCGTAAACTTGGATTTTATATCCATAGATTTTCAAAATTCATTATTGTTCTCGAAAATTTTAGAAATGATGCTTTCTTGACTTATGAAAATGAAACTCACTTTTATGGAACTTCGCTTATAGAAGACTTAAATGAGTTATTTCAGTTTTATCTTGAAATATTAGATTATGAATGCCAAGAGTATTCCATCATGAAAAGCTCAAATGCCCTTGCAAAATATGCAAGCATAATTGGAAGGCAACCTATTTCCTGGAGATTATTGAAAAGTTGTAGAAACAGGATTATGCAATTGAAAAGTAGTATTAAAATATTTGAGAAAGAGCAAATAACCAATCTTATGAATAGTTTTAACAAGACTAGAAACATGATCATTACAAAAAGTGAGAATGATATGCTGTTGCCAAGATTAGCAAATGAGAATTATTATAGATGTCCTAGTTTGAAAGAGTCTGATTTTATATAGGTTAAGGTTTAAAAAAAGAATTAAATTATTTGAATATTTATTTTCCAATGGCATTAGCGTTTTTACACTTAAACTACTTGTGAATACAGATGTATAAGGAGCTTGAAGAGTAGGGGCAAATAAAGGATTAATAGTTCATCTTAAATTATTAAGCAGTTTTTAAACTTTGGAGATTTAAACTTTGATAACAAATAAAGATAAAATTTACCTTCAATTAGTACGAGGTGGTGATTGGGTAGTTTTTTTTATAAAAATAGTATGACATCTGGATTAGAAGAAATTCTTAAAGTTGCAGTTACTTATGTGTGGAATCCTATTCTGCTCGGTGTATTTATATTGTTTGGTCTTTACATTACTATTCGTACCCGTTTTTTTCAATTCAGGCGGTTTGGTATAATATGGAAATGTACAATGGGCAGCGTGTTTGGTAGGACTAAGAAAATAGATTCTGGAATTTTAGCTCCTTTACAGGCTACTTTCAAATCCACACCTTATGAAACTGTAGGGTTAGATGTTTTTTACATTTTCCTTAATTTATGCTGTAATCCATGGAGGCATAAAAAGAGTTGGAAAGATTGCTCAATACCTGCTTCCTGCACTGCTAAAAGCATGGCCGTCAGGATCGGTAAAAGACCTTTGTACCACGGGTGGGTTTGAAATAGATATTGATTGGAAAGATGAAAAACTGGTTAAAGCAAAAGTATTTTCAAAAAATGGAACGCATTGTAAAACAAAATATAATAATCAGATAGTAGAATTATCAACAAGTGAGGGATGCCCTTATATACTTGATAACGATTTTAAACCTAAATAAAAACTAAGATGAAATTATCAGTTAAATTGAAAAAGGTAATATTAAATACTGCCAGATGTGTGTCAATTCTGGTTTTGTTGGGCATGAGCGTGCAATCGATAGCACAAAATTTTGGTGGTTTCCCCGGTATTTATAATAATGAACCAGCATATTTAAAAGGATTAATTAAACAAGACGACCTGTGTGTTGTAAAAATATGGGCAAGCTCAGTAAAAGCTGTTCCCGGTGATACTATTACCTTCACCTATTCTGTTATTTGCCCCGAAGGCGATAATTATATATCCAGGTATTTTTTTGATGGTGAACGTATTGCCCCCCCATCTACTCAGTATAAATGGAAAGCCATGCCCGGGACACATGTGTTTACGGTTGAAGCAAGAAGAAATGTTAGTGGTAAAGGCAAGAAACAAGTGTTTAATGAAATTGTTGTTGAGGTCTCCGGATGGGGAGGGGAATTTAATCACCCCGGTATATATAGTTCAGGGAAAGAACTTAATAAGATAAAAGCAAATGTAAACGGCAATGTACCCCATCGCATGAAATTAGGTTGGGAAAACCTGATAAAATCTAAATATGCCGGTTTAGATTACACCGCTTCTCCAAAGGAGCTGATCAGATTTAAAAATACTGAAGAAAAAAAGGCATTTGATAATGATGGAAAGGCAGTATATAATCACGCGTTGCAATGGGTTGTTACCGGTGAACAGATATATGCAGATAAAGCTATTGAGATTTGTAATGACTGGGCTGCCACATGTAAGGATATATGGACTGTTGATGTATATAAAAACCTTCACGCAACAAATGCACTAATTCCATGGATTGCCGGTGCAGAAATTATTCGGTATTACAATAATGGTACATCAGGGTGGCCGAAAGAAGAAATAAGCAGATTTGATGGTTTTGTTAATATCCTAAAACGATTATCGCTGGGCTGGAAAGGATTTGCCGGAGACCCATATCGGTGCCAAAACCAGAATGCCATGGTTGCTGAAGCCAGGATGGCAATAGGAATTTATCAGAATGACAGGAGCTTGTTTGATTCTGGATACGATCTCTTAATTAATGATTCGTTTGGAGAAAAAGGAATCCCTAATTCAGGACGTATTCGCGAAATACACGGGAAACCGGTTAACCTTATTGAATTATCAATACTGAAAGAGAATGGTGAAATTTTAGAGATCAATCGCGATGGTGGCGATTTAGCTCACATGAATCTGGTTTGGTGGAAACTTGTAGGTTGCGCAGAAATCCTTTGGCACCAGGGTATTGATTTATATGACATGAAATTTGATGGAGAGAAAATACCAAGGTTATTAAAAGGAGCCGAGTGGTTTAATAAAGGAATTTTGCAGCCTCCATATAAAACACACGGGGTTGGCGACATTATGCCACGCCATCAATCTTGTGCAAGTATCGAACAAATTTACAATTCATATCATAATAGGCTTGGGAATAAGTACCCAATGCCCTATACTGAGGAATTGATGAAGAGAAGGAAGCTAAAAGGAATCGCAAATAATGAGACCCTTACTCATGCTGATCTCTCCATAGATGATGTAAAGGCAAAATCAAATAAACAACGGGAATAATTTTCAACCCGGTTAAATATTATAATAGAAATTGTTTCTAAAATAAAATGTGACCAACAATGGGGAAATTAAAAATTATAAACAATAAAGTTTTACTTGGGCTTATCCTGATGGTAATATCCCTGACTTCTAATGCCCAGGAAACAAGTAGCCTTGTTTATATGGATGGCGGGAAACTGGTCTATCCTCTTTTTGCAAACGAGGGGCAAACCAATAAAGATAACAGGTTGCCCGACTGGTCACATGCCGGTTACATGGGAGGTGGCGTAGTATTGCCTGCCCCCGGCGATATACCAGTTATTGTGACATTAAGCCCGGATGCAGATGATGATGACGATGGTCCGCGAATTCAGGAAGCTATTGATCAGGTTCAAGCTCTTCCTCTTAACGGAAAATACAGGGGAGCTATATTACTGGAAAAGGGTTATTATGAAGTTGAGAATACACTAAAAATAACAAAAAGCGGGATTGTATTACGAGGAGAGGGGCAAGGTATTAGCGAAACAGTTGTTGAAGGTACACGTCCTGAAAAATACAGTTTAATTGATTTTGGCGTCGGGGGTAATGGTGTTAACCTGGATCCATCGATTGAAAGCAATATAATTACCCCTTATGCCGGGATTGGAGCTAATAAATTTAGGGTTAACTCTACCTCCGGTTTTTCACAAGGTGATTTAATAGGTGTTATTTATACCCGTAATACTCAGTGGTTATCTGATCTTGGTGTAGATAACATGGGAACGGCATCATGGGAAACAAAAACTTATACTGTACCACACATACGAAAAATTGTTAAAATAGATGGAGATACCATATTTATTGATATCCCTTTAGTAGATGTAATTCAAGATGCTCATGGCGGCGGTAAAATTGAAAAAGCTTCTTATTCTACAGCGTATGTTCAAAATAGCGGGATTGAGGATATCCGGTTGAGTGCGAAATATAATGGTAATGATAACGATGAAAACCATTGCTGGCATGCTATAATATGTAGGCGCATTATGAACTCATGGATTAGGAATGTAACGATGCAGCATTTTGGAATGCATGGGGTGAAACTAAGATGGGATTCTGATTTCAACACCATACAAGACTGTGCTGTAATTGACCACAAGTCATTAATTACAGGAACGAGGCGGTATTCATTTTCTTTAGATGGAGGGACATGTAATCTTGTTCAGAGATGTTATGTAAGGGACACCCGCCATGCTTTTACAAATAATGCTGTAAAGTCAAGAGGCCCAAATGTTTTTCTTGACTGTTATTCAGAAAAAAATCACTCTGATGTTGGACCACACCAGCGTTGGTCAACAGGAGTTTTGTTCGATAATATATACGCGACCATGTTCCAGGTATCGGGGTTTTATTCCGGAGGGCATGGCTGGAAAGCTGCCCAGTGTATGTTGTGGAATATTGTTTCAGATCGTAACCTATATGCCGGGGGAGCCCCAAGTGTTAAAGTTAGCAGTCCTCCCGGATACAGAAATTGGGGCATTGGGGTAGTACCGGTAGCAAAACCTAATGGAAGCGGCATCAAACAGGAAGGAGATGGCTTTTGGGAACACTGGGAAAGCCATGTAGCCCCTCGTAGCCTGTACCTTCAGCAACTCGAAGACCGTTTGGGCAGTCAGGCTGTTGAGAATATAACCATACCTGAGCAACGAAACGGGACAATATGGGATATGCTTAAAGAATGGAAAGGAGAAGGTCGGTTATTAACTAATACGGAACAAAGAATAATTCAGGATAAGTCTTGCCTTAAAGAAATATATCCCAATCCTGCCCGTGATAAAACCGTAATAAAATATATGCTCACAAAGCAGTCAAATGTCAGGATAAGCATATTCAATATGCAGGGAGTGGAAATCAGGACTTTGATAAATAAAAAACAGCGGGCCGGACAATACAATGTATTTTGGAATTCAAGAGACGATGTTCATAAAATATCGGGGGGAGTTTACCTGGTCCGGTTTACGGCAAGGTCTGGTTCGGATGTACTAACCAATACGCAAAAATTATTATTGATAGAATAGATATGAAAAAAGCGAATATTAAATCAGGGAAAATTCAGAGGCTATCACTTTTGCTTGTCACTTTATTATTAAGTGTCGGGATTGGGTTTTGTCAGGAAAACAAATCCATTGATACATTGTTGCCACAGGAGGCTCATCCAAGAGTGTTAATTATTGGTAATTCTATTTCCGGTCAATACCGTGAATATGTAGTAGAAGACCTTAAAGGAAAAGCTGATGTTTTTTGGATTAAGAAAAATGCCGGCGATACAAAAAGGGCTATTGGCAACAAGCCGGGATCTTCTATTGAAGACTGGCTTGCTGCCTCAGAAGGTGACTGGGATGTAATCTCGTTTAACTATGGATTGCATGATATAAAATTTGCCAACTATAAAATGACTAACAAGCAGGTTTGTTCTCCACAAGAGTACAAGCTGAATCTGAAATATGTAATTGAAAGGTTACGTAAAACCGGTGCGAGGTTGCAATGGGTTAATATCACGCCGGTAAAAAAATCAATAGAGGGTACCCGGATATCTGGTGACGAAGTGGTTTTCAACGAAGCCGCAATGGAAGTGATGGGAGAATACCCGGATATTATGATAGTAGATTTGTTTATATCGTCCATGGCAAATCTTGAGCAACAGGATGGAGTTCATTTCACCACTAAAGCCGGTAAACAAAGAGCGGGAAATTTAGTAAGCGGTAAAATAGAAATTCTGTTGGATCAGATTGCGGATGATGAGGATGCACAAAAAGAAGCGGAGGGTATCACCGAAATAAAGAAGAAAGGCGGCTATTTTCTTCAATCCAAAACAGAACAAATCTGGAAAAACGGAACATGGTCAGACTCCTGGAAATACATTTATGCTTATGATACAAATGGAGTTTTGATAGAGGAGACTGAAATGTTCAATAAAAATGGCAGGTGGAGGAACTCACGAAAATCAGTATTGGAATATGATGAAAATGTAAATATTATTGAGAAAATACATCAAGTCTGGAGAAATGGTGAATGGGAAAATTACGAGCGGGAAGAATTCTCTTATACAAACGATGGAAAAATAGCCATACGTGCATGTCAAGAGTGGTTTTATGAAGAATGGCTGGATACATGGAAATATACATTTGTGTATGGGCAAGAAAATAATGTTCAGAATAAAGAATCGCATGTTATGGTGAATGGGGTATGGATAAATATTTTAAAAAGAACATTTGATTATACCGATGGCAGAAATACAATGGAAAAAATTAGTGCTAAAATGGGCGAAAAACTAGCCGATAGATATCGGTATAGTTATACTTATGACAGTAAAGGGCGGGCAATCAAAACAGTTGGCGAAAGGCACTATTCCGAGAAGTGGGTTAAAAGTTCAGAGTATAATTATGGTTTAGGAAACAAAAAAAGTATAGCTGCTGAAACAGAATTAACCGGCTGGTTTGAAGGAGAAAACAATTGGGAAGATATTTACAGGATTAGCAGGGTTTATGATAGCATGGGCAATGAGATAAGTCAGCAGTTTAAAGAAAAGCTTGTTGGGTTTGGAATAGATAACGTACCGTTAATAGATAAATCTTTAAAATACAACAAAAATGGTAATATCATTGAAGAAGTTGTCTCAATAGCAATTAGAAAAGATGGAATCTGGAAGTTATGTCCTTCTGTAAGACGAACTTATGAGTATGTCTCTAGTTTGTAAATACGATTTAAATAATTGAACTAAAAACAACCAAGAATGAAAAAGAATGTGTTTCTTTTGGCATTATCGGCTATTATATATTTTTCAGCATGTGGAAAGGGAAATGTAGATATTGATAAAAATAGTGTTAACGAAAAACCGAATATTATACTATTCCTGGTTGATGATATGGGCTGGCGTGATGTAGGGTTTATGGGGAGTAAGTTTTATGAAACACCAAATATCGATAAATTATCAAAAGAGGGAATGGTATTTACAAATGCATATGCAAATGCCCCCAATTGTGCGCCGACCCGTGCCTGTTTGATGTCGGGCTTTTATACGCCAAGGCACGGTATATTCACGGTAGGCAACCCAGATAGAGGTGATGATAGCATGAGAAGGCTTATTCCTATAAAAAACAAAACTGTTCTTGACGGAACAACAGTTACAATGGCCGAAGCACTAAAAGCAGCAGGTTATGCTACCTGCCATGTCGGGAAATGGCATTTGGGGGATGATGTCGAAACAAGCCCTGAAGGACAGGGATTTGATGTGAACATTGCAGGAAATCATACCGGAACGCCTAAAGGAGGCTATTTCTCGCCATACAACAACCCCCAGTTGACGGATGGTCCGGATGAAGAATACCTCTCAGACCGGCTTACAACGGAGGCATTAAAATTTATTGAAAATCAAAAAGGCAATCCGTTTTTCATGTATTTTGCTCACTATGCTGTACATACGCCTATTCAGGCAAAACCCGATTATATTGAAAAGTATAAAACCAAACCGGCTGACAGGGGGCAGGATAACGCAACTTATGCAGCCATGATTCAAAGTACTGATGAGAGCTTAGGCAATTTACTAAATAAACTTAAAGAACTGAAAATAGCAGGCAATACGGTAATCTTGTTTTTTTCCGATAATGGAGGTAACGGATCGGTTACCTCATGCCGCCCGCTTAAAGGAGCTAAAGGGATGCTGTACGAAGGAGGGATCCGAGAGCCAATGTTTGTTTGGTGGCCGGGTAAAATTAATGCGGGTACAGTTTGTGACGAGCCTGTTATCGGGCTTGATTTTTATCCAACATTTCTGGAATTAGCAGGTGTTAACCCGGGTAAATATCAACTTGATGGAGAAAGCCTGGCTCCATTGATTTTTCAGCAGTCTAAATTGGAAAGAGAAGCTATTTACTGGCATTTCCCTGTATATCTTCAGGGATATGCTGGTACAAAATATCCTGAAGACCTTGTGAAAGGGTGGCGTGCCGTACCATCAGGGGCAATACGTAAAGGAGATTGGAAATTAATTGAGGATTTTGAAGATGGTACTGTTCAGTTGTTCAACCTTAAACAGGACATAGGCGAAACAAAAGACCTTTCCCTGATGTACCCTGAAAAAAAATCAGAGTTGTTAACTGACCTTCAAAACTGGAGAAAGAAAACCAATGCCCCGGTACCTACTGATTTAAATCCATTATATGAACAAACAAAGTGACGGATGAGACAAACTCTAATCTAATGGCTCTGAGGATTTATCTTGTGTCTTGATTACTTGAGTCTTGAATCTAAATTTTAAACAAATGAGAAAATTAGCGTTTTTTATAATTGAAATAATACTTTTTGTAAGTCTATTCTATTCCGCATCAGGAGCAACCATAAAATTGCCATCAATTATCTGTAGCAATATGGTACTCCAAAGGAACACTTCAGTTCCCCTGTGGGGAGAAGGCAACCCGAATGAAAAATTTAAAATAATCACTTCATGGAATGAGGAAAACTATTCGGTAACCATTGGGCCTGACGGGAATTGGCAGATAAACGTGCAAACAGGCGATGCAGGAGGCCCTTACCAGATAGAAATAACGACAGATAGCTCCGCAATCATATTAGAAAATGTCCTACTGGGAGAAGTATGGTTGTGTTCAGGGCAATCGAACATGGAAATGCCCTTAAAAGGTTATGGAGGGCAACCCGTTTCTGAAGCAAATGAAGAAATTCTAAGCGCAAATTTTAACGGAATAAGATTATTCCATGTCGATAAAAATACAAGCACAGAACCAATCAGCAATTGTACCGGCCAATGGGAAAAATGTTCTCCTTTGGTCGTTTCTGAATTTAGTGCTGTTGCCTGGTTTTTTGGTAAATATATTCATCAAAATCTTAAGGTCCCTGTTGGCTTAATAAGTTCAAATTGGGGGGGGACCACCTCACAAGCATGGACTAGCAAGGAGAAACTCAAACAATTTGCCGGTGAAACACTGGATAGTCAATATAAAACCAGAAAGAGGAAACAGCATATCCCTTCGTCTTTGTTTAATGCAATGATTAATCCCTTGATCCCTTTCCGTATTAAAGGTGCTATTTGGTACCAGGGGGAATCTAACCGTTCTGAACCTGAGCTTTATGCTAAAATATTTCCTGCGTTAATAGAAGACTGGCGTGAAAACTGGGGGTATGATTTTCCATTCTATTTCACCCAAATTGCCCCATACAACTATAAAGCACCGGATGAAACAGGCACAGCACTAGTTCGCGAGGCCCAACTAAAAGCAATGCTTGAAGTTCCTAACACAGGAATGGTAGTAACACTTGATATTGGCGAAAAAAACTCCATTCATCCCCCAAATAAAAAAGAAGTCGGGAAACGCCTTGCTCTTTGGGCATTGGCTGAAAATTACGGTATTGAAGGCATTGGCTATACTGCTCCTGTATATAAATCAATGAAGGTGAACGAAAACGACGTGGCAGAACTTTCTTTTGACCATCTTGGCAAGAGTGGGATTTCCATGATTAACCAGAATTTGAAATGCTTTGAAATAGCCGGAGAAGATAAGGTTTTTCATCCTGCAAAAGCAAAAGTAATAAATAGAGGAACAAATGTGAATGTATGGAGTGACAAAGTTAAAAAACCGATTGCCGTGCGTTATTGTTTTAAAAACTGGTGTGAGGGGACACTTCTGGGAACCAATGGGTTGCCAGTGTCATCTTTCCGAACAGATGATTGGGATTAAAATAATTTGGACATAATTGAATAGCTCATGCTTATATACTGGATTAATACCAGTTCGAATAATTTAGATTAGATATTTTAGTAAAATAGTTAATGCCCGTTTGGGAAAAAGGTAATATCAACCTAATAAAATAGAACCATGAAATTCGTTACTAGATTTTGCTTCTTAATCTTTGTTTTTTCCTCTATTGGATGGCAGGCAAGTGAAAAATCTGAAAGAAATGATTCTGCGGATAAACCAAATATTTTATTGATCATTACCGATCAGCAGACCGCAACATCATTGAGTTGTACAGGTAATAAATATTTAA
>CBDUZZ010000099.1:0-12045 GCA_965371855.1 uncultured bacterium
GCCATACGGCAAAATTAGTTAATCGCGACCTAAGCGCCTATACCAGTAACTTAAAATTCAAATTTTAATGCATCACTAGTAAGGTGTAAATTAAAATCCACTCCAGGAAGAACAGGAAAACTGTTTTCACCAGAGTGAATTATGATTAATTTAAAATATTATTCCATTACCACAACCTGCATTTCATAAGACATTACAGAAAGAAAGAAATCATGTATTAAAAATAAGATTGTTTTTTTAATCTAAATCTATTCATCGATGGCATCGTTAGCCAAAATTTCCAATGGGTGAATCCTATGATACAGTCCATGAATCGGTATCGGTTTGCCCGCTGCAACAACATAAGATTCAAAACGGTCTGTTCGTTTTAGGTCAAACCATCTTTTTCCTTCCGACATAAATTCATAGCCCCTTTCCCTAAAAACCAAATCATCAAAATCAGTTGTAGAAAGTCCGGCAGGAAGGTCAACCTGAGCATCAGGAGTATTCACACCTACACCGTAGCCTCTTCTTCTAACCTGGTTAATGGCATCATAAGCTGCAGTAGTTGCCCCATTAAGTTGATTCTCTGCCTCGGCAAATATTAACAGAACATCGGCATAACGAAAAAGGTAATAATCATTTGCTCCTGAAGTCTCACTCGGCGCACCCGGATCTCTGTATTTTCCAATATAGTAATCAAATCTGTATTTGCCCGGGAGCATTTTAACACCATCCACATATATAGAATCATATATATTTAGTCCTTTACGCAAATCATTGTCATCCCAGTCACGTATCAACGGGGCATTTTTTGATATACCTGACTGCGCAAGGCCTATGGGGGAAATACCTGCCAAAAATGCCCATGATTGCCCATCGAACGAACTATTTGGCGCAAAATAGGTTGGCAAGAAACTTCCCTTATGATCAATCCCAGAAAATTTTATTGAAAAGATATCTTCAGCACTGGTTGCACTGGTTGGTGAATACAAATCCGTTAGGGAAGATATCAGGTCATATCCATATAGGGCTTTGTTGTCCATAACCTCTTTTGCTTTTGCCCTCGCATCATCATAGCGTTTCATAGTAAGATATGCATCGGCTAATGCAGTTTTTGCAGCCCCGGCTGTTGCACGGCCTGGAGAACTGGTAGTTGCCGGCAGGGAACTTTCAGCATCCAGTAAATCCTTAATAATCTGATCGTAAATATCGGCTATCTCTGCCAGGGGTTGTGATGTATTATCGGAATCGATAACAGGCACAAGCCTCATCGGAACTTTCCCGTAAACCCTAACTAGATTATAATACACCATAGCTCTCACAAATTTTGCTTCACCATCAGCCTGCATTTTCACTTCATTTGCCAAGCTAGTATTATCTTCTAATTTGCGAATCAAAATATTAGCTCTGGCAATAGCTTCGTAAAAAGTTGACCAGGGGTTTTTTAGCCAACCATAAGTACGGTCAAATTCATAATTGGAAAGTCTAAGGTTACCACCCTTACAAGTACCATATTCAGCTAACACAGTTAATGCTGTTCCATAATGAGATTCCCATAATCGACCCCTGCTACGGGTTAAAGGTTCATAAACCCCTGTGGTAATTACATCAATATTTTCAGATGTAATATCGCTGAAAGAGATCATGCTAGGAGGGTTTTCAACGAGATAGTCTTCACAACTAAAACATGTAAATAATACCCCTGCAACAAATAATATATATATATACTTCTTCATAAACTTCATTTTTAAATAATTAAAATCCTACCTTAATACCCAGTGTGAAAGTCTTAGCACTTGGGTATGACATATAATCAACTCCCTGGCGTAAATCATTGCCATTAAAGCTATTTACCTCCGGATCGAAACCCGAATACTTTGTAAACGTTAAAAGGTTTGTAGCACTGGCATAGATATCCATATTCTTAATATATTTTGAAGTAACAGGTACTTTATAATTAAACCTGATATTCTTAAGCCTGAAGTAGCTGGCATCTTCCATGGTTCTGGACGAACGCCTAACATTTACCTGATCGTTTATTACAGGGTAGTAATCTCTGATATTACTAAGTTTATTAGTAGTTGGTGCTAAAGTAGTAAGAGCATGTAATCCAACATTGTTAATTAATATTCCGCTTACACCCTGAAAAGAAGCAGCAAGTGAGAAGTTTTTATACCATACTGTAGGGTTCAGCGAATACAAAAAGTCCGGCTGAGGATTACCTACAATTACAGCGTCATCATCATCAATTATATCATTTCCTTCTGCATTCTTGTCTCCGTTCTTATTAAAATATTCAGGATGCCCTTCATTATTAAAACCTAAGAACTTAATAGCATATAATGAAAACAAAGGTTCGCCAACTCTTACTATTGTTGTCGTACGCGAGGCGTCATTAAGTCCTCCTGAAAGGATATCCATATCATTCTTTGTTTTTAAAACCTTATTAATGTTTTTAGAGAATGTAGCATCAACGGTTAATCTCCAATCACCATCCTTAAGAATATCAGTTCCCAGAGCTATTTCAATACCTTTATTTTCCAATTCGCCAATATTGTCTAAAATGTTTTTAAACCCACTTGACATCGGCAATAGCACTGTTGCTAACAGATCTGTCGTTTTTTTCTTGTATAAATCAAGATTTAACCTTAAGCGTTCATCAAAGAAACCTGCATCAAGTCCAATATTAAACTGAGAGGACGTTTCCCATGTCAGATTCTCATTCGGAAGGTTAGGGGCAGCTCCAACAGCTAGTCCGGCACCGGCACCTTGTCCTGTATTTACAATTTTACCTACGAATAAAGATTGATAAGCTTTTATTGCCTGATTCCCTGACTTGCCCCAACTTAAACGCAGCTTAAGGTTTGAGATTGTCGGGTTATCTTTTAAGAACCCTTCATTTGCAATTCTCCATGCGAATGCTGCCGATGGGAATACTGCATATTTGTTGTTTTCTGAAAATACAGAAGCCCCATCTCTTCTTACAGAGAATGTTAATAAGTATTTTTCATCATAATTTAGGTTTAACCGTCCAAACAACGAGAATAATTTTGACTCGACTACATTTGTTTGAGAAACGTCCTGAGTAGTTGCTGCCTGCATTGCATTGGTCAAGAAATCATCGGTAGGAAATCCTGTGCCTTTTACGCCTATGTATTTAGAAGTCTTTGATTCAACTGATACCCCAGCCATTGCATTAACCCTGAATTTATCTGTCAGTTGTTTGTCATACATGAGGTAATCATCTAAAGTAACAGCCAATCCTTCTGTTGACCTTAACTGTGCAACCTGGCTGCCTAATTGTGCCATGGTCCTGGGCCAGTAGGAATCCATTCTGTTAAGGTAATACCTGCCACTTACCCTTGTTTCGTGTTTCAAACCTTCAAAAAGTTCAATATTAAGGATCATACTTCCCTGCATATTAGTTTTTATCTTTCTGTCTGTTGCCTGCGTAAATGCTAATGGATTCATTGAGAGATTATTAGAAAAAGTGTATGGGATAACATCACCAAATTCACCATTTTCCTTGTACGCATTTACGACAGGGACTGACCTTAAAATAGCACCAACTCCACTTTTTGCCTCGTTCCTTGTATTGGTTCCATCTGAGGGGACAAATCCATTTTGTACCGACCTGCTTACAACCAGTTTAGTATGGATAATCGCCTTTCCCCCAATCTCATTGCTAAGGTTTGTCCTTAATGATAATCTTTCAAAATTTGTAGTTTTAACAACACCTTCCTGCCCCAGATAACCTAATGAAATATAATATTTATCTCTTTGGGTCCCTCCTGATATACTCAGATTATGGTTTTGTTGTAAGGCAGTTCGAAAGAGCTCATCCTGCCAATCAGTATTGTCTTTAGGGCCGGTTGCGATTTCATTAATATATCCATCAAGAACATCGCGGTCTTCATTTGAAGAATTTGTATAATATTCTGTTGCATAAGTCCTAAATTCATCTCCGGTCATTAAGTCCATCCTTTTCCTGACTTGTTGTGTAGCAAGATAACCATGGTAAGTTATCTTAGTTACTCCGGTTCCTCCACTTTTTGTTGTTATTAATATAACGCCATTTGCTCCCCTTGAACCATAGATTGCTGTAGATGATGCATCCTTTAAAATCTCCAACGACTCAATATCCGCAGGGTCAAGGTCGGAAAGCCCATTCATATCCCTCACATCATCATTTATCTGAGGTACACCGTCAATAACATAAAGAGGTTCTGTGCCTCCTGCAAAAGAACCAACACCCCTTATCCGGATACTAATTCCTGCTCCAGGCTGGCCTGAGCCCTGAATAATTTGCACCCCTGCTACACGCCCCTGTAGCCCTTGTTCAATTGTTGTTATAGGTAGTTCCTGTAACTTTTCTCCTTTTACCGATACTACCGCCCCAGTAAGGTCACTCTTTTTTACCGAACCGTATCCAACAGCAATTACTTCTTCTAACCCAATAGAAGATTGTTCCAGCAAAACATTAACCACGGTTTTACTCCCAATGGTTACTTCCTGCGTTTCCATTCCAATAAATGAAAATACAAGTGTAGCAGCATTGATGGGGACATTTAGCGAATAGTTTCCATCCATATCTGTTGTTATACCTATGGTTGTACCTTTCACTATAATTGAAACTCCGGGAATTGACTCCCCCAATGAACTTGTAACTATTCCTGTTACCTTTTTTGACTGGGTTACTTCCATTTTACTTTTTATAATGGATGGATGGCCAGGATTTTCTTTAGACATAATGGCAATCTGACGATCATAGATTTCATAATAATTAGTTGTCCCTTCAAATAACTGGTTTAAAATTGAATGGACAGTTTCATTTTTGACCTTAACGCTAACCTTCCGGTTAACGTCAACAGATTTTTCACTATAAAGGAGGATATATTCACTATTATCCTCTACTGCCTGAAAAACCTTCCGCACTGAAGTACTCCCAATATCCATGCTGAATTTTGTCTGTTGCGAATAACTATTAGCTGTTACAGACACTACTGATACTAATATTAAGAAAGTTAGTAGCTTCATTTTCAATAAAAAATTTGATACGCTGAAATACAAACAGCACATCCTGTTTCGTTTTTTTTTCATAACTTTACATGTTTATTATTAATAAATAAATTTAATAGATTTTGAAAATCGGAGAGGTCTGAACTCCCCGGTTTTCTTTGTTTTTAATTTCTCATAGGCAATTCTTTTATTTCATTTGATAATATTACTGTATCTCCAGATATACGATAATCAATTTTTGCAACCCCCGATAAAACAATCATCACATCGTTTAGTGAATCTTTCAAGTCTAATTTACCAGTAACAGGCAATGCGGAAAGATTAAAAACCCGGTTGTATTCAAAATTTATGTTATAATATCTTTCAAGTTTTTTCAGGACCTGGTCAAGGTTTTCATTTGTAAACTCATACCAGCCCTCTACCCATGCGATATACGCCTCCGGCATCGGCTCTGTTTTCAACACTATGTCCCTTTGAATTTTACTGTAGGTTGCTTTCTGGTTGGGAATCATCAAAATCTTTTCTTTAAACAGTTTATTTCGTTCCCATATATTAACGCTCCCTTCAAGTAATACAGTTTCAATGAAATCGTCAGAATTATATGCACTAATATTAAATTTCGTCCCAAGAATTTCAATATTAATGTTATTCGTTGAAATAATAAATGGTTGCCCTTCATCTTTTGCAACTTCGAAATAGCCTTCACCTTCAAGATAAACCTCTCGATTTTTTCCATTGAAATCAGGCGGGAAAGCAAAACGGCTTCCTGCATTTAACCACACTCTTGTACCATCAGCTAATACCAGACTCGATTTTTTTCCAAACGGAATAATTACCTCATTGAATCTAATTTTCCTTGTTTTTTCATTAATGAAAGTTTGATTCTCAACAATGCTGTCATTGTTAATCTGGATTGCATTCTTATCCTTTAAAATGACAATTTTAGAATCATCTTTTTCCAGCTGAACCTGATCTCCATTTGAAAGCACCAATAAAGGATTTTCTACTTTCAAATTTTCCCGGGATTCGGAAAATTGAAATTTCTGATTACCTTGATTAAGATACCATAAACTTCCTATTGATAAAAGAATTAAACCGACCGCAGCGACCTTAAAGAGAGTTTTAATTCTTGCTACTTTAATTTTTTTAGGAAACTCTTTATTAAACGTGCTTATATTTTTCCAAAGTTTGTATTTTTTATCGTCCGGTAAGTATCCGTCACTTGTTTCAAATGACAGGATAAATTTCCTGGCCAAAAGGATGTTTTTTTTAGACTCAATGTGATTCCGAAGAAATTGCTCCCAATCTTCCTTTTTCTTTATGCCTTTGACAATAGAAACAAATTCTTTATCATCAAGAAGTTCCTCAACAGAATTATTAATATATCTTCCCTTCATATATATATAAAGGGCGTTTTGTTATTGTTGTGACAGAAAAATATATACATTTTCGATTTAGGGACTATCTAAATCTTTAACTCCCTGAATATGAACATGAAAACAATGTTATTTCCAGATAAGTATTTTTTTAAAGAATTTATAGCTCGGGATACTAATTGGCGGGCTGAATCGTATTTAATGGACATTATTTCACAAATCTGGTTGTAATCAAAACCACACGTAAATTTATAATACAGGATTTCACGCTGTTTTGTATTTAGTTCATTTATCCCCTGTCTTACTAACTTTAATTTTTTTGATAAGTCTTCATCCCTGATCAATTCTTCTTCGATGGAAAATACAATATCAGGCTCTAATTTATAATTGTTATTAAGTTCAGATTGTTTTTTATTTTTTATAATTTCCTGAAGAAGCCTTCGCCTGAACGACTTAATAAGGTACAATTTAATATTGTCCGTTTTCCCCAGATTTTTTCTGGTTCTGATTAAATCATAAAATAAGTCCTGAATGGTATCCAAGATAAAATCATCGTCACCAGTGAATCTTTTACCATAATAGAATAAAAAATCAATATTCTGATGATAAATATATGATAGGGCATCATCTTCTTCGTTCTTAAACTCTTCCCATATATATTTATCTTCCAACATTGAATATTAAAAATGGTTGTGAATTTCAAATATAGAGATTTTTGAAGTTTTTAAACATCTATCTCCAATTTTAATTCTGATTGATATTCAAAACAAAAATCGTTATTCGGCAACTCTTCCCGGACTTCAATAAGAAGTTGTATAAAGTTGATGTAATTATATAACGCAGCACGGTAACAGAAACCGATGATGGATTTACCATCGCTACTACCACGGCAATCACTTTACTGATCAGCAAATAACGAAAAAGGGTATAGGACACCATCACTTGTACCGGATAGTGTATATTCATATTCGATATTATGGGAAAGGCCAATCCATTTCTGCCGGAATGTGGCATATACCTCTACAAAAGAACAAAATGGCAAGAAGATCTAGCAAAAGAATGTAAACAAATAACTACTTTTATTACCAGTGAAACCAGTAATAATCAAGATATGCGTGAGAGTTATATAAAACAGTTGCTTAAAAAAGGTGTTTCTATAAGAGATATTCATTTCAAAGAATTTAGTTTTAGGTAAAACGATTTGAAAAAAATGAATAAATAGTCACATAAATTTCCTTTATTTGCTACTATTCTTTCTTTTGTATAACTCATTTAAATCATTTTTTGCTAACCCATTTTATAGAATTCATCACTAATTTATTGAAATATTTATTCTCCCAGGCTTGATGGTCATGCCCCAGCTGCAAAAATACAATGCGCGATTTTCCATACTTATTTGTCCATGCAATTATTTTTCCATTTTCGGGATGATCGGTTGTTAATAATGGATGTACGAAAGGGAATACTTCGGTACTACCGTAGGCTTCATCGCGAATCACAAAATCCTTAATGCCCACTGTAACAGGATGATACCTATCAACCACAGCAACAGGCATATACTGATCGTGAACATATGTTGATGCAGGAATACTTTCACCATTCCTTTCAACCGGTTTGACATGATACCTGCCACCAATAATTTTTCCAAATTCATCCCATTTTTCATATGACACCAACGAATGGTGAAGAAAAACAATCCCTTTGCCATCATTAAGCATGTTAATAAACGATTCTTTTTGTTGGTCGGTAATATCTTGCACCATGTCATAAAAAACAATAGCATCAAATTTCCCTATCAAATCTGAATTATATACTTGGTTTGCTTCTGGCTGGACTACCGTTGAATATTCAATGCCCTTCATTTTATCAAAGACATTATAGAATAATTCTTTTTCAAAATCATGCCCGCCTGTTACAATTAATATTTTATACGATTTAGCAGAAATGCTATTGGCAGAAAAGCTTATTCCAAGAACAAGCATTATTATTATATAATTAAAAAAAATCGTTTTCATTGCTAAAAATTTAAACCCTTAAATAATTTGTGTGACATATCTACAATCAGCTAAATTAATTACTAAGGTGAATCTTACCCAAATGGTTCTGTAGTAGCATTTCACAAACACCGGCTGCACAGCCAAAATTACCATCAATCCGGAAGGGTGGGTGAAAGCTATTCAAGTTGTTATAAATATTATTTTGTATCATCCCGGAGAGTATTTTGCACCTCAATTTTTTGCCATTCTTTACCGGCCTGGCCGATTCTTCTTCCAATTCTATGATAATTCCGAGTACCATACGAATATATGAGTGGATCTATTTTAAATATATCCGGTTTATTATTATCATTTAAATAATCCGGATCAATCTTTACATCCATAATTTCACCTATAATTTGATAATGCGATTCCGAACCATAATTCTCAATTGAAATCACTTTTAATTCCAATATCAAAGGAAATTCTTTGACATAAGGTGCATTAACAGAATCTCCTTTTACGGCAGTAAGCCCAGTTGTTTCAAATTTATTGACATCACGGCCTGAGATATTCCCAAAATAATCCACTTCTTTTAAAAATTTAGATGACGCGATGTTTATCGTAAACGCTTTTGTATTTACTATGTTTTCGTATGAATAGCGTTTAGAACGGATTGAGACTGAAACCATGGGTGGAACAGAACTACTTACTCCTCCCCAGGCCACAACCATCATATTAGGGACGTTGTTTTTGTCATAGCTACCCACTACTAATACCGGCATGGGATAGATAGTTGCTTGTTTTCCCAAAGATATTTTTTCATAGGTTGTATCAATCATTGTGCTCTTACTCTCAAATTCTTCCTGTACGTTTGTATCCACCACATTTATTTTTGTTTTTACTACTAAAATAACAATTGCGATTACAAATAAAATGTTTAGTACATAGCTTAACTTTAAATTTTTCATTTTTAGCCCTCTTATTTTTTATTTTGAAATAAACTTAACAATTTTCCTGTCGGACAAAGATAGCGGCACCATGGCCGGTCAATAACTATTGAGAATGCAATAATAATTGATGCAACGAATATTGTTAAGATTGAAACTGATTTATAATTAAAAATGGAAAAGGGTTCAACAAGTGATAAATCGAATGGTATTCCGGTGATCAATAACAATAAAATTGTTAGTAAAATCAGGTATCCCAAACCGGACAAAACCAATACGGTTTGTTTTGATAGTTTCATTTTTTTGATTTTACTTTTAGAAACAAGCTCTTGAGCAGCCCCGAACGGGCAGACATAATAACAATAAACACGTTTATTAGTAAATATGGGGAAAATAAATGCTAGTACAACAATAATAAACAGAAGCAATTTGTGGCTAACAGAAACACCTAAAACCATCCAGCTTTTAAGCAAAAACACAGATATAAAAAAGCCCTGCCAAACGCCCCAAACTAACATGTTAGCTACTAAGAGGATCAATCTGTACTTTCTAAAATACTTTGGAAGGAATACACTCAGCAACGCAAAACAAAGAAGGGAAATCGATGTTAAGAGTCCTATATTCAGAAAGTTGAATGTATTATCTTCTGTAGTGTATAATTTTTTGTAAATCGAAAGTCTGGCATGAACACTTTTTATAATTGCTTCTGATGTTTCTGTCGCCCCGGAGATTGCATCCACTTTATGACTGACCGCATCCAAAATGTTTTTTGAGTCCCAAGTTGTTAACAAACTGCTTTTCTTTATATGGTCAACATACTCTGGGGATTCGAAGTTCTTTAGAAGTTTACTCCCAACAATTTTTTCATCAACACTAAGCCCTATTAACACCGGGACACTGCTGGCATACCCAATTATATTATTAGAATAAGGAGTTGAATTTAAAAGAATCCCGATTAGCTCGTTTTGACTATTATAAACATTAATTTCACTACCAACATTCTCTATTTTATCAGTTTTAGAAAACAATTCCTTTGCATCCTCAATTGACACTTCAATAACATTATTCCTATCTGAATCAGGCTCAAAGTACTTGTATCCAAAAATCTGCTCTTCCTGAAGGGTGATTAGAAACAGTAAGAGCAAAATTAAAAATATATCTGGTGCTTTAGCCCATATCTTTTTTTGATATTTCTTATCTTTCATCATTGAATATAAATATTCTCTTGCGTATAGTGATTGTTTGTTACCATTTTAAATTATAGGCCGTACTAATTTTTCCACATTCTCTTAAACAGCCACAGTTCAATCCTTATTCAAATCGGAATTAAGAACTATGTCATGAGTCCTGTACTGTACGTTTTTTGCCTGCTTGCCCTAAACAGCTAGAAGCAGATATTTATCTTTCAGCATGTCGCATCCATCGTTATTTGCCTTTATTGTGAATGTGATAATGTCACCGGGATCGCCGATAAGCTTGTCTGCCTTAATTAAATAGTATGGCGCTGCATACAGTACCACATTAAGAAAAATTACCATAATGGCACTTGCTAAAAATCTGATTGTATTTGGCATACTCATAAAACTATCCTTTTTTGAGTGCTTGTATTTCATTTTAAAATAATTACAAATGCCCCTGCTACTTCTTCCCCCACAATCTTGTAAGATTCAGTTCCTGTATAAAGTTTTATTGAAACAATATCAGTAGGTTTAATATTCATAAATATCAACTCTAATTAAACACTTGTAAGAGACACTCTAACTTATTTATTCTTTGATCACTTGTTTTACAAATTGTTTATTCCCTGATATTATTTTAATGAGATAAATACCCGAAGGTTGATTGGCTAAATCAATCTCAAATTTATTATTGTTTACAGCATAGGTTTTCACAATTTCCCCAAGAAAATTATACACTATTACCTTCTCCATTTTCTTTCCAACTACATTAATTATACCCAAGGTAGGATTTGGGAAAACAGAAAAAATATCCTCTTTTATATTATCAACTCCATTAACAATATCCTTACTTACATCTGCATGGGTTAATACAGAAATTGCACTATTTTTAGAATCAGACTCCATCATGAGAAATGTCCCATTTTTTGTATAGCCATTCCTTCTTACCATAGTCATATTATTTAAATTCGTAATAGCATATTTATCTTTTAGTCGGTGCTTATAATGATTGTAAACTACCTCATGTACACCTAGTCCTTCTCTTATTTTCAAAGTAACTTGTCCCGCTTGTTTTTCTTGTCCCCGCCGTTCAGTCCAAAAAGGCACTCCATCATTATGACTGTATAGCCAATCAACTCCTTCAACTAACCTTGGTCTTTGATCATCATGTATTTTCATATCATACATATCAACTCCTTGGTGCCACAGTAGTTCCGCAATTTTATAAGAGGAATACACACACATTCTCATGTGACCATCATCTCGGTTAACTTCCATAAAAGTACCATTAGAAGCCAACGTAAGTTCATATAGAGAAATAGGTCTTCTTCCAAACAAATCCATATAAGTATGTTTAGTTCCATTCCAATCTGCGTATCCTTTATTACTCCCTTTTAATTTTCTCTCAAAAAAATGATTATAACCTGATAGGAACATTGCTTCATCATCCATGAAAATGCCAAGAGCCATTCTGGCATAAGCAACATTAACAGGTTGATTTTGTGTTTGCCATGGGTTTCCTATATTGCCTTCCCATTCCATTCCCATAGGGTAAAAAATACGA
>CBDUZZ010000100.1:0-12043 GCA_965371855.1 uncultured bacterium
TAGAGCACGACCTTGCCAAGGTCGGGGTCGCGGGTTCGAGTCCCGTTTTTCGCTCGAAGAGAGAAAATAAGGGGCGAGAAGTCTATCCCGAATTTATTCGGGAAGTCCCGTTTTTCGCTCCAAGAATGCCCGAATGGTGGAATTGGTAGACACGCAGGACTTAAAATCCTGTGACCATTGCGGTCGTGTGGGTTCAAGTCCCACTTCGGGTACAAAAACAGCAAGTGTAATTTATTTACCTTGCTGTTTTTTTTTACTCATAATGTGTAGTTGAAGTTCTGAAAAAAAACGACCGGTCTGAATTTGGACATTCACTAGCCTGGTTCTTAGTAGATTACTATGAGTATATCTGCATAGCTGACAATGATTTTTATACTCTTTGAATCGTGTGCCTCGTATAACTCCTCCTTTGCTGCCACATTTTCTAAAAAAAAGAGAAATCATTCAATCAAATTTGAAAGCCTTTAGGAAGCAGGACTGTATATATAGCAACCAATAATGGTTACATATCCTGTTTAAAATGATTGCTAAATGAAGAAAATTTATGCTGTAATTGTTTGTATAGTTCCATTTATTTATTTAAATTTGGTATATAAACCGAATGAATTCGGCTTATACATACATTAGGCTTTATGCTAATGAAAAAATCACATAGAGAATAAATGATTATCTTTGTATTATGATACGATTTAATGAATACATAGAAATTAACACAGAAAAGAGATTTGGTAAGCCAATAATTAAAGGGACAAGAATTTCTGTTTACGATATTTTATCCTGGTTGTCTAATGGAATGACCCGAAAAGAAATTATAAATGATTTCCCTGAATTAACAGAGAATCAAATAAATGCTTGCTTGTCATTTGCTGCCAAAAAGGAACAAGGACAAATATATGCCTAATGAAATTGCTATTTGACCAAAATATCTCTTTTCGATTGGTAAAACGAATCATTGACATTTTCCCTGAATCACAACAAGTTCGGGAATTGGGACTTGAAAATTCAACCGATTTTGAAATATTTGATTTTGCAAAAAAGAATCACTACATAATAGTAACCTTTGATTCTGATTTCTATGACTTAAATATCATAAATGGATTTCCTCCAAAAATAATCTGGCTTAGAACTGGCAATACGACTACACAAAATTTAGAGAAACTTCTTCGAAACAGATATGACTTAATAAAGTTATTTCTGATTGAGAATTATGGTTGTATTGAAATAACGGATTAGAAAGCACAAAAGCCTAGCACGCCGGTATGGTTAATTGGCGGATCGGTGCTTTCAGGAATTTTTATACTTTTATATAGCTTTTCAGCAATTTGAAAAGACAAAGCAACGATTTTTAACCTCAAAACAGAAAATTTAAAAAAGGTATCTGGTGGCATTAGTATTGCAATTTTCAATAATATTTTCACAAAGAAACATCTTATTGAAAAAGGATTAAGTAATAACCAAATAATTTAAAAGCAAATGATTAAAGGAGTACTATTCGATATGGATGGTGTTTTAGTAGATACTGAAGAGTATATCTGCATGGCTGCTATTGAGATGTTTCGCAGGGAGGGATTGGAAGTAAGAGCAGATGACTTTCTGCCATTCGTTGGTAAAGGCGAAAATATGTATCTCGGTGGTGTTGCTGAGAAGTATAATTTTACTTTGGATATTGATTTGGCAAAAAAATCGACATACAGTATTTATGAGGAGATGGTTCACGGAAAACTTTCACCGCTTCCGGGAGTATTAAGTTTTATTGAAAAAGCTAAAGCAAGAGGTCTTAAACTTGCAGTAGCAACCAGTGCTGACAGGGTGAAAATGGAGATTAACCTTCAAAATATCGGTATCTCCGAAAATGTTTTTGATGCAACAGTTAACGGACTAGAGGTAGAAAGGAAAAAACCTTTTCCTGATATCTTTGAGTTGGCTGCCAAAAGAATAGGATTAAAACCGGATGAATGTCTCGTTGTTGAAGATGCAGTTAGCGGAGTGGAAGCTGCCAAAAAAGCCAGAGCTAAATGTTTGGGGTTAACTACCAGTTTCACCGGAGAAGAGCTTGCGAAAGCTGACTGGATTTCAAATACTCTTGCTGATGCTCCTGAAGAGTGTTTGCAGTGGTAATATTTTAAATAAAATATTGTATAGTTTTGAGTAACTGATGAAAATAATTATTTTTGAGTATTATATAATGCTATTAATCATTTAATGACAAAAAAGAAGAATCAATCAAACTCAAAAACTGTTAACGGAAAAAAATCCATGAGTAGGAAGCATCGTTCAACATTTATGCTGACCGAGGAGGAGAACTCAGCTATTGCGATGTATTGTAAAAAGTATAAAGTAAGCAATAAATCTAAATTTATGCGTGAGGCTGTTTTAAGAACTGTAATGGAAAAGTTTCTTGATGATTATCCTACTCTGTTTGAAAAAGAGGATTTGGATGATTTGATTGTATGATCTTTTCGGAATAAGCTCTAACAGCTAAAGGCTAACAGCTAATAGCTATCAGCTAAAGGCTTTTCCTTATTAAAAACAATCCGTCACGAAAAGGAAGAATAACTTTCGTTACACGTTTATCATCCCTAACCATTTCATTGAACTCAATCACCCCTTTCGTATAATCATCATTGTTTGTCAGAGGGGCTAACACCTTACCATTCCAGAATATGTTATCTGCAATAATATAGCCACCGGGATTAACTAATGGGAAAACTAATCTGTAGTATTCCGGGTATTGCCTTTTATCTCCGTCAATAAAAACAAGGTCGAACTTTTTATTGAGGGTGGGGATGATATCTCTGGCATCGCCAAAATGGAGTGTTATTTTATTGGTTAGATTCGCCTTGTTAATGAACTTTTCAATTACGGGTCGTAATTCATCATTAATTTCAATGGTGTCGATGTGTGCGTTTTCATATGATAGCTCTTCTGCCATGCTTATTGCCGAGTAACCTGTAAAAGTCCCTATCTCAAGTATGTTTACCGGATTTATCATCTTGCAAAACATTTTTAAGAGTTGCCCCTGTATATGTCCGCTTAACATACGTGAACGCAGAACATTTATGTGGGTATATCTGTAGAGCTCTTTCAGAGTTTCGCTCTCTTCATCGATGTGAGCTGCTATATATTTTTCAATGTAGTTGTCTGATTTCATTCTGAAATAATATCTTAACGTTACTATATTTATAATTCATAATTTTACTCTATTTATAAATCAATGTTGAAAGCATCTTTTCATCAAAAATCTCATTAGCTATTCGTTGCAGGTCTTTAGCCGTGATGCTATCTATTTTTTTGTATACAGTTTCGAGAGAATCAACTTTGTTATATAAAATATAGCTTTTCCCGATTGTAAGCATCAGGTTCTCTTTATTATCATTTGATATGGCAAGCTGTCCTTTGATTTGTCTTACTGCTTTTTGTAATTGAAGTGTACCAAGTGGTTTGTCACGAAGATTTTTTAGCTCTTTGTGAACGATTTTAAGTGAACGATCCAGATTCTCTTCATCTGCACCGTAATATATACTAAATACCCCCGTGCCATCATAAGGTATGTATGATGATTCAATGTTATATGCTATCCCGTTTTTTTCCCTTAACGACATATTTAATCGTGAATTCATACCCGGTCCGCCAAGTAAGTTGTTTAACAGACTCAGTCCCAGTCGATCTTTGTGTTGAAACGAATAGGCAATATTGCCAATCATAACATGGTTCTGGTAGGTGTTTTTTGTTTCTGTTTTAAATTGTGGTGTATAGAGTTTTATTTCAGGTCTTGATGTTTCTCGTCTGTTTTCAGGGATTTGTGCAAAATAGCGTTCAGTTAGTTTTTCAATCTTTTTTTCAGATATATCGCCTACAGAACAAAATACAATCTGGTTTGTATGGTAATTGTTTTGTATAAACGTTGAGATATTAGCTTTGGTAAATGATCTTATATGTTTGGGTGTTCCCAGTATATTTCTACCCATAGGGTCATTAATATAAATAAGGTCTTCAAACTCGTCAAAGATAAGTTCTGAAGGATTGTCTTTGTAGGAGTTTATCTCATCTATGATTACCTCCTTCTCTTTTTCCATCTCCTTTTCGGGGAAAATGGAGTTGAATATAATATCATGGATAAGTTCTGCAGCTCTGTCAAAATCCTGAATAAGGAAAGATGCATATATACATGTTTCCTCCTTTGTGGTATAAGCATTAAGTTCTCCCCCCACATCATCCAAACGGCTGAGAATATGGTATGCTTTTCTTTTTTTTGTTCCTTTAAATATTACATGTTCTATAAAATGAGCAATGCCGTGTTCCTTTTTGCTCTCATCTCTTGAGCCGGTATTTATCATTACTGCACAATGACCTACCAATGATTTAACAGGTTTGTGAATGATACGAATGCCGTTATCTAATGTTTTTGTATAATATTCCATAAAAATAATTGAGGTGCAAAACTATTAAATATCAGGCAATTTTGTTCGTATTATGAAGAAAAAATTAATGACAGGATTTTTTTATTTTGCGAAATAAAAACTTTCTGTATCTTTGCAACCGCAAAAGCAAAAACAGCTATGGTGCCATAGCTCAGTTGGTAGAGCAATGGACTGAAAATCCATGTGTCCCTGGTTCGATTCCAGGTGGCACCACTCCTTGAAAAGGGAAATAAATGTAAGCGAACATCTTAGAGGTGTTCGCTTTTGTTTTTAATCAACATTTAGTCAACCATTCGGGAAAAGTGTGTTTTTTACGAACTATTCCCCTTGCTGTCTAATATCATGCTGGAAGAAGCTTGAACGTAAAAGGAAAAACCTTATTCGTTTGGGAGTTGAACAGGGGCAAGCCTATGCATGGAGCCGGTCGAGAATGGGAGGATGGGCAATTGCACAGAGTCCAATTTTAGGAACTACCATTACTGTTGATAGACTGAAAAAGCGGGGCTATGTTTCTCTACTTGATATTTACAATAGGATTTCTCCACAACTTAATCCCGAAGCCTCGGGACTGTATACGAGAACCCGCTTGGTTTACACTGAGCGATGTCGAAGTGTACAGTGGTGTGAGAGGTGCACTGGTTCCGATTCTTCGGGATCAGCCGCCTACTCGACTATGCTGCGTAATTTATTTGTCATAATGATATTTGCAACTATAAATCAATAATTCTTGGTCAAAAAACTGATAAACAAGTCTATGTTCTCTGTCAATTCGCCTAGACCAAAATCCAGACAAATCATACTTCAAAGGTTCAGGATTTCCATTACCCTGAAAAGGAGTCCGCTGAATATCTTTAATCAATTGATTAAAGATATTCAATATTTTTTTGTCTTCTTTCTGCCATAAAACATAATCTTCCCATGAATTTTTTGAAAAAGTAATTTTCATCATTCTTCGATTAAGTCATGTTCTACAGTTTCTCCTTTTTTTATTTGCTGAATTGACTCATAAAGTCTGTCCGCATTTGCTTTGGAACTCAATAAATGAACTGTTTCCATAATTGAGTTGTATTCGTCAAATGAAATCATAACAGTACCTTTTCCGGATTTCCTTTTTATTACTAACGTTTCATGGTTGTTTTCAACGTTGTCAAGGAATTTTTTTAATTCAGTCCTGAACTCTGTAAAATTTGCAGCAATCATTGCATTTCTTTTTTAAGTTATTAAACAAGTACAAAAATAAGTACTTTATTTGATTTTTACAAATAGTCTTATGATTTTATTTTGACTGCTGTTTTAGGTCATTATGCTGCATAACGGTTTGGCTATGTGGAGTGCGGGGTTTCGGAGCGGTTCACTTTCAAGCCTGCACTGAGCCAATTCGTTTATTCATATTTTCTTTTTTTACGCCAATCGTCAAAGACGAATTGGCGGTGTTGCAACGGAGAACCGAGGTTGGACTACCCGCTGAACCCCGCATTACATATAGCTTTTGTTAGCGTTTCGTTGATTATTGTCATGCTGTTTTTCTAATTCATTGTCAAAAATAAACTTATAAGGAAATCACTCCCTGCCAGTATAAACAATCCACCGTTTCGCGGTTAAATTGATAAACTGTTAATATCTCCTGACTGCACGAACCCTAAAGGGATAGCTCTTATTGTTGCTGGCCGCATAGCCGTGGTAGAAACCCCGGGCCCAGGCTTGGATGAAAATGTTGGTCACCTCCATTGAACTCCAATAGTCGTACAAAAATTGAAAACCATCACTAGCTCCTAAAATGGTATTTACAACAAACGCAGCATTGTAACACTGGGTTAGCTCCCAGGGGGCAGGTAAGTACCAATCGTTAAGTCCACCATCGCCTGCAGCACTGTATGCCCTGCATAAACCGGCTGCATAAGTAGTTCCGGCGCCAGCCTGTGCAACAATTGCATTAGAATTTGCCAAACCATCGATTGGGCTTGTTGCTCCACCGGGTACTGTTATTGATTGATAACTTGCAGTTGTCCATATTATACCTGCGCTGAGATCAACTAATGAGGCAATTAAACCATGTTCTACACCGCTTTCTTTCCAAACAGATACAACTATGCCACCACCGTAAAGTTCGCCAACATAGTGGGTAATATTACTGCCTGTTCCACTAATTACATTGCTTGTAATATCAATACCCTTTCCGGCTGTTAATTGTTCTTGTTTACTATTCCAGTTAGTAGTGTCTGCTCCTGTAATTCCACTTGCTATTGATGTGGCAAATACAGGGTCGGTTTCGGCAATTGTTCCTGTAACTGTTTCTGCTGTTTTAGCATGTAAAGCATAAGGAACGCTTAACAATTGGCTTGTTCCGGTAATGGTGTAGTTTGTTCCACCTGTTGGGTCGGTATCGGCTTTAATAAAATAAGAACCGGTCGACCAGTCAATGCTTGCAAAAGTTCCTGTCACTGGTATTCCATTTCCAATCTCAATATTTACTAATCCGTTTGCATTAGTTTGAGGATTAGGGTTGTAAATTTCTTTATAAACCACAGAGCCACTTGCAGAACCTTGTAATATACTAATACTCATTCCTACTTGTTGGTTTACTACCAAGGCATCGCTATTATTACGAATTATTGCTTGGTAACTCATTTTCTGAGGTGATTGGGCAAACACACTTACGGTTATTAATACCGCTGCTAAAAATGTAAATATTCTTTTCATTTTATTGTCCTCCTTAATGTTTAATTATTTTAAATATTTTTACTTCTTTATTGCCTTGGATTACCTTAACAAAATAGCTTGCAGGTACAAGATTGCTCATTACAATACTTGTATGGTTGCCTGTAATTTTTTCGTTTTGTAAAAGTTTCCCGTTGATATTAAACAATTGGTACGCTAAATTTGAAATGTCAAATTCATTAATACTCAATGTAAGAAAGTCTGTAGTTGGGTTGGGGTAAGCGGAAACCGAAATATTTATCCCTTTGGCTTCTGCAATACCTGTTACTACCGAAATTTCATGCGGTTGTTGCACGCCTTGTGCCACAGAACCAATTGCTCCAGTGTTTGTGGCATAAAACACCTGCCCTACAGAATAGCTCACCGTACCACCTCCACCAGAAGCATCACCGCCTGTGGCAGTAACGGCTTCTTGTGCTTGTACTCCTGTTAGTCCAAGGCCTAACGGTTTGGCTATGCGTAGTGCGGGTTTTCGAAGCACTTTGCTTTCATTTTGCTACTATATTTTATTACTTGCATAATCTTTCAATTTACGATGAACCCCGCATTACGTATAGGTTTTGTTGGGCGTTCGTGCTTTATTTATGTTCATTAACTTCTTTCCAAAAAGATGATAATTCACTTTTATTATCTTCTTCTGCTTTCATAATTTCTTCAATATCTTTATGCACCAAACGCCAGGCCTTTGAACTAACTTGACGTGTATTTTTTGTTTCAACTTCTGAAATTATTTCATGTTTTATTAATAGAGGTATTATGTCAACCAATATTTCTTTTGAATTTGTATAATAAGATTCTTCTTTAATGTCAATTTCATATTGATAAATTGATTTATTAAATTTTGTAATAAATCTTTTCACAGTTTTATTAAACTTCTCATTTTTAACCTTTAAGACAATTGACTTTTTTTCTAAATTGTCAAATATAAAGCCATATTGCTTTAAAGTAGAAATAATATTTGTAGGTGTATATTCAGGGTATTGCTCTCCTTCATCATCAATTAGTATAACGGCATTAATCTCGCAATCAGCAAAATGAACATTATTAAATTGATTGTCTGATTTGTAATAGATTCTTATTTCATTAAATGAAGATTTACTAAATGTAATATCATGTAGAAAAGAAGCATTAAAACTTATATTAACAAAATTACACTCTGCAAAGTGTATGTTTTTTAATACTTTGTTTTCAAAAATTAGACTTGAAAAAGTAAGTTTATTGTTTAGAAATATTTCCTTTTGAGGTTCGAAATTATGTAAAAGGTAAGGAATTATTGTTCCAATATTTGGTTGTAAATATGTTGGTTTCCATTCACCAGTAACTACTTCTCTTAAAACTGTTACTATTTTATCTTTATCTAAACCATTGATGAGATTTGAAAAATAATGTGCTATACTATCAGGTAATTGGGCTATGTATAAAAACTTTTTAAGATTATTAATGTGGTTTTTGTCAATTGCATCTTTCACCAATTCAACAAGTGCTTTTGCAATAAAGAAATTCCTAAATTCTATATGGTCAAATTTTCTATAATTATCTTTATTTGTTACAGGAATTAAAAGAGCATGAGATTCAACCATTCTTATGGATTTAATTTCTTCATCTACGTTCCAGTCTTCAAACAGCATTGTTAGTAAAAACTGAATATTATCAATGCTTATAATTTCAGTCTGATTTTCCCACATCTCCGAAGCGATAATTGACAATAATCCCATATGTTGTTCAAAAGATGTTACCAGAAAATAAAACTACACAATAATTGGTAACTATGCGTACACAATAATTGGTAATCATAAATACATAATTCATTAAGGAGAGGGAGATTGCCCTCGAGGGCAATCTCCCTCTCCTTAAATCCATTTTTCCGTAATTGGTTGGCTTAAACTTTAAATCAATTTCTCATGGAAAAAGAAACATTAAACGCATGGATTATGTATCATGAAATTCAACGATTAAACCGACTGGGGTTTAGCAAAAACAAAATAGCCAAACATCTAAAGATTAATTGGCGGACGGTTAGGAAATATTTTAACTGTATATCCCCTTTAGACAAGTAGATTTTGCTTAAAACATTGATAGTTAATAAGTTAATTGCATATGTGTTCATTTTGTATTTTGCTGTAAATCAACGACTAACGAGTATAACTTGTTCTAAAGGGATAAGCAGTATATTTTATTATGACTGAAGAAGGTTTTGAGCAATTTCTTCTTCAAAAAGGCAAGAAAGACAAAATTTTGGGTTCCTATAAAGATTTTGTGCTTTCCCGTTTAAAAGAATATCCCGATACCACTGCCGCCCAAATGTTTGATTGGCTCAAGGAGCATCATTCCGGCTTACCTAATGTGTGCGAAAAAACGGCCTATAACTTCGTGATGGATATTCGTCAGGAGCACAACATTCCGCTTATTGATGCCTTTAGAGAATATTTTCCAATCGAACAACTTCCGTATGGAGAACAAGCCCAGGTGGACTTTGGGGAATACAACATGCGACATCATGCTAAAAGCAGAAAGAAAGTATACTTTTTTGCAATGGTGCTTTCACGGAGCAGGATGAAATTTGTTTATTTTCTTGACAGGCCTTTTAGGGCAAAAGACGTTTGTGCGGCACACGAGAAGTCTTTTGAGTATTTTGAAGGCATCCCCCAAACCATTGTTTATGATCAGGACAGAACCATCGTTGTAGATGAAAATATAGGCAATATTATCCTCACTGCTGATTTTAAGAACTACACTAAATCCAGAAGTTTCAAACGGCATTTTTGTCGCAAAGCTGACCCTGAAAGTAAAGGGAAAGTAGAAAATGTTATTGGATATGTTAAAAAGAACTTTCTCTATAACCGGAAATATATCGACCTGGACACACTTAATAATCAAGCTATTGCGTGGCTGTTAAGAACTGCAAACAAAAATGTTCACAACCTCACTAAAAAAAGCCCTTTAGATGAGTTTCTAATAGAGAAACAACATTTATCACCATACACACCATTAACGGTTAAAACAGAGGATATGAAAGCATACATTGTAAGGAAAACAAATGAGGTCAACTATAAAGGGAATTTTTATTCGTTGCCCATGGGAACTTATACCGGTGTTGAAACACATGTATTGATAAAAGGACATGAAGGAAGGGTTGAGGTTTATTCTACCGGTAAAAGCCTTATCTGTTCTCATAAATTATCAGAAGAAAAGGGAAAAACCATCATTAACACCGATCACCGCAGAGATAAATCCGGCAGCATTAATGAAATGATGAATGCTGCTGCTGAATATTTTAACGATACGCAAAAGGCGATAAATTATTTTAAGAAAATCCAGAAAGACTTGCCACGGTATACCAGAGACCACTTGCAGGTAATTATGCGAACTTTAAAATCTATTCCAAAAAGTGTTGCCGATGATACACTTGATTTTTGCATGAAAAACCACAACTACTGCGGACAGGAATTTGAGAGCGTGGCTTTTGTTTTATGGGGCACAAATTCTTCAAAAACCGAAATTCCGGATATTAAGATAATGGATAAAAACAATCTTAACAAAGTCAATGAAAAACCTGAAACAAGCGATATAAACGATTATCAGGATATTATAAACAATTAAATTTAAAATTATGACAAAAACGGAAATTGTTAAAACCCAATGCAAACAACTCAGGTTGCCCACTATCGCTAATGCGGTTAATGCGGTGGTTATGAGAGCGGAAAAGGAAAAAATAACGTACTTAGAGTTTTTAAATCAATTACTCAACTCTGAAATTAGTCAACGAATGGAAAAAGACAAACAGCGAAGGCAAAAGCATGCCAGGTTGCCCTTGAGTTACAATTTAGATTTGTATGATTTTACATCTGAAAATAGTATTAGCCCGCAAGAACTTAAACAACTCCGGGAACTAAAATGGTTAGAACAAAATTATAATGTAATCCTCATGGGGCCATCAGGAACCGGGAAAACATATATTGCTGCCGGACTTTGTTTTGATGCTGTGGATCAAGGCTACAGGGCTTACTTTCAAACAATGGAGTCTCTTGTTAAAGTTCTTAAAATGAAAGATATTACAAGGAAGGCAGCAATTGAGTACAAACGTATTATGAATGCTCATCTGCTCATTATAGACGATATAATGATGTTCCCTGTAACCCATGAAGATGCGATTGCTTTCTTCAACTTAATCAACGAACTACACGATAAAACATCACTAATAATTACAACTAATAAATCCCCGAAAGAATGGGCAGATGTTCTAAAAGATACCGTTTTAACAACAGCTATCTTAGATAGAATATTATACCGTTGTGAAATTATAAAATTAACAGGGAAAAGTTATAGAATGCAAAATAGAAAAACTATTTTTGACAAAGCTAAAAAATAAAAAAAATCAGGATGAAATTGTGTATTCTTGATTGCCGTTTTTTATGTACTTCAACTTACCGAAAGTTGTGTACTTTTGGTTTCTGGTAACAAGCGTAAGGGGATTTAACGAATAACCCTTCCAAAACCGCACTGAGCCAAAGCTTTTATTTTGTTTTAACTTATTTATTTCATAAACCAAATCAAAGATTTGGCGATGTTCAATTGCCCTATTCACCTCCAAAAAATTACGTACCCCTTATGCTTTATACCAGCGTGTTGTAAAACGTTTTTATTTTGTTTCTTTTGATTCTTGATAATATTTTAAATACATCTTAAATTCTTCCTCTTCCATTGTTGCCTTATTATATTCTAATTCCATTTTAGTTTTCAATTCTTGATCTTCTGGGTTTTTCAAATGCTTCTCATATGCTCTGATATAATCTGGATGATTTCGAAATTGAAATTTTGCAAATGTCAAATCAGGTATTAACGTTAGCATCAATCCCCCTACTGTCGAAAAAAGTTGAATTTTTTAGCTAACGGGTGTATCTTTG
>CBDUZZ010000101.1:0-11709 GCA_965371855.1 uncultured bacterium
AAAGATACACCCGTTAGCTAAAAAATTCAACTTTTTTCGACAGTAGGGGGATTGTAGTTAACGGACAACAAGCAGGGCCTTATGACATGAATACGCTGAAGCAGATGGCTATGCAAAATCAGATAAACAAAGATGTTTTAGTGTGGCGCGAAGGTATGTCTAACTGGCTGGCAGCATGTCAGGTAAATGAGCTAAACAGTATATTCGGTAGTGTACCACCTCCAATACCGGGATGATAAAAATTGAGGATTTGAGGAACTGAGGAAATCTGCCCCCAACTCCCTGCCGTGGCGGGGAGAACAAAAAATCATACCACGCAATAGAGGAGTATAATTTTCCTCCCATTTTTGAGAGATCTTGAAAGGGAGCTACTATTAAAAACTATGAACTATGACAGAATCTATTACTGACAGCAATTCTTTTGCATGTACTAATTGTGGTGCAGACCTAAAATACAAACCCGGAACACAATCTTTAACATGTGAATATTGTGGGGCAAAAAACGAAATTCCACAGATAGAAGTCGAAGTAGAAGAACTGGATTTTCACAAGTACTTAAAGGAAAAATCAGACAAGGAGGAACATGTAACTGCTGCATTTGTTAAATGCAATACTTGTGGAGCCACGGCAACTTTAGAGCCAAACATAACTTCAGCCAAATGCCCATACTGCACAACTCCTCTCGTATTGGAGGATGCACATGACGAGGATGTGATTAAACCTAAATCATTGCTCCCATTTAAACTGACTAAAGAACATGCAAAAGAAGAGTTTAAAAAGTGGGTGAAGAAGTTGTGGTTTGCTCCAAATGACCTGAAAAAAGCAACACTTAATTTTGACCAATTTAAAGGAATATACATTCCGTATTGGACTTTCGACACAGATACAAGTACGAGATACACCGGACAGCGTGGAGAACACTACTATGTAACTCAATCCTACACAACAACCGAAAATGGCAAATCAGTAACAAAGACCCGTCAGGTACAAAAAACAAGATGGTACTCGGTTAGCGGTAGAGTGAATAAGTTCTTTGATGATATACTTACAGTTGCTACCCATTCACTACCCGAAAAATACATCTATAAGCTGGAACCTTGGGATCTGGAAAACCTTGTGCCTTACGACAAAAATTATCTGAGTGGGTTTATTGCTGAAAAGTATCAGGTGGAACTAAATGAGGGATTTGATATTGCCAAGCAGATTGCTGACAAGGAAATCAGAGAGTTAATCAGACGTGACATTGGTGGAGATGAGCAACGGATAATATCATCGAACACAAAGCATGACAAAATCACGTTTAAACATCTGTTACTACCTGTTTTTGTAAGTGCTTATATTTTTAAAGATAAACTATTTCAATTTCTTGTAAATGGACGCACAGGTGAAGTTCAGGGACAAAGGCCTTACAGCAAATGGAAAATAGCACTTGCAGTTGCTGCCGGATTAGCTATTATTGCTGCTATAGTTTATTTTGCGAATGGTGGATAGATAAGAAAAACTAATCGTAAAATCCGGGAAAACTCGCTGATTACAATGGTATATATTCATCAGATGACTTGGAGTCATCTGAGTAGTAGTAGTAGTAGTTAAAGTGGGCTTATCTTGTACACTATCCCCAATCTCCCTCCAAAGGAGTGATAGAGTTCTCCAAAATCATAACCAATATTACCGATAATTGTTAGTGGTAAATTTTCTTCTATTTTCCAATTAACTTCTATATTAGTATAAAATTGGTTCTTACCCCCGGTATAAAAATAGTTGTCTGTTTTCTCCCAACTGTACCTGCCATGATACTCTTTTCCGTAACTCCCTTGATTATTTGTGAATGTCCCTTTAAAACGATAAAATAGTTGCTCATTAAACCATCCTTCCAACCCAATATGAAATCCGTTTACTCTATTGTTTATAAAAATTACCCTATTTCGAAAAGCCCAATCAGGAGCGTAAAGGTTAACTTGTGAAGCAGTATGGTAAAGTGGTGTTCCCATAGACATACTATGGTGTGTCCATCCTGCATAATACATTCCATTATTCATATAATCATCTCTTCCTCCAAATTCATAACCATAATTCCACTCATCTTCTAAAAACTCCGTAAGCTCTTTATCTGTCCAACCATCAGTTTCCTTGCCGAAACGATCCAACATATAAGCATCTACATCCTTTACATCACCCGGAAAAACGATATGCCTTTCATCAGGATCATAAGGATCAGGAGTACCAAGGCCACACTGCCAGGATGTTTTAATATATTCAAAAGATATGGCTGATACCGTTCTTTTTCCCTCCCTGCTTAAATACAATCCTATGTAATAATCTTTATTCCTGAAATCAAGAATATGCATTCCCGATCCATCAGCAAAGGGTTTCTGGAAATAAAAATGACCTTGCCATTCTTTAATAGGGAAATACATGCCAAAATCCCATAACCCCATATGAGCTCCTGCTGCATTAGTTTCTTCACCTCCTCCTATCTTTGCTGATCCTTTTGCTCTGAAAGTAGCCCAGAAATCAATTGGTATTTTAGTCCCATTAGGTCTTGTTCCTCCAAAAAGTGCAGAGTGAACCAATCCGGCATAAGGTTTAAATTTCACATTTCCTAAACGTACGTAAGCCCATTTTTCATGCAATAAAACATCTGAATTACCTTTTGGTCCGCGATCTCCCAGAAACCCCTGAGACATGGCACCCCTTATCTCAACCCAATTTTCAGTAAATCCCAAAGGTAAATATTCATAAATACCGGCTGTAATTTTTGGCACCGGACGTGCATTACTGCTGATCAAAAACATCCCACTTGATAGTTCATCATTGTACGCTACAGGCGAATATGCTTCCATCCCTGCAGACAAATCAAACCACCAGAACTTACCACGCAAAAATGCCTCCTGAACAAAACTATTATCAACATTGGTCTTTAACACTCCTGAAACTCCAGCTCTTAAAGAAACATTCTTTTTATCAAGAAAATGATAATAAACTTTCCCGGTGAATACTCCTTCGGCTTTGGTCATTGGATCAAATTCACCCCATTGGTTGGCATAGTTCCACAGTGGTTGCAGGCTGTCGGATGCTACAGTGCCATATCCGGCAACTTCTATCGTTAACTTCGTATCCTGCCCACACATAAATTGAGTAATAAAAAAAAAGCTGGCAAATATTATTAGAAATAGTTCTCTCATCAAGTCAGATTTTATCAAAATATTATTCTGAAGCATTGGCTTTTCTTTGTGAAACTTCGGATATTCTTTGAGATTATTTATATAATAGCTATTCTATATAGAATAATATTAAGCCCATTTTGTCCGGTGATACCGCTTACTAATGCTGTTTTCATAAGTTTAGATTAAAAAATAAAAAGCCTGTGACAAACAGGCTTAAAAGTGAGCATATTTTAGTAAGTATTTTTTAAAACTTTTATAATATACCTGCATTTTTTAGAACATCTCTCAATTTCGGATCCTTTTTCGAATACTCTACAAGAACATCCTCTAAAATATCCTGTTTCCTCTGAACTGGCTTTATTGCCGTACGACGATCATAAATCACAAAACCAATCAATGACATCATTGCACCCAAAATGAATATCAACAGAGTTGTCATAAATCCCATTTGGTCTCTTACATCATTAATTCGGGCATTTACCGAATCCAAACGTTTATCAATAGACTCAAAACGCTTATCAACAGACTCAAAACGGATATTCATTTCATTACGCAGTGCATCAATCTTTTGCTCATTACGCATAAGCCTGTCCCTATCGCCCAAAGTAAAAGACACAGGGGTATTGTTGTCCTGAGAAAAGGAGGACAAAGAAACAACCATCAAAATCATCATTACTATATATTGCTTCATATTACAAATATAATAAAAAATATCCTTTATTATTTGCATTTAACTATCTCTACTCCAAATACCACTTATATAGTTTCTCTAAGCCCTCTTTAATCTCAATTTTATGCTGCCACCCCAGCCTATGTAACTTCGACACATCGGTAAGCTTGCGCATAGTACCATCCGGGTTAGTTGTATTAAAATAAAAATTCCCCGAGAAGCCTGTTTCTACTTTTATCAATCCGGCCAACTGCAAAATGGAAACATCTTTGCCTGTTCCTATATTTATATGTGTATTTCTTATCTCATTTTTATCTTTAACGATATCCTCAAAATCTACATTTTCCATAATATACACACAAGCATCTGCCATCTCTTCTGACCAGAGAAACTCCCTCATAGGATTACCGGTTCCCCAAATCTCTATCTCTACTTTACCTGAATCATCACGTTTTATTCCGTATTTATTCAGTTTCTCCTCAATATGTTTTTGATCTGACTTACCATTAATATTTTCTACCGGATTTTTATTAAAATCTCTCCTAACTGCTTCCCAATCATTATCCTCTAAACATTTACCTAAGTGAATCTTTCGAAGTAACGCAGGCAACACATGAGATTTTTCCAAATCGAAATTATCATTAGGACCATACAGATTGGTTGGCATTACAGATAAAAAGTTTGTGCCATACTGAATATTGTATGATTCACACATCTTGATCCCGGCAATCTTAGCTATTGCATAAGACTCGTTTGTATATTCCAGAACATCTGTAAGCAGATACTCCTCTTTCATAGGCTGAGGACACTCCTTAGGATAAATGCATGTACTACCAAGAAACAGCAGTTTCTTTACTCCTGTACGATAAGCACAATGGATAACACTGTTCTGAATCTGCAAATTATCATAAATAAATTCAGCCCGATAAGTATTGTTTGCAATAATTCCACCCACCTTAGCAGCAGCAAGAAAAATATAATCCGGCTTTTCTTCTGCAAAAAACCTTTCAACCTCAGACTGATTACGAAGATCAAGTTCTTCTGATGTTCGTAATGCAAAATTATTGTACCCTTTTGATTTAAGATTATTCAAAATGGCACTGCCAACAAGGCCTCTGTGACCTGCAATATATATTCTTGAGTTTTTGTTCATAATTATTTTCAGTTGGGTTTCTCGCTAAGGACGCCAGGCTTTTTTCGCTAAATACGCTAAGAATATCATAATACCCGATGGCTTCTTAATCCTTTCTTTCCTTTGCGGCTTCTGCGTGAAACAAATCACTCAAAGTAGTTCATTACCCTGTGACCACCTTCTTTTAAGTATTTTTCCCTTTTCATCAGTTCAATGTCCGACAGCATCATATCTTTAACCAGAGCTGGCAAATCGTATTCCGGTTCCCAGCCAAGTTTCTCTTTGGCTTTTGTAGGATCACCGATTAGTAACTCAACTTCTGTAGGTCGGAAATATGCAGGATCTACTTTCACTACTACTTTCCCTGTTTCAAGTTGATATTCCTGATTATCACATTTTTTCACCACTCCTACTTCATCAACTCCTTCACCTTTAAACTCAAGCTCAATACCTACCTCCCCAAAAGCAAAACGTACAAAGTCACGAACTGTTGTTGTAACACCGGTTGCAATTACAAAATCATCCGGTTCATCCTGTTGCAGTACTAACCACATTGCTTTGATATAATCTTTTGCATGCCCCCAATCCCGTTTGGCATTCATATTTCCAAGAAACAATATATCCTGCATACCTAAACTTATACGCGATACTGCTCTGGTTATCTTACGAGTTACAAACGTCTCGCCACGCAAAGGACTCTCATGATTGAACAATATGCCGTTACATGCAAACATTTTATATGCCTCTCGATAGTTAATCGTAATCCAGTAACCATACATCTTAGCCACGGCATAAGGACTTCTTGGATAAAATGGCGTTTTTTCTGATTGAGGTATCTCTTGTACCAAACCATACAGTTCTGATGTTGATGCCTGATAAATTCTTGTTTTATCAATCATCCCCAATAACCTGACAGCCTCCAATATCCTTAATGTACCCAACCCGTCAACATTGGCAGTATATTCAGGGGTGTCAAAACTAACCTTCACATGACTCATAGCTCCAAGGTTGTATATCTCATCGGGCTGAGACTCCTGAATAATGCGTATCAAATTGGTAGAATCAGATAAATCACCGTAATGAAGTATCATGTTCCTGTTCTCTACATGAGGATCCTGATACAGATGATCTATCCTGTCAGTATTAAAAAGTGATGATCGTCTCTTGATATCATGCACTCAAGACCCTTTCTTAAGCAAAAACTCGGCAAGGTAAGCACCATCCTGACCGGTGATACCGGTTATTAAAGCTGTATTTTGCATAATATATTAATAAACTACTGTACTGATTATTTCAAACATTTCCATTCGTGTCATTCGTGGTTTCTTCTCAAATATACAAAAGAAACTCATATTCTAAAAAATCATTGACATCCCCAAACCTTTGCCATCTTTTGGCTTAACAATATGCTCTTTTTGAGATTCATGCACTTTATCCAACTCCATTTTCAGCATTTTAATGTGTTGCACAGCCATGAACTTTCTAAAAATAGTTATATCCTCTATTTCACGTGCTTTAACAAGAGCAGTATAATATTCAGCCTTATCTTCTTTAAAAACATTCGACAATGGCTGTTTAAAATAGTGCTGAATAAAATTCATTATAAGTCTGGATATTCTGCCATTTCCATCTGCAAAAGGATGAATAGAAACAAGGTTAAAATGCGCATCAAAAGAGGTTATCAATGCATCCTCAGGAGAAGATATAGATGTCAGTTTTGAATTTAAATCATTACAAAAAATCTCCAACAACGACAAAACCTTTCTGAAATCAACAAAACGTGTTGTTCCTGCATTAACATTCAACAAACGAAGATCACCTTTAGCTGAATCAAACGTTCCACCAATGGTATTATAAACAGCTCCAGTTCCTTTCATAATCAATGAAGACACCTGCTTTATAAAACCTACATTCACATTCCATTTCTCCTCTGCAGCGCGAAGCACAAAAAGCAAGGCGGTATAATGATCCTGTTGCATCAAATGATGTTCCAAAGGTTTTCCCTTTGCGGTTAGAGCATCTGCAAGCAATACCTGTGTCTCTTCCTGAGTTAAAGAAGCACCTTCGATACTTGTTGAATGATGAACAAGCGAATAATAATTATACTTAACCCAATCCTCCGATTGCTCAATACCATACTCATTATATCGGTTCGTAAGTGAATTTATCTCTTTTAATAAGGCTTCCATGATAAATCAAAGTTAAACAATTTACTTTAACTATTCGAACATCAATTTCCAATAAGGAATAAATTTCACTTTTGTATCTCCAATATCAATCCTACTATCCAAAAACATATTGATGACATATCCTGTTTTAGGTTTATATTTCTCTAAAAAACTCCTGTATGAACGACTCAATGTTGGTTGTCTCAAAGAGGAATACTTAACTTCTACAGGAATTACCTCCATATTATTATGCACAACAAAGTCTACTTCCGCTTTATCTTTTGTTCTCCAATATTTCACTCTAATCAATCCCTTTTCAAACTTATTCTTCAATAACTGAAAAACGAAGTTTTGAAACAGAAATCCATCATTTTTATTTATGGGTACTCGTACTCCATAACGACCCAGTCCAAAACTACACATCCCCATATCGTTAAAATAAACAACAGGTGATTTAGTCAATTCCTTTTTTTGATTAGTAAAAAAAGGGGTTATAATAGAAATAACAAAGGTCTGTTCGGCATACCACAAAAACTTTTTTAAAGTATCTACCGAAATACCAACATCTGTTGCCAAACGTGCATAATTAATTAATCCTCCACATCCCACAGCCAATAGTTGTATCAGACGCGTAAATCTATCAGGCACTCTGACACCAAGTAAATAAGTAATATCTTTTGTAATATAGGATGTGAAAATCTCATTCATCACTTCCGCCTTTTGCTGAACATCATTTTCACTTACAATCTTCGGGTAACCTCCAAAGGTCATGTATTCGTTCAACAAGGCATTAAGTTTTTCATGCTCTATCTCACAAAACTGCTTTAGTCTATCAGTATATTTATACTTTGTTTTGTAATCAATAAACTCATAAAAACTAACCGAATGCATTTCCAGCAGGTATTTACGACCAGTTAACGTCTCACTGATTTTCTCTTTTAACTCAAGACTACCCGAGCCGGTTACTACAAATTTATAGGGTAGATCAGAATCATATAAACCCTTTAGGAATCTTCCGGCATCCTGTTTTTGTTGTATCTCATCAATAAAAACATAACCGGATTTATTGCCAAACTCTAATTGAATCTTTCTTAATAAATTTTGTTGAGAATCAAAAAAACGGGCATCATCTTCAAAATCCATATTAAAAAACAGCACATTTTCACCCTGTTGTTCCAATTCATGAAAAACTTTTTTTATGATTGTAGTCTTACCTACCTGACGTGCACCAACAAGAATTGTAATCTCCTTTCTTTTAAGATGCCCTTTTAGTTTGTTTTCTACACTCCGCTTTATCATATCTATTTTTCTACTTTGTACAAAGATATAATTTGATTATACAAAAAACAAACCTATCATGCTTTTTCTCGGGCTAAAACAATATTGTACTATTGTTTTTCTCGGGCTGAGACTCCTGAATAATGCGTATCAAATTGGTAGAATCAGATAAATCACCGTAATGAAGTATCATGTTCCTGTTCTCTACATGAGGATCCTGATACAGATGATCTATCCTGTCAGTATTAAAAAGTGATGATCGTCTCTTGATATCATGCACTCAAGACCCTTTCTTAAGCAAAAACTCGGCAAGGTAAGCACCATCCTGACCGGTGATACCGGTTATTAAAGCTGTATTTTGCATAATATATTAATAAACTACTGTACTGATTATTTCAAACATTTCCATTCGTGTCATTCGTGGTTCCCTTCTCAAACAGGCAACTTAAACTTCATGGTTACCTCCCCGGTTTTGGCATCAACCTCAATTTTTTGTTCCTCCATCTTGACTTCCTTACCGGTTGCCATCTGAAACATACCGGCTAAAAACTGCATCCCACTATTCATCACCTGTTCCATCTCTTTAGCCTTCAGAGTACCTTTATCAGACAACATACCTTCAGAAGGGGGAGATGTATCCTCATCCTCTTCTACCATCTCCTCAAAAATCTTTTCATCCGGTGACTCCTTCTTGTCGGCATTACCCTCAAACAACTCTTCTTCTTTCTCGATCTCTTCTACTAATTCAGTCGGTTCTTGCGCCAATCCATCAACCATAGCAGAAATCTGCTCAAGAAACTGTGACCGCCCTTTATGCGAGAAATCAACAAAATCAATTGTGCTATCACTGTTTAAAACACCGTCAAACAAACTTTGTTTTACCAGCAAACCTAACGAAATTCGTTCTTCAATAGAGTTTGCCGTGATGAAATTAAAGATGGTGAGTTTGTTACTTTTCTGTCCCAACCTGTCAATCCTGCCAATACGTTGATTCTTCTTTGCCGGGTTCCAGGGCAATTCAAAATTAATCAGGATATCAGCCACCTGAAGGTTCAAGCCGGATCCCCCGGCTTCAGTAGAGAGAAACACTTTACAAGCATCATTAGTTTCAAATCGATTAATCAGCTCTCCCCTCTTATTCACCGGCACTTTTCCATTGAGCTCAGCAAATCCAATATTACTCTCCCTCAACATCTTACCAATTAACTTATGCACCTTCACCCATTCAGAAAAAATAATGATTTTTCGTCTGGTGTTTTTTACATCCAACTTCTCAAGCAGAATATACTTCAATTCATCAAGTTTTGGCGAGTCACTGGTTGCATCATCAATCAGATAAGTGGAATCACAAACCATACGCATACTGGCCAAAAGCATCTGCATCTTCTGCATGTCGTAAGGAGTGAGGAATTTTTTATGTGCCAATTGTCCAATAGCACTTGCATAGGAGGCATGATAATCAGCTTGCAACGAGGTCATTCCAACCCTTATATCCTGCTGTAGCACTTGTGGTAATTGATCAATAACTTTACTTTTCTCCCTTCTAATCAATAATCCCTCCATCTTCTTTTTCAGAGATTGTAAATTATAATAACCATTAATTTTATTGTGCTTCTCGACATCGAAAAGACAGTGTTGGTAAGAGAACTCCCAAAGTGGCCCCAAAAACTGATCGTCCAGCACCCCTATAATTGAGAAGAGGTCTATCAGCTTATTTTCAATAGGCGTACCGGTTATAATTAAGGTGTGTTTGCTTTCTAATTCTTTTATGGCATGGGCTGTTTTTGTAGCAAAGTTCTTTACCCTTTGAGCCTCATCCAAAATCAATAAGTCTATTGCAGCTTTACTAATGGTCACCTGATCGCGTAAAACGGTTTCGTAATTGACAATCAAAAAAGTTTCTTTGGCATTTTTATATATCTGTTCCCGTTCGTGAGGAAACCCTTGCACCACCAAGGCTTTTGCATCACTAAACTTCTCAATTTCAGATTTCCATTGCGCTTTCAATGAGGCAGGACATACAACCAATACCTTTTTAAATCCAAACAATTTCTTCTTTTGCAAAGCAACACCTATAGCCTGAATGGTCTTTCCCAAGCCCATTTCATCGGCAATGATGGCCGCTTTCCTACAAGTGGCAAAATCAATCCCTTCCTTTTGATAATCGTAAAGATTAGCCTTTATAAATGAATAATCCGGCTTATACTTTTGTTGCACCAACTGCATTGAACGCTCATCCCATATTTTATCAATCTTTTGAACAACCTCAGGTCGCACAATAATATTATCAAACAATTGCAATTCAGAAAAAATACCTGAGAATGCTTCAATCCCCTCATCTTCTATGTATGAATTATCCCTGAAATACTTTTTGATTATTTCTGCGGCTTCAAGAGGTAATTGATGAGGATAGAACCAAGATATCCGGTAATCATTTAAAGGATCCAGATAGATCTCAATAAACGGGCAAGTCTTTTTAAGCCGTTTATACAATTTTGGGTTTTCTTTCAATTGCTTAAATACATACATGATGTGCTTAGTGGTCCCCAGCTTGTTCAATGCCGCATCCCGGCTATTACTATAACCGGTTTCGTTTTCAAAATCACGTAAAAAAACTTTGTATTTTACACCATTTTCATTGGTCACCCAATGATCTCCATATATATTATCAGCATACTCCACTCTGTAGTTTGCAGCAAGTGCTTTCTGCATCCGTTCAGCCATTACCCGTTTGATCATCCCCTGCCGGGAATATTTTTTATGCTCCAAATGCTCCTTTTCATCCAGCAGGTGAATTTCATGCTGATACTGCAACAATGCTGCATAGGAAAAACGGTTCCATTCTCCTGTAGAATTACATACAGTTATAGCATCATCTTCAAAATCACAAGTAATAGACAGTTCTTCAAAAGGATGAACATCGGCAAACAGGAATTCCACTTTTTCCGCAGATTGGGTCAATATCTGACATTCATTATTATTATATATAAACTGTCCAAAGGCCAATTCTTCCCGCTTCAATCCGGTTTGGAGAGATTTTACCTTTTCATCAATGGCTTGAACTAAATTCTGCATAAATAATATTTATTTTGAATGAAACATCTTTTAAAACGAGCAAGGACGAAACTATTATAATTGCTGATTATTTAAAAATATAATCTTACTTTATTATTAACAATCTTCAATCCCCCTGGTTGTGCATGTTAGATAAACCCATCTGTAATTCTCCCCCTTCGCCAAGGTAATGGCACTAACATAAGTCATTAATTATTTATATTTTCTATATTTACCCAC
>CBDUZZ010000102.1:0-11386 GCA_965371855.1 uncultured bacterium
CAGAGCACTTGGTTTACACCCAAGGGGTCGGGGGTTCGAATCCCTCATCGCCCACAATTTTTTTTTGTAAAAACAATTATATTTCATGGGCGATTAGCTCAGTTGGTTCAGAGCACTTGGTTTACACCCAAGGGGTCGGGGGTTCGAATCCCTCATCGCCCACTAAGGAAGGTGTTTTAACCTTCCTTTTTTTATATAATAAATCCAAGATTACCTAATATTTTCATTGTAGATACTTTTCTTTATTGTAACTTTGAAAGAAAGTTAATCAATATCAAACTCATGAGAAAAGAAAAGAAAAAAAATGATCGCATTATACCTGAACCAGCACTTCGTCGTATGCCATGTTACTTAGCTCAACTGAAAGTAGCACAAAAGGAGGGATTAAAATACATTTCATCTCCTCGCATTGCTAATATCATGAATATTGACCAAACACAGATTACAAAAGATTTATCATATACTAAAATTACCGGTAAAACACGCGTTGGGTATGAAATATTGCCTCTCATAGAAGAACTTGAAAATTTTCTTGGCTTCAAAACGTTGGACAAAGCATTTCTTTTTGGAGCAGGAAGTCTCGGCACAGCTTTTATACGTGACTATGGACTAAAACACTTTGGTCTTAAGATAATCTCTGCATTTGACATAAATCCGGACATTATTAATATAAGCTTTGACGAAGTTACTGTTAATCACATTGAAAAGCTGAAAGAATTAATTACTCCGGATATTAAAATAGGTATCCTTACAGTTCCTGTGGAAGTAGCTCAAGAAACTGCTGACTTGATGATTGAAGCCGGTATTAAAGCTATATGGAACTTTACGCCAATTAGACTTCAGGTGCCTGATGATATTGTTGTTCAAAACACATCATTATATGCACATCTCGCTGTAATGTTCAACAGGCTGCATAGTAAAGAAGAGAAAGAAAAAAATGTATAATTAAAAGACTAACCGGGAGTACGATTCATAGTCGCGCGCCCAATAATCAATAAAACCAAAGACTACTAAAAGGTAAGAGTAAAACCTGTTTCTTTGTAAGGCTCGGAGTAGCCATTAAGGCTTCCTTTATGTTTACGCATAATTTGTTTTGAAAGGCTTAGGCCTATACCTGACCCATCGGGTTTGGTAGTAAAAAACGGGATAAAAATTTTATCCATCACCTCTGGCAATATACCCTTACCGTTATCTATCACCTGCAACGTTATCCTACCTCTTTTATTCAGGAAACCTCTTAGTTTGATCTCCGCACTCTCTTTACCGGGCAATGCCTGCATCGAATTTGTCACCATATTTATCAGTACCTGTTCAATAAGCTTCTCATCTGCCGACAGCTCCAGAGTCTCTGGATGAACATCAATTATACACTTGACATTCAACTCATCAAGCTGCTCTCCTAACAAGTTTTGAATATTCTCAAAAAGCATCTTTACAGGGAAAATAGATATATGTGGTTGTGGAAGGCTGGTCAGGTTTCTGTAAGTATTCACAAAATGTAATAACCCATCAGTACGTTTATGAATTGTTTGAAAGGCACTTTCTACATCAATGACAGAATCAATAATCTCATCATTTGAATCTTTCTCTTTCAATCTACTTTTTAAATCATTAAGAATCATCATAACAGTGGATGACAATGATAAGATAGGAGTGATAGAATTCATAATTTCATGAGTAAGAACCCTTATCAACTTTTGCCACGACTCCATCTCTTTCTCCTCCAGTTCATTCTGGATGTTTTTTATAGAGGTGAGAATTATTGTGCGATCATGAATTTTAAATTCCGTTGCATAAATAGCCAACTGCAGAATATCATTTTTATCCTGTATTCTTAAAAGAGTATTTTCACCATGTTTGATTGTAAACAATTTCTTTACAAGTTCAATACTTACTGAATCTAATGCCTGAATATTATTTAAAGATCCAATCTGAAAAAGCTTTTTTGTAGCATTATTTATCATTTCAACCTCACCATCTTTTCGATAGGCAATAAGAGCTATACCAATATGCTGAATAACCGTTTGCAGATAAAAGTAGTTTTCCTCCTTCTCGGCTTTTACCTCCTGAAAATATTTTATTACTTCATTAAAGGAGTGTTTGAGTTTTCCGAATGATGAATCAAGGCTTTCCACCTGGAATGTACGTGTGAAATCAGAATAACGTATTGCCTCCAGAAAACTATTTAATATCCTGTTTGTCCGGTCAACATAATGTATAATTGACCAAACCTGAAAGACAACGATAACCCCAATCAAAACCAAGGTTATGATAAAGTCGGTCTTAAAAAAAACATAGAAAAAGGCAAAAACAGATGCTGTTAATAACAGAACCCTTACAATTAAATTTATTCTAAAATGATTATAAACCATGTTTTTCAAGTCTCCGGTATAAAGATGTACGTGTCAAACCAAGATCTGCAGCTGCTTTGGATACATTCCCACGATTGTTTCGCAAAACCTTTTCAATAATTGTTTTTTCAATTTCTTCAAGGTTGTACGACTCTAATTCAAACCCTTCAGATGCAACCGGTTGTGTTGTCAGATGAAAGTCGGACTCGTGAAGCGCAGGCCCGTCACTCATTATTACAGACCTTTCAAACACATGCTGAAATTCCCTAACATTACCCGGCCATGGATATTCTGAAAGTTTCTTAATTACAGACGACGATAGCTTATTAAATCTCTTTTTATACTTTTTGGAATACAAATTAAGAAAATGTGTTGCCAAAACAGGGATATCCTCCTCTCTTTCACGTAGAGCAGGTATCTCTATCTCAACAGTATTTATCCGGTATAGCAAATCTTGTCTGAACTCACCCTCTGAAGCCAATTTTTTCAGTGGTTTATTAGTTGCCGATATAAGTCTGATATCAATAGATCTGGACTTATTGGAACCAACACGCATAACCTCTCGTCGCTCCAGTACTGTTAAAAGCTTTGCTTGCAACGGTAACGAAAGATTTCCTATTTCATCAAGAAAAACAGTACCACCTGAAGCCAGTTCAAATCGTCCGGGACGGTTGTTTTTAGCATCAGTAAATGCACCCTTTTCATGCCCGAACAACTCACTTTCAAATAAGGATTCACTAATTGCTCCAAGATCCAGGCTGACGAATATCTCATCTTTCCTTAAAGAATTACGATGTAAAGCACGTGCCACTAACTCTTTACCGGTACCATTTTCGCCAAGTATCAAAACATTTGCATCAGTTTGGGCAACCTTTTTAATTGTTTCAAACACTTTAAGCATAGAAGGAGCCACTCCTATAAAATCAGCAAACGGCTGATTGAGGATTGTATTTAAAGCTCTCTGCTTACTTTTTAATTCACTAACCTCTTCTCTTGATTGGCTAAGTTTAATAGCCGAAGAAATTGTGGCAATCAATTTCTCATTCTGCCAGGGTTTAAGAATAAAATCTGTAGCTCCGGCTCTTATAGCTCTAACTGACTTTTCAACATCACCATAAGCTGTAATAAATAAAACAACTGAAGCCGGATTAATTTTAAGAATCTTTTCAAGCCAATAAAACCCTTCTTTCCCACTTATAGCATCCTTGGTGAAATTCATATCCAGCAAGATGACATCAAAATTGTCTTTGCTCATCAATTTGGGGATACTACAAGGATTTGATTCTGTCGTTACCGATTCTACAATCGGTTTTAATAATAATCTAAGAGCAAATAAGATATCCTGATTATCGTCTACAATTAATATTTTTCCACTCTTTCCCGACATAACTACCTGTTTTTTGAATAAATATCTATTAAATATAAATAATTTTAACTAAAATGTTCGATTACGAACAAATAAAAGGTAAAAATACTCAACCAAAAAGAGTGCCATTAAGGTAATATCCTTGATTATAAGCCATTAACGAATATGGCATAAAAAGTGCTATATTTTAATAGTAATAGGTTACATTTAATTTTATGTATAACTTATTGCAGGATCATATTCATTTATATATCAACTGATTAAAAATATAATACTATATATAAAATATCGCAATAACATAAAAAAGATGATATTGCATTAAAAAATTTACAGACATACATGTACGTTTCCGTACACCTATTGTAACAAATTCGTACATAAACAATGTAGCATTATGATACAAACTCAAAATATAGTAAAGACATATTTTAATGGCGAAATTGCACAAACGGCATTAATCAATATCAACATTAACATAAAAAATGGAGAATATATTGGAATTGTCGGGCCATCAGGCAGTGGAAAAACCACATTATTAAGTCTGTTAGGCCTGATAGAACCACCAACGTCAGGAGAACTATTTTTCATGGGTTTTAATATTGCACAAAAAAAAGATCATCAAAGGGCTAAGCTACGAAGAGGTAATATTGGTTTCATTTTTAAGGATTCTAATTTAATTGACGAACTATCTGTATATGAAAATATCGAACTACCACTGATTTACTTAAGATACAAAAGGCGGGAAAAAATTAGACTGGTTGAAAACATCCTCCTTAAACTTAAATTAACACACCTTAAAAACAGATACCCGACACAATTAAACGCAGAACAGCAACAGATAACAGCCATTGCCAGGGCAATAATAACAAATCCGGCATTATTACTGGCAGACGAACCAACCGGAAACCTAAATTCTAAAAGTGGAGATAGTATTCTAAATATATTATCAGAACTAAATGAGAAAGGGATGACAATTGTTATGGCTACTCATTCAGAACATGTTGCCGACCATACCCAAAGAACTATTCAAATTTTTGACGGACACATAATTACTGAAAACAGGGCAATACTTTAACCATAAATGAATCTTTTTTATTACATAAAAACAGCTGTTAAAACTTTGTTAAAAAACAAAGCTTACTCTTTAATAAATATTTTAGGGCTGTCATTTGGTTTAAGTCTGACAATTATAATATTGCTATTCGTTAAATATGAATTAAACTACGATTCACAATTTCCACAATCAGAAAACTTATACAGGTTAACAAGTAAAGGTAAAATTGGCACAGAAAAAATTAACGATGCAATCACACCATTGCCATTAATCAACGTTGTTAACAATCTTCCTGAAACGAAATCAGCTTCCAGGTTCATTCCCGGAATTAATAAATTAATCAAATACAAATCATTGGTATTTAATGAGGACAGGTTCTTTTTCGGAGATTCTTCATTTTTTGATGTCTTTAATTTAAAAATAATCCGAGGTTCACTTAAATCTTTTGATGAGCCCAAAACGGTTATTATAACAGATGAAACAGCAAAGAAATATTTTAATGAATCAAACCCTATTGGCAAAACCATAAACCGTGGAGGTGTAGATTATAAGATTATTGCAGTATGCCTGAAAATGCCACCAGCAGCACACTTTCATTTCGATTTTATGGCATCTATGTCTACCATTGACCTATTGTATAAAAATGATTCTAAAGATATTGATGAATGGAAAAACAATTGGTTATCATTAGATTGTTACACTTATGTTAAAGTTAAAAATGGAACTGACATCAGTCTTTTTGAGGAAGCACTAAACAAAAAGAAAGAGCAATATATAAGTGAACAGCTATCAAAAACAGATGGCAAAAAATTATTAACTGAAGATCAAGTAAACTTCAGAATTTCTCTCCAACCTATACGTACAATACATTTACATTCAAATCTTGCTTTTGAACTTGAACCCGTATCAAATCCCATTCACATCTTACTATATATAGCCATTGCAATATTTATTTTATTAATAACCAGTATCAATTTCATAAATATTACTACAGCGCAACCAACAAAACGGCTTAAAGAGGCAGCAATTAGAGAAACCTATGGAGCCAGGCGTTACCATATCATCATACAAATAATTACAGAAGCATTCATAATATCAGCCACAGCAACTCTCTTAGGACTGGTATTGGCAGAGCTGATCATTCCGATGTTTAATAATCTTTTTGGCCTGAGTTTGCATATTTCTCAGATACAAGGCATGCAGGACATTGGCATTGTATTGCTAATTACTTTTATTGTAGGAATAATATCCGGAGCCTATCCTGCGAAATTTTTCAGCAAAATTGAAGTTAAAAACATTTTCAGAAACAGATATGTAATTAAGAAATCTACTTTAACTATTCGGGGTTTTATTGTAATCGGTCATATATTCGTTGTACTATTTCTTTCATTATTAACAGCCGGCATTTGGTGGCAAACAAATTTTCTGGAAAACACAGACCTGGGTTTCAACAAAAAGAACTTATTAATATTAGAAAGAGGATATGCGGTAAAACAGGGCTTTGAGGAGTTTAAAAAAGAATTAAAGATGATAAAGGGTGTCAGGAACGTATCATCAGCCATGTTCCTTCCGGGTGATGAGTATTACAAAATGGCATTTACTTATAAAGGCACTCAACAAAATAATAAATTATCCATCCCAATAAATCATGTAGATTGCGATTACCTTGAAACAATGGAGCTTAAACTAAAAAGAGGAACTTTTTTAAATTGCCAGTTTAAAGATTCAATGGGAATTATACTAAATTCATCAGCTATTAAATCCCTTAATATAAAAAAACCTCTTGAAGAACATTTTGAGATAACCAAAGGAGCAACAGCAAATTCATGGAAGATTAACATACTTGGCGTAGTTGGTGATTATCATTACGAACCTCTCACAAAAAAATTACAACCTTTGGGAATGATGTTGTTATGTAATCAATCTTATTTTAAATACATAATCATTAAACTCGAAGATAAAAACGACACAGAGACTATCAATAAAATACAATCATTATGGCATAAACACACTAACAACGAACCAATGGATAGTTTTTTCCTTGAAGATAGATTAACCGGTTTGTACAAACAAGAGATTCGTATGCTAAAAGCAATATCTATATTCACCCTTTTTAGCTATTTCATATCTGTCTTAGGTTTTCTAAGCCTAGCATCCTTTATAATAGAGTATAAAAACAAAAGAATATCATACCTTAAAACGATTGGAATCCCGGATATATATATACTTAGAGATATTCTAGGAAGTTTTTCTAAACATGTCATCACCGGTATTAGCTTATCTATCCCACTTGCATTGTTAGCAGTTAAAATCTGGTTGCAAAACTATACCTATTCTGACACAATTCCTTTATGGCTATATATACTAATTTCGGTTATTGTTATTGTTATTGGAACACTAAGTATTGTATTACAATATTACAAGATTGTAATAAGAAAACGGAATTTTCACCAATTCAAAGGTGTGTGAATCAAATATCTTAAGAAAGTCCTTTATCGGATAATTTTTCAACCACAATAGATTTTGCGACTTTAATCGCCTCATCCAGACCATTAATGTTCTTTCCTCCTGCAGTAGCAAAGAACGGTTGGCCACCTCCGCCTCCCTGCATATACTTTGCAGCTTCTCTAACAATCTCAGAAGCATTTAAATTTTTCTCTTTAACCACATTGTCTGATATTATAATGGATAATTGAGGCTTACCTTTTACATTAGCACCTAATATGGCAACAACATTGTCCACTTCTCTTTTTATCTTGAAAGCAAAATCCTTTAGCACAGGAGCCAATATAGGTTTCACTCTGGTATCCAGGATTTTAACTCCATTTATTTCCTCAGCATCATCTTCCATATTCTTTACCTCTATAGACATCATACTCTGGCGTAATGAATTAAGTTCTGTATTCATAACTGTATTCTCTTCTAAAACGTTCTCAATATTTTTCTTTATATCCACAGGATTTTTTAATATCTGCTGTAACTCTTTTAACATCATAAACTGACTATGAATAATTTCATCAGCCTTTGCACCGGTAACTGCCTCTATTCGACGCACTCCTGCTGCAACAGAGGATTCACTAAATATTTTAAAATAACCTATCTCACCTGTAGCTTTCACATGTGTACCACCACAAAGTTCTATTGAGTCACCAAATCGAACCGCACGAACTACATCACCGTATTTTTCACCAAAAAGAGCCACTGCTCCCAAATCTAAAGCTTTACGGTAAGGTATACTTCTGAATTCCTCCAAATTGGAATTATTACGAACACTCTTATTCACAATCTTTTCTACTTCAAATAACTCTTCTTCTGTCACTTTCCGGAAGTGAGAAAAATCAAACCTCAAATAATCGGAATGGACTAACGAACCTTTCTGTTCAACATGCTTGCCCAACACCTGACGTAAAGCAAAATGCAATAAATGAGTAGCAGTATGATTATTGGCCACACTTTGCCTGAATTCCTTATCAACAACAGCCCTAAATGTGGCATTTATATCAACAGGAAGTTTCTTAACAATATGTACTATTAAGTTATGCTCCTTTTTTGTATCAGTTATTTGTACCTTCTCACTACCGTTCTCAATATAACCTTTATCACCAATCTGCCCACCACTCTCACCATAAAACGGAGTAATGTCAAAAACCAACTGATACAGCTCTCTGTTTTTTTCTTTTATTTTTCGATACTTTGTAATTTTCACCTCTGTTTCCAGGTAATCATAACCCATAAACTCTTCTTCATCATCCTGTATTAAAACAACCCAATCATCAGTTTCCACGGCTGTAGCATTTCTTGCCCTCTCCTTTTGAGCATTCATCTCCTCTTCAAATTCGCGACGATTAACAACCAACTCCTCTTCCTTCAGAATAAGCTCTGTTAAATCCAATGGAAACCCATAAGTATCATACAGTTCAAATGCTACTTTCCCGTCAACCACTTTAAAATCCTGCAATTTTGTTTCTTCTATTATTCTATTCAATAGATTGATTCCTGTGGCTAATGTTCTAAGAAAAGATTCTTCTTCCTCTTTTATAACCTTTTCTATCAAATCTTTCTGAGAGTGCAATTCCGGATAAGCATCTCCCATAATTTTTATAAGTGTTGGTATTAGACGATAAATAAACGACTCTTTAACATTCAGGAAAGTATAACTATATCTGATTGCCCTACGAAGAATACGCCTGATAACATAACCGGCTTTGTTATTTGATGGCAATTGACCATCTGCAATAGAGAATGCAATTGTACGAACATGGTCGGCTACAACATGCATTGATGAATCGATATCTTTATCCTCTCCATACTTTACACCTGCCAGTTCAGAAATTTTATCTAACAGGGGCTGAAAAACACCTGTTTCATAATTAGACGATCTGTTTTGCACAATCCGGCAAAGCCTTTCAAATCCTAATCCTGTATCAACAAATTTGTTATCTAACTTCTCCAGCTCACCCGAAGCTTTACGGTTATATTGAATAAACACAAGATTCCACACTTCTATTACTTCAGGATGATCAGCATTTACAAGTTTACTTCCATCCTCTCTTTTTCTCTCTTCATCAGATCTAAGATCAATATGGATTTCAGAGCAAGGGCCACATGGGCCAACATCACCCATCTCCCAAAAATTATCTTTTTTATTACCATCTACAATATGACTTTCGGGCAACCATTTTTTCCAGTACTCAAACGCTTCACTGTCCTTGTTCAGATTATCCTCTTCACTTCCTTCAAAAACAGAAGCATACAAACGGTCTTTATCAATCTTAAGAACATCAGTCAGATATTCCCATGCCCATTCGATAGCTTCTTCTTTAAAATAGTCACCAAAAGACCAGTTTCCTAACATCTCAAACATCGTATGATGGTATGAATCATGACCTACCTCCTCCAAGTCGTTATGCTTACCTGATACTCTTAAACATTTCTGAGAGTTTGCAACTCTGCTGTATTGAATACTTTTATGTCCAAGAAAAATATCTTTAAACTGATTCATTCCTGCATTGGTAAACATTAAAGTAGGATCATCCTTCACAACCATAGGTGCTGATGACACTATATGATGGCCTTTAGACCTGAAAAAATCCAAAAAACTATTTCTTATTTCTGACACATTCATCATGGCTCGGAGTAATTGAAAATTGAAATTAACTAATATTTATAAATAAAAATTTCTCTTGCAAAGTTAGATTATTTAACTAATTTTGGACATTATCAACTGAAAATTGTACAAAGAAAATTGCTGATTTATGTCAAAAGTTAAGTATCGATATAACCCCGAAACACTTAGCTACGATAGAATTGAAACTGGTTTTCATTACCATTTCTCCCGTCTTTTATTATACTTTTCCTTTAGTGCAGTGTTAGGCTTAATATTTTTTCTCGGCTATGTATATTTACTTGACAGCCCAAAAGAGAAGAGACTCATTCGTGAAAACCACCAACTTTTAACCCAGTATGAGATAATGAGCAAAAATCTGGAACAGACCCAAATTGTTCTTAATGATATTCAGCAACGAGATGAAAACATATATCGTGTAATATTTTCTGCTGATTCAATACCTAACTCCATACGCCGTGCCGGTTTTGGTGGTGTTAACAGATACAAATATCTGGAAGAATTAGACAATGCAGATTTGGTTATTAAAACTGCCGAGAAGTTGGATATTACTATGAAACAGCTCTACGTTCAATCAAAGTCATTTGATGAGATTATTGCCTTAGCAAAGCGAAAAAATGAGATGTTACGTTGTACTCCTTCTATAATGCCGGTTTCAAACAAGGATTTTAAAAGAACAGCTTCCGGCTGGGGATATCGCATCCACCCCATATACAAAACAAGACGTTTTCATTGGGGTATGGATTTTTCAGCTCCTAAAGGAGCACCCATATATGCTACAGGTGATGGTGTTATTAAAAAAATAACTGACCGCAAAACCGGATTTGGAAAAAGAATAGAGATTGATCACGGTTTTGGATATGAAACTTTATACGCTCACCTAAATAAGTTCAATGTTAAACTTAGGCAAAAGGTTAAACGGGGAGATATTATTGGATATGTAGGCAACAGCGGCACCTCAACAGCTCCACATTTGCACTATGAAGTTCATGTAAAAGGGAAAAAAGTAAATCCTCAACACTACTACTTTAATGATTTAACTGCTGAAGAGTATGAGAAAATGGTTCAGATTTCTACAAATTCAAACCAAACATTTGATTAGAACTTTTTATGCCTAATCAAAGTCAACAGTTTAAAGTTAATAATTACCTAATATACTTTGCATTAATATCAATTATTACCTCATCATGTAACATCCCAGTTATTAAGGATACTCTACTAACCGGATTATTAAAAAGAGAAACTACAAATAGATTACTTCTCGATTCAATAAGACAAAATTTGTATAAAAACAATTTGGACATAAGCGATAGTCTGGTAAATATGATAGATAGCCTTACACTATCTAAAAATGAAAAAGGAGATTATTATTTGACAAAAGGTTTCTTGTACCATAAAGAAGGTAAAATAAATAACTCAGTTGTATATCTTAATATACTCAAGTTTCGCAAGTAACAATTACCTGAAAACCAACAAATAAATTTCAAAAA
>CBDUZZ010000103.1:0-11183 GCA_965371855.1 uncultured bacterium
TTTCAGCTATTTAATGAACTTTTTTTAACTTATTTTCAACTCTTGATTCGCATTAGTCATGTATGGATAAAAGAGATGAGCGAAAGCGAACCTACCGATGAAGCATCGAGAAAGCGGTACTTACTGCCAAAACCGAGACATCGTGCGGTCTCAGGGATTAGCATAGCGGTTACCTGTTTATTGGCTATGTGGCAGTCGTTGTTTAGGGGGCATGACTTTTATTCGGGCTTATTTGTGGAACACAGGAAACCTTATGATAATGTAAAAAAAAAAAAAGGAAAGCCAAGTACGAAAATGCAAGGTAATTACTAATGTATCATGAGGTGGCGGATGAACTCGTAGTAGCAATGAAGATTCTGTAATGGAATTTGAGCAAAGGGGTTCAATCATACAGTTTTTAAATTAAATACAACTCAAAATTATGAGTAGGATGTTTAAAGAGAAAGCAAGACCAATACCGATTACAGGTATTATGGTAGAAGATGCTTTCAGAAAAGTAAAATCGAATAAAGGAAGTGCAGGAATAGATAAGATAAGCATCTCACAATTTGAAGAGAAGCTATCTGATAACCTGTACAAAATCTGGAATCGATTATCTTCTGGAAGCTATTTTCCACCAGCAGTAAAAGAACAAGAAATCAAGAAAGACAATGGTAAAACAAGGAAACTTGGAATACCAACAGTTTCAGACAGAGTTGCTCAACAGGTAATCAAAGATTATCTGGAACCACGGCTAGAAGAATCATTTCATGATTCTTCCTACGGTTACAGACCATTTAGAAGTGCACATCAAGCATTGGAAAGCGTAAGAGAAAATGTAAGGAAATATGCATGGGTTATAGACCTTGACATAACAGCATTCTTCGATAATGTAGACCATGAAAAGATGATGTTAGCTTTAGACAGGCATGTAGACGAAAAGTGGGTTAAAATGTATGTGAAAAGATGGTTAGAAGCACCAGTGGCAACAACCAATGGTGAATTGATTACAAAAGATGGGAAAGGCACACCACAAGGTGGCGTCATCAGTCCATTACTAGCCAACCTATATTTACATTATAGTTTTGATAAGTGGATGGAAATCAATTTTGCTGAAATTCCTTTTGTAAGGTATGCAGACGATATGGTTATTCATTGCAAAACTGAAGCACAAGCAATTTTTATTCTTGATAATATCCAAACACGATTGCAAGCATGTAATCTATCAGTACACCCTGATAAAACAGTTATAGTCTATTGTAAAGATTATAGACGGAACTTAAAAGACAAGAAAACAAGGTTTGATTTTCTTGGTTTTAGTTTTCATCCTATGAGTAAGAAATCCTATAGGGGTGGAATGTTTCTAGGGTATGGTTGTGAGATTAGCAAGAAGTCCTATTCTAAAAAAGTAGGAGAATTGCGTAAGCTCAAATTTGACAGATGGGCAAAATCGTGGCAGGACATTGTTAATTTACTTGATGATAAAATACGGGGATGGGTACAATACTTTGATAAATTCCAGTATCGTACCTTAACTAAAGTTTTTCATCGCTTTCATAATCGGTTAGCAAAATGGTTAATGAATCGTTATAAAAGGTTTAAGAATAGTAAGCAAAGGGCATTTAATCATTTACATTTTATTCGTAAAAGATACCCCTATCTATTTTACCATTGGCGTATTGGTTATCATTTAGTGTAGTCTGTATGATAAGAGCCGTATGAAGGGAGACTTTCACGTACGGTTCTGTGAGAGGGATGGGGTGTAATTCCCTGTTCCTACTCGACATTGCATCGTGTGGTAAAGTAAAATAAAACAATAGAGCCACATTCTTGGAAACCAAGCGGCAGAGCCGAGCGGTAAACAGTTCAAACCCCTCGATAAGTACATAGCAATTTGGCTGGGATGCACTGTATTGAGCTTGTCGAAATATAGTTCAACCGGGTCTCATCGCGGGGTTGCCACAAAATTCGGCACAGGCATTGCAGACCGCTCAGAGTCCTATTTATTATGGGCTGGTTTTATTTCTTTTTTAGGCTGCAACTTCTTTAGGGTTTGCTCCATATTGATTTTCCCCAAGATTGCTATCAGTCACCATAAGAACTAATAACCAAATAGCACCAATTAAGGGAATAAGTGATATTAGAATCATCCAACCACTTTTTCCAACATCGTGAAGTCTTCTAACTGCAACAGCTAAACCAGGTATAAATACTGCAAGAGCATAAAGAAAATAGAATAGACCATATGGGAGTCCTTATATTGTCGTTCCGAAAACATTGTCAAGTATTGCTGCTGCTACAAAAAAAATCAAATTAAACAATACAAACATCCAATATTCTTTTCGTCTTGCCCGTCCACTAAAACCAACGTAATTTTTTAATACTGCTAAATACCAATTCATAATTATTATCCGTTTATTTTCCATGCACGCGACCACCCCGTTCCCCCATCGCCACGGTGCGAAAGTGTAACTTTACAAGCTTCTGCAAACTCAGGTGTTGTTAGTGGATGAATTTCATTTTCGTGTCCCTGGAAATTCAGTAAAATATTTCCGAAAGGCTGGTAACACATCTGCCCGAACGACTGCGACATAAAACGTTCGTTTCCCAACTTTTGAGCCTCCGCTTGTTTACCATCCCAGAGCAATTGCCTTAGTTCACCTAAAACTTCATAAGCATCTTCGTGCGCATAGTCGTGTGGTTGTACTGCCCACAAGGTCTCCTCGTTAAACTGAATAATCTCCTCGTTTAATCCGCCATAAACCATAGCGCCCAATCGCCCGTTTCCAATTGGTAAAGCTTCCGGCCAAATTTTGGCAGGAGCAGTGTACCACAAGGTATTGGACGGACTTAAAACTGTGTTGTCTTTTGTAAAGCCCAGGTTACATGAAACTTGCAATAAAAACAAAAGTAGTAAAGTGATAAAGCTTAGGTATTTCATATGTAATATTTTATTTGTTGTCTTTAATTTTCTCAAACTTGCAAATAAAATAGATATGCTGAATTTTTTTTAAAAAACCTTTACTCTATTAGTTTAAAACTAATTAGTCACGGGATGACTTTACGGATAACGATAAAAACTCTTTTTTACTTGCCTGAATTCATTTTCTTGATTATATTATAATCTTATTTTTGACTATTTACTAATCATTTTTAAAAATAACAGACGCAATATTTTGCATCTCATCGAAAAAAGCATTTACCCATAGAACACTATAACAATTCAGCAATTCAACAATTTAACAATTCAACCATGTACCTCTGTCACTCATATTACAGTTTACGCTATGGTACAATGTCTCCCGCAGATTTAGTTACCATAGCTTCGTCATACAATATAAACACACTTGTACTAACCGACATAAACAATTCTACAGGTGTGTTCGATTTTATTAAAATTTGTAGGGAGCATAACATAAAACCGATAGCCGGTATAGAATTCCGTAACAACAACAAACTTCTGTATACCTGTATTACCAAAAACAATGAAGGGTTTCGTGAGCTAAACAGTTTTCTTACCACGCACAACTTAAACAAAACCCCACTACCTAAAGATGCTCCGGAGTTTCAGTGTTGCTATGTAATTTATCCGTTTGGAAGGAAAAAGCCGGATGAATTAAAAGAGTATGAATATACCGGCATTAAACATACAGAATTAAACCAACTTCTCTCCTCCCCTTTCATACACCGGCAGGACAGACTTGTGATTTGGCAACCTGTTACTTTTAAAAACAGAGAGGAATACATACTGCATAAACATCTACGAGCCATCAACCGCAACATACTTTTAAGTCGCATTAAACCGGATGACCTGGCGTACAGTAATGAAACATTCATCCCCCCCGGGCTACTTATGAATAAATTTCGAAACTACCCCAATATAATTGAAACCACTAAAAAACTTCTTGACGGTTGCTCTTTTGAGTTTGACTTCAGAACTATTAAAAACAGACAAACATTTACAGGAAGCAAACAAGATGATTTGGCCTTGCTTGAAAAACTGGCACTTGAAGGTATGGAGTATCGATACGGTAAAAACAACCTCACTGCACATAAAAGAGTAAAGAAAGAGCTTGGCATAATTAACAAAATGGGATTTGCTTCCTACTTTCTGATTACGTGGGACATTATTCGATACTCTATGTCGCGCGGGTTTTATCATGTGGGTCGTGGCAGTGGAGCTAACAGTGTAGTGGCATACTGCCTGAAAATTACCGATGTTGACCCCATTGAACTGGATCTTTACTTTGAACGTTTCCTGAATCCTAAACGCACTTCACCACCCGATTTCGATATCGACTACTCCTGGAAAGAGCGTGATGCCGTACAGGATTATATCTTCAAACGGTACGGACACGAACATACAGCACTGTTCGGTGCCATGTCTACATTTCAAAGTAAAGCAGCAATTCGTGAGTTGGGCAAAGTTTACGGCCTTCCAAAAGAAGAGATTGACAGTCTCATCGTTCATCCTGAGAAATACCAACACGATTCCGTTGCAAAGCAAATCCTGACGATTGGAGAAAAACTAAACGGATTTCCAAACCTGCGAACCATACATGCCGGGGGTATTCTCATCTCTGAGAAACCTATCGCATACTACACAGCCCTTGACCTGCCCCCGAAAGGTTTTCCTACAACCCAGTTTGATATGTATGTTGCCGAATATATAGGTTTTGAGAAGCTCGATATCCTGTCGCAACGAGGCATTGGCCATATAAAAGATTGTGTGGATATTGTTGCAAAAAACAGAGGTGTAACGATTGACATCCACAATATTGAAAAATTCAAAAAGGACACAAAAGTAAAGAGTCTTCTGCAACAAGGTGAAACAATCGGGTGCTTTTACATCGAAAGTCCGGCCATGCGCGGCCTGCTTAAAAAACTTCGCTGCGATAACTATATAAGTCTGGTGGCAGCCAGCTCCATCATTCGCCCCGGCGTAGCCAAATCGGGCATGATGCGTGAATACATCAAACGGTTCCATAACCCTGACGGCTTTAGTTATCTGCACCCTGTAATGAAAGAGCAACTACAGGAGACTTACGGAGTAATGGTGTATCAGGAGGATGTGCTGAAGGTCTGTCACCATTTTGCCGGCCTCGACCTGGCCGATGCCGATGTACTGCGCCGTGCTATGAGTGGCAAGTACCGTTCGCACAAAGAGTTTCAGCGTATTAAAGATAAGTTCTTCAGTAATTGCAAAAACCAAGGTCACTCTGATAGTATTACAGGTGAAGTATGGCGGCAGATAGAGTCTTTTGCAGGTTACTCATTTTCAAAAGCCCACTCGGCCTCTTATGCCGTGGAAAGTTTTCAGAGTCTCTACCTCAAAGCTCACTACCCTTTAGAATTTATGGTTGCAGTAATAAACAACTTTGGCGGCTTTTACCACACGCAAGTATACATCAACGAAGCCCGGCGTTGGGGAGCAACAATTAATCTTCCATGTGTAAACAAAAGCAAATACCTCACTTCAATAATTGGAAAAGATATCTATCTCGGATTTGTTCATATTCAAAATCTTGAAGAGAAAATAGCAAAGCATCTAATTAAAGAACGAAAAGTCAACAACCATTTTTCCGGACTTGAAGATTTCATCAACCGTACAGGCACAGGCACCGAGCAGATGACAATTCTCATTCGTACCGGTACATTCCGTTTTACCGGAAAGAACAAAGCCGAACTACTTTGGGAACTACATTCGTTATCCGGAGGAAAAAAATCATTTCAGCCATCAAAAACGCTTTTCACACCACCAAAAACAAACTACCGTCTGCCTGAGTTAATCTATGGAAAAACAGAAAATGCTTACGACGAGATTGAATTGCTCGGCTTTCCTGTCACCCTCACACTGTTCGACATGTTACAAACAAAATTTAGAGGCAAAGTGTTTGCCAACGAGATGCTCAAACACACAGGTAAGTCAGTACGTATGCTTGGTGAACTGGTTACTATCAAATATGTAAAAACATCACGTAACCAGATAATGCACTTCGGTACGTTCCTCGATGTGAGTGGTGAGTTCTTTGATACTGTTCACTTCCCGCAATCACTGAAAAACTATCCTTTCCGGGGATATGGTGTTTACCTGTTATTAGGAAAGATTGTTGAAGAGTTCGGGTACGCAACACTTGAAGTTCAGAAGATGGCTAAGATGCCGTATGATGAAGTGAGGAAAGTTCAGATGATAATCCATTGACAAAATCCAAGGTTATATAAAAGGAAAGGGCTCATATCCGCCGCGACGGACGTAGGTTAGAGCCCTGCCCCCACTACTCAATTTGACCTCTGTTAATATACTATCAATTTCCGAGATCCTGACTTATTGTTTTTAGCATCGGTAATCTTAACAAGATATACACCCGGGCTAACTCCTTCAAGCGAGATATGAACTTCAGACGATGAAGTAATCTTAGTGCCGTTAACAGAGAAAATGTCAATTTTATAACTGTTTGGATTCTCAATATTCACAATGCCTTCGGTGGGATTCGGATAAATCTTCACCTCACTTGAAATATTACAATCTGCATTAATGCCGGTTGTAATGTTCCAAATTAAATCAACATACTCAGGATGGTCGATAAACGGATTGCGATTATTTTGATAACCATAAATAACATCATTCCTGTTTCGTTCTAACTCATCTACAGGATCTTCATTGTTCCACTCCAGAATAACACTCAGTTTCGCATGAATAGCCTCCTTGGTGTAATTATCAACCGGAAGAAAATCTATCACTGACAAATCCGGCTCATCGCCATCACCCTCATACCTTGTAGCCATGTAAAAGATCATTCTTGCGGCATCACCTTTAACTTCATCTCTTGGTTGCCATACCCAATAATCTTCGCTGGTAAAACATCCTGTTTCAACTCCCCCGTCCAGATAGGGTTTTTCACAATTATCGAACCACCGGTTGTTTCTTGCTGAATTAACAGAAATGTCAGCTGGTCTTAAGTGATGGCAATCTGTTCCCGGCCCCCTGGTTGTTCCAAAATCACCTCTCGATTTGGCCCATACATGCTCTCGATTCCAGCCCGAACCACTATTATACTCCTGAGCCGCATTAACTGACCACCCCGTATAAAATAGAATTATATTATCCGGATTTGACGGGTCTCTGTCAGACTCTTTCAAAATATCCCACACATCAGTATTGCTGCTTGTGTACGTATACTCAACGTGACCCTTAATAATATTGTACAGCTCTGTCTTCAGAGCATTATCTGTTAATCCCTCTGCTGAATTGTAATACCCATCAGGAATCTGAGAATAAATATTTAATACAGAAAGAAAAAATAAAATGGTTAGTTTACTTTTTCGCATGGCATAAAAGTATAATAAAAGATAATACATTTATACCAATACAATTATAAAAAGTTACAAACCTAACTTTAAAACACAATCCCTTGAATGTATTTCGGAAAATATCACATTAAAAAACTTAGTGTTAATAAATCAAGATAAAAAAGTAATTTTGCAATAACACAAAACACAAAGTATGTCCACATTTTTATTTGATAAAATAGTTTTTGGTCCGGTCAGAAGTCGTCGGTTGGGGATTTCGCTCGGCATTAATTTATTGCCAACTGACTCCAAAGTATGTTCGTTCGATTGTATATATTGCGAATGTGGTTTAAATCCAAAAAAAAGAGATAAAAAGGCAGAACTCCCATCACGAAAAAAAGTATTTTCATCGCTCAAAACAAAGCTACAGGAGATGCTTACTGAAAAAATGCCACCCAATGTAATAACATTTGCCGGAAACGGGGAACCTACTCTCCACCCTGACTTTGCCGGAATTATTGATGACACCATACTTTTAAGAGACAAATATTGTCCCGAAGCACGCATTGCCGTACTTAGTAATGCTTCACGAATTAACAACTTATCCGTTTTTAACGCCCTGCTAAAAATTGATGACAATATACAAAAACTCGATTCAGGAGTTGAAGCGACAATACTACTACTCGACCGCCCAAACTACTCCTTTAATATAGAAGATACTGTAGAGAAGTTATGTGATTTTAACGGAAAAGTTATTATACAAACCATGTTCGTCAAGGGAGAGTTCAACGGAAAGTCTGTAGACAACACCACTGAAAAGGACATAAGCTCATGGTTAAAACTCCTTAATAGAATAAAGCCTCAAAGCGTAATGATATATACTATTGAACGGGACACCCCGTTTGACACATTGCATAAAGTATCGGTAAAAGAGCTGAATAAAATAGCGCAACGTGTAGAAACTATTGGTATAAAAACGCAGGTTTCGGGTTAATTATGCCGGCATCAAAACAGAAAACGATTTTAGTAAGCCCTCTAAACTGGGGTTTAGGTCATGCTACCCGGCTTATACCCATAATCAATGTACTGATTAAAAAAGGTAATACCGTTATCATTGGTGCTTATGGAGGATCGGCAGCTCTTTTAAAATCTGAGTTTCCTCAATGTGAGCACATTGAATTGAAAGGTTTCAACCCATCTTATTCAAAAAACCATTCCCAATCATTGACTCTGCTTTTACAAAGCATCTCATTTTTAATCTGCAAAATAAAAGAGCACCGCCATACATCCAGAATAGTTTCGGAACACAACATTGATCTTATCATTTCAGATAACAGATATGGTGTGTGGCAAAAAAATATTCCATCAATAATAATTACGCACCAACTCTCCCCTGAATTAAGCAACAATTATAAATGGTTACGAAAAGTCGTTTCATTTTTCATCAGCTCCTGGGTCAACAAATTCAATCGATGCTGGATACCTGACATTCCCGTAACGCCTAATCTTTCAGGCACATTAAGTAGTAATACATTTAACTTAAACAATGTTACAAGTACCGGCTTACTTTCCAGATTCCATGCTTGCCCCACAAAAAGCAATTACACCATCGATAATCTGGCAATAATTTCCGGACCGGAGCCATGGAGGGCTCTCTTTGAGAAAGACATCATCAACTTATTTAAAAAAATCCCCGGAAAATCGATTGTTGTAAGAGGACTTCCGGAAAACAAAATCTCTGAAAATATAACAGATACAAACATAGCAATATACAATCATTGTGATACTCGCATGCTAAATAAACTAATCTGTTCATCCCGAAACATTATTTGCAGATCAGGATACAGTAGTCTTATGGATTTGTTCGCAACCGGACGACGTGCACTATTAATCCCCACCCCCGGACAACCCGAGCAAGAACATCTGGCAAAACAGATGGCCTGTTATCACAAATTTATAACTATCCCTCAACAATATCTAAAAACTACTGATGTGTCAGTTTTTAATAATTACGACAAACAATTTACACCATTTGTAAATAATATACTTGATATATTAATCAATAGTATCCTCAAATAATTAGTTTTCATCTAACATCTCCCCATATTTATATAGTATAATTGTCTATTGGTCAATACAAGGAAACCTATTGACAGAAACGCTGTATAATTAATTGAAAAATATCGATAACCTTATTGTATTTATTGCGTACACAAAAGCAAAATCGATACTAAAGATTTATAACATTTTAATTAAAGGGGAAATGATATATATAATAATTGGTACAGTTATTACACTTGGGTTTTTGACATGGTTCTGGAAAAAAGGAATTCTGTTAATTGCAGAAAGCAAGGCCACCAAAGACCTTGAAAGGCATCTGTTTCCAAATGGAGAAGAACAAAGACTTAAGGCGTTAGCCACAATGGAGAAAATTACCAACAGTCGATTTACAGAAGCTTTAATGATTGACTACTTTTTAAAAATAAAAGGGTTACAAAGAATTAACATGAATGATCCGGTGGATTTCTGGACAAAAAAATATTTAATGACTCCTACAAAAATAAAATTAAATTATTTTGAACAAGTTAAGTTTTATGAAACATTTCTTAATTACCCTGATGATCTCGAAAAGATAATTATTCCAACCGGGAACGAACAGGAAGAAACATCTAAATTATTCAACGAAAAAATACTAAGCAGGAAATTTGCCTGAAGGAATGATAAGGCAAGGGAGAGCAACTATTGGAAAGAAAAGGCCGGGATAAGAACTTCCGGCCTTTTTCATTATTTCAGTTCAAAAGATACAGTCCCAACATTTCGCCCTTCAATAAATATATCAGCCAAATACTCGCCACCCATAAGTTCTCCTTCATCAGCTTTATAATATATACAAACATCAAGATCTTTCCCTTCATACTCGATTACACGTTTAGAAGAGAAATTTATTTCTGAATCCTCATATAAGAATTTATCATCCAGTGAGTGCATCAACAATGATTTATCAGGCCGTTGAATGCGGATATAAACATCTTTCTCTCCTACAGGAGCTGTAATGTTTTTAAGAATAGTAAAACAGAGTCGAATCTTAGCAACCTTAGAAGATTTTTTTGTCTCTTTATTTTTATTAGTTAAGCCATGAGCTTCAATTTTTCTCAATTCAAGCTTAGAAGCAATATTAACTTTCTCTTTTAAATTATCTTTCTCTTTTTCCAATACTTTCATTGAACTCTTAATATTGGAATATCTTTTCCTGTACTCTTTATTCTCTTGTGAGAGCTCCTGATTGCGCCTGTTCAGAGAATCAATCTGATAGACATAATTCTTTAACACTTTCCGTAAAGTTGTAAGCTCCTTTTTAAACTCTCTTATTTTTGATGAGTTAGTTGCCTTAACTGTTTTTATCTCATCTATCAGTTGTGCTATACGTTCCCTTTCATGCTCCAGCATTTGGTTAATCGTATCATTATTTGTTTTGAGCGAGTCATAATCCAATGCCAAATCCTGATACTCCTTTGTCAGCTCAAGTTTTTCCACATTCAATTCGGACACAATCTCCTCCATCTCGCTTTTATTTGAAAAATACAAAACTGCAAATACAACAATTAGTAAACCCGCAACTGCCAGTATAATCAATAATTGCTTATACCGATTATTTGATTTCAACTCCTCGCTCATAAATATTTACACTTTATTTTATTCGAATCACAAAGTTAAAACTTTTTATCTCGTTGGCAATTCAAATAAGAACATACATTCCTGTTGATTAACAGACCGTTTTTTATGTACACAACCACGTCCTCCATAACTAACTGTAAATCAGGCCGTCAATATCACCCAGATCAATTTATGTTTATATTAAAAACTCAAGTTTCGCAAGTAACAATTACCTGAAAACCAACAAATAAATTTCAAAA
>CBDUZZ010000104.1:0-10777 GCA_965371855.1 uncultured bacterium
GCGGGTGCAAAGATAGAAACTTTATTTGCTAACAACAAAACTATTTTTGATGTTTTTTTTGCAAATATCTACAGCCTGTTGCTTAAAGCAAGTAGGTCAATAAAATACGGCGTAAAATAAACTTAAACTAGTTTTTTATTCTTTTGATGCATCGGATTTTGTGCCCTCTTCTGTGTCTGGGCTTTCTGAATCATCAATGGATTTGGTAAGGTCGAGGAGATCCTTTTCAATCAAAAGATTATACCAGGAAATTACTTTCTTTATATCGGATACATAAACTCTATCTTTGTCATAATCGGGCAGTACAGATTTCATATACTCTTTAAGCTCATCCCCGGTTGACTTAGAACTTAAGGCCTGCTGTCCATTCTCTTTTTCATGTATCAACTTAAAAACCTCTTCAAGTTTTTTGTCGCCTTCTTCAGTAAACACAGATATATCTTCAAGAGCACTGATACGCGACGTTGCATAAGTAGGCATACGTTTTCCGTCAACAATCGATTCTACAATAATAGAATTCTTGGCTTGTGAAACCATTTTAAACAATCCTCCATATCCGGATATGGATAATATTCCTTTCAACATAAATACAAGATTTTAGTTTCTGCAAAAATAAAATAAAATTTGATGATATGGTTATTTGTTAATTTGTTTATATAAAAATCATTTCATCCCTCTTTCTTTTATAATCTTCTTATACGCCCCATTCAATTTCTGAAAACGCTCTTTAGCACTTTTCTGTACATCAGAGCCAAGGTGGGCTACTTTATCAGGATGAAAACGAATCGCCATTTTATGATAGGCTTTCTTCACCTCTTCGTTGGTAGCTGTTTTATCAATTTCCAAAACTTTATATGCAGAATCCAGATTATCGTAAAACAGATTTTTTATTGATATTTGATCACCTGTTGACACCCCCAGTCCATAAGCTATATGCTCAATAACGATAATTTCAGCCTGAGAAAGATGACCATCAGCTACTCCAATACCATAAAGCAGATGAATTAGTTCCAACCTTGATGCATAATCCATATGTTTTCTGACCTGCAATAAAACATCTTGTAATGGTATATCCTGTTTTAATATTTTCCTTAGCAAAAGTAATGCATCTACTGAAACACTATCTCCAAAATTTCTTACCAGATTTTGCTTCACGTAATCGAGTTCAGACTTAAGAACTTTGCCATCGGCCTTCATTGTCGCAGCCATCAACACTAGTAATGAAGCAATAAACCCATCACGCGGGCTACCTGCTGTCGTAACTGTTTTTCGGCCGGATGAACCACCCTCTTCAAAACTACTTCCTATTAACGAACCAATTATTGCGCCTATTGGCCCAATCAACCACCAACCAATTCCTGCCCCGAATAAAGATCCAAATATTCCCATGTCTTGATTTACAATTTATATTGTATGATGTTCAATTTTAGATTTTTCGACAATAAATATACACTTTAGAATTTTACACACCTACAGATGAACTTGATAAACTTTATAAACTTTTAACTTTACGAACTAAAGTCATTACCTGAGGAATCACAAGGTTATCCTCATCACATTTGATTATACAATCTGCCAAAGGTATCTTTTTTTCATCCGGCCACTGATTTTTTATCCTCGCTCTTACCTGTGTTTCTAAAACTCCGTCACGTTTAATAACTCTTCGAATACGAATGTCCTCCGGTGCAGTTACCAATACATTAAAAGCCAATTTCTTATAGCCATCATTTTCAAATAGAATAGCAGCTTCTTTCACAACAAAATTAGCTTCAGGATATTTTTCAAGCCATCTTAAAAAGTCCTTCTCAACAACAGGATGAACAATACTGTTTAATTGATGTAACAGTTCTTTGTTGTTAAACACCCTTTGTGCTACTTCTGCCCTATTCAGTCCGTTTTCGGAATAAACAGAAGTACCAAATAAATTTACAACCTTTTTTTTCAATTGCGAATCTTCATCATACAACTCCTTTGCTCGCATATCAGCATAATACACCGGAATATTGAAAACGGACAGTATCTTACATACCGTAGTTTTACCGCTTCCTATACCTCCTGTTATGCCTACTATTTTCATGAGTTAGTTAAAAGTTCGTCAAGTTAACTGAGACTTACCTCTTTTCAAGCAGATATTCCACAAACAGTGGCGAATAATCTATAAAATAGAGTCCTTCAGGAAACTTTTCCAACTTTACTTTTAATCGTTGATTATTATCCATAATAAGTTCGTTGGTGAAATTTATAGTAGCTAAAAAATCACCGGCCTTAATGCTTTCAAAACGACTTAAACTCACCCTGAAAGAAACTGTTATTTCAGGAGGGAATGCCTTTAGCTGGAAAGTATCCGGTACATTTCTTGCAATAATGGGTACCGATATGGTTGATTCAGTAAATGGTTCTACCGGAATCGTAACATAAGCACTGCTTGCCGACAATTTCACTCCTTCAATCTTTTCCAGTGACAGCTTTGTGATTAAAGTATCTTTCAAATCATTAAACACAGTATATTTAGTAAACACCTCCTGAATAGAGTCTACAATAGCTGCATCTCCGGATACAATAACGGAATCAGGATTAACAATTAACTGTCCTCCTTGCAAATACTGTTTTTCAAATAATGTTTTGATATTAGTTGATACAGGAACTTTTTTTATTTTTAACGGTGATAAATTAATAAATAGTGTATCCGGAGATATTTCAAGTAATCTCAAACCACTACTTAATTGTCCGTTTAAGGAGCGAAAAAACTTTGAAGAAAGAAGATAAAACCCCGCCTTGTTATCATCCCGAAGTTGTTTCATCTCAGAAACACTAATAGTTTTCGTGTCAAACGAAGTGCTTAAATGATACCTTAAAATATTAAAGCCTCCGGCATTAACTTTCAATTGCAACAATTTATTCCTGTTATCTTTTAAAACATAACCCTTTGGAATATTTGTGAATTTTACCGGATACTCTATTGTAGTTGTATAATCTTTTTGAAGAGCATTTAAAAACCAAAAGCCTGTAGATAAAAAAAGGAAAATAAGAAATATAAATACATTTCTGTCTCCTTTAAGCTCCAGCCACCAATTAGATATCAGCTTAACACCCTTATTATAATATTCTTTCAGCTCTTGCATAAAAAAAACAGGTCATTACACTACAAATATAGTTAATGACCTGTTAAAATAAAAAAAAATCGTTACCTCTTTGCTACATCAGTCATATCCATAACGATAGCTGACTTATCTATTCGTACTTTCACATCGTTTGCAATTTCAACAACCGCATAAGCATCTTTAATCTCAGATACTTTTCCGTATATTCCACCTGTTGTAATTACTTTATCTCCTTTTTTAAGACCTTCGCGATACTTACGTAAATCTTTTTGTTTTTTCATTTGCGGTCGAATCATGAAAAAATAGAATACCACTATAATCAGAATAAATGGCATAAATGACATCCATGGCGACTGTTCTGCCCCAGCTTGCATTACAAAATTTAATAAATACATAGTTTTAGTTATTATTGTTTAAATTGTTATATTGTTATATTGTTAGCTTAAATCATTGTATCATTGCATCATTGAATAACATCAGCCCAAATCATCAACTCTTTTGCTCCGGCGAGAGAATCATTACTAAAGACCTTTAAAAATTTCACTTGGCGGCCATGAAATCCATTGGTGTCAAAAATAACTTCCAGCTTTCCTGTTTGGTCAGGCATCACCGGCTCTTTTGAATATTTAACCTCCAAACACTCACAATTGCCTATAACACTATTAATTATTAGTACACCATTTCCTTCATTCTTAAAAAGAATAAATTTACCAATAACATCACCCTCACTTACCTCCCCAAAATTATACATTTCCTTTTCAAATACCAATTTTGATTTACCATTAACAGCTTTTCCATTATTCTTTATTTTTCCTGAAGTGTTGTTACATCCGAAAAAAAAGATTGAAAGAATAAAATAAAAACATATAATAATGTGTCTTATTCCAAACATTATGATTTTTGATTAATCTTTTTGTCAGGTATTGGAATATTTTTCTCTTTAACCTGATCATCTACAATCTTATCAAGAATTCCATTTATAAAAACTCCACTTTTATTTGTAGAATAGCATTTGGCTATTTCGATGTACTCATTTAAGGTTACTCTGACCGGTATTTCCTGAAATTCTAAAAGTTCAGTTATTGCAACCTGCATTAAAACAACATCCATAAATGCAACTCTTTCAAAATCCCAGTTTTTAGTATATTTTTTTATTAATCCGCGGTTCTCTTCCTGATTGATTATTGTTTTACGAAATAGCTTACTAACAAATTTTTTGTCATCTTGATCCTTAAATTCAGACAATAACTCCTGATTCTCACCTTTATCCTGCTGGAAATTCTTAATGGTTTTAATTACCATACTTATTACGAACTCAGCCTCATCATTCCAATAAATACTTTGTTCCTCAATAATATTATAAATATCCTCAATCGGGGCTATAACTTTTTCAAACAGTTTAGCTATTACTTTTTTATCTTTATCGTAATCATTACTCTCATCCGAATTCATATAGTCAATATAAATATGAGATTTCGTAATTACCCTATAGATATTCTTTATTGCATCAGACTGTTTTGACCAGAATAGGCCTTTTTTTTCGATGAACAACAATAAGCTTTTATTGTTTACCAATTGTTGTAAAAAGAGATTGTCAACAAATTTAACATTGGGATTAAGATCATCCGGCGTGGGTCTTTTTTTATTCTTCCCAAAATCTATTCGTCTCTCGGCATAAGACTGAATTTCAACAAGTAACAATAAAAAAAGATAATAAAGTTCATGTGACTTTGTAATACTGTGAAAAAGTTCTTTTTCCTTTTTCGAGATATCGGTGTCTCCTGTTTTATAATACGCATATACCATTTGAACCACCTTTACCCTAAGCAATCTTCTACTTAACATTCTTTAAAGAGCATTTATTTTGCTGTAAAAGTAGCCCTTTTTTTAATATATTAAAAACAAAACATTCTAAACATAGAAAAAACACCTTTCTGATAGTTAACATAACAAATCAAATTGTGTAATTTCAAATTTATGCACAAAAAAACAGAATTATTTTTAACAATTTATTGGTATATTTCAAAATATTTACCATTTTTGAGCAGCTAACAAGTCGTTATTTAAACTAAATAATAAAGATGGACGGAATTGAAAAAAAAGACAGAGAAAGAGAAGAGATTTATTCTAAAGTCGTAAGGGCTGGAAAGCGTACCTATTTCTTTGATGTGAAGGCAACACGTAAAAATGACTATTACATAACCATTACTGAAAGTAAAAAGCGTTTTGATGAAGATGGTCGCTTCCATTATGAAAAACACAAAGTTTTCCTTTACAAAGAGGATTTTGACAAGTTTGCCGATGGTTTAGAAGAGATTATAGGTTACATAAAACAAAATCAACCGGAAATTGAAGAGAAAGAACATGTACAAGTAGTTGAAGAAGTTGCCGAAGCTAGTGCTACAGAAGAATATACAAACGTTGAGTTTGAAGACCTTTCAGAATAATATTCCAAATTTTTATAAAAAAAGTGAATCGTGAGAGCATGTTGTTCTCACGATTTTTTTTTATTATTTATAATCTTTCTAAAATAGACACCCTAAATTATTGTAGTTATAAAAGGAAAAATTACTTTTGATGTGTTTTAAAAACAGACACACCAGAAGAGCAGAAATGAATTTATCTCAATTACAAAATGGACAGGAGGGAGTAATCGTTAAGGTTAAGGGACATGGAGCTTTCAGAATGAGGCTTATGGAGATGGGATTTGTAAGAGGGAAATTTGTAAAAGCAATAAAGAATGCACCATTAAATGATCCTATCGAGTACCAGATACTGGATTACAATATCTCGTTACGCCGCAGTGAAGCCAAATATATTGAGATTGTTACTAAAGAAGAAGCCTCAAAAATAAACATTGAAAACTATCACGGTATTATTACCAAAGATATTTTAAAACAATCGGCTATTAAAAAGCGCAAAACCATTCATGTTGCTTTTGTTGGAAATCCCAACTGTGGAAAAACCAGTATTTTTAACTGGGCCAGTGGATCGTTTGAGCATGTGGGCAATTACGGCGGTGTTACCGTTGATGTCAAAAAAGGTTCTTTTCAGCAAAACGGTTATACTTTTATTATTTATGATCTGCCGGGTACCTATTCCCTTTCAGCCTACTCACCCGAAGAATTATATGTCAGGGATCATATTTTTAATGAAACACCTGATATCGTATTAAATATCGTTGATGCTTCAAACATAGAGAGGAATCTGTATTTGACCACTCAACTGATAGATATGGATATCCGGGTTGTAGCTGCTTTAAACATGTTTGATGACCTTAAAAAACGGGGAAATTATTTAGATTATGAGCAATTAGGTAATATGCTGGGTATTCCTTTTGTACCCACAGTAGGATCAAAAGGGCATGGAATAACCAGATTGTTCAACCGAATAATTGATGTGTATGAGGGCAGGGATAATACATTAAGACATATACATATAAATTATGGTGAAGATATTGAAAGAGCTATTGATAATATTGAGAACAGCTTAAACGGTTCTAATGATCTGGGAGTAAAAATGTCGCCACGATATATTGCCATTAAAGCACTGGAAAAAGACAAGGAACTTTTATCAATTCTTGAAAAAGATCCAGTTCAGGAAAAACTCCTTGATGACATAAGAAAAGAGCTCGTTCGTATCGAAACAAAATCTGATGAAAAATCAGAAACATTAATTGCAGACGCAAAATATGGCTTTATTGCAGGAGCCATAAAAGAGACATATAAAGAGAACCCAAAGGATCGTCGTCGGAAAACGGAGATGGTAGATACAATAATTACCCATCGCCTGTTTGGTATTCCAATATTTTTGTTTTTTATGTGGGTAATGTTTCAGTCTACATTTACGCTTGGTGCATACCCGATGAACTGGATAGAAATGGGGGTAGAATTACTAAGCTCATTTATGCAAGATATAATGCCGGATGGCATGTTGAAAGATCTTTTGATTAACGGCATTATAGGAGGTGTAGGAGGTGTTATTATTTTCCTTCCAAATATTCTTATTCTATTCCTCTTTATTTCATTCATGGAAGATACAGGATATATGGCACGTGCTGCTTTCATTATGGATAAAGCAATGCACAAAATGGGGCTACACGGGAAATCATTTATTCCGCTTATTATGGGGTTTGGATGTAATGTGCCGGCAATCATGGCAACCCGAACCATTGAAGACAGAAGCAACAGGATATTAACAATCCTGGTAAATCCTTTTATGTCGTGCAGTGCCAGATTACCGGTTTATATCCTCATAATTGGTGCATTTTTCCCTGATCATCCGGGAACAGTGTTGTTTTCATTGTATACAGGAGGTATTATGGTGGCCGTAATCTCATCACGTTTATTAAAAAAATACTTTTTCAAGGGTAAAGAAACCCCTTTTGTGATGGAGTTACCTACATATCGAATACCTACTATTAGGAGCACAATGCGACATATGTGGCATAAAGGTGAACAATATCTTAAAAAAATGGGCGGAATTATAATGATTGCTTCAATCATTATTTGGTTTCTGGGATATTTCCCAAAAACCATAGATTACACTACTAATTATGACCAAAAGATATCTCATATTGAACAACAATACAACCGGAAGATATTAATTGCTACACCAAACAGATTAGAAAAACTATTAACGGAAAAAACCGATGAAATAGTAAAGCTACAAAAAGCAAAAGAAAAAGAGAGACAACAGCAGTCATATATCGGCAGGATAGGTATGTGGATAGAGCCTGCCATGCAACCATTAGGTTTTGACTGGAAGATGGGTATCAGTTTATTAAGTGGAATAGCAGCAAAAGAGATTGTTGTCAGTACAATATCAGTACTGTATCAGGCTAATGACTCAGACAAAGACAACAATAACCAGCTTATAAAAAACATGAGAGATGACGCCTACTCCGATGGAACAAAAGTATTTTCCCCGTTAGTTGCTTTGGGTTTTTTGGTTTTCACATTAATATACTTTCCGTGTGTTGCTGTTATAGCAGCCATAAAAAAAGAGACCGGCTCATGGAAATGGGCTCTCTTTACGGTTGTTTATACCACTTCGTTAGCATGGTTTATGGCATTTATTATTCATCAGGTTGGCAAATTTTTTGTTTGATATGATTCAGGAGATTCTAACATATATAATCGTTGGCTGGGCTTTTATTCAAACCGGAAGATTCTTTTGGAAAAGCATACTAACTTTGAAAAATAACGACTCTGCATGTTCCATATCCGGTGGATGCAGTGGTTGTGCCGGAAAACAATCGTTATTGAAAGAGATAAAAGTTCGTAAAGGCAATACAGATACTGGATACTGGATATTACAAACCCCGAAACCCCTAACTTGAAACCTGAAACTCTAAAATCTAATTTCTAACTTTTAACTTTCTTCACGCAACCTATTCACATTTTTTGCATCTATGAAGCATAGCTATTACTAATAATCATATTTTGTTAGCGAAAAGAATCATTATATTTGAAAAAGAACCATACCAGACTATGTGCTACATTCTACACTACTGTTACCAGAAAAACTGCCATTGCAAGCCCTGTGCCGGCATTGCGGTTTAGCCTGCATCCTGTTTTGAATGGGATGAGGGCGCGATTTCGGTTTTTTATTAAAATGAATTTTTACTTTTTTAAAACTTATAAAAATGAAAACAGTAACTAAAATATTATTCCTGTGCGGAGTAATTATTCTTATGGCTTTTAGCTGTGATAAGAAAGATGACAATTCAAACAATGAAGGGAAAATTGTTTTTTATACCAACGCACAGGCAATATTGAATTGTGGTCCCTTCAATGTTGATATATATATTGATAATGATTCTGTAGGTTCAATATCAGAGCCATACATTGAAGACACCCACCCTGATTGCATAAATTCAACATTAACAGTGATGTTAGAAAAGAAAACGGGTAAATATAATTATACAGCAAAATTGGACTGTGGTCAATATGGTGAGTGGAGCGGTGAATTTGAAATTATTCCTGATTCCTGCACTTTTATTTACTTAGATATAAATCAATGTAATCCTAAAAACGACTAAAACAATATCATAATGAAAAAACTTTCTTCTTTAATAACATTATTGCTGATATTAATTGGTAATTCCATAGGACAAATTACAATTACAGAAGCATCTAAAATAGCAGATGAATATATTAAAGATTTGCAAATAGGCGACTATCTTTTATATCAAAAGTCGGACGTAAATTCCTCTGAAACAACAATTATGACTTTTGATAAAAGCATCACTTCTGTTTCTTTCGATTCTTGGTTATTTTTCCTTGATAAAAAACCTTTAGCTAACTGGTCTCATCCATGTTCTTACCTTTTTGTTGATGTTAATTCAGGAAAAATTCAAGAAAAAGAATGGAAACTACCTCCAAATAATTTGGACAAATGGCATCTTTTAACCGAAATAAAAGAACAGTCAAAAGTTAATCTATTTAGTTTTAAGAAAAGTGGAGCAACTTTGTTAAAATCGGGGTTAACGCCAGAACATTGTTACGCTGTAATTATAAGTGGCGGGTATAACAGAAGTAATAATTGGCAACGGTACTGGAATGATTGCTCAGCTATCTATTCAGCGCTAGTGGATGTATATAATTATGAGGATAACCATATTTACACAATAATGTCAGACGGTACAAGTACAGGAAATGATAGACGGATAAGTGGAGGATATGATTCTTCACCTCTTGACTTGGACGGAGATGGCGATGATGATATTCAGTTTTCTGCTACAAGGGCAAATATTACTTCAGTATTTAACACATTATCTGGAATATTAAATAACGATGATTATTTATTCATTTTTGTTACCGACCATGGAGACCAAGAAACAGGTCAAGATGCCCTTATCTATTTATGGAGTGAAACTATCAGGGATGACCAATTTGCAATAGAAGTAAACAAAGTCAATGCAGGTGAAATTAGTATTGTAATGGAACAATGTTATAGTGGTGGATTTGTAGATGATTTAGCTGGATTAAATCGTGTAATAGCTACTGCTTGCGATTTTGATGAAACATCATGTGGTATGGGGTACTACACTTATGATGAGTTTGTCTTTGATTGGATAGCAGCAGTTGCTGGAGAAGACCCCAATGGCAACTTTGTAGATGCTGACGATAATAATGACGGATTTGTAAGTATGCAAGAAGCATTTGATTATGCAGAGGCAAATGATGTATGTTCTGAGACTCCACAATATTCGTCTAATCCATCTGATCTTGGAACTCGTTTGGCAGTTTATGGATTAATTCCTTATATCTCCGGCCCTACCATAGTTTGCACCTCAAACACAACATTTACATTGACAGGTGAAACATCAGGTTTAACCATTGATTGGGATTGTAACACCTCTGTACTCACTCCGGTTGGAGATGATAACGGGAGTAGTTACGTAGTAAAAGCAAAGTATTCATCAACCAGTAGCGAAGGTTGGGTTAGTGTTAAAATCATTACTGATTGTGGAGATACAATTACTCGCCAAAAAAATGTTTGGGCAGGCAAAGTAGATGGAGATAAGATTGTATCAAGTCGTGAGGGACAAGCCGTAGGAGCCTGGGCACAATATCGTTTGCTATGTGATGAGGGAACTACAGAGGTAGTGGCAGGTTATGATTCTAATGGCGATGGAGAAATGATAGGTGATTCCTATTATCTCTCTTACC
>CBDUZZ010000105.1:0-10531 GCA_965371855.1 uncultured bacterium
CTCTCGCAAAGACGCGAAGCTCGTATATGACCTTATATGCCTTATGTCGTTCAAAGTTTAGTTTTCACAGCGTATTTTGTTTGTTTGAGGTATGAAAGTTACTTTTGACAAATGACTTTTCCCCAACCTACATTGTAATAAAAGATTAGGATTATTCTGTTAAGAAATCATCACATTCGCGATAGGCTTCAATAACTCTCTTTTCTCCTTCAACACCTTTGATACTTTTACCATGTTCCATGCAAAGAACTCCATTGTAACCTTTGTTATAGATGTGGTGAAAGATATTTTTGTAATTAATTTCGCCACTAGTTGGTTCTTTTCTGCCCGGGTTATCGCCGGTATGGAAAGCAGCAATTTCACTCCATGCATCATCTATATTAGGAATGATATTCCCTTCAGTGATTTGTTGGTGGTATATATCATTCACCATCTTGCAAGAAGGGCTGTTTACGGCTCTGCAGAGCATGTATGCTTGAGGGATACGTGTCAAAAACAGACCGGGATGATTGCGTAATGTATTTAGAGGTTCCATTACCATTGTTAATCCGGTAGGCTCCAATACTTCACTACAGGCTTTCAGGTTTTCAATAGTGTTTGCTGTTTGATAATCTACATGAAGTTTTTGGTCGTAACGGCCGGGAACTACTAATGCCCATTTTGCGTTTATTCGCTTGGCTACGTCAATTCCTTCATGCATTTTATTAATGAGCATTTCCCTTACCTCGTGTGTATTTTTAACAAATGAGGTAACACTAAAATCCGCATATAATACAAATGGGCCAAAATCCATACCTAGCCGCTCAAGCTCAATGGCAATTTTTTCCTGTTCTGCCGGAGGTCGCTTCATTATGCCATTGTCGAACATTGCCCGGAATCCCATATCATAACAAAATTTGATATTATCAATAGGATCTTTACCGGCTAATTCTTTAAACATGCCAAAATGTGGGGCGTATTTAAGATTCAATGGTTTTGTTGCAGATTTAAGTTTTTTCTTTTTTTTTCGCTCTTCTTTTGTTGTTGCTGTCATGATTTGAGGAGCAGCTACCATGGCTACTCCTGCTCCTGTAATCTTTTTTACAAAGCCACGTCTTGAATGATGTTTTTCAGTTTTCATTTGATAAGTCTTTATTTCTTATTTGACATGTAAGCTTCTCCTGAAATTGGAATAACCTTTGGTACATCCACGTCTCCAAATGTGTATATTTTAGATCCTATTCTAAGTTTAGAGTTCATGACCTCTTCCCAGGTAACCATTTTTCCGGTATAGGATGATATTCGTCCCATGATAGCCACCATGGTAGAAATGGCTGTGTTTTCTGCCTCATTGATTGGTTTTGAAGTACGTATTGCAGTTACCAGATCGATGTGTTCCTGCACTAATGCATTTTTCATCAGTTTTCTGTCCGGATTGCCTTCTCCATTTAAGGGGTATGCATAATCCCATGTTATATTGTCCTGAGGGTCATAGGTTCGGTTGCGGCAGTTGGTTGAGCCTTTGGTGCCTTGTACCCGTTCTGACACATTGTTTGTACAACCATTTATCTGACGGCACATACTGTGCATGTGTGTACCATCTTCAAATTGAAAATCAATGGAGAAATTGTCAAACTGGTCACCGGTAACACGTCTTTGCCTTGAGCCAAAGCCTAATGCTTTTACCGGATGAGCCCCTTTAAACCAAATGCCTATATCCAGATTATGAACATGTTGTTCAACAATGTGATCCCCTGACAGCCAGCACCAATTCACCCAATCCCGAATCATATACTCCATTTCACTCCATTTTGCCCTTGGATCCTTATGCCAAAGTTTCCCTACATTCCAATATACATTTGAAGAAGTGACTTCTCCAATTGCTCCTTCGGCTACTTGTTTCCATGTGTTTACATAGTCACGTTGGTGACGGCGCTGAGTACCTGTTACTACACTTAAACCTAGTGATTCAGCTTTTTTTGCTGTTGCCATAACAGAGCGGGCACCTACAGGATCTACTGCTACGGGTTTTTCCATAAACAGATGCTTGCGAGCTTGAACAGCTGCAGCAAAGTGATCGGGCCTGAAATGAGGCGGAGTAGCCAAAATGACTATATCTACGCCCGAATCAATTACTTTTTGATAGGCATCAAAACCGATAAAACACATGTCATCAGCAATCTCTTGTCCTTTATCCTTGACAAGCATCATTTTTGCATCTAATAAACGATCTTCTAACACATCACCTAAAGCTACTACTTTCAAATTTGGGCCGGCATCTAAAAAGTTTTTCGCAGCTCCTTTGCCACGTCCTCCACAACCAATTAATCCGGCTTTCAGTACAGGCCCATCAGGTGCCTGATCCAGGAAGTTTGGAATTTCCACTACTTTTTTCTTTTCAGTACAACTTGAAATAATGGCTGGGATAGCTACTGCAGCAGCACCTCCAACTATTGCTTTTTCAAGGAAATTTCTTCTGTTAATAGAATTTTTACTCATAAGTATTGATTTTATTTGTTGTTACCTGTTTTATCATTGTATTCACAAACAACTCTGAAACCTACATGTGAACAGTCGGAGAACCACCAAATGGATTTTGGTATCTGAGGGTCGGTTTTCATCCATGCAGTTGTTTGACATTGTGCCCGTGATGCACACCTCAATTTACCTGCATGGTCACGAAATGATCCACCTCTGACGACATGTTCAGTGCCATTCATTGGACCCGTTGGATTTAACATTAAACCATCGGTATACCCTTTATAAGTATCAGGCTGATACCAATCACTGCAAAACTCAGCCACATTTCCTAACATGTTTTTTAATCCAAAAGGATTAGGAAATACCCGATCAGGTTCTTGCGTTTTTTCATAACTGTTTTCGTTATAAATAATATATGAATTGATAGTTGTAGTATCATTGCCAGAAAGTTTATACCAAAGACCCGACTTATGGAAGTTTTTTGGATTGCCTTCAAAAAAGTAGGGAGTCTGTGTGTTACCTCTACAGGCATATTCCCATTCAGCTTCTGTTGGTAATCTGTACGTTTTCCCGGTAACCTTGGATAGCCACTTGCAATAAGTTTCGGCTGCATGGAAACTCATTGTTATGGCAGGTCGTTTTCCCATTCCCCAGTTTTGATCAGGTTGACCATAAGGGGGAGTTGCTCCAACAATAATATCCACATCACCATTTTTAACCGATCGTATTCCTTCTGTATCAGTTGATCGTCCTTCGGCTGATGTTTTTCGATAAAACTCCAGATACTCATCCCAGGTAACCTCAACCTCAGCCATGAAGAAAGAGTTGACCTTAACATCTATAACCGGCCCTTCATCATCATTCCGGAAGGGTTCTGATGTAGGGCTGCCAAGTTTAAATGTTCCACCCGTAATGGCTTTCATGTTGAATGATATGCTTGATTCAGGTATGTGCTCTATAAACGATTCAAGCCGATCGACTTCAGTAGCAACTTTAAAGAATTCTGTTTGTTCATTTTTATTACTGCCAAAAAGTTCATTGCCTCCATGTGTATATCCTTCGATGTAATGGCCTGCGTTTAAATGGCAATTTATACATTGCAGATCATTGCTTTCAGCATTCTGGGAATAATAGAGATGAGCCTCTTCTCCACTTTTAGAAAGTGAAGCCGGGAAAATAGTTTCATGACACCTTTCACATGACCTGTTGAAGACGTACTTTCTTGCATGCTCAAGATTGGATCGGCCTTCCCAATCGAAGGACTCTGGATTTTTGGTACATTTCGACCAAACATCTTTAGCACCGGTTTTTACTTTTGCTACAAAATGTCCCTCTCCTTTGGGGGGCAGATGGCACTCCACGCAACCAATTCTCATGCCGGACCGTGTATCGTAGTGTACCGATTGCTTCCATGAAGTTGTTGCCTGAGGGTGAATATGGCAGGAGGCGCAGTATTCATTAGTGGATGTTTTATCTAATGTTTTGCCTCCTAAAAAGAATGCTGCAACACCTATAATGAAAGCAGGTAAGGAGTATGTTAAGAGTTTTTTCATTTGCATGAATATAGATTCATGGAGTAAAAATAATGAACCATTTTATAATTGTATAATTTATTTTACTTATTTTAACTGTTTTGAACATTTCTGCGCACAAATGAGTTACTCCTGTGTATACGAATATCAGCTATTGAACTCCAATAGTTAGTTATGCTTTTATAATTTTCAGGTTTTTAAGTTATACTCCCAGTTTACTTCTTATTCTGTTGTCAAGAGCTTGTTGGTCGGCTTTGAAAGCTGCTAATCCTGCCTGATTAAGTAAAGTGTCAATGCCTATTGTTTTTTCTTTGATTTTTTTATCCCAGTGTTTATATACAGGGATTTTTCCATCAGTATCAATAATATTATGTTCATCTTCCGATAAAATGGGAAAAATATCCCGGCAACCGTTATCATGTAAAAACCTTTCTAATTCTTTGCCTGAGGATGGAATGTTTTGTGAAAGATATTGAGCTATTTTGAATTCTTCCTTAGTTATTGTCCAGAATTTGTTTAATCCAATTTGTTCTATATTTATGTTGTCATACAGTTCAATAGGCATAATGTCATTAAATTTAAGATTACCATTGGTAGGGATGTTTTCTTTTGCATCTTTTACAGCCTGAATAGGAATTGTAAACACATCTATTCCTTGTAATAGTAGTAATTGTGACCAACTCCTTATGCTGGCGGCAATGAGTTTAGTATTAGAACTTCCTTCTTTTCTTAAGGTGTTCAAATGATATTGAGTTACAGAAGTGACTTTTTCTCCTATGTTATCTGGTTTACCAAGGTTGTTGTTTTTTAAAAAAGCACCTATCCTGCCTAAAAAGACATTTGAATAAACCGATTGTGCAATTAAAGCGGAAAAGACATTCTGTCTTGCGCTAAATTGAAGTGTCATATTAACGGGAATACCTTTATCGTGAAGTTTCTTTGCACCAATTAATCCGGCAGCTGTGAATGGCACTTTAATGATAAAGTGATCAGGATTGATATTATATAATTTTGTGCCAAAAAACACTATGCCATCAATATCGTTAGCCAGATCGGTATGTAATTCAACACTGACTTTTGCATTGAAAATCTTCACAAGCCTTAATCCATGTAATGCATTTAGAAAAAGAGCTATCTCTTTAACTTTTTCTTGTGTGTTTATTTCTTTGTAGTACATGTCTACTTGTTCAATTATGTTATCATAAATCCCTTTTTGAACCTCCTTGTTTAATAACGTGTTGTTAGTTGTTAATGCCGTGAAATTATTATTCCACATTTTTTTTGCCTCAACGATATCGCCGGTATCAAGCCAAAGGTTAACTCCTGAAGTAATAAAATTTGCCCATAACGAATCCTTTCTTGATAAAACTTTTTTGTCGTTAAAAGTGGTTAATAGGTTATTCAAAATGTTGTTGAATGTATTATTGTCCATAATATGTAATTTAAGATTTGTAATAAAATTATGATATATCTTTTAAAAACACAAGGATATGCCATGAGGAAAAGTATTAATATTGATGAATTTGTCTTTTTATTTGATGTGAGTATCAATGTTTGGGTAAAAATATTATTACATTCGACGAAATATTTTATAATTATTTTATATGAGAATTGTTTTTTTATCGATTATTACTTTAAGTCTGTTAGTTGGTTGTTCATCTTCAAAAAAAGCAAAATCAAAGTTTGTGGAGGATGATTTTATTAACATTGTTGTTCATGATGAGTTCAATGATGAACCTGTAGAAAAGATTTACAACCAAGATCGTGATTTTGTTGTTGTAATTAGCAGAATTGAACGTGGTGTGGGGTTTCCTGTCCCTACTACATTTGCAATTGTTGACATAGTTAAAAAGAAAGTGGTATATATAGAATCTGTTAGCGATGGGAATGTTTCCTGGATTGATAATGACAGGGTACTTATTAAAAGGGTGCCTGAGGTGAGATCGAAAGTTGAAGAAGAAAACAAAAAAGCAATGAGAACAGAATTAAATGTAAGAGAGTTTTAGTTTTTAATAGGTATAATTTTATGCGTATGAAATTTGTAAAGTTTACAAGTGTTATTTTAATCACACTGTTGATAGGTATTGCTGTATACATTAATAGAAGTAGTGCAGAGAAGATTGTTAAGGTTGAAAAACAGGGCATATCAACTAAAGAGTATAAAAGAGAGTTAATAAATAAAAAAATTAAGCGCAGACAAGAAGGGTATGCAAAATCTGATAATCCGGATAAGTATGCTCAATATTTGAAGTCGTTAAAGACCGGTGAAAATGGTGAGAGTTACGAGGGAAACTATCTGCTTGATGAGTTCAAAAAAGCTAAAGTAAGACTAACACAATTAAAAACAGCCACCGTACAACTTGATTGGAAAGAGAGAGGACCGGGAAATGTAGGGGGAAGAACGCGGTCTATAGTTATTGATCCCAAAGATGCTACAGGTAAGACTTGGTTTGCAGGCTCTGTTTCCGGTGGAGTTTGGAGAACCATTGATGAGGGAAGTACATGGACTTGTTTAACCCCTGATATCCTTAATTTGGCAACCGGATGTATGACTGTGTCATTGGATGACCCTAATGTGATTTATGTTGGCACAGGAGAAGGTTTTTATAATGTTGATGCTGTTATGGGAGCGGGAATATTTAAAAGTGTTGACAATGGCAGTAGCTGGGAGCAATTATCATCAACGAAGGATAATCGTGATTTTTACTTTGTAAACAGGATAATAACCGACCCTGATAATGTTGATTGTGTTATTGCTGCAACTAACAGTGGTGTTTTTAAATCGTTTGACGGAGGAGATTCGTGGGAATTAAAGCTTTCGGGTGGCAGAGCACAACAAATTGTTTTTGAAAAAGATAGTTTCTTAAATCAATATGTGCCAATTAATAATTCCGGAATTTTTAAATCAAATGATGGAGGAGATAGCTGGTTCAAAACAAAAGATATTAATGAGGGTAGGATTGAGATGGCAATAGCAGTTTCAGACCCGAATGTAGTTTTTGCATTAACATCAGAGTCAAATTTGTATATGTCAACTGACAGAGGATATAACTGGGCCATGAGTATAGCAGACCCTAAAGTGGAATTTTTAAGCGGGCAGGGCTGGTATAACAATTCGCTTGTTGTATCACCTAACGACACAAATATTCTGTTTATCGGTGGGATAGACATACATAAAACAATAATTGGGACTGACGATGTTGGCGATGGAGTTAAGGCTTTTAATGTAGTCTCAGATAATTCTGATTGGATAAGATATAAGAACTTTGGTGGTGGTTATTTATCCGGTGGGTTTATGGTTAAAAGTGATGCTACAACAGTGTTGGACTGTAAAGTTAATTTTTTGGGAGATTCAACTCAAAAAGCGCATCGCTTTGTTTCCGATGGGAATAGATATGTTTATAAAGATCTTGTGGATGTACCGTTTTCAGTTACTAAAACTGATGGAGGTGCAAAACTTAATGTTTCATTTATTGATGATAATAATGATGGCCTTTTTAATTTGACGGAGAATAGTGGTGAGTATATTTATATACATTATACTGATTATACAGGAGAAAAAGTTGGAGAGATTGGTGTGTTAGATGGGTTTAATGTGAAAAATATGTACAGTTTGTTGCCGATAATGCAGCAAGGAAAAGTATGGGATACTAATAATCTTGCAGCACTTAAGATTACTGTTGATAATTATCTGCTTAAAGGTAAAAAGATGACTTCTGAAAGGAAAACTTATTGGCATAAGGATGTTTTAGATAATACATATTCTCATGCCGACCACCATGGTTTTGTAATAGATTTAAGTAATGGCAATCCCTTTAGACTCCTTGATTGCAGCGATGGAGGCCTTGCAATGTCAAATGATGGCGGTGATAATTGGGAAAGTCCTATTTACGGATATGTAACTTCACAGTTTTATAGTGTTTCAAAACATCCAACAGAAAACAGATATATGGGTGGAACACAGGATAACGGAACCTGGGTTTCTGAAGAGACTCCTGGTAGTGATTCAAATTGGAATGAAGCCTTAGGAGGTGATGGTTTTGGCACAGTATGGCATTCCAGAAAGCCGGACCAGATGATATCTTCACTGTATTATAACAGATTGTACAGAACCGATGATTCATGGGAACATCTTTATGACATAACTGATGGGATTGCTGATTCCGGAGATGAGTCAGGTGCCCCTTTTATTACAACAATAGCAAGTACGCCTGATGAACCAGATTTGTTGTTTATTGGTGGCCCTTCAGGATTGTGGAGATCTGATGATTTTGGTTTAAACTGGAGTGTTATTCCTGTCAATTCTGATGATTATGGCTACTCGGGTGGTAGTGTTCACATGGAAATTAGTAAGGCTAATCCTAAAATAGTTTGGGCCGGTGTTAGTATGAATTCCAGCGGAAAACTTAATTTGTCTGATGATTATGGTATGACCTTTTCTGCTGTTAATAATTTCTCAAAATACATATGGCGTATTTCACGTGTTGTTTCACATCCTTTTGATACGACGATTGTTTATGTATTAAACTCCTCACCCGGCAGTCCTAAAATTATTCGTTCTTCTGATATGGGGCAAACCTGGACAGATATTACAGGTTTTAATTCAGGCTCACCAAGCTCTAATGGATTCCCGGATGTGGCTACATACTCATTGTTAGTAATGCCTCATAACACTGATGAGTTATGGGCAGGAACTGAGATTGGTTTATTCATCTCAACTGATAACGGACAGACGTGGCATTATTCGAATAACGGCTTGCCTGCTGCATGTATATGGGATATGAAAATTGTAGGGAATCAGGTTGTCTTGGGAACTCATGGTAGAGGAGTATGGTCACTGGAAGTTCCGGAACTAAACAGTGTTCCTGAGAAGCCTTATGCTATTGTTGCAGGAGTTACGGCAAGCAATAAATTTATTGTGAGATATGAGGTTAAGTCTGATTTTGATTCATTGCAATACCTCTTTGATGGAAATATTGAGGGAGTGCGAACCGGAATTGAGTTAGGTATAAATGACTATATTTTTAGTGCGACATCTGAGCAATCTGTTATTAATTGTCAGGTTATAGGTTATAAGGATGGTTTATCATTCCTTTCCAACGTCCTTTATGCCGATAATTATCATTACAAGGATACAAGAGTGAGATATTTTAATGATTTCGAAAGTAAACAAAATGATTTTTCAGGGGAAGGATATTCTGTAACTAATAGTTTTTACAGTAATTATGCCATTAATTCATACCACCCTTATGCCAAGAAAAAGAATTTTAGTTATGTGTTGAAATATCCTGTTATTGTTATGGATGAAGTAGAATCATCAATAATGACTTATGAAGATATTGCTTTTGTTGAAAAAGGTGAAGATGGGAAAGTGTTTGGCGATGAAGAGTTTTGGGATTATGTTGTTGTGGAGGGTTCAAAAGATGGAATGAATTGGTTGCCGTTGGCTGATGGATATGATGCCGGGCATTCCGATAAATGGGATACTGATATCAATTCATCTCCAACCAGTGACATGTTTGTAAGTCATACTTTAAACTTTCAGGATGTCTTTAATGCAGAAGATACGATTCTTATTCGGTTTAGATTATTCTCTGATCCTAATACTGTGGGTTGGGGCTGGGTAATTGATAATGTGAATATTCAGAAAGATGGAACGGGAATTTTTAATAAGATTTCTAATTCTAAAGGAGAATTGATTATAAGTCCGAATCCTGCATCTGATTATATAAATATAGAATTAAATGATTCTAAAAATGGTGATGTTAAGGTTACAGTGTATGACCTTAATGGCCGGTTGTTATTGAACCGTAAGTTTGTTAAGCATCAACAAAAATGGCATCAGCAATTGCCGGTTGATAATTTGGGTACAGGAGTGAAAATTGTTAATCTTTATATTGGTAAAGATCAGTATTCCCAAAGGATTATTGTTAGGTAACGGATATTTATTTGCCATAAGTTAGTAAAGAAAGCACATTTCAGGTTAACCTTCGAGCGTCTTTACGACCTTGAGGCGTTTAAAAGAGATAACAAAAAAGCCACCCTAAAAAAGGATGGCTTAAAAGAAGAGCGAGAGACGGGGGTCAAACCCGCGACCCTCAGCTTGGAAGGCTGATGCTCTATCAACTGAGCTACTCTCGCGATAAAAATGAGCCGATAGAGGGATTCGAACCCACGACCTGCTGATTACAAATCAGCTGCTCTGACCAACTGAGCTATATCGGCAAAAAAGTGGGGAGAGCAGGATTCGAACCTACGAAGGCGAAAGCCAGCGGAGTTACAGTCCGCCCCAGTTGGCCACTTTGGTATCTCCCCCTAAATTAACAATTACTATTTCAAATATCTTTGGGGTTTCAAATATTCCAGCGGAGTTATCCCGAAACTTCGGGACCCCAGTTGGCCACTTTGGTATCTCCCCCTAAATTAACAATCACTATTTCAAATATCTTTGGGGTTTCAAATATTTCAGCGGAGTTATCCCGAAACTTCGGGACCCCAGTTGGCCACTTTGGTATCTCCCCCTAAATTAACAATCACTA
>CBDUZZ010000106.1:0-9742 GCA_965371855.1 uncultured bacterium
TGCTAAACGCAACCCTATTCCATTTATTTCTTCTTTGTGCTTCGTAATAAGGTATGCTAAGTGTCTATAGTTTAGCGGCTCTCTGTTTTTGTTTTGTTTGGTTCATAATAAATATAGCGATTAGCTAAGGAATAAAGATATATAATTCCCCGTACCTTATTGCAAATTAATTTATAATTTTCGATTGTTTTGTCATAAATAGTTTGGTTTTTCAGTAATTGCTGTTTTGTTTTTTTAATTTTGTTACCGTTATTTATTAAAACAAATGCCATGAAAAAGGTATTAGTAACCGGCAGTGCCGGCTTTATAGGTTCTCATCTTTGCGAAGCTCTTCTTATAAAAGGATATTCTGTTATAGGAATAGATAATTTCGACCCATTTTATAAAAAGGAGTATAAGCTCTATAATTTAGGAGTTAATCAAGAGCATGAGAATTTCACTTTTTTCGAAGTTGATTTGAAAAAGAAAAATATGATAGAGTCGGCCTTTGAGGAAGTGGATGTAGTTATTCATCTTGCCGGGAAAGCCGGTGTGAGGCCATCAATCGAAGACCCTCAATCATACATTGATAACAATATCTCTGCTACTGAAAATGTGCTTGCTGTAATGCAAAAGAAGGAAATTAGGAAGCTGCTTTTTGCAAGCTCATCCTCGGTGTATGGTAACAATCCTAATACCCCCTGGAGTGAAACACTTGATGTGAATAATCCGATATCACCCTATGCATTTACAAAAAAAGCTTGTGAGTTGTTGAATCATACTTATCATCATTTGTATAATATTGATATTCTGAATATGCGTTTCTTTACGGTTTTTGGCCCGCGTCAAAGACCAGATCTGGCAATTCATAAATTTATTAAGATGATGTATAGGGGAGAGATAATCCCAATGTTTGGTGATGGTTCAACATCACGGGATTATACCTATGTGAAAGATACTGTGGCAGGAATTTTAGGAGCACTTCATTACATAACGGAGAATAACGGTGTTTTTGACGTAGTTAATTTGGGACACCATCATCCTGTAAAACTTATCGACCTGATAAATGCTATTGGTAAAGCTACAGGTGTAATCCCTAAGATTGAAAAAAAACCTATGCAACCCGGTGATGTGGATATTACTTATGCTAATATCGAAAAAGCACGTCGGCTATTTGGGTATGAGCCGAAAACACTATTGGAAGATGGGTTGAATGATTTTGTAGACTGGTTTGAGGAAAACCCCGATATGCTTGAGCTGTAATGATTTTTAATGGATATATAACCACTTTTTGATTTTGTAAGATAGTGCTTTGCATACAGTATGTCAATTGATCTCCACTGACTTTATCTCATTTTTTTTAAATGAATTAAAATAAAGTTGCATAAATGTAGTCATATGAAAAGATATAGTATTAACTTTGCACATTGTGTAATTTTAAATTTTTAATTATGAGTGACGGAACAGTAAAGTTTTTTAATAGTTCTAAAGGATACGGATTCATTGCTCCTGACGATGGGAGTAAAGATGTATTTGTACATCAAAATGGATTAATCGATGAGATAACTGAAGGAGATAAAGTAAGTTATGAAGTAGAGCAAGGTCAAAAAGGATTGAATGCAGTAAATGTTAAAGTAAAATAATATTACTGGTTGACTTTCAAAAAAAACACAAAAGCCTATCGATTTGATAGGCTTTTTTAGTGTATTAAATTGCAAACAATTAATTATTGAACTTAATAGTAATACTATATAGCTTTTAGTTTTAGCCTGTCGCCAGGCTTAAAAACCACTGTTATTTTCGAGTCATCCAGTTGATAATCCATGTCAGCTTTAAATCCTTCCGTTGTAAACGGATTATCCAATACAAGTTTACCGCCTTTGGCTGAAGAAATCCGGGCTTCAACTATTCTTCTATCGTGCCATTTTATATCCACTTCGAATCCACCTCGTGCTTTCAGCCCTTTTACTTCTCCATCAGGCCATTCGGAGGGTAATGCAGGTAATAGTTTTACAATGTTGGCATGGCTCTGAATTAGCATTTCAGCAATTCCGGCTGTAGCTCCGAAATTTGCATCCATTTGGAATGGAGGGTGCTGTCCAAACAGGTTTGGCGACATGCTTTTTGTTAAAACTACATTTAAACTTTTCTTAGCTTTTTCTGCTTCGTACAGCCTTGCATATTGGCTAATTAACCAGGCTGCACTCCATCCTGTATGTCCACCCCCATTTGCAATACGGTAATCCAATGATTTTTTTGCAGCTTTAGCAAGCTCAGGTGTTTGTTCTATATTAATTTGCGATCCCGGGTGTAATGCAAACAGATGTGATATATGTCGATGACCTTTTTCTATTTCAGGAAATTCTTCTGCCCATTCCATTAAGCGTCCGTCTGACCCAATTTTAGCACCTGCCAGTTTGCTCTTTGAAATTGCTACCTGTTTTGTAAACTCATCTTGTATGTTCAATTTCTTTGATGCGATCAGAAAATCAGTAAATAATTGCCATATAACCTGTTGGTCATGCGCAGGCCCCATGCTGACCTGACTCCGGCTACCATCAGGGGCGATAAATGTATTTTCAGGCGAAACTGCGGGACCGGAAACCAATTTTCCGGTTTTTGTGTCTTCAACCAGCCACTCCATATAAAATTGTGTAGAACTTTTTAACACAGGATACATTCTTTTTAAAAAATCCTGATCTCCGGTAAATGCGTAATGCTCGCCAATGTGAGAGCATATCCATGCACCACCTCCTGAATGCAGCCCCCAACTGGCACTTTCACCGGGGGAGGTATAGCCCCATACATTTGTGATTGGGTGTACAACCCACCCGTTAAGATTGTATTGAATTTTAGCTGTTTTCTTGCCAGGCTCCACTAACGATTCAATTAAATCGAATAAAGGTAGGTGCATTTCAGATAGGTTGGTAACGTCTGCCGGCCAATAGTTCATTTCTATATTTACATCTGTATGGTAATCGCCATTCCAGGGAGTTTGAATTTTGTTTGCCCATATTCCCTGTAGGTTTGCAGGAAGTGTTCCGGGGCGGGATGATGAGATAAGCAGGTAACGGCCGTATTGAAACAGTAGCTCTGTTAAATGTGGGTCTGATTTTGTCTGTTTAAAGTTTTTTAGCCGTTCATCTGTTGGGACTTCAACAATTTTTTGCGGAGTGAGATCCAGACTAACCCGATTAAAGTATTTTTGATAATCTTTTTTATGTGCATCAAATAATTTGTCAAAAGTTTTTTCGGATGCTTTTTCAATGTTTTGGCTGGTAATCTTTTTATAGTCACGCCCTTTGTATTCAGGATAATTAAGAACATAATCGGTAGATGCTGAGAGGAGAAGAATTACCTCATCGGCATTTTCTACTTTCAATAATGAATCACTATAGCTAACAGTCCCATTTTTGTTAACAGTTGTCAGTCTTGCCATGTATTGCAAGCCGTTACCACCTTTGCCATCAGAAAGAGAGCCTGACATAACAAGCTGGTCTCCTTCTGTATAAGTTTTGTATCGCTCGGGGCGGTTCATGTTGCAAGTAAATGAAATTTGACCGGGTTTATCAGCAGTAAATCGAGCCACCATTACCTGATCCGGATTGCTGGTAAAAATTTCCCGCTTAAAGTTAATTCCTTCCTGTGTGTAACGTACTACCACAACAGCATCTTCCAGATTAAGCTCGCGGTAATAGTTCTCGTAAGATGAATGATTGTTAGTATTGATCCACAAATCACCTAAAGTCTGGAAACAGCCAAATGGCACTTCTGCACCGTTACCATGCCCCGAACCTTTACCGATGCATATTTGGGTTTTATTAGTCAGTTTTGTTGCTTCTTTGTATTTTCCTTCAAATAGTAGCTGTCGGATTTTAGGTAGCGCTACCTGGGCTTCCTGATTGTCATTATCATTGGGACTGCCCGACCACATACTCTCTTCATTAAGTTGTATCCTCTCATGATTAACATCGCCAAAAACCATTAATCCCAAAGAACCATTTCCCAAAGGCAAAGCTTTGAGCCACTCTTTGTCATCTTTCCAACCATCAGGATTGTCGGTTACAGATGCATTTGCAGGTTGGTTATACCACAACTTTAAGTTTGTTTGTTTTTGTCCTCTTTTTGAATCACTGCATGACATTGTGATGATAACAGTGAAAACTAATGCATAAATTTTTTGTAATTTCATATCTGCAATTTTAATATTTGCTTTTTTAATTATGAACTATTTTCAGAATGGATTGTTTTAATATTAGAAGTTCTATAAAGGTTATTTTTAAATGGGTATAATCAAAGTCATTGATAATATAATTTTAAGTATTTGTATTATTTTCTTGATTATGAGCTGTGAATATTTACTAGTTTAGAATGATTCTAATATTTGGCACAAGAAAAATAATTATATTGGAAAAAAGTGATTGATTATGAAAAGAAGAGATTTTTTACAAAAGTCGATTGGGGCTTCGGTTGCTTCAGGAGTATTAATGTCAACGGTTGGATTTACAGAAGTTTTTGGAGAAGAAAAACAGGCAACAGGTCCGTATGATTTAGTAGCTGTTAAAGGTGGTGAGCCGGATGTGATGTTTGAGAAAGGAATTGCTGAGATTGGAGGCATGGAGAGATTTGTGAAGCAGGGTGATGTCGTCGTAGTAAAACCAAATATTGGCTGGGATACTCCACCGGAAAGGGCAGCTAATGCCAATCCTATATTAGTTGGAAAGATAGTTGAGCACTGTTTTAATGTTGGTGCTGCAAAGGTATTGGTATTTGATAATACTTGTGATGAGTGGACACGCTGCTACAAGAATAGTGGGATTGAGGAAGCAGTAAAGAGTGCAGGAGGCAAGATGGTTACCGGTAAAGATAAAAAGATGTACAAAGAGGTTGAGGTTGAGAAAGGCAAATCTTTAAAATCAACAACTGTTCATGAACTGATTCTTAATTCTGATGTTTTTATTAATGTTCCCGTATTAAAGAATCATGGGGGTGCTACAATGTCACTTACTATGAAAAATTTAATGGGTGTAGTATGGGACAGAAACTGGTGGCATAAGCATGACCTGCACCAGTGTATTGCTGATTTTGCTTCTTTCAAGAAGCCGGATCTGAATATTATTGACGGGTATAATGTAATGAAACGTAATGGACCTCGCGGAGTGTCAGTAGCCGATGTTGTGAATATGAAGTACCAGATACTTTCAACCGATATGGTAGCAGCTGATACCGCTGCAACAAAAGTATTTGGTGTAGATACTGCTAAAGTAAAACATATAGCATTGGCCGAAGAGTTGGGAGTTGGAACGATGGATTTGGCATCGTTGAATATAAAGAGAATAACCATATAACAATTGAAAGTTCATCAAGCCTGCCTTTTGGCAGACAGGTTTGTAAAGTGAAAAGAAAATGTTTAGTGATTTATTTGATAAACTTTTTACTTTATGAACCTTACAAACTAATCTACAGATGCAGAGATATCTTAAAACGGGAAGGGTTGTTGTCGCTCTTCTTTTTTTTGTCGCTATTTTAATTTCCTTTTCTGATGTAAAAGGGAATATTTCATCGATTTATCACAATTCTGCTTTGTACTTACAGTTTGTGCCATCAATATTGAAGTTTATTACGCCGGGCACTATTATTTCAGTTGGGTTTATTGTGGTTTTGCTGATGACATTTGTAGGAGGGCGTATATATTGTTCTACGATATGTCCGTTAGGGATACTTCAGGATATTGTGATATTTATCAGAAGAAAGCTTGGTACCCGGCAAAGGTTAAGATTTAAAAAAGCTTTAAATATATTACGCTATTCCATTTTGGGAATAACTCTGTTATCAATAGCTTTTACAGGGATGCTACTTCTAAACTTTCTGGATCCTTATGCTGTTTTTGGTAGGATAGGAACACATCTTTATCAGCCGGTAATTCTTTTTGTAAATAATCTGCTCTCTAACTTATCATTACCTGTACTTCATTATGTAGAGTACAGTCCGTTTAGTTTAGTGGGTTTTATATTTGCCTCGGCAATGTTATTTCTTGTTGTTTGGATGGCTGGTACTAATGGGCGACTTTATTGTAATTCTGTTTGCCCGGCAGGTACATTTTTGGGGTTAATGTCGAAATATTCGATATTTAAAATAAAGATAGCAGAATCGACTTGTACGAGATGCGGAAAATGTCAGGCAGTGTGCAAAGCAAACTGTATTGACATTAAGAATTATAAAGTTGACGAAACCAGATGTATCAGTTGTTATAACTGTATTCCTGTATGTGAAGTGTCAAGCATAGGGTATAACAAGCATAAGCTGAAGCCTGTTTCTCTATCACAACCGGATATTGAGCCACTAAAGATAAAAAAGGGATTGCAAAGGCGGTTGTTTTTTACTGTTGCAGTAACCTATCTTGCGTCAAAAGCTATACCTGCAAAAGCTCAAAACAGTAAGGATGCATCAAAAAAGAGTGATAAGGATCCTTTTTATGAGCGTGGGCCGGTTGCACCGCCCGGTGTAAAAAGTATTGAACATCTTAAGGACAGATGTGTGGCGTGTCACCTCTGTGTATCTGTTTGCCCTACTAAGGTGTTACAACCCTCTTTTCTTGAGTACGGGTTTACCGGAATTAATGTTCCGCAGATGGATTACGATGCATATTTCTGTAATTTCGATTGTCATAAATGCGGAGAGGTGTGCCCTACAGGAGCAATCATTAAGTTGCCACAGGAGGAGAAACATCTGACACAGATTGGCAAGGTGTTTTTACAGTTGGATTATTGTATTGTTGAGTCGGAAGGAACAGCATGTGGATCATGTTCCGAACATTGCCCTACACAAGCGGTAAAAATGGTGCCATATAAGAATGAACTTACAGCACCTGAAATTAATCAGGATATCTGTATCGGTTGCGGTGCCTGTGAATATGCATGTCCCGCCACTGAGCCGCACAAAGCTATTTTTGTTATCTCAAACCAGGAACATCATTTGGCTGATAAACCTAAGGAGGAGAAGCTGGAGTATGAGGAGACGGAGGAGTTTCCGTTTTGAATTTAATTAGAAGTAGGCTGATTTTTTAAAAGCAGATATTATTGAGCAGATGACTTCAAGTCATCAGATCAATAAAACGTTCCTTTCAAAAGGTAAAAACAAATGTAAAGTAACCTTTAAAGGGGTGAAAATTGTTTTTTCGAGTAAACTGTCGGTGTCACTTGGAGTGACGCCGACAGTGAAAATGGTCTTTTTTATCTAAGCCAAATTGCCCCATAGTCAAAATATTCTGCGCCAGATCCAGTCCAGTAAGGAGCATCCTGGTACGATTCGGAGCCTCCTCCCCAAAAGCTACCACTAAAACAGGATGCATACCACCATGCAGATTCATAATAATTATTTGAACAATTGCTATTCCATGTGTCATGATCTGCATCTCTGCTTGAAAGAGGTCTGCCATTGTGATATGTGTACATACCCGGACTTGAGGTGCCCTCAGTATGAATTGTTATGGATTCATTTGACATGTTTAAACTGTAGGAATTGGATTCATCTAAAGAAAAGTCATAATATGCCCTGTGGGAGAGATTTGTCGGTGATGTACCCATATCCAACCTCATTTTGGTTCCAATAAGATTCCAGTGTTTTACTCCAAGAAACAGATCGAAAGATGTAAGGCTGGCTGATAGTGTTCCATTCAAATTAACATTGTTCACAACTTCATTCCAGTATGGTCTTGGACAACTTGCAATTCCTGCATTACTTAGTAAAATAAGTGTCCAGCCACCACCATCGGTAGTCATATCACAAAAGCAATCGAATGCCTCGCCTGAGCCGTCTCCATCGGGATCGATAATATATATTCCATCAGCAGCCAAAGGATTATTCTCTAATATCTCCTTACAGCTTTTGTATGTAATATCTAAAACAAATCCGGAAAGAGATTTGACAGAATCAATTCTTACAGAGCCTATTCGTGCCGGATTTTCAACTCCACCAATCTTTTTAATAGACTGGCCGGAAACAGTTATGGACAACAGTATTAATGCATTTATAATTATTGTCTGTTTCATATTCTGATTATTCAATTTCAATTAACATCAGATTAGGCGTAAAATAAATCATATCTGCTGAAACAGCAACACCTATTATCTGAACCTGTTGGCCTGACACTGAAAGTTTGGTTTGAGTAATAGCTCCTGTTGTGGGTGATACATAAATTGGAGCTCCTGGTGTCCATGTCCAATTTTCATTTTTGATGAAGCCCTGTAATAAAACCTCTTTATCTCCTATACCTGATTCAACAGCAAGAGCAACACATGGCATTGTAGTTACTGCATCCGCATCTGCTTCTTTCAACATTCCATCACTTGCAACATATAGAGCAGCCCCAAACCCACTACCGTTGGCTCCAATTGGAGCAACTACTGTCATTCCGCTTGAGGAATAACTATTTATATCTCCTGTGATTTGAATATTTCCGGTTAACGCAATTTTATCGTTAATATAGAGTGGATCATTAAACTCGGATGAATGTTGTGTTTGAACGATATATTCCGGAGTATTACCGTTAGTCCCGTCATGTCCGTTACCGGAAGCATCGGTAACTGAGTTTGAATTGATACTGGATGAAAAGAAAATTGCAGGGTCAGAATCTATATGACCATCATAATCTTCTATCTCTTCGGCTGTAAGAACTCTTTGCAACCACACCTGGTTTGCGATTACTATACTTGCTTCTGCGTATAGATCTCCCTGGCTTCTTGAAGGATCTACATCCTGACCGCCCCAGAAAAGATTATTCGTATTTCCTGAATCATCCTGAGGGGAGATTCCTGTTTGCTGACCTGCCAATGAGCCATCAACATATAGTTCAAGAGTTTGTGTTGATGCATTGTATTGCATACAGATGTCATACCATTGTTCTTCACTGAAGGAGTGATCATAGGTAATGCTCTGCCAACCACTCTTTTGTAACCAAACATATATTTGTGTTGATTTAATTTGAATGGCTATATCGCCTTCTTTATCCTGCCATGCTTCTCCTCTGAAAAAATGCCAGCCTCCATCAGGTCCTGTTCCGGTTGGCATTTTTACTTGTTCAATTATTGACCAACTTGAGTTATTGGTAAAACCTGAAAGTGTTCCAAAGTTAATATAGTCTTCATCGTTTTTGTTTAGTTCAACAATGTAAGATGAATCTACATGCGTTGTTACCGGAGTGTTGTCAATATCATTGTAATTAATGCCACCTGCTATATTATCAGTTGTTTTAGCATACAGTGCATAAGGCACACTTAATAGTTGACTTGTGCCTGTAATAGTGTAGCTTGTTCCTCCTGCAGGATCGGTTTCGGTTTTAATAAAGTATGGCCCTGCCGACCAGTTGATGGCAGTAAAATCACCTGAAACAACTGTGCCACTACCTATCTCAATTGTTACCAATCCGTTTGTATTGGTAGTTGGAGTTTGTGTTTCTTCATAAACTGCCGTTCCTGACGCAGAACCTTGCAGAATACTTATCTGCATTCCTACTTGTGTTCCTGTTATCAGATTGTCGCTTGCATCGCGAATTACTGCCTGATAACTCATTTTTTCGGGGCTTTGTGCAAAAAGAGTTGAAAGTGAAAAGGTACAAGTTAAAAGTACCGTTAACAGAGTTGAAATATATTTTTTCATGAGTTTAATTTTTAATAATTTTAAATGTTTTTATCTCTTTATTGTTTTCAATAACTCAAGTTTCGCAGTTCCAAAAGTACAATAAACATTGGTAATTCTAAAGCAA
>CBDUZZ010000107.1:0-9563 GCA_965371855.1 uncultured bacterium
CTTAATGGAGAAGCTATTTATGCCAGCAAACCCTGGAAAATTTATGGAGACAATCTCAATTCTCACCTTAAGCGTATTGATGAAGATGTGAGTGAAGCTGATCTTGAAGCGTTGAAAAAGAAAGGTACCAGCGAACAATTTAACGAAAGAGGCATAAAATCTCCGCCATACGGACACAATGAAGTGAGGTTTACCACCAATGGTAACAGCTTGTTCATTTTTGTGATGAACCCAAATGAAGAGGCTATTGAACTAACTTCATTGGGATTAAACTCGGAATACGCGCCCAAAAAGATTAAATCGATTAAGATGTTAGGTAGCAATACTAAAATAGAGTTTACGCAAAATGCTGATAAACTTATATTGAATGTGCCTGCAAAAAGACCAAACAAATACGCCACCGTTTTTGAGGTGAAAGGGGCGTTGTAAAAAGGCTTAAGTAATTTCAAAAAGCCTTTAAATCATGAACAAAACTTTAAATAAAATAATTATAGTTTTTTCAATAATAACTGTAAACGCCCAACAGTAGCCCATTCTAAAACATTACGACATTTGACGTATTTATTTGTTTATTTGTCGTATCTTTGAAAAAAAAGAAACCATGAAAACTGATAATTTAACATTTAAGTCTTTAGATAATAATGATATCTTTAAGTTGATTAATACAACCAGGACTGGGATAGATTATGAAACATTTCACAGGTTGACAGGAAATTTCCCTTTAAATTCAACAGATTGGTCAAGAATACTTAATGTGTCAGAAAGAACAATACAGAGATATAGACGTGAGAAGAAGAGATTTGACTCAATACATTCCGAAAGGCTTTTATTAATTATGTTATTGTTTAAAAAAGGAATAGATATTTTTGAAAGCAAATCTAATTTTATTGAGTGGATTAATTCAAAAAATATCTCGTTAGGTGGAATTACACCAATCAGTATTTTAGATAGTGCATTTGGGATTAATATGATTAAGGATGAGTTGTTGAAAATAGAGCACGGAGTATTATCATGATAGTTTTTAGATTAGCAAAACAAAAATATTCTGATGATTTATCAGGAATTGGTGCAAAACTAACAGGAGGAAGATGGAACAATAAAGGAACAACGGTTCTTTATACTTCGGATTCTAGAGCATTATGTACGGCAGAAATAGCAGTCCATATGCCAATAGGATTAATACCAAAAGATTATTTCATCATAACGATAGAAATACCAGATATAATACCTTTTGCACAAATAGACAGAAAAGCATTACCTAAAAAGTGGGATGATTTTCCATATTCAAGTATAACACAAAACATAGGAGAAGATTTTATTTCAAAAAGAGAATTCCTAGCCCTTAAAGTTCCGTCAGCCGTTGTTCAAGGAGATTATAACTATTTATTAAATCCCTTGCATAAAGATTTTGAAAAAGTTAAGTTAATTAGAAGGGAAAGATTCAATTTTGATAAACGACTTTTTAGATAGAAAGCACAACTGCCAATAAATAGGACTCTGAGCGGTCTGCAATGCCTGTGCCGAAGTTTTGCGGCAACCCGGCGATGAGTCCCGGTTGAACTACATTTCGGCAAGCTCAATGTATGGGGGTGCAAAAGGGATAAAAGATGTTATGTCCCGGTTGAACTACATTTCGGCAAGCTCAATACAGTGCATCCCGGGCAAATTTCTATGTACTTATCGAGGGGTTTGAATGTTTTCTCAATGATTTTATGGGAGGAGTGGTTAAGAGAAAAGCGCTGATATTTCACTTTTTACAAACCTGTCTGCGACAGGCAGGCTTGATAAGCTTTCAACGAACAAACCCTTCCGGAACATAATTATCCATCGTTTGACATACAGCAGAAGAAAAGGAAATGCCTGATTGAATTAAAGGTTTCCAATCCGTAATTTCAAGTGTGTCATTAGTTTTTTTAATCCCTTCCTTTATAAGTGCATGAATAATTCCTGCATTAAAATTGTCGCCGGCACCAACCGTGCTTACAGTCTCTATTGGCCGCACATCAAATTTTTGATGATTTTCTTGGCTGAATGTATGTACCTGTGAAGAATTAGCTGTAATGATTAGGTTTGGGCAAAAAGCACTGATCTTTTTATAGATATTTTCTGGGGAAGTTTCTCCATAAATATTATGAAAATCTTCATCACTGCCTCGGATGATGTCTGCCAGTTTAAAGTTTTCTTCAATGGTTTTTATCAGTTGTTGTTTGTTTCCATGTTGTAGATGCACAGACCTAAAATTGGGATCGTAAAATATTGTTGCACCTGCTTTCTTAGCTCGTTGTACAATATTTAATACATTGGGGCGGACATCGGGATTGATACCGTAAAAGGAACCAAAAAGAAGATAGTCACCGGGGGTGAAATCGGGAGTTTTAAAAGGTTGTCTTTTGATAGAGTCATCTTTAAAAAACTGATATTGGGCTTCATTCTTCTCATTCAGATAAGCTAAAGCTAAAGTTGACTTTCCATTCAACTGATTGATGAACTCTGTTTTTACCCTATTGTCTTTTAGAAACGAAATAATTCCATCGGCAACCAGATCATTGCCTGTTTCGGATATCATATATACATCCTGTCCCACACGTGCCAGAGATACAAGAGCATTCAATACACTTCCGCCTGCTTTTGCCGCAACAGGTTGCATATCCTTAAAAAGAATGTCGTAAACTGTTTCGCCTAATCCGAAAATACGTGAATTCATAAAGTTTAAAGTTTGTCAAGTAGCAGATTGTGATAGTTACTTTGTTTTTCAATTCTCATTACTATATTTTCACCCACACCAACCTCCCGTTATATTAACGGAACAGGCTCTCCCGGGAGGGGAATAAATCACCTAATCAACGAATCATCATATCACCACATCATCATATCACCACATCAGCTAATCATCACATCAATACTATTTCACCAACTTACTTATAGCCTTAAACTCATCAGTTCCGGCTTTACGTGCCAGTTCAAACAGTATTGACTCGTATGTTGAGAGGTAGATACCTTCCTGTTGCATGCGTATCAGGGCAATATCTTTATTTGCTTTAGTTCGTGAGCTTATGCAATCAGTTACAACTACCGGGTGGAAACCACGCTCTTTCAAGTCGATGGCTGTTTGCAGTACACAAACGTGTGACTCTATTCCGGCAATTATTACATCCCGTTTGGTTGATGTTTCCAGCTTTTCGATGAATCTTGGATTATCACAACAGCTAAAAGAAATTTTTTCGTAATGGGGAAACTCTTCAACTTGCTTGGTAATGGATTCAACCGTTTTGCCAAGTCCTTTTTTGTATTGTTCAGTTACCAGAATAGGAATATTCAGCAACTTCAATCCCTGAATGAGGATGTTAGTGTTTCTTACAACATCATTTTTTTCATGCATGTGAGGCACCAGTTTCTCCTGTATGTCAATTATTACTCCGATTGCGTTATCTCTGTGTATTCTCATGGTGTTTGGATTTGTGGATTTACGATTTATGACATACGATTTATGACATTTGTCTATTTTACATTAAGAATAGGTATAATATCAAGATACGATTTATCTTTCAAAAATTCAACTAATCTTGAGGCAATGTTTTTCACTCCGCCTTCAATGTCAGATTCGATGTTAATGGGGATTACAGGATCGTGAAGCGATAGGCGCATCAACAGCCAGCCCTCCTCATCTTCATTAGTACAGGAGATACGTATTCCTTCGTAGTTGGGTTTTACAATTTCCCAACCCTCTTTTTCTATGGTATAACTTTCAAGTTCACTGATAACTTTCTCTCCGAATGTTTTAAAATCCTCTTCGAGTATCTTCAATCTGAACTCTCTGCTTTCGGCGGGTCTTGGCAGTTCCTCTATCAAACTTTCAAGTGTTCTGTGATGTTTTCTTAACTGAGCCATCTTTATCACTATCTTGGTTGCGAGGTAAGCACCGTCATCGAGGAAGAAATTATCTTTTATGGCAGCATGACCTGATGTCTCAATTGCCAGGTGACAATCTTCACCTTCGTTATTTAGCCGTACTGCCTCATTTATCACATTTTTGTATCCGCGCTTAAAACGGTGATGTTTACCTTCGAGATGTTCATTGATGAACCAGGTAACTCCGTTTGAAGTAATGGAGTCTGTTACTATAGTTGTTCCCGGGTTTTCATCCAAAACAATGGCAGCGCTAAGGGCAACCAGCTCGTTGCGACCGATAGCATTGCCTTTACTGTCAACCACTGCTGCGCGATCAACATCGGTATCAAAGATAATGCCGAGATCGGCTTCTCTCCCTTTTACAGCAGAGCAGATTGATGCCATCGCCTCTTCGTTTTCAGGATTTGGTACGTGATTGGGGAATGTGCCATCAGGGTCAAGGAACTGACTGCCTTTTATGTCTGCACCCAGTTTTGCAAGTACTTTGGTGGTATAAAAACCACCTGCTCCGTTACCTGCATCTACAATAATGCGGAACCCTTTCAGGGGGTGGTCGTAATCCTCGGTATTAACAGCCTTTTTAATTTTATCTGCGAGGATATCGGAATAAACAGAAATGAAGTCAACTACTTCTACTGTGCCCTTTTGTTGAACTTCTGTTCCTGTATGGTTTTTGGCCATCTCAAGCAGTTCGGAGATATCACTTTTCTCCAGTCCGCCATCTTTAGTGAAGAACTTCATCCCGTTGCGATTGTATGGCAGGTGAGAGGCAGTTAGCATAATTGCACCATCGGTATTAAACGGTGAAGTTATGGTAGTCATGAACATTGCCGGTGTAGATGCCATTTCACAATCAAGAGCATTAGATCTCGTTCCGGTGATACCCTCTAACAGAGCTTTTTTCAGTTCAGGACCCGACAGGCGGGAGTCGATGCCAACAGCAATGGTAATCTCTTTTTTGTTCAGTCTTTTCGACAGCCACTGAACAAATATCTGCCCGAGAGTTGAAACTGTTTCAGGAAACAGATTTACAGGTTCGCCTTGCACACCATCGATAGCAACGCCCCTGATGTCTGAGCCATTTTGAAGTTTTTTCCAATTGTATGTCATAATTAGTTTAAATGTTTTTAAAGCCGTTCCTAACGGTAGACCAATGTCAATTAGTTAAGGTTTATGCTAATAAATATCCGTCATTGCGAACGATAGTGAAGCCTGCCTGCTACAGGCAGGCAATCTATTTGTATTAAGTAACAAGATTACTTCGTCGTTCCTCCTCGTAATGACGATTATTTTTCTTAACTAAATTACATTAGTCGGTAGACAAGTTATAGTTAAATGTAAAGTTAATTAATCTGATAGTTTTACCGCAAAGTACGCGAAGTTTTACGCAAAGAACACAAGGTTTTCTTTTTATTTCCAAAGGGATAGATTTTTGCTTATGTCATTGCGCACCTTGCGATATACCTTGCGATTGTTGCGGTTAATTTTAGTTTCACGCAAAGGACGCAAAGCTTCATCGTATAAAAATATTATTTTCTGTCAAAAAACAACGTAAAATCATTGACAAACCCTCATTTCACAACTAACTTTGTTTATCTTTTAAGTTAATATTCCGTTTGGACAATGGAAAGAGAAGTTCCCTCAGTTAATTCTGAATTATAAATTATCAGAATAATTAAAATTTATAAGTATGAGAGATTTGATGTTTTTATTGCGAAAAGCGTGGTGCATTTTTTTCCTTGGAGGAATAATGTCGCTGCTAATTACGAATTGTACAGAAGAGCTTATACAGGTGGAACCGCAAGAGAGCCCACAGCTAAAGGCTTTTCATATGCTACCTGAATTCCATGTAGGTGATGTTTTTATCTACAAAGGCATGGTTAATAACGATTCTATTGAAATTCTTATCCCGGCAGAATGGAATGGCTATTTTATTGTTTACGCTCATGGATATGTTGACCCCATTCTTCCCATAGGGCTGCCCAATGATGTCATTGGGGGCGTATCACTAAAAGAATTGATAATCGGCAGGGGGTTTGGTTATGCCGCTACCAGCTACAGCGAAAATGGTTTTGCCGTTAAGGAAGGCGTAATTGATGTGAAATTTCTGGGTAATATGTTAAAAGCCCACTTTAAACCGGAAAAGATATTCCTTGGTGGTGTTTCTGAAGGGGGTTTGGTTGCCCTAAAAGCCCTTGAAAGAAACCAAAATGTTTTTAGTGCTGGTTTAGTCAGTTGCGGCCCGGTTGGTGATTTTTTCGGACAACTTCAGTATTTTGGCGATTTTCATGTGCTCTTCAAGTACTTCTACGCCGAAGAACTAAGCTTAATACCTGCCATACTTGGTGGCTCCCTTGATATTGGAAGCCCTGAGTTTGTACCTCCTGGGTTGATGCAAGCCTGGAGCAATGGTGACCTAATTGCCCCTTTGGGATGGGTCATTAGTCAAAACCCTATGAAGCTGCCGGTTCTTTTAAATGTGGCAAATGTTCCGACAGATGGTGTACCTGTGGCACTATTACCAATGCTTGTCAAAGATATACTTCGATTTAACATCATGGCTACCAATGATATGATTGACCGGGTACACGGGGTCCCGTTTGATAACACATCCAGGATCTATTCCGGGCTTATGCCATTTGATTACGTACATCTTAACAATAATGTTATGCGGATAAAAGCGGACAAGCAAGCTTTGCACAGGGTTGAAAAATTCTTTGAAACAGATGGTTCCCCAAGCGTCCCGATTGTTCTAATGCATACCACCGGCGATCACATCACACCTATTTGGCATATGGATGCATATCGCAATAAAGTAGATGTGTCGCGTATAGGGATTGATATTATCTTTCTTCCTCCCATTGAGATCTATGGCCACTGTAATTATACAATTGATCAGGTGGTTTCCGGCATTGAAACTATGGTGTTTTTAGCAAATTGACCAATTGTGTCATACTGGTAATTGCTATCAATCGCTTTAAATAAAAAAACCTTCTGATATCCAGAGGGTTTTTTGTATCTAAGGCCGGGGTCAAATTGACACGACATTGTTGTCACTGTTTTTTTTGCATCCTGTCTGTCAGTTACTTTTCCTTAATTGACGATGAATAGGGCAACTGCGAGAACTTAAAAACACTGTTAGCAAAATATTGTCCGCAGATTGAAGTGTTGGCAAGTATCAATAATATTGCGCCTGCAGTTGAATCTATTATGGCAAACAAACCGGAATTGATTTTAAATTAGCAGAAGGCAAAGATTATTTTTAAGGGGATAATATTTACTTTATTCATTGCGATACACCTTGCGATATCCCTTGCGACCGTTGATGTTATTTTTAGTTTAACCATTTGATAGTTCGACTGTCCAAGCGTTTCATATACCGTTTTTTGAATTTAATACCATCGGGATTTTTTAGCATTAACCATTAAAGGACAAACCATTAACCATTAACCATTATTGATACCCATCTCTTGTATTCATTCTCATTCAGATATTTCCGAAGCTTTTTATAATGTTTATGTCCGTTTGCAAAACTCTTTATCGGATAACACCAGAAACTTTTCAGATAGTTGAATGCGTGATTCCAAACTGGAAAATGTTGTTGAACTATTTGCAGGTATGAATTATGGAATTGGTATAAAAGCTCTTTTTTCTTTTGAGTTGTATATTCCACTCCTTTGATTTCACTTGGCATATAGGGGTTTGTTAAGGCACCTCTACCGAGCATCCAGGATTTAATCTGCGGAAATCTGCTCTGTAATGTAAGATAGTCCTGTTTGCAGTTAATGTCGCCATTGCCGGTTATGGGATGAATGCATCTTTCAGCTATTTTTTCAAATTCATCCCAATTAACATTCCCACCATATTTCTGTTTTACAGTTCGTGGATGAACAATAATTTCCGAAACAGGGTAGTCATTAATTATCCCGATAACTTTTTCCCACTCATCTGGTTCATTTATCCCAATCCTCATCTTCACTGACAATTTAATGTTTTGGGTTTTCTTGAAAAAAGTGCTTAGTATGTTTTTAACAAGTTCAGGCTCAGTTAATAGTCCGGCACCTTTTTTACGTTTCACGAGCATGGGGAAGGGGCAACCCATATTCAGGTTAATTTCACTATATCCCATTTTAGCAAATTGCTTAGCTGACCGGATAAGAAATTCAGGAGTATTAGTTACTACCTGCGGTACAAGGTTAATGTAGTTGTTAAGTTTCTTGTCCAGCTCGGGAAGCAATGCCGGATTCCACATGGTTATTTTGTTATACTCAAAAAAAGGAGTGTAATACTTATCAAAAGAGTTAAAAGTCTTTGCATAAGCATACCTGTAAAAAGCATGAGTGTAACCTTGAATGGGAGCGAGGGAGAGTAACATTTTTTATTTTATTTGGGAAATGTATGTAATTTGATTGTAAATCCAAATAAAAAAGCCTTTAATTCTACTTTACCAAATTGAAAAAGGAGGAGGTTTGTTTTGTTATGTGGCTAATTATTAATATCTTAGAGTAATTATTAACGCACTCTGTTTGTTTTGACAATGAAGCCAAAACGAGCAGATAAAAAAAATTTCTCTAACAGAACCCAATACAACAATTCCTCTGACAATAGCCTTAATGTGCTGATTAATAGCAGCTACAATGATTTATTTAAGGTGTACACGAAGAGCTGTACGCATGTTGCGGAAGAGTACTTGGCTGGGCTGTTACGGTGCGAAAAGGGACATGAGAACATGGAGAGGATGGTAGAAAAGGTGAATAATTCTGATTATAAACGATATATACATTTTCTGTCTGTTAGTAAATGGAGTGCATCTGATGTGAATTCGGTGACAATGAAATCGGTGGACAGCTCATTACGAGCACAGAAAATAAAGAGTGGCTTGCCGACAGGATTTGTAATCGATGAAACCTCACACTTGAAAAAGGGTTTGAAATCAGTAGGGGTGTCCCGCCAATACGCTGGTGTTGTGGGCAAAGTCGATAATTGCCAGGTTGCTGTACATGCCTCACTGGGTAGTGAAAAATTTTGCAGTTTGGTGGGAACAGAGTTGTTTCTACCAGAAGCGTGGACAAAAGACAAGCAGAGGTGTGATGACGCAGGAGTGCCAGAGTTGGATCAAAAATTTCAAACAAAACCTGAGCTGGCTTTAAAACTGGTCAAGCGGGCAATTGATTCCGGAATAGAATTTGATTTTATTGGTGGCGATGGACTTTACGGTCATAATGCAGAACTGACAAGGGCATTGGATGCTTTGGCTCAATTTTATGTGTTGGATGTTCATAAAGACGAACTTGTTTTTCTGACCGAACCTGCGTTCTCAGTACCAGAACGTAAAGGAGATAAAGGAAGGTTTCCAACGAAAATACAACCAGATATTGAACCGGTTCAATTGCAGAACTATTTAAAATTACTTGCAGATAAGGACTTTAGCACAGAGCAAATAAGAAAGACGGCAAAGGGTTGGAAGTCTGCAAAAGTACACACTGTAACGGTTTGGCATTGGGACGGGAAAGAGGGAAAAGCCTGCAAAAGGACATTGGTTATCACCAAATCTGAGAAGATAAAATATTCACTCAGTAATGGAGATAAAGAAAAATACACCAACAAAGAATGGGCATATTTTCAATGTAGCAGATATTGGGTAGAGCGCTGTT
>CBDUZZ010000108.1:0-9164 GCA_965371855.1 uncultured bacterium
AAATACAAGTTTGTCACTAGGTTCAATCTTGGAAATTTCGAATTTCCCATCAATGCCGGTTATAACACCCCGTGTTGAACCTAAAACTGTAATCGTTACTCCTGGTATTGATGCCCCATCTTTGTCAGTTACTTTTCCTGTTACTTTACTGTCTTGTTCTGCATCTTTCACGATTTCGGAAGGCTTAACCATTTCTGCCTTTTTAATTACAACAGCTTGGTTAATCACTTCATATTCATAACCAATCGGAATAATGTAATCTTCCAAAAACTCCTCGATTCTAATCTTTTTTACATTTACATTAATCTTTTCTTCATCTTGAAACAGATCAGAACGATAAATAAATGAGAAATCACTTTGCTGTTCAAAAAGCGTTATTACTTCCTCAATTTTTGCATTCTTTACTTTTAACGAAAGTTTTGTGCTTTGGGAATACACACTTGCATTTGTTTGAATTACAAATAAAAACAAAAATAAACTGAGTAATTTCATACGCAATAATAATAATCCATAGTCTTGCAAAAAAGGCAAAACATTACATTTTTTTTTCATAACTTTGTTTTGAGTTTTTAATCTTCAACGTTAAATACTTGTAAGCGATGGATATTGGTAGTATCTGTCGCTTTTTTTAATAAATAATCACATTCCTTTCTTTTACTTTAAATTTCACTTCATTGGTATTTTCAATTATGGTTAAATTGGTTATATCAACGTTCAAATTAACCCGCGCTTCTTCCTTTGTAATTTCGGGGGTGGTGAGGTAAATACCCCAATGGTTAATGTGAACAGGGTTTGTTTTTACCAACCAAACATTTCGGTAAATTCCGGCGCCGGGATACCACCTTGAATCAAAATTTTCAGTATCAAGCCTTACTGAAATTACATTCTTTTCGCCATAATTTAAATAAGGTGTCAGGTTTATCCTGAACGAGGTATATCCATACGGCCACTCTCCAATATACTGTCCGTTTAGCCATATTTTGGCATTTGCCATTGCACCATCAAAATCGATAAAAATAAACTTCCCTTCATCCGATGCAGGTATAATAAAACTTTTCCGGTACCATCCAATCCCTTTCCATGGTAACAGCCCGGTAGAGTTATCCAAATCGTCACGAAACGGGCCTTCAATGCCCCAGTCATGTGGCAGGTTTAAACTACGCCATTTATTATCGTTAAAAGTTGTTGTTTCTAATCCTTTAGGCTCATCAATAAATACTCCAGGTTTTTCAGGATGTACCCCGAAACGTTCAAATTTCCAATTACTGTTAAAACTTTCCCTGGAGCGGGCATTTCCATTTTCTTGTGCAAAAGCAAAAACACTTTGCATAATCAATATCAGCAATACTAATTTTTTCATTTTAGTTTTCATTTTATCCTCCATTATTTTAGTTGGTCTTTGTTTCAATTTTCTAATCAGGTTATTTGTAACTCGGTCGTCTTAGCCTGGCATACGACTAAACTGTATATTTATAGTGACATGAAAATCAAAAATATCATCAATTTCACCAACCTAAATGATCTCGTATGGCAAGAGTATTTATACCAGGGACACATCAAAATGCACCATGCATTTAAAAAAATACTTTGAAATCATTTATTTAAAACAAAAAATTTCAGGGTATCAAAGAAATTTATGAGAATGATTTAATGTTCGTCACAAACAACATCCTCATAAATTTATCGCATCATTTTATTAATTATAACCGGGGTTTTGATCTGCATCTGTAAGAGCTTCGTTATTATCTATCTCCTTTTGAGGAATAGGCCAAAGTCCCGGACCGGGAACACCGTAGGGAATATCCCATTTCGCCTCGTTGCTTTCAGTCAATAAGTTGTAGTAGAAATAACGCGGAATCTCATGATTTTCACCTCTTTGCTTATAAGTCTTAAGTAATCCCCAACGAGCCATATCAAACAATCGATACCCCTCAAGAGCCAACTCAACACGACGTTCATGACGTACGATATTAACAATACTGCCATCACCTTTACGACCATCGCCAAGCGATCTTGGTGGTAAATTCACATCACCACGAGCACGTACGATATTTACATATTTCAGAGCATTTGTCACATCATCAAGTTCGGCATAAGCTTCAGCAGCTATCAGATATACTTCAGCAAGACGCGACATGATAATATCTATTCCACTTTGATCAAAACTCAACTCGGAATTATTATCTGTTTTTCTGGTATTCATACCTGAAGGCGACCACTTATAATTATACAAAACGGTATCGCCATCGGCATAAGACTTTTGAGTATGTGTCGTATCTCCGGTGTTTTCATCAATATACCAGTAATCAATTGGATCAGTAGTAGGTCCGTGATAAATACCATAAAAATCGCCGGGTGCATAAATTGTATAACCTCTACGAGGATCGTCAGACTCATACTCATCATACAGGTCGCGCTGTGGCAAACAATATCCCCAACCACTACCGTTAACTCCTTTAAATTCTTTGTTAATATCACGTACTGCCCTTATCCAGGGATCACGGGTTCCGTACCCAGGTTGCCCTTCGGCAAATTCAAATGCCCAAATAATTTCCGGGTTAGGTTCATTTTTTGCTAACCAAAAATCTTCATACTTATCTCTCAGTACAATTCCTTCTGCAGCGGCCTGCGCAATTGCAGTTTCTGCAACACTGGCAGCCTTTTGGAAATATTTACTCGCATCACCGGTTCCATCGCCATATTTAATATAATTGGCGTAATAAATATTTGCACGAGCAAGAAAAGCATCTCCAGCTGCATTAGTAGGTGCTGAACTATAATTTGGCCATGCGTCTGGCAAATTTGTACCAGCATATTCCAAATCTTCAATCATCTGAAGATAGATAGAATCTGCAGAGTTATTAGGCTGATAATACTCATCACGAGTTTTCAACAATTTGGTAACCAATGGAGAATTACTCCATAAAACAGCAACATTGGAGTAAGCCCATGCTCTTATAAATCGAGCAACAGCAATAGCTTTCTTTTGTTCTTCCGATCCATAATCAGGGTCTGAAGATGTGGGTATGTTCTCTATTGCGAAATTGCTACTTGCAATCACCTTGTAGTAACTTTCCCAATATTTCCGAACATTACTATTTGTAGTAGTTACATCCCAACCATACCAGTTAGCTTTGTTCGAACGAGCGTACTGATCGTCAGTCATTAAATCAAAGTTATTAATATAAGCTCCACCACGCATTGCTACTGAAGCACTCTGGTGAAACTGAATTCTACTCATTCCTGCCAGAGCAGCTTGCATTGCGGTCTCTTCTCCATAAAAAAAGTTATTAGGACTTGGAGAGTCTTTTGGACCTCTGTCAAGAAAATCGTCAGAACAACTTTGTCCGATGAATAATACTAATAACATTAGTATAAATATTTTATGCATATTTTTCATAATTATTATGTATTTAAATTTACTATTAATTAGAATGAAGCTTTTAAACCAAAAACAATAGTCTTCGGTATTGGAATGCCGGTCATAGGATCTCTTCGTGTATCAACTTCTGCTAATGGAAACTTGGTGAACGTATATAAATTTTCAACACTTACATATACTCCCAACTTTTTTATAACTTCTACATTAGTTATTAATGATTTGAAATCATAATTAAGGCTTACGTTCTGAATACGTAAATAAGAGGCATCTCTCAACCAGAAAGTGGATGTCTGATCGTTCTTTCCACTGTTCTTCTTATCCAGTCTTGGTAAAGTAGTACCTCCTGGATTGCGGGTTGGATGATAGCGGTTCATCATATCTACCACATCATTTTTAGCCCATCCGTAAAAGTAGTTATAGGCATGATGTGACCCACCGAATAAATATTTATCAATACCATATACACCGGAAAGCTGAAGTTGTAATGTAAACCCTTTATAGCCTATATTGCCCAGAAATCCGTAGGTAAGTTTCGGATAACGATTGCCAATAATACCGCGATCATCAGGAGTAATTTTACCATCGGGTTCTACTACATTTCCATCTTTATCAATAGTTGGCATATCAACTAAATGGATATCACCAATATCTTTACCACTCCACTGACCCCCTTTTTGTTCATCTGTAAGAATCAATCCGTCAGAAGTATAACCGAAGAAAGATTTAACAGGATATCCTTCTACTAACCCTTGTGTTTTAAGATTCTGACCGGCAAGGTCAACAACTTCGTTCTTAACATGACTGAAGTTGGCTGAGATGTCAAATGTCCAGTCACTAACAGTTTTTCTCCAACCAACAAGCCCTTCAACACCTGTGTTTTGTACTTCACCTGCATTAATTGTTGGTTTACCGTTAACGCTAGGGAAAGAGCCACCATAACCAGTGGTATAAGGAATTGCAAGACTGAACAACAAATCATGAGTTTTCTCTTTGTAGTATTCAAAAGAGAAATAGACAGAATTATCGAAAAGAGTTCCATCAAGACCAATATTCAATTTATCTGTAACTTCCCATTGCAGGTCAGTATTTACAGCTTTCATTAATGTATATCCGGCAAAAGGAGATTGCCCGTTAACCAATTTAACCTGGGTAAGATCGGCAATAGTTCCATAAGGACTAACGCTTAACACATTACCCAAAGAACCATAACTCGCACGTATTTTAAGATCGTCCATCCAACTTATATCCTGCATAAAACTTTCGGAGCTAATCCTCCATGCACCCGAAATAGATGGGAATACCCCCCATTTATGACCAGAGGCCAGACGAGATGTTCCATCCCTGCGAATAGTCCCTGTCAGTAGGTACTTGCTTTTGTAACTGTAATTTAACCTACCGAAATATGAGATAAAAGACCAATCGGTAAATCCATCATCATTAGTCTGAGTATCCGGGTTACCAGCACCAAGGTAAGGGATCTCATTATTAGGGGTACCATTTCTGCCACCATCAATAAACTCAGAGATACTCTCTTCATTAGAGTACCCTAACATTACTTTAAAGTCGTGTACATCATTAAATGTTTTTTGATAATTCAGTAAGAGTTCTGTATTCCACCACAAAGATTCGCTGCGCTTTTTGTATATTGAATTTATGATACTACCTTCGCAGCCCCAGGCAGGATTTATAGCTGCAATGAATTTTGATTTGTTGCCAAATGATTTTGAAGCATTAGCTTTGGCTGTTAAATCCAAACCATCAATAACATGTGCAGTTAGATAAAGATTCCCCCTTATACTTGTACCTTTATTATAATCCGGTGAATTATTTTCAGCCATCCAAACAGGATTTGGATGCATGTGCTCCATTGTTGTATTATCAATTACACCCCAAGAACCATCTTCCTCATAAACCCGTGTAATAGGCGGTTTTGCAAGAACAAGAGAATATTGTTGGTCTAATCCTTCAACCTTGCTATTAGTAATCAATAGAGAGTTTCCAAAGTCGAACAATTTACCGATTTTATGATCTGAATTAAATGTAACATTCAGCTTATTATAGGTTGTACCTTTAACCATTCCTTCATTAGCATAATACCCGGCAGAAAAGTAATAGTTCGATCGTTCCCCACCTCCAGAGAGGGAGACATCGTGTTTTTGAACTTTTCCTGTACGAAGCATGGCTCCCATCCAATCGGAATTTACTGCATTATTTAGTGGTACATACGAATCTTTTCCTGCATCCCAACGATAACCATAATTATTTTCTATAAATCCCTCATCAGGGAATTGACTCTCAAGTAATCCTGACGTTTCGAATGCTTCACGATAGAGGTTCATCCAATTTAAACCATCAAGCAACTCGGGTTGTAAATTACTCATTGACTGAACTCCATAATATCCATTATACGAAAGGGTTGGATTAACTCCTTTTTTACCTCGCTTTGTTTTTATAAGAATAACCCCGTTAGCAGCCCTTGCACCATAAATTGCAGCTGCAGAAGCATCTTTCAAAACAGATACAGATTCAAAATCATTTTGATTAAGATGATCAACTCCACCCATTATAACTCCGTCAACAACGAAGATTGGCGAATTTGTCCCACGAATAGATTGTACCCCACGTATTGTAACCCGGCTGCCTGCTCCAGGTCGCCCGGAAGTGCTAATAATAGAGAGTCCGGCAACTCGACCTTGTAAAGCTTTAAGCGCATCAGAAGAAGGCAGATTCTGAAAATCTTTAACATTTACTGTTGAAATAGCTCCCGTTAGATCGCCTCTTTTCACTGTACCATAACCGATTGCCACAACTTCTTCAATTCCAATAACATCAGGCTGCATACTAACGTTAATTGTTGCCTGATCACCTATAGTTATTTCCTGAGAAAGCATACCAATAAAAGAAAAAACCAAAACATCACCAGATGTAACATTTGATATTGAATAAATACCTTCTGCATCTGTAATTCCTCCTTTTGTAGTACCTTTAACAATGACTGTTACACCGGGCAATGATTCAATGTTTTTATAGGTTACCTTTCCTGTTATACTTTTTTGCTGCTGAAAAAATTTCGGATTATTTGCTTCTCCCTTATATAAAGCAATTTGCCTATCATATACTTTATATTTAATTTCTAAATCTTTAAACAGTTCGTCCAGGACATCAAATACTTTTTTGTCTTTTACATTTACTGAAACTTTCCGATTAACATTTATATTTTTATTATTATAAAAAAACCGGAATTCGCTTTGATCTTCAATTATTCTCAAAACTTCCTCAATTGTGGAATTGTTGGATACCACGTTTAACTTAGTGTTTTGTGAATAGCTTACAGAAGCAAGGCTATTTAAAACTGAAATACAAATAAGTAAAATAGTCAGTTTCATTTTTCTAATAATTTCTTGAATCAATGGACTAAAACCATGATTACAATGTTTTTTTTTCATAACTTCACATTTTGGTTTAATTACTCACGTTACTTTTTAATTAAATCATTTTTTAGAAGAGGTAGAAACCTCACTTTCTACCTCTTCTGTTTTTTAGGTTTTCCCCTATTTCGTATTATCCTCATAATATTAGGTTTTTTCAATTAGCTATTTTTTCTCTTACTAATTTTTATAATCCTTGTATCCTTATTGAATGAATATTCAATTGGAGATGTTGTTATAATTAATTCTAATACTTCACTAAAAGTTTCCATTTCAATAGTCCCTGTAAACCCTGTCTCTATATACTTCACATTTTCATCAAGTTGAATTTTAACATTATACCAGCGCTCTAATTTTCTTGCAACATTTTGTAGGGATTCGCCACTAAAAATTAGTTTCCCATCTTTCCAAGAGGTAAAAAGCCAGGTGTCAACCTGTTTTACTTTAAGTTGGTTATTCCTTGAAACGATTGCCTGCTGCCCGGGTAATAGGGTAATCCCTTGCCTGTTTTTATTGTATACTTTAACAGAACCCTTTTCAAGAGTTGTTACAAAACCACTGTTTAAATATGCCTGCACATTAAAAGATGTACCCATTACTTCTACATCACCATATTCTGTTGAAACAGAAAAAGGCTTGCCTTTTTTTACAACCTCAAAATAAGCCTCACCCTTAAGTGATACTTTTCTTTGATCGCCAAACTCAGAAGGAAACAAAAGTTCCGACCTGGAATTTAACCAAACTAATGAACCATCGGGCAAAGTTAAACTGGTCCTGGCTCCATTAGGGATAGTAACGTTTTGCATGTAATGAACTTGTGAATCAGATTTGCCACTTTTAAATACCATTACTGTTGTAATTATTAGCCCAATAATTAAAACGGCGGCAATTCGTAAACTTACCCAATAAATATTAAGCAACCGGTTTTTTTGATTGATCTCTATTCTTGAAATTGATTGATGGATTTTATTGAGAAGTCCAGGGTTTTCTATTTCAGGATAGCCAGAATTTTTCAGACCCTTTAACCAATTCGCCCTTAAAATTTCAGTGATTTTTTTATTATTCCCAGAATTGCCGATATAATTAACAATCTCTTTTACTTCCTGAGGATTGCATGTACTGTTCAAATATTTTTGAAAAAGTGCCTTCATTATTAAAGTTTCTAACAGTAATACAACAACACCATGGTACTACCCCTGCTCCAAGCAAAAAAAAATTATAGGAAAAGGGAAAAATAGAGTAAATAAAGGAACCCGAATTTCTTAAGTTCTTCTTTTATATATTTGATAGAATGGGTAATATGATCTTCAACGGTTTTGACTGAAATATTCATTTCTTTTGCAATTTCTTTGTTTGAAAGCCCATCTTTCCTGCTCATGGAAAATATTTGCTGACGTTTTGGGGGAAGCTTAAATATAGTAGAATCAACACAATCTTTAATTTCATTATATTCAGCTAAGTTATCTGATAAATACTCGCCTGCCAGTGCTTTCGTGTAAAGTTTTGCCCTAAATGTTTCTTCTCTAAGTTTTGCCTGTATATAATTAATTAAAAGGTTTTTCGTGATTGTAAAAATATAGGAATTAAATGTATCAGAACCTCGAATTTTCTCCCTGTTAATCCAAAGTTTAATAAATACCTCTTGTAATATATCATCAATATCATCCTCAATTTTTAAAAATCCTTTTGAAAAACCATATAATTTTGGATAGTAGTGTTTAAATAACAAATCCAGGGCAGCTTTATTCCCCTGTCCTATCTCCCTGATTACCTTTTCTAAATTAAAAGAAGTCATCGCTTGATATGAATTACAATTTTATTATCTACAAATTACGCAAATATATTTAAAATTTATTTGGTTTTAAAAAAATAGGGAATTTAAAACTATCATGTAAAAATAAAACTTTTTTAAAGAGACTACAATGTAATCAATAGAATATGGGGTGTAGTTCGAATCCTGCTATCCCGACAGAAAAAAGCCTTTTAGAGAAATCTTAATTCTACTTTACTAAACTGATTCTTCACTTATAATATCTATCTATATCAGCCTGTCGTTGTCGGTGTCTTATTCGAATATGCTCCAGGCAAAGATCAACCTCTTTTTGTGTGGCAAATGCCTTGGCAATAACCAACAATCTGGCATCACGGACACTTAGCAGAGGCATTTCTTCTTGATTTTCAAGTTTTAATGTTAGTATATAAAGGCTTGCCATCATTACTAATGCCATATGATGTTGCCATGCCAACCATCCTGTTACTTGATAACCTGACATTCCCAACTCATTTTTACAATCATCAAAACAGCGCTCTACCCAATATCTGCTACATTGAAAATATGCCCATTCTTTGTTGGT
>CBDUZZ010000109.1:0-8947 GCA_965371855.1 uncultured bacterium
TTGCTTTAGAATTACCAATGTTTATTGTACTTTTGGAACTGCGAAACTTGAGTAAAAGATAAAAACAAACCGAAACTAGTGTTTTCAGATATTGAGTGTAATTCCAACAGAGCACATTATCTTAAAATAAACCACAGAAACTTAATTATAAAAGACAATAATCTACTTTACTGGTCATTTCCTGGATATACTATTTTCAATTTAAATTTGAATACACTTGAAATGGAACCATATACAATATTGCACTTAGGGAAAAATAGCATTTCTAATGATTTCATTGATAAACCATGGAAAAACCTTAGAGATTTTAGTTCTTCATTTCTTAAGCGAGAATTATATTTTATGAACAGCTTATATTCATTAAAAAAAGACATTTATCTTTTTAGTAGCATAAAGATTTATCTTGGCATTGACAATAAGTTCTCTGATGAATTAATTTGCTATAATAAGATGAGTTTATTTAACATAAAAAATGCTCCTGCTTTATCTTTTCGAAAGGACAGAATAGTGGTAGTTGGCTCAGCAGATAATGATAAAATCATTTTTACATGGGAGGCTATGAATTTCATTAACTATTGCAAAAATATAGAATCATTATTATCAAGTGAAGATTGGAAAAAATTATTAGTCACATACCCCGGTCTTGAAAGAACCTTGAAAGAAACAACAAAAGAGTCAAACCCAATATTAATGATTGCAACACTAAAATAAATTTGATGAAAAGAACAAATATTTATTCATTTACCATTATTCTTTTTGCAATAACTTGTAGTTTGTTTGGATTAAGCTATTTTTATAAAAACCAACTGATTAGAGCAAAAAAGAGTTGCATACAAAAAATTAGCAAAAGTGTTGAAAGTAACAAAAAAATTAAAAACATACTATTATCTAATTATTCTGCAGAAAGTTTTGTTAAAGACATTCTTGATACTTGTAATTTAGAAAATGAGAATGGAGAAAAACAGCAATATCACAAGATATTTCTTTCTCAAAAGAATCTAATTTTACTATTTCCTGAAGAATTTTGTTCTATTTGTATTGAATTAGAAATAGAAAGACTTAAAAAGTTTAAATATCAAAGTAAAATATCTTTAATAACATCTATTGAAAATAAAAGATTTCTTAAAGTGTTAAAAGTCCAGTATGGATTTAATTACAATATGTATTTCTGGTCACAGGGCAAATCAATTAAAACAAAACTAAAAAATGTTTTGCCATTTTATTATATCTCAAACGAATCTAACTCATACTTTTTTTCAATAGATAAAACTCAAACTAAGTTAATAGATATCTATCTAAATTATGTGTCAAACCATTTATAATTATGTTTAAACATTCGGTATTATTACCCCCCTTATTACATAAATAGAATTTGCAGAAAGAATTATCATTTGATAACTGGTGTACAGAGCGGAAGCCGGAAGCAACGTTCCGGCAAAGAGTTTAAACAAAATATTTTAGTAATTTTAAAATTAAAAAAGATGAAAAAGAAAATTTATAAATTCGTTTCTGTTGCAGTTATTGCTGTAGCAATGGTAGTTAGTTTTCAGATAAGTAAAGCTAATAGTGCAACAACAGTATCACTTGATATGCTTAGTAAGAATGCCATGGCATGTGAAGAAATGGACGATATTGGTGGGTATATTGGATTAATGACAGATTGTTCTTATACAGTGTTTTATTTTGAAGGAGAATATACTTATAGTTATTTAGTTTTTGGTTGCGAAGATGCAATTGATACTTGCACCATTTTATGATTTTTAATAGCCGGGAAAATGTTTTCTCGGCTTAAATATATATTTACATGAATAATTATTTAAAAATACTAATGCTATCTTTGGTACTAACAGCTTGTAGTAAGGAAGATAAAGATAAATACGTTCCAACAATAAAATTGTCTCCATCAATAATTAATAACCCAAAAGAAACATATGATAGTTTGTTTAAGAATGTTAAATACATTCCACTTGAAACAAATGATAATTGTCTTATATCTGAGATCTCTCAATTACATATTGCAGCGAATGATATCTTTATTCTGGACGGATTACAAGATAATTTATTGAGATTTACTTCAAATGGCAGGTTCGTAAATTCAATTGGGAGAAAAGGAAAAGGACCGGGCGAATATCTTAATCCATCATATTTTTTGGTAGACAATGATAACCGGGAAATAGAAATTTATGATAGGAGACAGAAGAAAATCATAATTTATAATTATAGTGGTAAGTATATAAGAAATATTAATATTGATTTATATTTCAAATCTTTTTTTAAGGATAATAATAAATATTGGGCTTTTATGGCTAATGAAGGAAATGCTATTGATAATGAAAAGCATCTAAACTTTATTAAAATTGATAGCACTGGAAAAATAGTTGAAAAGATATTTGAAATTGAGAATTACAACATGCTTCTTTGCAGGTTAGCACATATATCTGAAAATGTAACAGATGGCGTAGTAAGTTTTGTCTTACCATTGCATAAAAAAATATATTCTTTCGATAAAAATAAGATTGAACCGAAATATATAATTGATTTCCAAGAAGCCGAAGTGCCTGACAAGGAATTAAAAAAGCTATTCCACAGCAGAAGAAAAAATCAAAAAATTATAAATAAATTGATGGATAAATATGCTTTAGGATACCATAATTTTATAGAACTCAAAGAATGGATATATTTTAGTTACAGCTATAAAAAAACCAAAGGAATAAAGTTTGTATTGTATAATAAAAAAGACAACAAAGTTTTCAACATTACAAAGAATCCATACAAAGAAAATAGTTGGGAAACGTTTTTTCCGATTAAATACGGCATAAATAATACCTTCTACTCTTCAATTCATCCTGTTACTTTTGAAAAATTATTAAACGTGAATAAAAAAAAATATACAAAAGAGAGAAAGAATGCCATTAATGCCTTGCTCAGTAAAATAAAAACAGATAGTAATCCTATAATTATAAGATATGAGCTCAAGAGTTACTAATATCATAATATTGATACTGGTTTTATCAAATATGCTATCAGTCTTCTATATTATTCAATTTCAAACGAATAATAAAAAAAGCAATTGCAATGATATGTATAAACAATTTATAAAATTTAAAACAATTGAATTGAACCTTAATGATACAAAGATGGAATGTTTTAGCAAACTCAAAAAAGATAATAAATCTCCACTTGTATTCTATTTTACAATGAGAAGTTGTAGAATTTGTATTGAACAGTGTCTTACAATTCTAAATAATTATAACGATTCTATTAAAAAAACTAATGTAATTGCAATCTGCTTTTTTGAGAATAGTAACATGCAAAAATATTTTCAAAAAGAGTACCCTAATATACAAATACTAAAAGGCAATGACTTTAATATTGAGATTACTCAGTTATTGGAAGTTGATGTACCTTTATTTTTTATGATTAATGATTCTGGAAAGGCTTTTAATACTTTTGTTCCTGATAAAAATTCGCCAAACCTTACTAAAGTTTATTTAAACAATTTATAGCTATAAAAAAGGAAGTATGACAAAATTCAAGATTTTTCAAAAAATGGAATAAGTATGTGTAAATAAAATCCACTTCTTACTTTACTTGTTACTCTGACTAAGAAAAGCCTTATGGTGTTGACCTTTTGCTGGCGTGGAGTGTGCTGTGAGAAAGGAAACGTCCTTTCGTAACTACAAATAAGATGGTGGAATCTATTAGAGAATGGATGACCCGCCGGAGTCGGCTTACAGGAGCAGGCTTCAAACAACTGTTTTAATGCATTGAAAGCAATTTTGATGTGTGAAGCGAAAACAGAAAAGGCTAAATTACTATTAGTCATGTATGGATAAAAGAGATGAGCAGCCTGTCCCGATTTTTTTTTCGGGATAGAGATAAGAGAGCATTTTGCCTGTCAAAAGGTCTTTTTCTATACCAACAACTTCATCAATCTTCTCTAGTTCTTTAAATGCCGAAATAAACTCGCCCATCCCTGCCGACGGGTCTAAAAAACGGTTGGGTTTTATGCCCATATTATTAAAAACCTGCCCCATGATTCGCACCACTTCCGGGGGCGTATAAAAGGAGGTCAACACAGAGTTTTTCAGGCTGTTGAAGTACCGCCGATATTCATTCCTGTCTTCGGCGTTTTCGTGAATGATACTGTGCAGCTCCCTGACCATCGAAAACAGTGGCAGGTCGGATTTTGTCCAGTGCACTGCATCGGCCAGACTTTTAACCGGGTTCAAAATGCATTTCAATCCACCAAAGCCTGAATATTTTCGCAGTACCGCCTGTTCTTCGGGGGTTGCCTTCCGCTTTTCTTTGTCGAGGTTGAACACGGTGCGTATGGCTTCGATATTGTCCTGCAGGTGCTGCTTTTTGTTATATGCCATACCCTGCCAGTTTTCCGGTTAGTTCAGTATAAAGCTTTTCATATTCGGGTGTATCGGCAAAGTCATCTCCCAAGTCGTACTTTGTAAATGTATCTGCACATAAAGGCAAAAGTTCCAAAGCCCGTTCAGCTATTTGTTCTTCGGCTACGGTGTTGGTGAATTCTTCGGAAAGTATTTCAAAAAGGATATTGTATTTTGAAAAGCGTAAATTCCGATACAGTACAATGCTTGCCTGTTCCGCTGCTTCTATGTGGTTATAACCGCTTGTAATGGCCCATGCGTAATTTTCTGTTGCCAGTTCGCTACGTTGATGAATGAATTTGTGGTTGTCCGCTTTCTCAGGATAACTCTCTTTGAGATATGCGGTGAGTAGAAGTTTGAAATAAGATAGTTCCATTATTAAGAAATGAGTAGTGAGTAGTGAGTAGTAAGGTTTTTCTCCCGAAAAAAGCAGGTGAATGGACGGACAGGACAGCCTGAAATGGTTTTCCGTCATGTCCGTCTGTTTTCTTGCTTCTGGATATGCGGGGGTTCTTTGGCGTAAACGAAGTAAAAAGGGGCATGGCCTGCCGCACCGGTGAAACGGTTCGGGGCGATGACCCTTACGAAGTAAGCCAATGTACCCGGAGCATCTTTAGCGGGTATTAACATTGCTGTTAAAAGGCTTTTTACTTTTCTGGAACTCAAAAGTTGTTTTATACTCGCTATCAAATGCCAAACAAGCACTAAAAGTTGTACCTTTTTTGCTTTTCAATCCTCTGATTTCAGAAGTTTTTCCTTTGGTTAATAACTGTTCTACCTCGCTATTGGTAAGTGTTTTGCCACATACACTGCGGAACACCAAAAGGTCGCACTCTTTATTATTGCACTTTGCCACTTTGGGGTAGACAATCACTCTACCGGTATTGCATTTTGGACATGTGATACTCTTTTCGTCTTCTTTGACGATGTTACACGACAACAACTCTTCGGTAATTCTGAGCGTGTAATATTTGATGCTTTCGATGAATGCACCTGCATCAGTCCTGCCCTGTTCTATACGCCCCAAATCATGTTCCCATACCCCGGTCATTTCCACATTGGCTATTTTCATATTTTTAACAATATCATATACTGCCAACCCTTTTTCGGTGGGCACAAGCGACTTTTTTTGACGTACCATATATCCCCTCGAAAAGAGTGTTTCGATAATGGAGGCACGGGTTGCCGGGGTACCAATTCCCAACTCTTTCATGCTGTTGCGGAGTTCTATATTTTCCAGTGTTTTACCGGAGTTCTCCATAGCTGATAAAAGAGATGATTCTGTAAGCAAAGCTTTAGGCATTGGCTGCTTTTCAAGGGTGCTAACCTGAGTGGTTGGCAACATTTCCCCTTCGGAAAGTTGGGGCAGCACCGATTCGTCCATTTCTTTGGTATTCAGTACCTCTCTCCAGCCTTTGGATTTAATGACCGTGCCCCTGGCAGTAAGTTCAGTGCCATTACCATCAAAAACAACGTGCGTAACCTCTCTTACGCAATTGGGTGAAAAGGCTTCCAGAATACGCCCGGCTATCATGTTATATATGGTCTGTTCGTCTTTTCCCAATCCCATTGCCCGGTTTTCAGTAATAATGATAGCGTGATGGTCAGTTATTTTGCTGTCATTAACACTTTGTCTGTTTAAATGGTTCAATGTCTTTGCATACGCTCCTAAGTCGGCATGCAAGTGTAAAACTTCGATTAAAGAGGGAATTTCCTCAAAAATATCTTCCGATATGTATCGACTTCCGGTTCTGGGGTAGGTGGTAAGTTTTGCTTCGTAAAGTCTCTGTATTATTGAAAGCGTTTTGTCAGCCGAAAAGTCCAATTTATTGTTGACCTCTTTTTGTAATGTAGTCAAATCATAAAGCAACGGGGGCTTTTCGTTACGCTGCTTACGCTCTACTGATTTGACGGTTAATTGACCTGCTTTTCTGATGCTTTGGCAAACGGTTTCTGCCTTTGCCTTTTCTTCAAACTGTCCGGGGACTGATGCAATAAACGTTACGCCTCCCTTTTGAAACTCTGCCTGAACTGTCCAATAGAGTTTAGAAACAAAGTTCTTATTCTCTAAGTAACGGGAACAGACCATTGCCAAAGTAGGTGTTTGTACCCTGCCGAGCGAATAGAGCCCACGCCTGGCACTTATGGTTATGGCTTGTGTGGCGTTTATGCCCACGAGCCAATCAGATTCGCTACGGGCTTTGGCTGCCTGGTACAGGTTATCGTAGTCATTTCCTTTTTTGAGATTGTTTAAACCTTCCTGTATGGCTTTATCGGTCAGGCTGCTTATCCACAACCGGGAGAATGGCTTTTTGCAACCTAAATAGTTGTAGATATACCGGAAGATAAGTTCTCCCTCTCGGCCTGCATCAGTTGCAACAATAATGCTTTTACACTTGTTAAACACTGATTCGATTACTTTCAGTTGCTTCAATGCCCCTTTATCGAACTCGTAAGATTTACCAACTTTAGTTTGCCGGGGTGTCAGAATAAATTCAGGTGGCAGTATGGGTAGGCTTTCTCTCCGGAAACCTTTGTACCCGTATTCTTCGGGCATTGCCAAACCCACTAAGTGGCCGAATGCCCATGTTACCATGTAGCCATTTCCCTGAATATATCCGTCTTTCTTCTCTTTAGCCCCTATGATTAGTGCTATCTCACGGGCAACACTGGGTTTTTCTGCTATTATTGCTATCATTTAGAGCCCCCTTTCCCTTCGGGATTTCCCCCAAAGGGGGAAACATTTAAATTCATATTTGTTGTTTTCATGGTTTAGGTTACATTTTGCGCCCTTTGCTTATGGGCATGGTTTTTTTTTGTTGTTCTGCTTTTTTCTCCTGTTGTTTTTCGGTAGGCTGGGACTGGCCTTTTTTCATTGGTTCTTTTACCTCTTTGGTAGCCTCATTGGTTTTACCCTGTGAATTGACCGCCTCCTGGATTTTGTGGGCATTGTCCGGTGTTTTCTCCTGGGCTTTATCGGGATTCCATTTAAAAAAATCCAGTTTGCCTTTTTCGGTGTTTACTTTGATATAGGCGTTGTAAGTCTGCCCTTTTTTATCGGTTAAGCCTTTTACGTAGATAGTCTTTTCGCCTTTCAGATCATCCTGTTGCTGTTTGGTCAGCTCTACACCTCCAAGCTTTGTCGGGATGCGGAAACCCTGCTCTTTTTGTTGAGACTGTTCTTGTTGCCTGTCGAAGATAAACTCCAGACCACGTTTATCGGCATTTACCTGAAGGTGGGCAGAAAATTCTTTTCCACTTTTGGCTGTCATGCCTTCCACAAAAACTGATTTGCCTTCCTGTAATTGTTGCTTCTGTCCTTCGTTAATTGTTGCTCCTTTGATTTCATTGGGTATTTTTACCTTGTCAGCACGCAGGGCGACCAGTTCGTTGGTCAGTTTATCAATACTCACATAAACGGGTAAGGTTGTACCGTCGTTTTTTTTCATGTCCATCACTTTGCCCAGATTTCCGGTTTCCGTCAGTGCTTTTTTTTCTTCATCGGTAAATTTATAGCCGTAAAAAGGTTTGTTAAGCTCTGGTTGTTTACGTACCCCGTGAACGGACAGGGATACTTTGCCATTCTGGTCTTTTCGGAATGCCAAACGGGCTTCTGTTTCCACTTTTATCCCTTCCAAATCCATCTTAACGGGAAGCAAAACGGGAGACTTTCCATAATTGAGCATGGTATTGAGGCATTTATTCTTTTCCAACATCTCTTTGGATACCCCGTATTTGCTTAAACCTTCCCAATCAATTTCATTTTCGTTAATGGCAGTTTTATTTGTGGACTGCCCGTTCTTCTGTTGCTCAGGAGCTTGTCCCTGTTCTTTGTTTTGTTTTGCGGCATAATTCTCGGGCTTGACCATATACTCATTAAGCATATCTTTACCCGACTCGTAACCATTTTTAACAATACCGCCAATAACTGTTGCTATTTGCTCCATGCCATCGGCGGGCACTTTAAAGAAGGCAAACTGTGTTGGGTTTTTGCACTGCCGCATAAAATTGGAAAAGAAGTTTTCCAATGTGTTGTTGTGCTTGTTGATTTTCAGAAAATCGGGATTGTTTTCATTCTTAGGAAGAGTGGTTTTAGGGCTTCCGTTCTTGTCAAATTCCCCTGTTACTGCTTTAACCGACTGTTTTCCCTGTTCTTTTTCTTCAAGAACCAATAACATCTCATCTGATACTTTTTTGCTCATAACTTGTTACATTAAATTAATTAATGTATCGAAAATATGAGTTTGATTCTTTAGTTGTTAGAAGGGAGTAGGGGTTGTCCGGGGTGTGGTAGGGATTGTCTGTTTGTAAAAGTAATCAATGCAAAAAGGCTGCTGAAAAAATCGTATAGGAAAATTTTTCATCCCTACATCTAAATTATCGGCAGCTATTTTGATTTGCTGCCGTAATATAGCATTTGTACATTTGCATCAAAATTATTAATTATCGAAGCTAAGAAGTTACATATTGACCATCTAATTGCCAGGCCAAGCTATCCCTCCTTCACCAAATGCGCCAACTCAGGATCATTCTTAATCCTTTCCAAT
>CBDUZZ010000110.1:0-8744 GCA_965371855.1 uncultured bacterium
CAAAATATGGAAATATTTTCTATTTTTTGATGCGCGAAAGCCAAGTTGGGTTAAGCTTACTTTCAAGCTCAATCTCCTGCTGTGCTGTTAAGCCCCATTGCATTAAAAAGTGCATTATAGCTCCCTGAACACCACCGGCTGAGGCATCTTTCTCTGTAGTATATTTCATAAACAGGAATTCAGGCACTCCATCAGGACGGGAGGATAGTCTTAAGCCTACCGGCAGATAGTAATACTCACCTGTAAAATTGTTGTTCTGACCTGTTTTGGCTCTACCCAAAAGAGTAACTTCTGTACCGTCATCCAGCGTAATAGAAACACGGTTGTCAGGATCAAGAGACTGTGCGTTAACCGTTTTAACCGACATGCCAAACATCAATATTATTGATATTAATGTTAACATTACTGAGTTGTAATTTCTTAAAAATTTACTTGTCGTCATAGCTTAAATGTTTTATGGTTTGTTAGTATTTAAATTCTATTTAATAATTTAGGCTCTTTGTCGTTTACATTACGTAAATGTAATAACTTGGTGTTTTATTTTTCCACGAATTACACAAATTATCGCTAATTATAGATTAATTGTTAAGTTATTTCGGCCTCTTTCAAATTGTACTTGGAGTGTATTTAAAGATTTAGGGAGAGCGAGAAGCTCCGAGGAACGAGGAGATCACTCGCCCGAACTTAATCGTTAAGTACATGTAAAGTGCAACTTGAAATAAGCCTTGATTTTTTTGTTTCGTTTTTGCATCAAGGCAAAAATGAAAAGCGAAAAGAACGAGTTATCTTTATTACCTACCATATTCGACATAGAACTATAATTTATCAGTCATTTTACTTGATTTGTTTTTCTAATTCATCTATGAAAACCAATCCGGTATTATCTTCATTTTCCTTAATTAGCCGGGTTCCATCTTTTTTTACCCATGTAATTTTATATTTATAACTATCATTGTTTAAGGGAAGTGTAATCTCTACCATCTTATCATCAGGGATTTCACCCGGTTTCCATGTTAGTCGTGCCGACCGTATATCTCCAAAAAACGGATATGAAACTTGAATGATAGCCGCCCTGACACCTTCCGAATTCAGTATTTCGGTATCACCAATTAGCTGAACCTGAGTTCTGTTAAATGGGGCAAACAGGTTTATCATTGAGGATGATTCGGTAAGCCAGGCAGTTGTATACTCACCACCTCCACTAAACTTCCAGTTAGTGCGATAATCGTAGTTAAGCCATTTCATCCGGTCATTATCTCCCTTTGAGCCGTATACCATTTTCATTGAAAATACCGAATCGTCAAGTGTTGAAGGCGTAACAATAACTTCTTTAATTGTTTGTTCGCCATTTTCATGAGTCTTTCTCATGGTTACGGTAACATTATTAATCATCTTGCCCAGTTCGCTAATTAGTGTACCGTCAACACCTACATATATTTCCCGCTGTTGAAAATCGGGATCATCCATATTAACAGTTTTAAAAAACCGGTTATCATCACCATAGGTTTTGTACAGATTGCCCATATTAAAGGTGATGTAGTGATGTCGTTTCACTGTAGCTTTTGAGTTAAAGTTCATTTTTGAATGCCCTTCTGTTTTAAGCTCCTTTAATTTATATGCTCCATGAGCACTAAACGGAGATTTTTTACTAAGGCTCTTCATCACTTTTTCAAAACCATTTGCTATATCTTCCTTAACTACCGGGGGAACTTTTTCCGGTTCAACCTGCTTAAAAAACAGATCTGTAAGTTTTTCATACACTCTATTGATAAGAGCTTGCATTGCAATATCCTCACCACTGGTAGTAAGTTTAATAGCACTCTCTTTTCTAAGATCATCATAAAGCATATCCACCTCGGCACTAACGTAGTAAGCCTTAACGCCGGCTTTTATATGCTGATTTTTCTGTACCTGAGACCAGTCTATCTCCATTTCTGCATTAAAAGCGTCTGACAAACCCAAAAACTCCAAATCAAAAACAATGGAAATATCGGGGGTCGCCATTTTAAAACTCTCTAACAACAACTTTGATGTTTCGGGTTCCATCTCAAACGAAAGCGCAATTTTACTGCCTTCCAATACGGGTGCACTGCCCGATGCCATTAAAAGGTTTTGCTTTTTACCATCTTTCGATAAAATGGAAGAGACCAGTGCATATCTTCCCTTCTCAAAAATTACAGGCCCTTTAAGTTTTATACTATTATTTTGCAGTATCTCAGCAAGCGATTCCTCTGCTTTATTTACTTTCTCAGCCGATGTGTTGTACTGGATAAGAAAATGTAAAATAGCACCGCCACCGGCTTGCTGAATAGAGTTTGCCTGATTGTCTGATGAAGCGTTTGTTACAACATATCTGATGAGTGAAAACTCGGGATTCTGTTTCTTGTCAAGTGCAAGTGATGCATCGTTGGGCAGGTAATAATAGGTCAGCGTGTCGGTTGCAATAGGAAAGCACCACAGTTCCCCGGCTCTAATGCCTCTGTCAGCCATTATTTGCTGGCCATAAGTCAGTTGAACCAGCCCTGTTAGTAGTAATAAAAGAAACTTCTTCATAAGACTTAATTTTCCGGTTCAGGTGGTAATAAAAACAGATAATCTGTATCGAGCAGTTGAAGTGGGGTTTTTTGTGTTCCTTTTTTCGAAACCCATGTAACTCTATATACTACCTGCTCTCCCTCGTCATGATAGAGTGCAATTCGTGATAAGGATTCCACATCATCGGCTCTAAGCATTACTCTTCCCACCTTCTCCTTTTTACCTGCCAGTACCGATGCAAACTCAACAATAGCAGTTGACATTCCGGCATCTGTAAACATAGAGCGATCGGCATCAATCTCCACAATCTCTTTTTTAAACGGAGGTTTCAGTGAGATGACAGGAGCGTTGGATTTTATCCATACTGAGTCGTTGTCTGGAATAGAGACAGGCTTATCAATACCTCGTAAACTCCAGTTTAGTCTATATTCATAATTTAGCCATTCGGCACTATTATCGCCCAATCTGGGGAAACTTACCGACTTTAACTGTTCACCTTTCTCAACATCACTGTAATTGAAAAATATCTCTTTTGTAGTTGCCGGGTCTGAACCATGCTCTTTCTTAAAGTTTACAGAAACAAAGTTTATTTTATTCCTGAACGCATCAACATACTCTCCATCAATTTGAAAGAAGATATCGCGATGCTGAAAAGCAGCATCATTAAGATCAACAATTCTAAAGTATTTAGGATCGTTACTCAGCTCTTCATAGAATCCACCTAAATTTCCAGAAGAATTAATAGGGACCTTTATTGTTGTTGTCTTACTCAGGTTCAGATAAAATTTATTGGTTTGAATATCGGATCTCTTTTTCAACACAAACTGATCATCAGAGATATATTTTGAGTTACCTGTACCTTTAAACAGTTTAGAAACCCAACCTTGTTCCTGTCTACCTTTAATCTGACCTGAAGTAACAGCTTGTTCCTTTTCAGGAGCTTTTGACCAACCTGTTTCGGTGTTAAACATTATTTCAACAAGTTTATCGGTAACAATATTAAGAATTCCCTGCACATCCGAAACTTTAATATCCAACCCCTTGGAGCGATCAAATACCTCAATGTTAATTTTTCCATCCCTTTTTAATTCATCTGCAATATCCCGAAGTTGGCGTTTAGCATACTTGTGCTGATAATTATACAACTGGCTAAAATGGTTGTAAACAACACTCATATCAGCAGTTACAATAGCATTGTATGCCTTTACGGATGCTTCATAACTGGCATTTACAGATACCGATACGTCTGATGTTGCACCTGCAAAGGAGTTCCACAGAAGAGTAGCACCTTCGGGAGTGAGGTTAGCTGCAATGGCCGATTTGGAACCTGGCAGAAGTGGGGCATGCCCGGAAGTAACCACCGATCGTGAAAAGGAATCTTCACCACCTGCATTAGATAAGATGGCGGAAACCAGTTGAAATCCGGCAGTTCCCTGTCCATCTTCCGAGGCCAGAGGCAGTAAAGGTACAGGCCCCATTATTTTAGCTCCCGAAATTTTTTCTTCCAACGCATCTTGTAACTCAGCTATCATCTCATCTGATAAAGAGAATTCAATAAGAGCATGAAACAGTCCTCCACTGGGTTGATTATTTTCGCCCACATATTTAATGCACATCAGCTCTATGTCACCATTCTCCCGAGTCGATAAGCGAGGGTATTGAGGCAGATAGTAGTAGGCATTCTCATTCTTAAAATCTTGTAAAAGCTGTACGCCAAGTACCTGTATACGCCCTTCGTCATATTTCACTTGAGCGTTTGTTAATATTAAAGCTGCAAGACCCAATGTTAGTAAGATTACTCTCTTTTTCATGTGTTTTAATTTAGTAAATAACTAACACAGAGACACTGAGGCGCAGAGTTTCTGTATTTTTATTCGCGGCAAAACAATCATTCTGTCTGTGTGTCAAAATTTATTCGTAATGGATGTTTCATTAATCTTAATTCACTATTTTTATTCATCATCAATAATTTGATCTTCAGTAGATGTAATATCAATCATCCCAGTCCATAAATCTTGTTCTATCCACTCTGTTTTTACCGGAGCAGAACTATCGCTAATGCTGGTTACTCTGTAATACAGTGGTTTATCTAAGCGTACGGCATAGGGAAACTTAATGCTATACACATAAATATCAGGCGACTTACTGCTGAAAGTCTTTTTTACGATTACCTCTCCACGTCCAACACCTTTAGCTTTAATCTCTATTTTTTTTGCAAACAGATCGGGTCGAAGATTGTTGTTAAAGTCATAGCATCTTACCTCCATTGCAGCATATCCGGGAGGCACCTCTTCATTAATATCTATCTGCTTAACCAAATTGGGCCATTTATGAGAATCAATAGTAATAGAGAAAGCATCCGATTTGATGCAAACCTGTTGTAAGGTAGTATCCTGTTGTTGTTCAATTTGTTCCTTTATTGCATCTAAAATATCACTTTCGCCTTTAGTAATAAGGTTGTTATCTAATTGATTAACGCCTTTTGAGAAGAAAGCATAACTTAAACTCATTAACGACTGGCCAAGTTCAAAACCTTCGCTAAGGAGTTGAGTAGAATGTTCATCAACTCTTAATGAAAACTCCCTCTCTTTCCAGTATTCACCTTTTCCGTTCAAGCCTTCCGCCCCTTCGGCAGAGAGGTTTCCATCAGTAAGAACCGTTGACTCCATATCATCTTCCTGATTGGTAACAGGTGTAAAAACAAGCATCGCTTTTATGTTGGTAATGGGAATGGGTCGTAAGTGCCCCTTGCCGGTTGGCCATAGTGCTTTTTTTATCATGGATATTTTTTCAGCCGGTAGTTGTTCCATTTTTACCTTGAAACGAAGAATACTCAGGAACCTGTTTTCTCCTCGATCACTGTATGCTACATTTCCGGTATAGCGAGTTTGCAAAAAGTTGAAATCAGGTTTTTCATTACGATCCAATGCCAGGCTTAAGGCTCCCGGGGCATAGTATGCTACATCTGTTTTTTCAGCATCTCTAAAACACCTCACTCCTTCGTACTCAACTGCCTGGCTGAAATTAGGCTGTGTAAAACCCAAAAGAGGCATAAGCAGTAAAGCCGTAAGCACTAAATAGTGTCTGTAAGAAAACATAACACGGATCGTCATTGCGAGGACGGTAGGACGAAGCAATCTGTTGAAATTCAATAGAGATTGCTTCACTTCCCGACATGTTGGGACAAGCTGTACCTTGTTCGCAATGACGCAAACCTTTAAATTTGATAGTTTTCTTGAAGACGTTAAATATATTTTTTGAATCATCATAATCAAGAAGTTAGATATTTATTCTCCCGGAAATTTTCCCAGAGCATCTTCCACAAGTTTCTTATTCAGATAGAGACTTGATTCGGATGAGTATATCCATTTTGACTGAAGCACCTCTTCATCAGTAACAAATTTTATACGATACTCATACTCTAACTTCTCTCCTTCGGGCAGATACAACGGTCCAATAAAATAGGTTTCTCCATCTTCAAGCACTTTTAAGGCAGGCATCTCAATAATATTTTGACCTTTAGTATCGGCATACTTAGATCGTACCTTAACTTCAACAACATATGCATTGGTGCGTTCATTAACATATGATACCACTTCTATCTTTTGCTCACGGGCAGCTGTTGTTCCTCCTGTAAGTTCATTAATTATTTTATCCTTACAAGCTATACATGGAGGTACGGAATACTCTATCCAGATACGCCGGGCTTTGTTATCTACAATTTTTGGAATAGAGGCAGACTTTATTTTAACCGTTGCCAATACAGGTACTTCCTTGTCTCCTAAATCCCAGGAGTAGATAAATGGTACTGTAGCACCATTCTTATTTTTATTCAGAATTATAGCATGTATATACTTGAGCTTAACAGGGAAAGGCATCTCATTTTTCCAGTCGTTGTTTCTCCATATATTTTTTTTCAGTTCAATTCTACCCAGTACCTGTTCATCATCAAGTGAGATATTAATGGGAATATTTATCTCGGGCATCTCACCTTGTGGTACTAATTTTAAGCTACCGTTTAAATCTACCTCTTTGAGGCCAACCATCAGGTCATCGGCATTTTTTGTATTCATAGGCCAGGCAATATCTATAGGGTCAAAAATACCGGTAACAGTTGCCGATACTTTATCAACAGGAATATTATACAAACTACTAAGCTGACCTGACAGATCTACTTCAGGAATACTTGCCAATGGCACAGGAAGCAGTTTCTCGAATGGCAGTTTGTTTGCATTTGCATACTCTTTCACCAACTCCTTGACCATAGCTTTTTCCTTCGTGCCTATAGCCGGAGTTAATTGCACAAACATATTTACCTGACCGCTTTCTGTCTCCGAAGCTGATCCATACAAAATTTTAAGGTTATAAAACTCATCTTTATCCCACCTTAGATTATAGGAGGCCGGGAAATAGTAATAGTAACCCGATTGCTCATTTTTATCGGGAAAAATATCAGTGTTGATGTTTGTAATGCTGTTATTTCCAAAGTCAAAATTCACATCCGACATTATCTCATCCCAAAGCGAAATGGCTGAATTACCGGGTCCTAATGCACCTTTATCTATTTGCTCCTCATCTAACTGAAGGGGTGGATCTACAGGAGTATAAATAGCCATCGTTACCATTTTCGGTTTGTCTGTATTTTTTACCGGAGGTTTCTTATCTCTGTAAACCATTCCAAAATTCTTTGACTTATCAGTATTGGATTGTTTTGTTACAGCCGATTTCTGCACATTTACAATTCGGAATGTCATCGGTTTACGCACTATGTTTGACTTATACATAGTCTTATTAACTACAACTTTAGATGTTTTTTTAGGTGTTGGCAGATCAGGCTTCTCGTCTTTAATTTCAGTTGCACTTCCAATAGCTACAGGTGTGATGTTTATTACTACACCTTCCTGTATAAAATCATAAGTAGCCTCTTCACTTGATAGCCCTGAAGTTTTCCACTCTTTATCGAGATGAAATACAATCACCTTTCCGGTAGCATCACCTTCTCTTTTGCATATCATGAGTTTTAATAAGACAGAATGAATATTGTCGCTTTGCGGTTTCTCTTTCAGTGAAAAAGAGAGATCAACTTCGGAGCTGCCGGTAGTTAATTGAATAGGAGTTGATACAATATCATTGATTCTGGCTTTTTCGGCATTTACAAAGCTTCCTTTCAACCATGCATTTGAAAATCCATCAAAGTTTACTTTCACTGATAACTTATTGTGAGTATCAGCCGTAACAACTGCTTTTTTTACATCGCCTTCTAAATTTGATGCTCCAAACAGAAGTCCAATACCTGACTCAACTAACGAACTCACATCGTCGCTCTTAACAAGTTCTTTTCCTGTCAGTTCCTGCGCATTTGCACTGCTTGCATAAATCATGAAAGCAAGCAATAATCCGAATGTAAATTTGGGATGTATCATTTAAAATATATTTAGTGTATTCACAAATCTATTCAAGCCCCAACTCTTTCATTTTTTTATTTGCCTTATCTGATATTTTCTCAAATCTTTCCTGATACTTCTCCTGCGTTACACATGCATAGAAATTGCTTGTCCATTGTTGCGTCCATGTAGAGGCCTCCTGAGCTACCGTCATAAACTTCTTGCCTAATTCGGCATCCGTAGGGTTTTTGAGGTATTTTTCCATCAAAACCAGATAATCATCAATCCATTTTTCATAACGATCAAGAAAATCATCGCAATCAACAATTTCCTTTTTGCTCTCATCACTTTTTAAAACTTCCTGCTCAGATGAGGCATCAGACTTGTTGTTTGTTTGACCTGATCCACAAGCATATAAAATGCTAATTAGAAGTAAAAATACAAAGTTTAATTTTCTCATGATATATGTATTTAGTTAGTTAAAAAAACTTAACAGAGATTTTTTTCAAAAATAAACAAACAGATGAAACATAAAACTCAAGATTTATCGGTGTTTTACAATAGTTCACATGTCTGATTTTACATAAAGCATTGTAATGATTGGATTAAATTAGATATAATAATTGACTTATACAATATTTGAATATACTTACCAGTACAATTGTATATGAAAATTGTTAATTATTTTATACCTTTATCGTATCCTAACATATTACACGCCAATGTTTTATACTGTTGACATTTCAGATGGTATACGGAATATTTGGGTCTACTAGTGTTAAGTTAAGTATGATATGACGTAAATAATATGTATCTTTGCCTAAA
>CBDUZZ010000111.1:0-8597 GCA_965371855.1 uncultured bacterium
ATGCAAAGATACAAAAGTTATTGTATTATATACACTAAGTTAGTGCCATTATTCCGAGGAGGGGAATAACAGCACACGAATATTGTGCCTGCGTAACGCTATTCAAAATTTCTCATTAACACCAAGCCCAAACAGAGCAAAATCGTACTTCACAGGATCATCTACATCAAATTTACGCAGCATACCTGTAACTTCTTCAACAGCTTTCCAGTCACTTTGTTTTCTTTGCAACAATCCCAATTTACGTGCAACATTACCTGAATGCACATCCAAAGGCAGATAGAGGTCTTTAGGAGAAATAGATTTCCATAAACCAAAATCCACACCGGCACTGTCCTCACGAACCATCCAGCGTAGGAACATGTTTATACGTTTACCTGCAGAACCTTTGATTACATCTGCCACATGTTTTTTTGTACGTTGCATAGGAGAGAATAAAAAAAACTTCTCTCTAAAATTATGGATAGTCTGCCTTAATCCTCCATTACTGATGCCCATAGAAAAGAGTTCTTCCATATCATCATGCTGTTTATAGATACTTTTCAGAGCTTTTAAAAAGTAGAGTATATCTTCAGGTTGGAAAGTACGGTAATAAAAATTCTCAAATCTACTCCATTCCTTTTCAGAAGTTCCCATTAAAAAGGAGTATGGGCTGTCATCCATCAGATCCATTAAAAGATTTGCTTTTTTAAGGATCAGGTCTCTGCGACCCCATGCTATGGTAGCAGCCAGAAATCCTGCAATCTCAATATCTTGTTTTTTTGTATAGCGATGAGGTATAGATATTGGGTCATTCTCAATAAAAGCGATACAGTTATACTGCTCAACTTTTTCATCAAGAAACTCTTTTATCTCAGATTGTTGCATGAAGTGAAGATTTTTCTCCTAAAAAACTCTAATTTAACGATCCGGTTTCTTTATGAACTTGTTTTTCAATTATTCCATCCTTCATCGAAACAACCCTGTCGCACATATTAGCCAAATGCAAATCGTGTGTAACGATAACGAACGTTTGGTTAAATTCATTTCTTAAAGAAAAGAACAACTGTTGTAACTCTTCCTGGCTCTTTGAGTCAAGATTTCCTGAAGGTTCATCAGCAAACACCACAGCAGGTTTATTCATTAAAGCTCGGGCAATTGCAACACGTTGTTTTTCACCACCACTCAACTCCGAAGGTTTATGCTCAAGACGAGAAGACAGATTAAGAAAAGCAAGTAGCTCTTTAGCTCTTTTTTCTGCTTTACTTCGCGAATCACCTTTTATCAGTGCAGGTATCAAAACATTCTCAACAGCAGTAAACTCAGGCAACAATTGATGAAATTGAAAAACAAAACCAATATTCTCATTCCTAAACCTTGCAAGCTGAAACTCACTTAATTTACTAATATCAACTCCATTTATATTGATCGTACCGGCATTTGATCTGTCTAATGAACCTAATATTTGCAACAAAGTTGTTTTTCCGGCACCACTGGGCCCAACAATAGAAATCACTTCCCCCTCATCAATGGTTATATCAATACCCTTTAAAACTTCAAGAGTGCCAAAAGACTTATGAATACCTGTTCCTTTAACCATTTCCATATCTAATCAAAATAAAAAGTAAATATAAACCACATAAACAGTTACCAGTATTAACCCTTTCCAACGACTAATAACCCCTCTCTTTAATGGTAATAACATTAGAAACAGTAGTAACGCAATACCTATCATCCACAAATAATCTTTATCAATAAAAGCAACATTAACATCTAACCTCTTCACCGAAGAGGTGATCCCTAAAATCGCAAATATATTAAGGATGTTTGAACCAATAATATTTCCAATAGATATATCTGTATTCTTCTTAATGGCAGCAATAAGTGAAGTTACTAACTCAGGTACACTCGTACCAAAAGCAATGACTGTTATCCCAACAACTCTTTCGCTAATACCAAAACTCACAGCAATATTACGTGCTCCGTCAACTAACCATCCCGACCCAAAATAGAGACCAACAACTGAAAGAATAAAAAGCCCTGACACTAAAAGCAATGACATCTCCTTACTCTTTAATTCACTCTTTTCTTTTACTCCAGCAAGTTTTCTTGTTCTTGTATCATATACCAACCAAGCCATGTAAACAACCAATAAAACCAGAAAAACCATGCCTTCCCACCCGTTCAGTTCGAGATTATTCCAACTGAACAGATACAACAAAACAGATGCAAACATCATTACTCCCCAATCAATCCATATCCCCTTTTTCTTAACTTTTAACGGGAATATAATTGCTACAAAACCTAAAACCAATGCGATGTTAGCGATATTTGAGCCAATAACATTACTAATGGATATATCAGCTGACCCGGCAAATACAGCCTTGAGGCTAACAAATAACTCAGGAGCTGACGTACCTAAAGCAACAATAGTAATACCAATTACCAAATTGCTTATATTAAAACGCTTAGCTATAAGAACACTTGATGTGATAAGATAATGCCCGCTGACAAACAAAAACAGGAAACCTAAAGTCAATAATAAATAATCATTCATTTAATGGATGTATGATGTTTGATATATGATGTATGATGTTCCATCAAGTAATTCCACAATTTCTATAATTATTTATTGTTCTTTAAATCTTTATTGGGCATATCGCCTGTCGGTTTTTCTTTTTTTAATCTCTTCTTAACAGATTTGTTGCCGGCATCAACCTTTTTACTTTTCACGTTCCCGGTTGATTGCTTGGCAGATGGTTTTTCACTTTTCAACTCCTTATCCGGTTCATTAGCTTTTTTGTCTTCTGAAATATAACTATCTTCCGGAATATCATCAATATTCTCTTCTGAAGGATAAGGTTGATCTTCTACAGCATAAGGGTCAAAATTGTCAGTAGTTGTTTCGTTGAATGTATCATGAATATCATCAACCTGATCGTTTAATGACTCACGTACCTCATCGATCTCTTCAGTAAAACTATTTGATGTATCATTAATTTCACGCTTTATATCCTCTGTTGCCTTTCTGAACTCATTGAGCCCTTTACCAAAAGTGCGTGCAAAATCAGGAATTTTCTTAGAGCCAAAAAGTAACAGTATAACCAATACTACTATTACTATTTCTCCTCCTGATATAAAAAGCAAAGTCGTCATATTTCAAAAATTTATTCAAAGATAATATATAATTGGTTATTTGGTTATTTGGTTATTTGATTATTTGACTTTCATCTTCATTAAGGGATAAACTTTAGTAATAAAAAAACCCTCCAACAAAATATGCAGGAGGGTTAATGTTATTTAATAAGTACAACTATTATTTAGCTTTCTTTTTTAGCTTTCTCTCAATAAGTGAGTAGGATATTGGCGTGGCAATAAACAATGATGAATAAGTACCTACAATTACACCAATCATCAAGGCAAAAACAAATCCTTGAATTACTTCACTTCCAAAAAGGAATATAACTAATAATACAATAAATGTAGTTAATGAAGTATTTAATGTACGGCTGACTGTTGAGTTCAACGCAGAGTCAATAACCTCAATGCGATCCTTTTTAGGATGCAATCCTAAAAATTCACGAATACGGTCAAATACAACCACAGTATCGTTTATTGAATAACCAATAACCGTTAATATTGCAGCTATAAATGCCTGATCAATCTCAAGTGAGAAAGGCATGAAATTATATGTCAGCGAGAATATACCCAAAACGATAAGAACATCATGAACAAGAGCAACCAAAGCTCCCATACCATACTCCCAATTACGGAAACGAATAAGAATATATAAAAAGATAACAATAAGGGAGAAGAGAATAGCATAACCCGCTTTTGTTTTAATATCAGTAGCAATTGTTGGTCCTACTTTCTGTGAACTCATCCTGTACTTTGACAAGAACTCATCTTTAGTTACGTTATCTCCAATAAATGGTTTAAGGCCCTCATACAATTTTCCTTCAACCTCATTATCTATATTATCATTATTAACATCAATCATATAGTTAGTAGCTATACGAATCTGATTATCCTCACCAAATGTTTTTACTTCTACTGTTGCACCACCAAATTCCGTGGTAAGAGTTTTCTGTACATCAACAGAAGATACCGGTTCATCAAAACGAATCACAAATGTACGTCCTCCGGTAAAGTCAATTCCCTGCTTCAAGCTATTTGTAACAAGTGACCCAATACTAACCAATATCAAAGCTCCTGAGATGATAAAGAAAAGCTTTCTTTTTTCAAGGAATTTAATACGCATATTCTCGAACAGATGCTCAGTAAGTTTTGTTGTGAAGGATAATTTAGAATCTTTTTTAGTAAGCATTTTTTCAAATATCAACCTGGTAATAAATATTGCAGTGAAAAATGATGTTGCAATACCAATCATTAATGTTGTGGCAAAACCTTTAATCGGCCCTGTACCAAACAGGAACAGAATAAGACCGGTAAGAAATGTTGTAACGTTGGAGTCAATAATTGCAGAAAAAGCATTACGATAACCATCTGCAACCGCTAATCGCACTCCTTTACCTGCCCTCAATTCCTCTTTTATCCTTTCAAAAATAAGCACATTCGCATCCACCGACATACCAATGGTCAAAATGATACCGGCAATACCGGGCAATGTCAATACAGCACCAAACGATGCCAACACACCCATAATAAAAAACATGTTTGTTATCAGAGCCATATCTGCCACCAGGCCTGCTCTAAAACCATAATAGAGAACCATATATACAAGCACTACCAAAAAAGCCCAGATAAAAGATGTTAAACCTGCATGAACGGCTTCTGCTCCCAATGAAGGGCCAACAACAGTATCTTCAACTATACGTGCCGGAGCAGGTAATTTACCTGATTTAAGAACATTTACAAGGTCATCAGCCTCCTGAGCAGTAAAATTACCCGTTATCTGGCTTCTTCCACCTTTAATCTCAGCTTGAACTGTAGGGAAGCTATAAACATATCCATCCAATACAATGGCAATACTTTTCTTAACATTGTTTTTAGTTAATTTAGCCCATGTTTTTGCTCCTTCAGCATTCATTGACATGTTTACTTCAAACTGACTACGCTGATTAAGGTTCTTACTGGCATTTACGATAGCATCTCCCTCCAATGGCGGACGCCCGTCAAATGTTGAAATTTTAAGAGCTATCAATTCAAAGTAAGTATCTTTATCGTTAACAGGCTTAGCTGTATAATACTTAACATCTTTTGTCGGCATAGGCTTAACTGTCCATAAAAACTTCAGGTCTTTAGGCAACAATGCTTTCACAACAGGCATTTGAAGATATCTGTTTACTTTAGTAGTATCCTTCCCGGCCGTAATACCAACTATTGGTCCATTAGGATTCTGACTAGGTAATAAATATGAAAACAGAGATGTAGTAACGGTAGAAGTTAAAGAGTCTGTTTTAAGACTATCAGTCTCCATATCCTGTAACAAAGCCAGGTCTTCATCAGGTGATTTAGTCTCTTGCTCTGTCACCTTCTCTTCTCCCGGTTCAGCCTCAGCCAACTTAGCTTTAACTTTTCCAGCCTCAATCTCACGTATTTTTGTTTCAGCCTGAACAATGTAACTATTAATATCCTGATTATCGTAAGTCTCCCAAAACTCCAGATTTGCTGTACCCTGTAAGAGTTTCCTAACCCTTTGAGGATCTGTTATACCTGGTAACTCAATTAATACACGACCAGCCTTTTCAAGTTTTTGAATATTAGGTTGAGTAACACCAAACTTATCAATCCGGGTACGCAAAATATTAAATGCATTATCAATAGAACCTTGTGTTTGAAGCCTAATGATCTTTATCACTTCATCATTTGAAGTCTCATAACCAACCTCGCCTTTTAACTCTACTGTGCTGAATATTACAGACAACTGAGCCTGAGGATCCAATTCGTTAAATGCTTCACCAAACAGAGTAACAAAATCTTTATTTGATGATTTCTCTCGCTCTTCGGCTAATTTAAGAGCCTTTAAAAATGTTGGGTCGGTATTATAGTTAGATAAAGCCCGAATAACATCAGCTACTTTAACCTCAAGAATAAGGTTCATACCACCTTTAAGGTCAAGTCCAAAATTTATCTCACGCTCTTTACATTCCTGATATGTATATTTTCTTAAACCAAAAAGAAAATCATAAACCGGAATATTTTTTACTGAATCTAAATATGCCTGAGTACCCTGTGGTGATAGTGCTGCCTCTTTCTCTATACTCTTCGTTTTGTATGTAAATGACAACTGATATAAACTCACTAACGCCAGGAGAATGGCAAATAGTCTTATTGCTCCTTTGTTTTGCATCTGTTTGTACTTTTAATATGTTTTTATATGTATAAATCCGTAATTAACCGCGCAAAGATATTGGTTTTTTTTTACAAAATTTAATGAAGTATTAAATTGTACATAATAAACTCAACTTCAATCATTAATTACACCCTTAAAACCCACAGGCAGTAAGCATTACAGAGTGATATAAAGTTTTTTTTTTACTTTGTTAAAAAGTATATTCAAAATCAAAAAGAACCTCAAAATAAGATTTAGCCCTAATTGCCGGGCTCCGTTCCCTCTACTGCAAAAGTAATAAAGTAGTGTTTGCAAGAGAACATAACACGGATCGTCATTGCGAGGACGATAGGACGAAGCCCGCTTGACCACTATTGAAAAACATTAAAGTCGGGCAGGCAATCTATTGATATTAAATAGAGATTGCCTGCCTGCTGCAGGCAGGCTTCACTTTCCGACACAACGGAACAAGCTGTACCTCGTTCGCAATGACGCAAACCTCTAAATTTGATAGTTTTCTTGCAGACACTAAGTAAGTCGTAATATTGATCTCTCTTTTTTCGATGCTTCGTTCCTAAAACAACCATTGCTACCACAACTACTATGACAAAAATATTTTCCAATACTTTTTTTCTTTTCATTAATAATTATTTGATTAGATAATTTATGTTTCGTATTTTTGTGTATTCATTGATTTTACAGTACTATAAAATACATTTATGTTGTTCGGAGATAGACTTTCAGAACTTAGGAAGAAGAAAAAATGTCGCAGGACGACCTTGTAAAAAAAATAGGGGTTCATGCTCCTGTGATTGGAAGGTATGAAAGAAGCGAAGTAAAACCTTCTATTGAAGTGGCTGTTAAAATCGCTGAAGCTTTCGAGGTTTCATTAGATTATTTGGTAGGGGAAGGCATTAACGCCCATTTTGATAAAAAAACAGTACAAAGGCTTCAAGATATTAAAAGCCTTGCACCTCAGAATAAGGATAAATTGTTTTTCCTTATTGATACGGTAATTCGTGATAATAAAGCTAAACAGGCATACGCTGGATAAAACTTTAAACTATGAAGCAACTTACTTTAAATATAAGCGACAATAAATTTCACACTTTCTTGGAGTTTATTAAAACGCTGGATTACGTAGAAGTGCCGGAAGTGAATAAAAAGGCATTGAACGAACTGCAAAGCAGCCTTAACCAAGTTAAATTGATGCAGGAAGGTAAAATTGAAAAACAATCGGCTGAAGATTTCTTAAATGAGTTGTAGCGTATATCCAACCCCCGATTTTAAAAAGTTTTTCAAGAAGCTTTCTAAAAAACATCCTTCCCTAAAAGCTGATTTGCAAGGACTTGTTGAAATCCTGAAAGAACAGCCGGACTCCGGCATTAATCTTGGCTATGGCATTCATAAAGTGCGCATGGCTATTACCTCAAAGGACAAAGGCAAATCCGGCGGAGCAAGAGTTATCACTTACCTTGTAACAGAAGATAACGAGGTTTACCTCGTTTTTATTTACGACAAGAGCCAACTTGAAAATATTACCAAAGAACAAATTATGGGACTGCTCAAAAAAGCAGGGCTTATAAAGTAAAAAGCCCGGACTTGCCAGGCTTTGCTATTTATATTTTTAAAGTGTAAATTGATTCTATTCCTTTCCCTTTCTGTAATGCTGGATTAAAACGAAGCAATTTCAGCTTATCAATAAGCATTGTCTTGATTTCTGATTTAATTTCCTGTTTAAACCTAAAACAAATTGGTTTACCTTTAGAATCAATTATTATATCAACTAAGACGTACTCATAATTTGTCTGCTTCTTCACCAAATCTTTTAATGTACTAACATCTTTCTGAAAACATTTTTTTATTGAGGGTGGAGTCTCCCATACTACAATCAAATTTTCTCCTAATAAAGAATCATAATGCGCAAAAGAGTCCTCGCAATTTACAGTATCTACTTGAGCATTAGCGCAAATACTTGCAGACAAAACAAAAAATAACGTAATGACTTTTACCATCTTCTCGGGATTCTATATATAAAATGCCACCATTCAGAACTATAATATTGTGATGGACTCAGATTAAAAGACTGTGATTGATAAAAACTAATATTCCCCATTAAATCTGTGCCATGAGAAGAGTATAATCCTTGATTTTTATATGCATGGATAAATCCTAACCTTTCCCACGCTCCCGCACGATTGCATCGTGTGGGTTAATTAATAACAATAACATCATCCAACATTCCTTTTTCACCTGCCCTACAAACCACCCTCGCTGGCGCGGATTTGCAATCCGTGCCATTAACTATAACTATTTTACTACT
>CBDUZZ010000112.1:0-8362 GCA_965371855.1 uncultured bacterium
ATAGAAAATATAAATAATTAATGACTTATGTTAGTGCCATTACTCCCGGGAGGGGAAGGGGTGGGTAAAAAGAGGGCTGAACAAAAATAAAAGGGCATGAACAAATCAAAAATTTATTCTTGTGAAACAAACATTACAATATCTATTTAATCATAAAACGCTCAACAGGCAGGAAGCGAAAAGTATTCTTTCAAGCATTGCAAACGGGGAATTCAACCATTCTGAAATAGCATCCTTTCTGACTGTATTCAGAATGAGAACAATAACTGTTGAAGAACTTTCAGGGTTCAGGGATGCACTTCTTGAACTGTGTATCCCGATTGATCTGTCAGACTTTAATACAATTGATATGTGTGGAACAGGCGGTGACGGAAAAAATACGTTTAACATCTCAACTCTTGCATCATTTATTGTTGCCGGAGCAGGTGAGAAAGTTGCCAAGCATGGAAACTACGGAGTGTCATCATCTTGTGGTTCATCAAACGTGATGGAATATCTGGGTTACAGATTTACAAACAATCCCGAAAAATTAAAAAAACAGATAGACAGAGCAGGGATTTGTATTATGCATGCTCCCCTGTTTCATCCCGCTATGAAGTCGGTTGCTCCCATACGTAAAGAACTAAAAATAAAAACCTTTTTTAATATGTTGGGACCTCTTGTGAACCCTTCTTTTCCTCAAAATCAATTGGTTGGGGTTTATGATCTTGAGCTATCAAGACTTTATAACTATATGCTGCAAACTTCAGATAAGAACTATTCAATCATACACTCTTTAGATGGCTATGATGAGGTATCTCTTACCGGTGATTTTAAGGTAGTCTCTAATAGTGGGGAAGTGATTATGTCTCCGGAAAATCTGGGCATGAAAACAGTTGCACCCGAAGCCATTCACGGAGGTAGTTCAATACCTGAAACTGTAAAAATATTTACAGACATTCTCGACGGCAAAGGTGCTGAAGCCCAAAACAGTGTGGTAATAGCCAATGCTGCACTGGGTCTTCAATGTATTAATCGAGGGAGATCATTGGATGAGCACATTGAAAGAGCCAAGGAATCACTGTTGTCCGGGAAAGCTAAAAAAGCATTAACCACATTACTATCTATTAATTGATTTGGCATGACTATTCTTGATGAAATAATTGAATATAAAAGGAAAGAAGTAGAGGAGGCAAAAACAAAAGTCTCTGTAAAGGAATTAATGCATTACCGACACTTTGACAAGCCTGTTCCATCTTTAAATGAGTTTTTGTTAAATCCTGCTAAAACCGGGATTATAGCAGAGCATAAAAGGAAATCTCCTTCAAAAGGAATCATTAATGATAAGGCCGATTTGAAAAGCATTGTTATCGGCTATGAAAAGGCTGGTTCTTCAGCTGTTTCTGTTTTAACGGACACAAACTTCTTTGGTGGATCAAACAATGACCTGACAACAGCAAGAGACACTATTGCATTACCAATTTTACGTAAAGACTTTATTATTGATACGTATCAAATATATGAGTCAAAAGCCATTGGGGCAAGTGCGATATTGCTTATTGCGGCTGTTTTAAGTGTTGAACAGGCTACAGAGCTGGGTTCGCTGGCAAACTATCTGGGCATGGAGGTTTTGATGGAATTTCACGATGAAGACGAATTAAGCAGAATGAACCGTTACGTTAGCCTTGCAGGGATAAATAATCGTAATTTGAAAACATTTGAGGTTGACCTGAGCAAATCTGTTGAATTGGCAAAGAGACTACCGGCTGATATCCCTAAGATTGCTGAGAGTGGAATTCATTCCATTAAAGATATTGACTATCTTCTTTCTCATGGGTTTAACGGCTTTTTGATTGGAGAAAATTTCATGAAACAGAATGATCCCGGGATTGCCTGTGTAGAGTTTAGTAAAACAATTGTAAATTGTAAATGATAAATGGTTAATGGATCGATAACTGATCATATGAATTTGATAAACTTTTAACGTTATGAACTTGACAAACTTTCAAATAAAGGTATGCGGAATGCGTCATTTAGATAATATCCGCGAGTTGGTTAAATTAAAACCTGATTATATCGGGTTCATATTTTATGATAAATCACGAAGATATTTTGGAAAGAAGATTGACCCGGAGATATTGAACGCTATTCCATCTTCAATCAAAAAGGTGGGAGTATTTGTTAATGCATCTGAACGAGAGATGAAAAACACAATAGTTCAAAATGGACTTAATGTAGTTCAGCTACATGGCAATGAATCTCCGGAAATCTGCCAACTAATTCGTTTAGCCGGCGTTGAGGTTATTAAAGTATTTGCTGTGGATGAATTATTTGATTTTCATTCCATGAAAAGCTATCAGGAGAGTTGTAACTACTATCTTTTCGATACTAAAACAAAAAACTATGGAGGTAGCGGGAAACAGTTTAACTGGAGTTTGCTTGACGATCACAATTTTACCAAGCCTGTTTTCCTTAGTGGAGGCATTGGTTTGAAAGATGCTGATAAGATTAAACAGCTTAACAATAAGAACATCAAAGTCATTGATATTAACAGCAGGTTCGAAATAGAACCGGGACTTAAAGATATCGGGGCGATAAAAGAGTTTATGAGAATTGTTAAGAGGAGTTGAGGAATTATTATATTAAGGAAACCAAAATCATGTAACACATTACAAAGCATGAAGAAATCAAAATATAGTGTTGACAAAAATGGAATGTATGGCCGCTTTGGCGGTGCATATATTCCTGAAATGCTTTATCCCAATATTGAAGCATTAAGAAAGGAGTATCTGACAATAATTGAATCGGCTGACTTTCAGAAACAATACAAGATGTTGCTGAAAGATTATGTAGGACGCCCGTCTCCACTGTATAAAGCTGAAGGGTTATCGAAAAAATATAATACAAATATTTATCTGAAACGTGAAGACCTGAATCATACCGGAGCACATAAAATAAATAATACTGTAGGGCAGATACTCATTGCAAAGGCGATGGGCAAAAAACGAATCATTGCTGAAACGGGTGCCGGACAACATGGGGTTGCCACTGCAACAGCATGTGCTCTAATGGGGCTTCAGTGTGTTGTTTTTATGGGTGAAACAGATATAAAAAGACAAGCGCCAAACGTAGCACGGATGAAAATGCTTGGAGCTGAAGTGATTCCGGCAATGTCAGGAAATCGGACATTGAAAGATGCTACTAATGAGGCACTGCGTGATTGGATAGCAAACCCGGTTGACACATATTATCTTATTGGTTCTGTGGTTGGTCCGCATCCATATCCGGATATAGTTACCCGACTTCAGGCTATTATTAGTGAAGAGATAAAAGAGCAGATAGCTGAAAAAACCGGTCGTGATTATCCTGACTATCTAGTCGCTTGTGTTGGCGGAGGGAGTAATGCCGCCGGAACCTTCTACCACTTCTTTGATGATGAAAGAGTCGGACTAATCGCTGTTGAAGCATCCGGATTAGGAATAGACTCAGGAGAAACTGCTGCTACCATCACTATTGGTGACGAAGGTATTATTCACGGCAGCAAAACATATTTGATGCAAAATGAGGACGGACAGATTACCGAACCGTACTCTATTTCAGCAGGTCTTGATTATCCTGGTATTGGTCCATTGCATGCACACCTGAAAGATACCGGACGCGCCGAATTCATATCTGCCACCGACAAAGAAGCATTGGAGGCTGTCATGGAGCTAACTCGCACAGAAGGAATTATTCCGGCTTTGGAATCTGCTCATGCCCTTGCTGCTCTGAAAATGAAAACTTTTCAACGGGATGATGTAGTTGTAATAACCCTTTCGGGCAGAGGCGACAAGGATATGGAAACTTACATGAAATATTTTAAGTTGTAATTAGTTTGTCAAGTTGAAAGTTCATAAAGTAATAAAGTTTAATTTAGCCTTTATAAGTTACCAAGTGACTACACAAAAAGGAATAGACGAATAATGATTTTGGAAGAAGTTCTAAAATCCCTGCCTGAGAAAGGCAGGTAAAATCATAGATTAGTCATGAATCGTATAAACGAAACCATAAAAAACAGAAAAGATCTTCTGTCAATCTATTTTACGGCAGGATTTCCCGAGCTGGAAGATACTGTGCCTATTCTGCAAACACTTGAAAAATCGGGTGTTGACCTTGTAGAGATTGGTATGCCGTTTTCTGACCCACTTGCAGACGGACCTGTGATTCAGGATAGCAGTCTCAAGGCTCTGCATAATGGCATGAGTTTGAAAGTTCTGTTTGAACAGTTGAAAAATGTAAGAGAAAAGGTGTCAATCCCGATAATTCTAATGGGATATATTAATACTGTAATGAAATTTGGAGTTGAGAATTTTATTCGTTCATGTCAGTCTGTTGGCGTCGATGGCACTATCCTGCCAGACCTGCCTTTTAATGAGTTCAATGAGAAGTACGCAAAAAGTTTTGAGGACAAAGGTATCTCAAACGTTTTTCTGATTACGCCACAAACTTCCGATGACAGGATACAACTTATTGACAAACACACAACAAGTTTCATATACATGGTTTCAAGTGCAGCCGTTACAGGAACTAAAGAAGATGTAACTGAAAACCAGATCAAATATTTTGAACGAGTAAAAGATTTGCAATTACAGAATCCTGCACTGATAGGATTTGGAATCAGTAACCGCCAAACGTTTCAGCGAGCCTGTCAACATTCTTATGGTGCTATTGTTGGAAGTGCTTTTATTAAACTGCTTGCAAAGCATGGCAATAATCCCGAAAAAATTAATAAATTTATTTCTTCATTGAAAAAAGATAATTAACCCTTTTTAAGGCCATAACAATGAGCAACATTAAACAACATAATGCAATAATCCGTATTCACTGCCCTGACATGCAGGGGATAATTGCACAAGTAACAAATTTCTTAAATGAATATAACGGAAATGTTGTAGCACTCGATCAACATGTTGATGAGGATAACAACCATTTTTTCATGCGTGTAGAATGGGAGATGAAGTCATTTAAACTCTCTTTTGATGAAATAAAAACGGTTTTCCAAAAGAGGATTGCCAGTCGGTTTCAAATGTACTGGACATTAGATTCCACTGAACATACACCCCGGATGGCACTGTTTGTTTCTAAGTTATCGCACTGTCTTTACGATCTTCTGGCTCGATATCAGGCTAAAGAATTGGATGTTGAGATACCGGTTATAATCTCCAACCATCTTGCATTGAAAACAGTTGCAGAACAATTTGGCATTGAATTTCATTATTTTCCTATAACCAAAGAAAACAAAGCAAAACAGGAAGAAAAAGAGCTTGCTATTCTTAAAGAAAAGAGTGTTAATTTTGTTGTGCTTGCCCGTTACATGCAAATAATATCTCCTGAATTCATCAGTAATTATCCAAATAAAGTCATCAATATTCACCACTCTTTTTTGCCTGCTTTTGCAGGAGCTAAACCGTATCATGCAGCATATGAAAGAGGCGTGAAGATAATTGGAGCAACGTGCCATTATGTAACCGAAAATCTTGATGCCGGCCCAATTATAGATCAGGATATTATCAGAATATCACATAACGACAGTATAAAAAGTCTTATTCAAAAAGGGAAGGATATTGAAAAAATCGTTCTCTCCCGGGCTGTAAAAGCTCATGTAAACAGAAAAACTCTCGTTTATAAAAACAGAACAATTATCTTTGATTAATCTTAGAATAAAAATTTTCATTAAAGAAGAGTAATCAGCGTGGGCAAAAATAAGATTTTATGATAAAGGACTTTTTAGCAGCAATTTTTATTCTTTCAATAGTTTCATCCTCCTCTGCTCAGGTGGGGCCACCTGACGAAAGAGGTTTCCTGGTTAACGTTGGTGAAGTTGCTCCGGATTTCACAATGGAATTAACTTCAGGGGAGGAGATAAAACTGTCAGAACTGAGAGGAAGAACTGTAATGTTGCAGTTCACTGCGAGCTGGTGTGGTGTTTGTCGTAAAGAGATGCCTCATATTGAAAAACGTATATGGCAGGCATATAAAAACAGAGGGCTGTTAGTTTATGCCATTGATCGTGATGAACCCAGGAAGAAAGCCAGGATGCTGAAAAAACAGACAGGAATTTCATATCCTGTTGGGTTGGATCCGAACGCAGATATCTTTGGTCTTTATGCCGGTAAGAAAGAAGGTGTTACCCGAAATGTGCTTATTGATAAAACAGGAAAAATAATTTATCTGACACGGCTGTTCAGGGAAGATGAGTTCAATGGTTTGGTGAAGCGGATTGGTGAAGAACTGGAATTGTAAATCAACAATTGAATATGTTCAATAGTTACAGGGCAAAAAGCAAACGACATGAGAATCCTAGCATTTAGTGATTGGAGAACTCAATCAAAAGAAATGATTGAAGATATAATTCGAGAAGAAAAGCCGGATTGTATTATTTATTCTGGCGATGATTTAGATAAAATACTTCAGTTACAAGCTGGTCTATTTTTACAATCGAAAAATCATTTTTTTCAAGTTGACTCATCATGCTTCTCTGAAAAGTCGATTTTTAACTTCCCACTAAATAGCTTCGATGATTTTAAAGAATCAATACTTAAATACGTATCTCCTCCATTTAATGGCATTGAAACTGAAGATATACCATTTTATTTTGTTAATGGAAATGATGATAGTTTGATTGAAAAAAATGGAAGTTTTTATTTAGGAAAAACCAATCAAATTCATATACCATTTGTACTCTCGGATTCAGGAAAGAAAATAAGGGTTATTCCTACTGACTATTCTACAGTTTCAGCAAGGATAAGATATTTTTATCAATTATCACAGAGTCCAAGTTTTGGACTGTTTGAACATAATGGTTTTACAATTTTTGGCTCAAAATGTGGATACGGATTTACATCAGATGTTTTTGATTTGCCAAATAAATACGTTGATATATTGATAGTTCATATTCCTCCATTAGGAATCTTAGATTTATCTACAAGATTTAAAACCAAGCACATTGGTTCGGAAGATGTTTTGAACTACATTAAGAAATACCAACCTAAGTATGTTATATGTGGACATTCTCATATGTGGGGTGGACAAACTGAAAAGATTGGAGAAAGCACGGTTATAAATATTAGTTCTCATGATAATAATGGAGCAATTGGAAATTATGTGATTATTAATACGGATACTGGGAAATTTGAATTAAAATCGAGAAAAATAAAGACACTAAGACAAGTTAGAGGTGCTTATTTTAAAAGTGAAGAAAACTTCAATATTTACGGCTCTATAAAAGGTTGGTATAGTCAGGATTTATTGAAACAAAATAATGAAGAAATAATTAATAACCTTGAAAAGAACGGACGTTCAGTAATAGCTGATAGGATAAGAAGTTTTTCCTGGACGAAACCAAAAATTGTTAAAAAACTTTCATTTAACCCAAAGAATTATGCTCTGATTGATGTGGAAACAGGAATTCCGAAGTTTGTTGATTTATGGCAGATTAAATGTAAACTTTGGCTCATTGGTATTTATTACAAAGGGGAAATCCTTCAATTTGAGTTGCCCAAGCAGAGAGTGAAATTCATAAAGTTCATAAAAGAAAATACCATAAATGAATTAGTCTCATGGACAACATTTGATTCAAAAGTTCTAAGAAACATGAAAGGATTGGAACATATTAAGTGGATGGATGCATGTAAAAGGGCAACTTATTCAATTATTTGGCATTCTTATAAATTACATGAATTATATGATGTTGTATTTGACCATGTGGATAATGAAATAATTGATGGAGCAATAGCAGGATTATATGCTGAACACTTGATAAATAAGAAAAATAAATGTGAGCTTTGTCCTTCCGAAAATTCTATTAAAGAGAAAATAAAGGATAGAAATAAAAAGGATTTAATTCAAATGTATGAGCTATGTGAATTATTGTATAACTATGAAAATGAATAATAACGCTCTGTAGCAATGTGCAATAATAATAGCGTAGATAGTTGTGAATTCAATGGTTTTTCTCGCTTTAATTTCATTGTAAATTGAATTGCTCCGCAGTTAGCTATTATTCGATTACTTAACTCTATAAAATATGAACATGTAAAATTTAAAGGATTAAATTATGAAAATCGTTTTAATTGTATTAGCAATTTTAGTAATTGCGCTTGTTGGATTTTATGCTTATTATGGTGGTTTTAAGAAAATTAATGTTTCAATTTCTACAACTGGTGGAGAGGTCTTAATTTTTGAAAAAATTCAGGGAGACTATAAGCAAAGTGGTGTGATCATGGATAAGATTTATAATTCTTTATTGAAAAGAATTGATTAAAGAATAAGAACGTGATTCATCGAAATTCCCCTCCCGGGAGTAATGGCACTAACTTAGTGTATATAATACAATAACTTTTGT
>CBDUZZ010000113.1:0-8246 GCA_965371855.1 uncultured bacterium
GTGGGTAAATATAGAAAATATAAATAATTAATGACTTATGTTAGTGCCATTACCTCCGAGAAGGGGAATTTGACAAATTATCATTCATTCACCACCTACCACTATTCTACTAGTATAAAGTACCTGTATTCACAACAGGTGAAACATCCTTATCACCAGTAAGGACTACCATCAGGTTGCTAACCATTGCAGCTTTTCGATCCTCATCTAGCTCGATGATTTTCTTTTTGGATAACTCAACCAAAGCCATTTCAACCATCCCTACAGCGCCTTCAACTATGCGTGTACGGGCAGCTACAATGGCTGTTGCCTGCTGACGTTTAAGCATAGCTCCTGCTATCTCCTGAGCATAAGCAATATAATTAATTCTTGCTTCAACAACCTCTACTCCGGCAATTGTCAGCCTTTCCGTAATCTCTTCCTCAAGTATGTGATTAACCTCTTCGCCTCCACCTCTTAATGTAATTTCTGCTTTCTCAGCTTCAAAATTATCATACGGGAAATGACCGGCAAGTTTCCTTACTGCAGCTTCACTCTGTATTTCAACAAAATGTGAATAATCATCCACTTCAAAAGCTGCCTTAAAAGTGTCTTTAACACGCCATACCAATACAACACCAATCATAATGGGATTACCCAATTTGTCATTCACTTTAATAGGTTCACTATCAAGGTTTCGTGCCCTCAGCGAAAGTCTTTTCTTCACAAAGAAAGGATTAACCCACCAAAAACCATTCTCCTTAATCGTTCCCTTGTAAGCTCCAAACAGAACCAAAACGGATGATTCATTAGGATTTACTACCAAAAAGCCAATGGACAGAAACACCCCAAATATTGCTAAAGGAATAAGCATTAAAAAACGAATATTAACAATTGCCAAAAGAGGTAATAAAAACAATAAGATAACTACCATTAATACCAAATAACCCGAAATAGATTTAAAGACTTTTTCTGTTTTCATAATAATAACATTTAAATTTATAATATCATTTTGATATTATAAAGATACTATGAATATTTTTATTTGTCAAGCTTTTATTAATAAAAATGTAACTCATCAGAGTTAAAAGCAAATGGCAACTTTCTCTTCGAAACTCAGCCCCAGATAAATATAATAGGGACAAAGTAACACAAAGTGTATATAAGGATTTGTATAAAACCCTATCATTAAACCAACACAACATATAGATATATAGATATAATTAATTAATTTCGTCAAAAAAATAAGAACAGTAATAAAAACAATATTTCACTATGTCACAATCAACAAAAATTATTTACACATACACCGATGAAGCCCCAGCCTTGGCAACCCACTCTCTTTTGCCAATAATAAAAAGCTTCACAAAAGGAACAGGAATAGAGAATGAAACGCGCGACATCTCTTTAGCCGGAAGAATAATTGCTAAATTTTCTGACCAATTAAATGAAGAACAAAAGCAATCAGATGATTTGGCTTATCTTGGAGAGTTAGTTAACAAACCCGAAGCAAACATTATAAAATTACCAAACATAAGTGCTTCTATCCCACAGTTAAAAGCTGCTATTAAAGAGTTACAAGACAAAGGTTACAACATCCCTAACTATCCTGAAGATCCTCAATCAGAAGAAGAAAAAGAGCTTCATTCAAAATTCGCTCAACTTTTAGGATCAGCAGTAAATCCTGTACTGCGTCAGGGTAATTCCGACCGCCGGGTAGCACCATCTGTAAAAGAGTATGCAAAGAAATTCCCTAAAAGATTAGGAGAATGGTCGTCAAATTCTAAGTCCCACGTTGCCTGGATGAATGATGGTGATTTTTACGGAAACGAAAAGTCTGTAACTATTAAAAAGGAGCAGGATGTTAAAATTGAGTACGTTGATACCAACGGAAAAATTTCTGTTCTTAAGGATAAGCTGCACCTCTTGGAGGGGGAGGTTCTGGATGGAACATTTATGAGTGCAAAAATCCTTCGTGATTTTATTGAAAAAGAGATTGAGGATGCTAAAGAAAAAGATGTTCTTTTCTCTGTACATCTGAAGGCGACTATGATGAAAGTATCCGATCCAGTAATATTTGGACATTTTGTTTCTGTATTTTTTAAAGATGTATTTGGAAAGCATAAACAGACTTTCGATGAGATTGGCATTAACCCTGACTTGGGTTTAGGCGACCTCTATTTGAAAATCAAGAAACTCCCTGAAGACAAACAAAAAGAGATTGAAGCAGACATCCAGGCAGTTTATAAAATACGACCTGGCCTGGCTATGGTAAATTCAGATAAAGGCATCACTAATTTACATGCAAGCAATGATATTATAATCGATGCATCTATGCCTGTGATTATTCGTGATTCAGGTAAAATGTGGGGACCTGACGGACAATTACACGACACAAAAGCTGTTATTCCTGACCGTTGTTACTCTCGTTGGTATCAGGAAGCAATAGATTTCTGCAAGAAGAATGGTGCATTCGATCCTACAACTATGGGAAATGTTTCCAATGTAGGTTTGATGGCTCAAAAAGCAGAAGAATATGGTTCGCACGACAAAACATTTATTGCTAAAGACAATGGAACAATTAATATAATTGATGAAACGGGAAATATTTTAATTCAACACAAAGTAGAAAAAGGTGATATTTGGAGAGGATGCCAGGTTAAAGACCTGCCCATTAAAGACTGGGTTAAGCTAGCAGTAAACCGTGCCAAAGCTACCGGTAATCCTGCTATTTTCTGGTTAGACCAAAACCGGGCTCACGATGCTGAATTGATTAAGAAAGTAAACAGATACCTTGAAGAACACGATACTACCGGTTTGGAGATTAAAATCATGCCGACCGTTGAAGCTATGAAATACACCCTCTTGCGCGTTAACGACGGTTTAGATACTATATCAGTAACTGGAAATGCTTTAAGAGATTACTTAACAGACCTGTTCCCTATTCTTGAATTGGGAACTTCTGCGAAAATGTTATCTATTGTTCCCCTATTATCCGGTGGTGGACTATACGAAACCGGCGCCGGTGGTTCTGCTCCCAAGCATGTTCAACAATTCGAGGAAGAGGGACACCTGAGGTGGGATTCGTTAGGTGAATATTTAGCATTAACCGTTTCTATCGAAGACCTGGGTTATAAAACCAATAATAAAAAAGTTTTGATTTTAGCCAAAACACTTGATAGCGCAGTAGCTAAAGTATTGTTCACAGGCAAATCACCCTCGCGTAAAGTTAATGAAATTGACAACCGCGGTAGTCATTTCTACCTCAGTCTATACTGGGCTGAAGAACTTGCCAATCAAGATGATGATACCGATTTGAAAGAAAAATTCACTAAGGTATATTCTCATCTAAAAGAAAACGAAGCTAAAATTAACGATGAATTAATTGCTGCACAAGGTTCTCCGGTAAATACGGATGGTTATTTTATACCTAACCCGGAAATCCTGAAAAAAGCAATGCGACCAAGCAAAACATTTAATGCAATTATCGATGATATTTAATTTTTAGTATAATATTCAAAACCAAAGAGGGTGTCCAATAAGAAAGAACTTGACGTCATTGCGATGAGGAACGAAGAAGTCCACCTGATCACAATTAAAAGATATTAAAGTCGGGCAGGCAATCTGTAGAATTACAGCAGCTTAGTTTTGTGAGATTCCCTGCCTGACGTCAGGCAGGCTTCGCTCCACTCGGAATGACGACTTTTTGGACAGCTTCTTTTTTTATGGCTCCTCTGTTTATACACTTTCTCCTAATTTGTTGATGCATATGAGAAAAAATGTATAACTTTATTTGAAATAAAATTAAAACATGAATCAACATCCATTATTTCTAATCATTACAATAATGATTATTGGCATGGTTCTACTTTATATTCCTATTTGGGTTCTTGCTTTATCAAAAAAAACATTGAAACTTTTTGATTTTATCTTTCCGTTTTTGCCTCTGTTTTTTTGGCTTGCTATTTTTGCAGTAGGGATTGGAGCTCAAAACAATACAAATTTAATAGAAATTCCAATAATCATTTTCTTTACATTGATTGGGAGTATACTTACAATGTTCTCTAAGTATACATTTTTAAGATGCAAAAAAGGAAGATTAATCATTTTAAGTATTCTGATATTATTTGTTCTGTTAGTTCGGGTATTTATGCCTGTTATTCCCAAATAGTTGATTAATTAAATATTGAGAATCTTTTTCTTGTCCATACTCTAACTGGTGCTCAAATTATCACGTGTTATATTTATTTAGTTTGTTAAACTCAAGTTGTTATTATAAGATTCTTTTTTTTAAGAATATGACTCACTATAAAAAGAACCCCCACAATAACGAATGGAATAGTGATGGCCAGGATAACACCGAGGCTCATCCAAATGGAGTGGTTCATTTTAAAATTATGCACAAAAACAAACGGGCTCAGCCCAAGGCCAATTATTATAAAGATTATACCGCCAATGTATTCCCATTTCCATGCAACGATAAGAAATGCGAGTAAAATAAATGATGGAATTAGATGGATGATAAAAGCACCAAGTTGTTGCCAGATGGTTAGTTCAGGCGCAAAAGCATCAGCCGCGAATAAACTAACAAAAAGAATAGCAAGGATGCAGAGGATTCGTGGTAACCAATGAAATACTTTGATAGATTTTTTCATTTTATTTCAATATTAGATTTTATCCTACTCTTTAGGCTTTTCGGTATCGCCCCGTTTTTTGAGTGGTTTCTGGCCTCCACTTTTTTGGCTTATTTCTGTCACTTTGAGGTGGAGAGAGATTTGCCTGTTGGCTTTTGTATAAATAGGCAAATCTTCTATCAGTTTGTATCCCTCTTATGCTGGCTATGCACATCACGGCTTTTTCACCAATGACCAGTGTGCATGCACTATGCGCCACTTACCCTTATTCCACAAGGGTATCTCTCTCTAATTGGGCCGCTAATAATTGCGTGCTATTTTTTTTAAAAAAAGCACTTCTGTCAATTGAAAAATTGCATTACTGAACCGGATAGAATATCCTTACTATTTACTAAACTCAAACACAAATATTCGTAGCCAATTGGCAGGTTTCTATTTTCCTCCAAATATATACCCAACTGATATTCCTAATACACGATTGTTAATTTTAAAACCATTATCAGTATAGAGACTTATATTTGCTAAACCCAAACTGTATGATAAACCAATCTGTATAGACTTTATTTCTACTCCACCCCCAATAGTTAAACCAAAATCGAATCTCTTGAAATCATCTTCATCTTCATCTGATCCAAACTTAATATCTTCTTCGTCAGTTTCTGTTTCCCCATCGTAGGTATATTCACTTTTACTTTTTCCAGTTAAACCAATTCCAATGTAAGGTCCAAAAATCCCATAAATTTTAGTATCACCCACATCAAATGATGCTTTTGCAGTTACAGGTATGTCAAGATATAAAAGATTCAAATTTAGTTTATATTCATACGTATTGCTACCTGAAGTTTCTTTTTCGTCTAGTCTGAACCCTTTAGTTGAAAGCAATAAACCTGTTTCAAATGAAATCATCTCGCTTATCGGGAATTCTACTGTACCTCCAAGATGAAATCCAGGCTTCATCTTGAATTCATCACTATAATTATCATCATTATCTTTCATAAGCATATTGGATAAATTCATACCACCCTTTATACAATATCTCTGTGTAAAAGATTCAGTTGCGATGCTAATCAAAAATAAAACAATACTTATTCTAATTAAATTTTTCATGATATATTCCTATTAAATTTATCCTGCTCTTTAGGCTTTTCGGTGTCGCCCCGTTTTTTTGAGTGGTTTCTGGTCTCCACTTCTATTGCATATTTCTGCCACTTTGGGGTGAGAAGAGATTTGCCTGTTGGCTTTGGTAATAACAGGCAAATCTTCTATCAGTTTGCAGCATTCTTATACAAGCCACACAAATTACTACTCTTTCACCAATGACCAGTGTGCATGCACTATGCGCCACTTATCCTCATTCCATCGATACACCGATGTAGCCTTCCAAGGGGGATCTTTGTCTCCATTTGCCATGCTACCATGATATTGCAGAGTCAGGATCGCGATATCGCCATAAACCTGAACCTTGGGATTTACTAACTCATATTTATGGGGTGGAATATTCCCCTCCAGAGTTGTTGCAACGTAGTTCCGCATTGCCTCAAGTCCGTCGATCCTTGTTTGCGCTGCAATGTCGTCAAAGTACGTTACGTCATCTGCAAAATTTACAAGAAATCCGAGTGGATTCCCTTCAGCCCACTGATCCAGTGCCTGGCGCTCAAGGGCAATAATGGTTTGCTCAACATTTTCGTGTGTCACAACTTTATCGCACTTCTCACATGAAGTTAAAATCAGGGCAAGGAAAAAGATTAGAGCGCAGTTGCGCATGTTTAAATTAACTTTAGTTTCCATAATGTATCTTATTAAAATGTTAAACATTATTACCGATCGTATAACACATATTTTATTGCCAACATCGGCATTAAAGTAAAGATACAACAGATTTCGCAACAAGTCAATATATTATTTTTTTTGCAGATTGCAGTACAACGTGCATAAGCCATGTCAGGAAAGTGATTTGCACAATAAGATTAAGGTAACTAATCAGTGTGTTCAAAAATAATAATGATAAGCTTTGAACTTTTAACAATGATTAGTTACAAATTAAAGTGTATCTCCCATACTCCGTTTTAGCCTGCCCGCAAAAGGCTTTGAGCATCTCTGTTAGATAACCCCAGACTTTACTGCTTACTGCTTACTGCCTCAGGCTAGCATCTATCTCCATTCCACAACTGTTCCTCTCATCTTTTCGAGCATATACTCCGGAACCGATTGTTGTATATTTTGTGCCAGCAGATTAATGAGTTTTGCTTTGGCAAAGCGGCGTGTATAAACAAGACTAACCTCGCGCAAAGGAACAATATTTGAGAAATGACGTATCTTTTTCTGCTCATTATCACCAAGCTCTAAACCGGCAAGTTCAGGTATTAGGGTAAACCCACCTTCACGGTCAATAATTTTCATGATTGTATCGAGTGAGCCTCCCTCAAAGTCAAAAGGCAGATCACTCTCCAAATCCTGCAAGTCACATAAATTTATCACCTGATGCCTGAAGCAGTGCCCATCACTCAACAACCACATATCAGGAGTGGCAATGTCGTTCACTTCAATAACAGGTTTGAAAACCAAAGGGTGACTGGAATTAAGATAAATCATCATCTCCTCATAATATAGTGGTTGCTCAATAATATTTTGATTATGCAACGGTGTTACCAACAGACCAGCGTCAAGCATATCTTTCTGCAGTAGCTCCTCGATCTGTTCAGTAACAACTTCCTGAACCTTTAATTGTATTTGTGGAAACTGCCGCTTAAAATCACCGGCAAAAAGCGGTAATAGAAATGGAGCAATTGTAGGAATAACACCTATGCGAAATTCACCACTTATCTCATCCTTAGCCTCCTGTGCCATGCGGTAGATGGACTCAGCCTCATGAAGTACCAAACGAGCCTGTTCTATCACCTTACGTCCTGCATCTGTTGGCACTACCGGCTGACGACTCCTGTCAAACAAAACAAGACCTAACTCCTCCTCCATCTTTTTTAGCTGCATACTAAGTGTCGGCTGCGAAACGAAACACTTCTCTGCAGCTGTGGCGAAATGACGATAGGTATCTACTGCCACTACATATTGCATCTGTATTAAACTAATCATCCTACAAATATAGATATTTTCTATCACATCATAAAAACTATTGATTTGATTTATGTTTGCAATTAGAGTACTTTTACGTTGTCATTAAAAACAGACCCCTGCATGTTGCAGGAAAATAATAAATAATCAATATTCATTAATAAATTAAAAACTATGGAACAAGAAGTAAATGTAATGCCACGTATCGGTGACCAGGCTCCCGACTTTACAGCAGTAACAACTAAAGGCAAAATCAGATTTTCCGAATTTGCCAAAGACAAATGGATCGTACTCTTCTCTCATCCTGCCGACTTCACTCCGGTTTGCACTACAGAAATGAGTGGCTTTGCCCAACGTAAAAACGAATTTGATGCTCTCAATACCGAAATTATCGGATTAAGTATCGACAGTATTCATTCTCACCTTGCATGGGTTAACAATGTAAGAACTAATACCGGAGTGTATTTCGATTTTCCGATTATTGCCGATATCGACATGAAAGTATCTAAACTCAGAACAACTGACCTAGGAGGATTTAAGATGATACCATTTTATAACTTAAAG
>CBDUZZ010000114.1:0-7526 GCA_965371855.1 uncultured bacterium
GTAAGTGTTTGGGATGATGGAGAGTAGATTTGATTATAGCCAAGTTGGGTTAAATACAATAGAAATAAAATAAACAACGACAATAAATCTTAATAGTCCAGTCAATGCAGGCATTTCAACAAAACGTGTAAGCCAGACCGCAGCAATAGCAAATCCAAAACGGAAAAGAAACATTTTGCTTTTATCACCTTCAACAGCAAAAACCGACAAAATAATAACCGAAGAGATAAATATATCAAACACGACGCCTTTTACGTCTCCACCGAAAAAAGGCCATACAAACATTGAAGCAAAAATAACCGCAAACAATGCCCAGTTACTCATAAGAAGTTTAACGCGAATAAGACGGTGAATTATCATTTCTTTCTTCATTTTCATTATATTTTACCAGATGGTTATATAATAATCTTTTACAAAATAAAAATATATTTTTATATATAAAAACTTCACACTCCATAACCACTTTAAACCAACAAAAAACGGCACATTAATGTACCGTTTTTATTTATCACAAAACTCTTGTTTTACTTCTTTATATTAGGCATTTCCAGTCCATATCCTTTCTTTCTATCCTCAATTCTGAGTAAAAATGCAAATAATAATGACATAATGGAAAGAGCAAGGAAGATCAACATATCATAGAAATAATTATATCTGATATTAAGTCTTTCCTTCTCAATGGCCTGATAAGCATTTTGTTTCCCAATATCGATCACCTTCTTCAAAACAACTTTTTTATCTCCTGATAAGTCAACATCCTGAAGATTTTGAACAATACTTGAGTAAATCTCATCTTCAACCTTTTTTATATCAACCACTTCAATTGATACTGGTTCGTATGTGGTATATTGCACAACAGAATCTACAGCTGTACCGGTAGCTTTTTCAACCGCCTTAGAAATTTCCTTTTTAGTAAAGCTTTGACCCGATAGTGTTTGACTAAATGCCTTTTCAATAGCTGTTTTAACCACAACTTTATTTGGAGAAACATCAGGGTTGGTTGAATTAAGCACGAATCCCAAAATCAAAGGAATGAATAAAAGGCCGATATTCTGTATCCAAAATATTACAGCATAAGCTGTTCCTAATTGCTTTTCAGGAATAATTTTGGGAACGGATGGCCACATTGCAGAAGGAACAAGGGAAAAACCAACACCAAGTACAAGTACCATAACAGTTGCAACCCACCAGTAGTTTAATGCAGGGATGGCAAGAACTCCATGAACAAAAATAAGAATTACTGATCCAACAATCATAATAGTGGCTCCTTTTCCGTACTTATCGTAGATACTACCAAAAAGTGGTGTAAGAAACATAGTACCTAACGGTAACAGACCCGGTATAGTACCGGCCAAGTATGGATCAACATTGTATTTGTTAATCATCAAATCAGTAGCATAAAAAAGAAATGGAAAAACTGCTGAATAGAAAAGCACACATAATATGGCAATATACCAGAAACCCAGATTACCGATAATTAGCTTGATATCACTGATTTTAAATTCATCGTCAGCAGACACCTCTTGTTTATCAACACCTTCAGACTTATCTAGTTTAATATCTAAAAAAGAAAAAGTAATAAACGAACCAACACCTATTAGCATTACAATCAATGCAAACAGAATGGGAGCTGTAAGGTTAAAATTCTTAGCCAAAGGAAGTGAAATCATCAAGGCAAGCATTGTACCCAAACGGGCTATTGACATCTGCATACCCATAGCGAGCGCCAGTTCTTTCCCTTTAAACCAACGCACAACGGCTTTGGATATAGTAATACCAATAGCTTCAGTACCTACTCCAAATATTGCAAAACCCAAAGATGAAAGCAACACCTGCATTTTCATCTCTCCAAGCAGTGGAATATTCACAACTGCGCCCTCGGCAAACTGATGTTTAACTGCCCAATAATTCAGGGCTGTTCCCAAAAACATAATTATTGTAGCACCTAACCCGGTTTTTCTTATCCCTAATTTATCCAGAATAAAACCACTGAAAATAAGCATAAACAGGAAAACATTAAACCAGGCATAAGCCGAAGTGTAAGTTCCAAAGTCTTCACTATTCCATCCAAGTATACTCTCTAACATCGGTTTAATAGAAGAGAGTGCATAATTAAAATAATATGCCCCAAAAATTGATAATGAAGCCAGGATTAATGCTGTCCAACGGGCTTTAACAGAATCCCTAAGTGTTTTTCGAATTACTTCAGTCATATTTGTTACTTTTTCGTTAAATAATATATTTGATAATTTCTTTTATTTGTTAGGAGTATTCTTCAAAGTTTCAACAAGAAAATCCCAAAACTTTTGAACAGTTTCAATGTTTACTTTTTCATCAGGCGAGTGGGGATAACGTATTGTCGGACCAAACGAAATCATATCCCAATTTGGATATGCATTTCCCAAAATTCCACATTCCAAACCCGCATGAATTCCATTTATTTGAGGAATTACGCCCCATTTATCCTGATAAACATTTTGCATCGTTTTAAGTATTGCTGAGTCAAGGTTTGGTTTCCAACCCGGATAACGACCGTCAAACAAAATCTCAGCACCGGCCAGACGGAACAAACTTTCATGAACTGATTCCAAATCATCTTTGGCTGTATCAACAGAACTGCGTATCAAACACTGAATAGCAACACTATCTTTATCACTTTTTATTATAGCCAGATTAGTTGATGTTTCTACCAATCCCTCCATGTCAGCACTCATACGTATCACACCGTTAGGGCATGCCTGTATAGCATTAATCAGGTCGTCCTGAACTACTTCATTCATAACAAAATCAGGATTATCAACTACTTCTGCATCCATTTGTAAAAAAGGCTCAGTTGAAGAATACTCATTTTTATAAACTGCTTCGTACTCTTTAACAGCCTCCATGAACTGCTCATTTTTCTCTTTAGGCACTGAAATAACAGCAAAAGCATCACGCGGAATAGCATTACGCAGACTACCTCCATCAACAGAAGAGAGTCTTACCCCAAGTTTTGAAACAGCATATTTGAGGAATCTGAAAACTAATTTATTTGCATTAGCTCTACCAATATTAATATCGAGTCCGGAGTGGCCACCTTTCAAGCTGGTAACACTTAATTTATAAGCTAAACTATTATGTGACGGGAAAGGATACTCTTTAAATGAGAAACGAATATTTGCATTAGTACCACCGGCACAACCTACAAAGAGCTGGCCTTCATCCTCAGAATCCATATTAATTAATATGTCACCTTTAAGCAATCCCGGTTTTAACTCATTGGCTCCGGTCATACCAGTTTCTTCATCAATTGTTACCAATACTTCCAATGGCCCATGCACAATATCGTCGGATTGCAAAACTGCCATCGATGCTGCAACACCAATACCATTATCGGCACCAAGTGTAGTTCCTTTAGCTGTTACCCAACCGTCTTCAACATAAGCATCAATGGGATCTTTTTCAAAATCATGAACCTTATCACTATTTTTTTGAGGAACCATATCGATATGCCCCTGTAAAATAATTCCCTTACGATTTTCCATTCCCGGAGTTGCCGGCTTACGTATAATTACATTTCCTATTTCATCCTGAATAGTTTCCAATCCTAAAGACCTCCCGAATTCAGCAACTGCCCCGGCTGCTTTCAGTTCTTTTTTTGAAGGACGCGGAATTTGTGTCAGTTTATAAAAACTTTCCCATAAAAGCTTTGGCTCAAGGTTTACAATCTCGTTACTCATAATATCATTCTTTAGAGATAAATTTTAATTATTCTTTATAAATATTTTTAAGAGCTCCCGTGGTGGGATTTAACTCTATTCGTATATTATCTTTTTCTAACAGATCAACAGGTAAAGATATTAACTGTCCGTATTGTCCCAACAAAACATCCTTTTCGAGTAACAAAATGTTACGATCAATTATTTTCACCTCTCCTTTGGCAGGCACACAATAAAATAATCCCTGTCTTAATGGTTCTTTATCGTCAGTTACTACTACACCGGAAGGCAATGCTTTAGGTTCATTCACATTAATTTCTATATATACCGGGGTTCCGCTCAAATCCATAGGATCAAGAATTCCTTTCTGAGATGAGATCCTGCATAGCACAGCATTATTCACACTCATTGAATCAGGTATAAAGTCAAAAGTTTTAGTAACTGTATATGATTCTGTTTTACCAACAAACAGTTCCATCAACTCTCTTTCCAGTTTATTAAGCTCACTCACCATAACTTCATAAGACTTGCCATCAGGAGGTAATACAGGATAATCTGATGCTAATATTTTAAGCCTGCGTTTTCTTATTTTATAAATTAAGTTAGCTGTTTCCTCTGCCATTGCAGCAGTAGAAGTTCTTACTAACTGTTTTTCAAGCATTGGCACATCATCAAAATTAACCTCATTCAGAGACGGAGTTTTCTTCTTAATATTACTATTTAAGGATGATACATATTCAGGTTGCTTTTTAAGATTTACTCCTACCAATACACCTTCAGAAGTAAGATTTATTAATGATGCAATATTATTACCCGATGAAGTTACACGAAATCTTTTATTGTAATCAGGCTGACCTATTGTATGTAATTTAACACTTTTCAGGCTCCACTCCTCCTTATCCTCAACAACAACATTATTGACATTAAGCATCTTTTTTGAATAACGGTAGAACTGTCCAACCTTACTAATTGTTTTCTCAGCTTTAATTTCAACCCTTATAACAGTAACCGGTAAAGAATAAACCAATGAATTGACAATAGAATTAGACAGGTGGCTAACATTCTGAACATTAACTACAGAAGGAATCTGAACTTCTGTAGCACAAGAAACAAATAAAACTACAAGAGTAATTATTGCACTAACCCTTTTTAACTTATAAAATAAAAAACTATGTACATTCATAATATTCACGATATAACTATATCACATATATAATACTAATTAGTGTTTGCAAGAAAGAATGACAGACATCGTCATTGCGAGGACGATAGGACGAAGCAATCTATTGATATTCAATAGAGATTGCTTCACTCGTACCTCATTCGCAATGACGCGAACCTCCAAATTTGATAGTTTTCTTACAGAAACTAATTACCATAAATCTGACCAATTTCACTTAGCCCACCAAAGATATAAGAAAATAATATATGAACAACATTTTTCAGTTAACAGTTAGCAGTAATAAGCTTAGCAGTTGTCACTATCCCCTTCTTCTAATTACCTCACGAGCCATTTTCCTGGCACTGTTATCTAAAAGCATATAATCATCCAAAGTTGGATGGGCGATAAAACCAACTTTACTCATTGTTTCTTCAATAACATCTGACATTTCAAGAAACCCAATACCACCCTGTAAAAACGCATCCACTGCAACTTCATTGGATGCATTTAGTACACATGGCATACCTCCTCCCTCTTTCATAGCCTGATAAGCCAGATTCAGATTTCTAAACGTCTTGTCATCTGCCTTTTCAAAAGTAAGCTGAGTGTAATCGAGAAAATTAAATCTTTCAAAGTTGGATTTTATACGTTCAGGAAAAGTTAATGCATACTGAATAGGCAAACGCATATCAGGCAAACCCATTTGAGCCTTCATCGAACCATCTTCAAACTGCACAATAGAATGAATAATTGATTGCGGATGCACAATAATATCTATCTGTTCCGGCTTAAGTCCAAAAAGCCATTTTGCCTCAATAGCCTCAAGTCCTTTATTCATTAACGATGCTGAATCAATAGTTATCTTATCCCCCATCGACCAGTTTGGGTGATTTAATGCCTGGGCACGTGTAACATTTTTCATAAACTCTACAGTCTCTCCCCTGAATGGGCCTCCTGAAGCAGTAAGATAAATCTTCTCAACAGGGTTCTGAAACTCTCCTGCCAAACATTGAAATATTGCTGAATGCTCTGAATCTACAGGTAATATACTCACCCTTTTTTCATGTGCAAGCTGGGTTATTATCTCCCCTGCAACAACAAGAGTCTCTTTATTTGCCAAAGCAATGGACTTTCCTGCCTTAATAGCACTGATGGTAGGAGAAAGACCTGCAAAACCAACCATAGCTGTAAGTACGATATCTATTTCTTCACTCTGAACAATTTGGTCAATCGCTTCATTTCCGGCGTATATCTTTATTGGTTCTGAAGCCAAAGCTTCCTTTAACACTTGATATTTCTCTACATTTCCAATAACAACGGCATTAGGCTGAAATTTCCTGGCCTGATCAACAAGTTCATCTACACTGTTTCTCGCAGTCAACACCTCTACCTGAAAAATATCAGGATGCTGTTCAATAACTTCAAGGGTTTGCTTACCGATGGAACCGGTTGAACCTAATATGGCAATACGTTTTATCATAATTTTAATTGAAATCCATAATCTCCTCCGGATTAAGAGGAACACCATTATACCAAAGTTCAAAATGCAGGTGCGGACCGGTAGTGTACTCTCCCGAGTTACCCACATTAGCAATAGCTTCTCCGGCTTTAACCTTGTCACCAACCTTCTTTAACAGCAACGAATTGTGCTTATAAAATGTCACAAGATTATTTGCATGCTGTATTCCTATTACATAGCCCGTTTCTACAGTCCAGCCGGCAAAAAACACTGTACCATCCAGAACCGAAGACACACGAGCCTCAGGGCCGGCAACAATATCAATACCATAATGCCCCTGTGAACCTCCAAATCGATTTACAATAACACCTTTTAACGGGGTGAAAAAAGAAGTCTGTTCAAGTCTGAATTTATTACCTGAAGTGCTTTGTGTTGAAAGGTTAAACCTTTCCTCCTCCTCAATTTGTACGCGAAACAGTGAATCTTCCATCGATTTATTAAAGTGTATCTTCTGTTTAGGTTTTATAACCTCATCATCCTTGATTACATCATCAGGAGATGCTCCTTCAGGTATCTCCCCATTAACGATCGCTTTAATATCTTTAAAAAACCGGTCACGACGATCTATTTCAAACATTAAAGAATCAACCAGCTGAGCATTGCGAACTATCAATCTTCTTTCATTACCGGACGGATATCCCGGTATGTACTCTCGCAAACCGGTAAAAGCAATTAATAATGTTACCAAAACGATTAATAATATGGAAGTGACGCCAACAAAAGTAAAAACTTTAAGACGGGATAAACGCAATCCAAGTACCTCTTCATAGGTTTGCTCATTAAAAATAGCTAACCGATAATGATTACGCAGTTTTTTGTAGAGAGCTTTAGTTCTTTTAGTTTTTGCCATTTACCTTATTTATACAAATTATCAGGAATGAGAGCAAAGTTAAAAATTATCCCGAATTATTTATCAGGAAACAAGGTACGAGTTGAACAAATAAATCCAAGAGGGCTAATCCCGATTTAGGATTATTTCATTTTATCATCACTCCCACAATTTTTTCGAGGATAATTTTGCATAACAAATATAAACCTCTATCTTTGCAACCGCAAAATCAGAAACGTCTATTGTTACGATATATTGCGGGGTGGAGCAGTTGGTAGCTCGTTGGGCTCATAACCCAAAGGTCGTAGGTTCGAGTCC
>CBDUZZ010000115.1:0-6862 GCA_965371855.1 uncultured bacterium
TGACTATTCCATTCAATTATCTTCATTGTTTCGTTTTCTCAAATGTGGGCTAACGGTTGTATATAGTTACTATTACCTATATTTCTTCCTTATCCTATGGTAAAGGTACGCTTATTCTACCTATTTGGTGTCATAAGCGTACCTCAAAATCTAACTGCATTTTATTTCTTATCTGCCAAAACAGTATCGATAGCCTTACAGACTCAAACAATCAGTAATGGTACTGATAGCATCTGCTGTACGGTTATTCTGGCCTGGCGGCAGCCTTCACTCGATTAGAAAATTTATTTATTGTATCATAGAAAGTTTTAATGTTTTCGGTTGAAACATCGGGTGGCATTCCTCCTCCGCATGAAAAAAGAACTCTCGAATTGTCTTTTAGGTTGTGCATTAATTCGCTGGTGCACTTAATTATTTCATCTTTCGATCCGGTTGCCAGTACATCTCTGGGAGGTATGTTTCCCACCATAACAATCTTTTGATTAGTTTGCATTTTAAGATCAGTCAAAGATGTATCAAAGGCCATATTAAACAGGTTAATTCCCAAATCGGGCAGATGTTTTAGAGAGACTCCACATTCAGCATCATTATGTAAGAATTTCACACTAACATCACAGGAATATATCTGCTTTAAGTACGGATAAACAAAATCATTAAATTCTTGTTCGCCCACAAAACCTATAATATCATCTAATATTAAAATGCCATCTATAGTAGGAAACGTTGCTCTTTGCAGCTCATGCCAATCAACAAGATACTCAGTAATGATACTTAATAACTTATGAGTCTCTTCAGGATGAAGTAGCATATTCATTAAAAACTCCGTTGTTCCCATAAGGTACGAAGCAATATTTAACGGCCCTCGCGAAACAGAGAATCGTATTTTATGTCCGGCATCTTCAATTTTTTGTTGGTTTAAGAGCAAACGATTTAACAAGAAAGGAGCACAACCATCAGTTTCGGCATTTGGTTTTTCTAACACATTTATCTCTTCAATAGAGTTTATTTTTTTATAAACATGTGGAAATGCATTTTTAGGGAAAGAACATCTTGCCCCAAAAGCCATTGGTTCACTGCACATTCCAAATTCAGACCAAAACCCTGGGAGAAACATTATATCAGGGAATGTTTCTATTGCTTTTAAATTTGCCTTAAACCATAACAGATCATTAGAATAGTAGTCTAATATATCAATACCATACCAATTAGGTAACCAGGGACTATCAATTATAAAACCAACAGGTAAAGGTGAAAGTATTTTACCATTTATTATATCTTTCAGATCGTTCCATTGTTTATCAGTCATTGTATAATATTTTAGATTTGTTTGGAGCTAAATTATAGAACTTTTTAGCCATCAACAATTAATACGTACTTGTCATATTTTCCGGAACACATATGATGTAATCGGCAGTTCCTAAAAACTCTTCATCAAGTTTTGATATGTCTTTTTGCATTACGGTTGTTACTGTAATAATGCGGTAATTCTTATTCATGTTTTTAAGATGCCAAACAATTCCTTCATGATTCTCAGAGTGGTATAAGCCGTTGTAGTGGATGAAGAGTTTATCCGGTTTCATGTTTTTATCAATAAAATAAGCCATCGTAGCATCTTTTGCTGCTTGTGCTTTTGGTAGGTTTGCTATTGCATGACCGGCTCGTCCGGCAGACATGTCACCCATGTTAAGCATATCTTTATAACATTTCACTTCCGGATTATAGGTAATCGGTAGGGGAGCAATGTGTAATTTTGCTTCATCTGAAAGCTTATTAAGCCCATCAAAACCTTTCTTGAAAACAATGTTTGCATACCTTCTTGGTATGTTTGTCGCAATGAAACGTAATCCGTTATCAAGGGCAAAGTCCATTAACGGTTTGTAATCGGTTTTGTAATTCTTCCACAGTTTTGCTTCGGCTTCATATTTTTTTGCATCAAACAGTTTTTGCAGGTATTCATCGATGATGAGTTGATTATCGGCTTCAAACATCTCGGCACCTAATATAAGATTTTGGGTGGTTGAATCAAACAGGTCAGTTGTGATCTGTAATTCCATCCAATGAGAAATTGGGTTGTTGTGTAACTCCCCGATAAAAACTATCTGATTTTTTTTTAAATCATCAATCATCCTGGAGTATTTGACCTCTTTGCCTTCCTTGGTGAATAGGCGGTAAGCAGGTTTGTCAGGTTTGAATGAAAAAAACAGAGTTGAAACTATTGCGATTATTAATAATCTTTTTTTCATTGCAGGTGATTAATTTTAAAGTTCATCAACAAAAAGGATAGATTCGCTTGAAGTTTGGCGACCCGTAGTTTTAGATTTATTTCCAAACATACGCCACGAAATTTCGTAATCGTAGTTTAGGTTATCACCGGGCAACATCACATCAATTATTCCTGAATATTGATTTCTGGATGGTAAAAGGGATACCTGCTTAACTTGCTCGGTATCTCCAACTTTGTAAAAAATCTTAACACTCACAGAACGTACCTGGTTGTCTTTCAGCAAATCGGGATCGGCCTCTAATTCAATTGTTTTATGAAGATATGGAGCAGCAAGGTTAACAATATTGGTATTGACTTTTTCCCAATCCTCTGACACCTCATTACCTCCAAAGAAACTCCATTGTGTCTGAATCTCATAATCGAACCATTTTGCCCTGTCATCATCGCCCTTCCAGCCATACAACAATTTAAAATTATTGGCCGACTTCATAAAGTTATCACGATCGATACGTACTTCATCAACAGTAACCTCACCATTCTGGTGCGTCTTTTTCATCTTTAGGTTTACATAGTTGATATATTTACCAAAATCGTCATAGTTAAATCCGTCTAATATGGCAACTATCTCCCTCTGTTTAAACATTGGGTCATCCAGATTAACCTCAAAAAAACAGGCATCACAATCTACTTTTCCAATATTTTCATCAAACCTAAGGGTAAGTTTATCGGCAGTATATTTATTCATATTAATTTTGATTGTACCCTTTTGCTTAATTTTTTTAAACTCGTAAGAGGCCATCACTGCCATTTTAAACTCTTTTTTATTCTCGCTCTTTTTTGTAGAAGTTGTAGAAGGTTTCTTTTTATCATTACTCTTCTTCTGAGGATCATTTTTTGTTGAAGAGGCAGCAACAGCAACAGCCCCAGCACCTGTAGGTTTAGCTTTGGACGTTTTATCTGATTCTTTAGATTCTTTCTTGTCATTATTGCTGGTAGCAATAATTAATGAACTATCAGATGCAGCCTTATCTTCTAACTCACCCATTGGCAAAAGGGGCATATCCTTCAAGTCATCAATTTTTTTGACCATAGCTGCATACTTTGCATTTTCCGGCATGTAAACAATGCCATTTCTATTGATCAATGCGATATATGTAAGGGTTAAACTATTATCCCAGGATACAGATGTGTCAGGCGGAGCAATATCCAATATGTAACTCTTCTGTTCATCATTAATAAAATCCTGTGCATAAATAATCTCAATCGTACGGGAATAGACCAGATTCATGAAATCTTCAGGAACTGCACCGCCATCAAGTATCTTTGAATATTTTTTTTTCTCATCATCTGAAAGTAAAAACTGCCTGAAGTACTCTTTGCATATGGCTAATGCTCCCTTACTTTCATTGGATTTTTTTACTAATTCTGCAAAATTAATATACTTTTCTTCATCAATACTTTCTATAGCTTTGTTTTTTTCTGCATCAGAAATTAATAGTAATCGAATAAAATCCTTAGCAATCTCTTTTATATGTTTGACTTTCCATTCGTCAGGAACAGAAGGATAGTTAAGAAGGTATCCCGGAGTAGAGTATTTAAGGTTATTGCATGCCAACAATAAATAGTCATTATAAGGCTTTGTAATAAAAGAGGTCTTTTTTTTGGTGGTTGTCTTTTTTGCTGGAGTAGCTTTCTTGTTTTTATTGTACAATTCAGTAGCTCTGTCCAGCCCGCTTTTTTGTCCGGTAATACTTTTCATCAATCCTTGAACAACCGGGTTTCCGGTTCCAATGGGATTAAACATCATCGAAGTAAGCTTGTTGTAGGCACTCTCAATTAATTTGTCCATTTCAGCATCCGATCCCATGTTTGTTATCTTGATTGCCCCATCATTTTTCAGCTCATCAAAAGCCAGTTCAATTTCACCACCAAACATCACATTGCCATAATTCCCTACAGCTCCTGCCTGAAAACCGTGATGGCTGTACATCTTATCAAAATTTGCCTCTATAATAGCTTGCTTTGGGGAGCGGTAGCCATTCAATTCCATCTCAAACGAAAAGCTGATGTCTGGGTTTGGAGTTTTAAACGACTCCCACAATATTTTTGCACCTTTCTTTGTGAGTTCCATCGACACAGCTGCTTTCTGCCCATCGATAAGTGGGGCTCTGCCGATGCCAACAACCTGTTTCGATAATTCACCTTCGGTGTTGGCAAAGGATGATACAATGGTCATGGTTCCGCCACTGTAGATTACAGGACCTTTAACAGTGCCTTCCGAATTAATTTGACGAAGAGCGTTTTTTGCCTCTGATAACTGTTCGGGTGTAACCGATAACGAGATCACAAAGTGCAATATTCCGCCACCACTTCCTTCTCGAATATCATCTGCTCCTGGTGCTGAACGAATGTTATCAACATATTTTAGAAACGAAAACTGAGGTTTCCCATTTTCATCTGTTGCTAATCGTAATTTATCAGACAGATAGTAGTAGACATTCTCGTTACCCATTTCAGGGAAAAGAGTTAATTCACCTGCTTTTACAGGCTTGTCGATAATAATTTGCTGTGCTTGTAACTGAATTGTTGAAAATAGAAATCCAAAAATTACAATCAGACAGCAAAATCTAAAGTTCATTCTCTTTTTCATTTTTTATAATTTTAGTAAATGACTAACACAGAGGCACTGAGACACAGAGTATTTATATTGGTGTCTGATCAGCAGACAGGCACGAATATTTTCTTATTTCTTTTTCAATCATGCACCTGTGTGTTTAATAATCCCTTTTATTTTACACCTCATGAGGGTGTCCAAAAAGTCGTCATTCCGAGCGGAGCGAAGGAATCTCACAAAACAAATCTGCTGTAATTCAACAGATTGCCTGCCCGACTTTAATGTTTTTCAATAGTGGTCAGGCGGGCTTCGTTCTATCGTCCTCGCAATGACGCTTCGTGTCATGTTTTCTTGCAGTCACTAATTATCAAAAAGCTCAGAGAACTTATCAAGAACGCTCTCTTTCGCTTTTGCAACAACCTCGTCAGCCTCTTTTTTTGCCTCTTTATAAATATCAGAATCAATATCGTCTAACTCTTCAGGAATAGTAGCGTAGATGTAGTCGTCGTTCATCCGAACCTCCCAGGGCAGTACTAATTTACCTTTGGTTTTATGATTAATAACAAGCCGGTAAGCGTATCCTTTAGTTCCTTTATCTATAAAAATCTTTTTGTCAACCAGAGGCTCCTCTTTGGCAGCAGATATATGAATATTTGCCTCTTCCTCTTTCCCAAACTGCATAAATCTTATCTGGGCAGTAACACGTGAAATACCTCGATCTTTTAGCTCATCAGGATCAGATTCAAACTCAATAGTTCTGATTTTTACCGGGGGATATAGAGTGATTCCACTCCAATCTCCTTTTTTCCAGACTGCATCTTTGGGATATACTTTTCCTCCTCTAATACTCCATTGAGTGCGATATTCAAACACATCAGGAGCATCATCTTCGCCCCGGGCATAGGTCATATTTACAGTAACACCCTTCTCCGAAAGATATTTTTTATCGACAGTTACCCTGTCAGAAAAATCATTTCCTGAGCTGCGTTTCTTTCTTACCTCCACATTCACATAATTAGCCACATCATTAAAAATATCTTCTACTTCACCATCAAGGATGAATGAGATATTTCGATGTTCGAAAAACGGATCGTTAAGATTGACTGAAGAAACACATTGTGGATTGTCTTTAACGCCATTGTACCATGAACGAAGATTTCCGGTAACATCAATATATCGGGGTACGGCACGCCTGTATTTTAGCGAAATTGTCTCACGACCTTTTTGGATGCGTTTTTCCATCTTCACTTTATTAACCTTGTAATAATTCCCTTTTTTATTGTTTGATGCATCATCCTTTTCCCCTTCCGGTGGTATCGGAGGCAGAGATACATCCTTATCGGTTAAAGCATTGGTAAAATAGTTCATAAAAGCTTCGAGTACCATGGCACTTGTTTCGTCGCCTAATGAGCGATCAACAATATTTACCTGCACTGATTTATTTTCAATAGACTTTTGATAAATCTTGTGCATCTCATCATACGAATATGTGGAACTACTCTTCTTGTACCAAAGTATTTTTTTTGATTTGTAAGTGTGTTTATATTCTGTAGATAACGAATCCATCATCTCTGACACCTTCTTCCAATTGATTATCACAGATGCATCAAGAGCAGGTAACATCACTGAATACTGGTAGTTTAAAGTAACCGACAAATCAGCAATAGAACTGGTCTCTTCTAATGAAGCTGCCATTAGTTGTGCTGTGTTTTTATCCATCTTACTTGCCACAACTGCTTTTCCACCTTCTAATGCAGGTGCCATACCCGATTGTATTAGTTTTGAAGCTGCAGGATCGCTTAATGAAGCTGAATAAATCTGAAAAGAGCCTTCGGGAATTGGCTGAACATCAACCGCTCCCATAACTTTTATCTTAGTAACTTTTTTGAAGCGACCTCCAAACCTTGTATCTTTCTTTTTCTCTTCGAGTTTTGCTTTAACCCAACTTGGCTATAATCAAATCTACTCACCATCATCCCAAACACTTACAAAATTAGTGGTACACTACATATTTTTTCACTGTC
>CBDUZZ010000116.1:0-6341 GCA_965371855.1 uncultured bacterium
ATAGAAAATATAAATAATTAATGACTTATGTTAGTGCCATTACTCCTCGGAGGGGGTAGGGGTGGGTGAAAATATAAATAGAATTTTATTCAGCTCTTCGGAGGGGAAGAATAAGATGAAGAAATTTTATATTATAACAAAAAAGCTAACAGCTATCGGCTAACAGCTTTTCACTTTACAAACTTTCAACTCCTATGGCAAACAGTTGGTTCGAATTTAAACAGTTCCGTATCAATCAGGATATGACAGCTATGAAGGTTGGTACTGATGGGGTGTTGCTTGGTGCCTGGGTTGATGTTGAAAATGCTGTGAATGCTTTGGATATTGGAACAGGAACAGGGCTAATTGCTTTAATGATGGCTCAACGTAACAGTAAAGTCAGGATAGATACTATTGATATAGACAAGAGTGCTTGTGTGCAGGCTAAAGAGAATATAGAAGCTTCGCCCTGGCCTGCCAGGATAGATATTTTTCATAGTTCGTTAGCCAATTTTGCTGCAACTGCTCGCAGTAAGTATGATCTGATTGTATGTAATCCACCGTACTTTACCAATAGTAAGAAGTCGAATGATGAAAAAAGAAGAATTGCCCGCCATGCAGATGAGTTAACACTTGATGACCTGTTTAAATATAGTTCTCAACTGTTAAGTGATAATGGTAAGTTGGGCATTGTTTTTCCTTATACAGATTATGAAAGAGTATTATTTGCTGCCAAAAACCAGGGATTATATCCTGAAGATGTAGTATGTGTTAAACCTACTGCCGGCAAAGGTTTTGTCAGGGTGTTGATACGTTTTAGAAAAAGTGATACCGGCAGATTTGAAGAGAGTGAGTTAACAATAGAAACAAAACGCAGGCATTTTTATACTGAAGAGTTTAAAAACCTTGTGAGGGATTTCTATCTGAATGTGAAGTGAAAGGTTTATGGATTTCAATTTTAAACATTATCAAAAATACTATTCGTCAAACTTAAAGTTGGCTCTTCCGCTTATTATCTCACAAGCCGGGCAAATTGTCGTATCCCTGGCTGATAATATAATGGTTGGCCGGGTTGGGACGGCTGCTCTGGCGGCATCATCTTTTGCAAACAGCATTTTTATAATTATTCTGGTTTTTGGAATCGGGTTTTCATACTCTATCACTCCAATGGTTGCAACTGCCATTGGAGGGGGATATGCGAAAAAAGCATTTCATTGGTTTTATCAGGGATTTTGGGTAAATATATTGCTGGGTATCGTATTGGTGCTGTTATCGTTTGTGGTTGCACTATTCATGTCTGATATGGGACAGCCGGATGATGTGGTAGAGCTCGGGATACCCTATTTTTTAATCATCTCGGCTTCAATAATTCCGTTCCTGTTTTTTGCCAGTTATAAACAGTTTGCCGAGGGATTGTCGAATACCCGCATCGCCATGTTCATTACTGTAGGCGGTAATATTGTAAATGTTGTAATTAATTATCTGTTGATATTCGGGAAAGCCGGTTTTCCTGAGTTAGGACTTTTGGGTGCCGGAATAGGCACTTTAATGGCCAGAATTGTTATGGCACTTGCCTTTTGGATTGCATATAAAAAGATTGGTCTGTTTGACAGATTTCGACATTACCATCATGAAATACGATTTTCAGTAAAAGCAGCTTTGCAACTAATGCGTTTAGGTGGTCCAATAGGTATTCAGTTTGTTGTTGAGGTTTTCGCTTTTAGTCTGGGCGGCATTATGATGGGGTGGCTGGGAGAGATAAACCTTGCTGCACATCAAATTGTTCTTACAGTGGCCAGTTTAACCTATATGATGTCATCCGGTCTGGCCTCGGCAACCACAATAATAGTTAGTACATTTAGAGGTGAAGGGAAATATAAACAGTTGAAATATGCAGCGTTTGCTTCTGTTCACATGGTTGTTTTGTTCATGGCTGTTACGGCTTCTGTTTATATTTTGTGGAGATATTTTATACCAGCATTGTTCGTTACCGATCATGAGGTTATTACTATCGCTGCCGGATTGTTTATCATTGCTGCATTTTTTCAGGTGTTTGACGGCGTGCAGGTGGTCGTTATTGGTATATTGCGAGGATTGGAGGATGTTGTATTCTCTATGGTTGTGATTGTTATAGCCTATCTGTTTATTGGCATTCCTGTTGGATACGTCATGAGCTTTGTCCTCGACATGGGTGCTGTTGGCATCTGGATTGGTTACCTTACCGGCCTGGCTCTCGTTGGGATTGTTTTAATGCTTCGTTTCAGATGGTTGTATAAAAGACATTAAATTTGTTGAAAGTAACCTGTCAGTGTCTACAAGACCTTACAGTGTTTTTAAACTCTAAAATCAAATGATAGAAATCGATGTAGTCTCATCAGGAAGATGTGTAAATGTAGAAAATCTAATAGTATCTACTCCGGTAGTTATTGATGTATTAAGGGCAACATCAGTTATGGTAACTGCTTTTGAATATGGCGTGAAGGAGATAATTCCGGTTTTGTCACCTGAGGAAGCTTTTCAAAAAAAAGCATCATTAAAAACAGATATACTACTGGGAGGGGAGCGAGATGCTGAAATTATTCCCGGGTTTGATTATGATAACTCTCCGTTTTCGTATATGAATAGTTTTATAAAAGATAGAACTTTAATAATAACTACCACCAACGGAACATCCGCCATAAAAGCAGCAGAAAAAGCCGGAGATGTATTTATTGCTTCATTTCTGAATGCTGATGCTGTTGTGAACAGAGTGAAAGAAATGGACAAACTTACTCTTATTTGTTCCGGTACAAATGGTGAATATACTATTGAAGACGGACTGTGTGCAGGTTATATAATTGACAAATTAAAACAGGTTGCAAAAATAAGGATGTCAGATTTTGCATATCTGGTTTATTCATTTTATTTGCAGTCGAAGCAGAATATCAGGCAAGCCGCTTCAGAGGCAAAACATTACAAGGTGCTGGCACAAAAAGGGTTTTATCGTGATTTGGAATATTGTTTTAAAACAGACGAAAGCAAAATAGTTCCGGTATACAGAAATGGTATAATAATAAAAAAATAGGCAGATTTATCCATATCTGCCTATTTAATATGCTTACCGTGAAAGCTTTAAAATCTTATTCTAAAATCTTGTTAAGGATAATATGAAAAGCCATTCCGGCAACAAATAAAAATAAAGCAAACAGCAGTGGCCCGTTGCTGGTTATATGGTTGGCAAAATAGTAGCCCAATATGCCGGCTCCCAAAATAATTAAGATAATACCAATGTATTTTAAAAATTCATTCATGACGTTTTTTTTAAATTATGGATAAAAATACAAAACATTAGTTTTAAAACAAAAGTGAATGCAATAAATATTGATGTTGAATATGATGGGTAATAAAATTAGCTGCAGATTCTAAAAGTTTTCAAACGCTTTTTTATTTATCTATATTTGTGTTCCATTTTTTAAATAATTAAAATATTAAAGTCTTGGCAAAAGCAAAATCTTCAAGGGCAGTAGAAACACCGTTGATGAAGCAGTACTATGGTATTAAGGAGAAGCACCCCGATGCTATTTTACTGTTCAGGGTAGGTGATTTCTATGAAACATTTTCTGATGATGCAATAAAAACATCTGAAATATTAGGCATTACATTAACACGTAGGGCAAATGGTGCTGCATCGTTTGTTGAGTTGGCAGGTTTTCCACATCATGCACTGGATACATATTTGCCTAAACTGGTAAGAGCCGGTCAGCGTGTGGCTATTTGCGACCAGTTGGAAGATCCTAAACTGACAAAAAAAATTGTTAAGCGTGGAGTTACTGAACTCGTTACACCGGGTGTAGCTATTGATGATAATGTACTGGATCATAAAGAGAATAATTTTCTGGCAAGTGTACATATCGATAAAAAAGCTATTGGAATATCTTTTCTTGATATCTCAACAGGTGAGTTTTTAATGGCTGAGGGTGACAGAACTTATATTGATAAACTTCTTTCAAGTTTTAATCCTAAAGAGGTTTTATATGAAAAAGGAAAACGGAATCAGTTTGAATCATTGTTTGGTGAAAAGTTTTATACTTATGCCTTTGATGACTGGGCTTTTTCCGAAGACTCGGCACATGACAGGTTATTAAAACATTTTGAAACTACCTCATTAAAAGGGTTTGGAGTACACAACCTTACTTATGGCATTACGGCTGCCGGTGCTGTATTGCATTACCTTGACCTGACACAGCATAACAAGGTGAGACATATTACCAGCCTTTCAAGGATTGATGAAAGCCGGTATGTTTGGCTTGATAAATTCACTATCCGGAATCTTGAACTTATATATTCATTCGCCGAAGGGGGTAAGTCGCTGGTTGATGTGTTGGATGCAACTTATACACCTATGGGCGCCCGATTATTGAAAAGATGGGTTTCTCTCCCTCTGAAAAATGTTAAGACTATTGAAGATCGCTTGTCAGTGGTTGAGTACTTTTTTAAAGATACTGAATTAGCAGAAGTCATTTCAGAATCTATTCAGCCTATGGGAGACCTGGAAAGACTGGTATCAAAAGTTGCAGCAGGAAAGTTGAACCCCCGTGAAATGGTGCAGTTGAAGAATGCATTCTTTTCAATTGATCCGGTTAAAGAAGGTTGCCTGGCATCGGATAATGAATCGTTGAAGCATATCGGAGATCAACTGAACGGGTGTAAAGAGATTAGGGAACGTATTTCCCGTGAGATTGAAATCGACCCTCCGGCTGTTGTGAATAAAGGTAAAGTTATTCGTTATGGAATCTATTCTGAACTCGATGAACTGCGTGATATTGCTTATTCGGGTAAAGATTATCTTAAAAGGTTACAAGCCAGATTAAGTGAGGAGACAGGAATTCCAAGCATAAAGATAAGTTTTAATAATGTGTTCGGGTATTTTATTGAAGTTCGGAATACACATAAAGATAAGGTTCCTGAAGTATGGATACGTAAACAAACTCTTGTGAATGCTGAAAGGTATATTACAGAGGAATTAAAAGAGTATGAATCGAAAATTTTAGGGGCAGAAGAGAAGATACTATCTATTGAAACCCGCTTGTATAATGATTTGTTAACAGCTCTTCAGGAGTATATTCAGGCTATACAATTAAATGCAGGTTTGTTGGCGAAATTGGATGTTTTGTTGTCCTTTAACCGGCTGGCTATAAAGAACAGATACGTAAGACCTGTAGTTGATAATTCATTGACTATTGACATAAAGGCCGGAAGGCATCCGGTGATTGAACATCAGCTACCGGTTGGTGAAGAGTATATACCAAATGATGTTTATCTTGATAACAGTACTCAGCAGATAATTATTGTAACCGGTCCTAATATGGCCGGTAAATCGGCTCTTTTGAGGCAAACAGCACTTATTGTTTTAATGGCTCAGATTGGTTGCTATATTCCGGCCGAATCGGCTACAATAGGGATTGTTGATAAGATATTTACAAGGGTGGGTGCTTCTGACAATATTTCCGGAGGAGAGTCTACATTTATGGTAGAAATGAATGAGGCGGCAAGTATCCTGAACAACATATCTCAACGTAGTTTGGTGTTGTTTGATGAGCTGGGAAGGGGTACCAGTACTTATGATGGAATATCCATCGCATGGTCAATTGTGGAGTATATTCATGAGAAGAAAATAGCTCAGGCAAAAACGTTGTTTGCTACACACTATCATGAACTTAACGAGATGGAAAAGACATTTGACAGGGTTAAGAACTTTAACGTGTCGGTGAAAGAGGTGGATAACAAGGTGATATTTTTAAGAACGTTAAAACGGGGAGGTAGTGAACACAGTTTCGGTATTCATGTTGCCCGAATGGCCGGAATGCCCGGGAGTATTGTGAACAGGGCAGAGGATATATTGGCAGAGATGGAGAAAACCCACCGTAAAGGTAAACTCTCAAAGCCAATGGATGATATCGCAAATAATCGCGAGGGTATGCAGTTAAGCTTTTTCCAACTTGATGATCCTGTATTAAAACAGATACGTGATGAAATTATTCATATCGATATAAATAACCTTACTCCTATGGAGGCATTAAATAAGCTGAATGAAATTAAGAAACTGATGGGGGTGAAATGAGTTGATGTGGTGATTAGCTGATGAAATGAGGGGATTAAGTGGTGGGCATGATGATGCATTTTCACATAGGGAATTTTGCCAGTGTTGTAAAATTCTAATCATCTTAAAATTTCTTTTGCGGAATTGAAAATTAGGTATATATTTGCATCGCATTTAAAAAAAATGTCTCGGCAATGTTTAATGAAACATGTTTGCGGGAAAGTATTTTGCGAAAATAGCTCAGTTGGTAGAGCACGACCTTGCCAAGGTCGGGGTCGCGGGT
>CBDUZZ010000117.1:0-6321 GCA_965371855.1 uncultured bacterium
CTTGCCATAGAACAAAGATACTTTAATTCGGTAATTAAACAATCTTTACACTAGTTACCCGCTCACTGTGATTTTTAAAAAACAAGCTTAAATAGTTCTTCCTGTTTTACGCCCGGCACAATAGCAGATAGTTTATTAAAGGCTTGTAACACAGCTTTATGGTTGTGCTGCAGTCCTACTATCATATTTGATAACATGTCATTATAAGTTTCGTAATCAGGATCTGATGCAATTATTGAAGCATCTTTGATAATTCCTTTTTCAACTCTAACTTTAGATTTTATTATGATGTTTTCTGTTTTAATAGTTCTGCTAAATTTGTACACCGGACTGTAACCATAGTTCCATTCCCATGTGTTGTATTTTGTTTCTATCAGACTTTTAACAATTTCTTCGGCTGTATTTGTTAATTCATACTTTTTTGCATCAGTAAAATATGACAATAAATAGTTGAATAGATACAACTTAAATTCTTCCATTGTCATAGGAGGAGTTAAAAATTCTGAAATATTTGTCACTTCACTTTTTACGGATTTAACTGCCTTGTCAGAATATTTTAGCTGTGCTGTATTTAAGCATCTGTTTAAGATAGTCAGATCAGCAGAAAAGAGTAATGTTCCGTGGTGCATTGATCTATTTCTGAATATGTGTGATGCGTTTCCTGATATTTTTTTACCGTCAATACTTAATTCATGTCGTTTACCTACTTCAATCGTTAAACCTATATTTTCCAGTGCTTTTACAATGGGAATAGCATGTTTTTCAAAATTTACCAGGTTGCCCTTCTCTTCGTTGGTTATGAAACAAAAATTCAGGTTCCCCAAATCGTGATATACCGTTCCTCCACCCGATAGGCGACGATAAACAGGGATATTGTTATTTAGAGTATATTCATAGTCAATCTCTGCCAGAGTATTCTGATGTTTGCCGACAACAATGCACGGTTCATTTACATAGAGATAAAAAACATCTTCTTTAATTTCTTTCAGTATATACTCCTCTGTTGCAAGGTTAAATGCCGGATTTGTTGTTTGACTTAAAATGCCTATCATATTATATTTTGATTAGCTTATTGATGCTTATCAGTCTGTTCTTATCTACGATTCTGATTAAATATAATCCTTTTGGTAAACTATTTATATCTATTGAATGAACTCCGTTTACAATATTTGATTTTGAATATACTAATGAACCCAGCGAATTATATATTTGAATAGTACTGCCGATAACAGCCTCGCCCTCAATATATACTGTTGTTGTAGCCGGGTTTGGATAAACTGAAAATCTATTTGCATTATGCTTATTTACCTGTGTAGGTATTGTTTCAGCAACCACTTTTACACTATCAACTTGCCATGTAGTAGTTTTTTTGTCTGTTCCGTCAGAGCCTGTGTATTTAAAAGCAATATGTATCGACTGGCCGGAAAAGGACGATAAATCGATGTCTCCTGAATTACCCCACTCGCCGTAATCGCCAGAAGGAACATTGGGTAGTTGAAAACTAAGCTCTGTTTTAGTTGCACTCCAGGGATTTTCCCATGTTGTGTAATTTGTTAACACATAGGCCTGTAGAGTTGCTCCATTGTCATATCCTCCCTTTATGGTAAATGAAAATGTCTCATTTTGGACATCTGAAAAATCGAGCATTGGAGTTACAAGCCATGAAACGACACTCTCTTCACCGGTATTGTATGCCCTACATTCAGAGAAAATATTATTTGAGTAATCTTTTCCAATCCAGAAAACGGAACCATCTTCAGCTACATTGATCCAGCCTGGCAGAGCAATAACTTCTTCCGGGGCAACAGTTTCAAAGTCTTCAAAAAGTAATGTTACCTCTTCAGGAGGTAGAGAGCCATTACAGTTATTGTCCCAAATACAATCAGCATATTCCGGGTGGTCGATAAAAGGATTACGGTTGTGCTGGTATAGATAGTAAACAGAATCATTACGTTCTATCTCCTTTTGACTCACTGGATCATCATGATGCCATTTTAACAGAAGATTTAAGTGCCATATTTCAAAAACATGGTCTGAAGTTCCGTCTAACACATCGTCAGCAGTTGTTGAATTTGATTCCCATGAGGCAATTAAATTCTCATATCGGGTAGCCATGTAAAAATAGGAACGGGCAAGGTCTCCTTTATACTCGTCTATTGGCTCAAAAACAGTTCCGGAATAACCGGTAAACGAACAACTACCAACCTTGCTGCCATTTGTAGAAGTCCAGGTTGCAGATGATGTTTCACCGTAAGGATAATTATCTCTCTTGCCGTTCACTTTCCCATCAGTGGGGTATATGTGAAAAATATCAGAATACATAGGAGAATTATCGTTAAACCAACTTTTCGGAAAAGAGTGTTCTCTGTTATAACAATCGCCTTCTTTAGAATAGTCGCCGCACTGGTCAGCAGTATACGAATATATATATGCCGGAGTACCACCCGGCACATCGGAATAGATGTCCCATACTTCATTTGTATTCCGGCTATCAGTATTTGGATATGCACTCCACAAACCGCCATAACCGATATCAGCATGCCCTTTAATAATATTGTAAAGAGCTGTTTTTAATTCATAACCCTCTTTATCGTTAGCTGTTTGATAATAGTTATCAGGAATTTGCGATAGGGTATTTATACTGATAAATACAATAAGCAGAGTTAATATTCTTTGAAACATGCTTTTATGAATTTTATAGGTTCTTTTACCAATTTTTTCATGTAATTTAGAAATATATAGATTATTTTCGAAATAAACAGAATAAAAATGCGTGTAGTAATTCAACGTGTAAAAAGTGCTTCGGTTACAATTAAGGGTAAAATAAATTCTAAGATTGGAATAGGTTTGCTTGTTTTAGTAGGATTTGAAGAGGCAGATAATGATGAAGACATTTCATGGATAACGAAAAAGCTGTTAGGTCTTAGGATATTTGATGATGAAAACGGAGTTATGAACGAATCAGTTTTGGATGTTAGTGGTGAGATATTAATAATTAGCCAGTTTACGCTACATGCACGTATTAAAAAAGGTAATCGACCTTCGTATATAAGTGCTGCTTCGCCGGAGATTGCTGTGCCACTGTACGATAGTTTCATTAAGGAGGTTGAAGTAGGACTTGGGAAAGCTGTTCAATCCGGTATCTTTGGTGCATATATGCAGGTATGCCTGATAAATGATGGTCCGGTAACAATAATAATCGACAGTAAAAGAAAAGAGTAATGACACTTGAAGAAGCACAAAAAAGAGTTGATGATTGGATAAAGAAATATGGCGTTCGCTATTTCAGTGAGCTTTCCAATATGGCAATTCTGACTGAAGAGGTTGGAGAGCTGGCACGGATAATGGTGCGTAAGTATGGCGACCAGTCATTTAAAGAGGGAGAAGTAAAAGCTGACCTTGCTGATGAGATGGCAGATGTGTTGTGGGTGCTTATCTGCCTTGCCAATCAAACAGGAGTTGACCTGACCGAGGCTATAGAGAAGAATTTTGAGAAGAAGACATCACGCGATAAAGAGAGACATATTAAAAATGAAAAATTAAGAATTAAGGCTCATTCGAATAATGCATAGTTGTCTTAATATTTCGGTACTCTGTACCTTATAAACCGTATTTGATTACTATTTCTACAAAGATTTTGGCGGCTCTGCCGCTATATTTATCAGGTGCAGAGCACCTCAAACATTTGTAGAGATATTGTATAAAAGTTTTAATAAGGTGCAGAGCACCGTAATGCTATCTTTTGTTTCATCAAATAACACAGTTTATAAGCCAATAATCAAAGTTTACCTATGCATTTTTCTGAAGAACCAGAATTAATAAGCCGCGAATGCACGAATAGTTATTCTAATATGTGTTAACCGGATTTAACTAATTTATAGTTGCAAGAAAACTAAGTTATAGTGTCGTCATTACGAGAACGATAGGACGAAGCCTGCCTACAGCAGGCAGGCAATCTGTTGATATGCAATATATAAATATAATAGTTTTCTTGTTGACAATAATTACGAACTTTAAAAACTTTATAACTTGATAAACTGAATATACAATGGAAATAATACTTGAAAACTTTCCTGTTCCCACAGAATTTGCGGATATGGATAAATTGATAGAAGAAGTAAAAAAAGAGACTGATAAAGAAACGGGTATGATAGATACCCTAAAGCTGATATTTAACTGTATTGATTTAACATCATTAAACACAACTGATTCAGCTGATAGCATCACAGCGTTTGTTGATAAGGTAAATGGTTTTGCCGGGCGCTATCCGGAAATGCCTGAAGTAGCAGCAGTGTGTGTGTTTCCTGTTTTTGCGCCAGTACTTAAAAGCACTCTAAAACGTGAGAATGTAAAGAGAGCAGTTGTGTCTGCCGGTTTTCCTTCCTCACAATCATTTACCGATGTAAAAAAACTTGAAACAAAGCGTGCCATAGAGTTTGGTGCTAATGAGATAGATATTGTTCTTTCAGTTGGAGAGTTTTTGGAAGGGAACTATGATTTTGTGTATGAAGAGGTGGTGGCAATTAAAGATGTTATGCAGGACATTCATCTGAAAGTAATACTTGAGACAGGTGCACTTAAAACACCGGAACAGATTTGGATGGCCAGTCTGCTTTGTATGGAGGCAGGTGCCGATTTTATAAAAACATCAACAGGTAAGATGCAGCCTGCTGCTACACCTGAAGCTTTCTATGTAATGGCAAGGGCGGTAAAAGAGTACTATCAAAAAGCAGGTAAAAAAGTCGGATTAAAAGCTGCCGGTGGTATTTCAACGGCAAAGGAAGTTTTAATCTACTATAATATTGTAAAAAGCGTGTTGGGTGATGATTGGCTAAACAATAATCTTTTTCGCATAGGGGCATCACGCCTTGCAAACAATCTTTTGAGCAATATTATTTCGATTGAAAAAGGTGAGGAGGAAGAGGTGGAATACTTTTAATAATCGATACTCACCTGATGACTTGAAGTCATCTGATGAGTGCAAGAGATTAACTGTAGGCAACATTCAACATATACACAACCATTATTGAAATTACTAAACTTAATAAAAGTCAAATAACGGAGCAGAACACGAAACTTTCAAAAGAGTTGAAGCTTGTGGCAAAAAATCACTACCGCACTCTTTGGATGGCTATAGGCATTTCAGTCTTCGGTATTTCTATGGGCACTGTATTTTCAACAGTGACGTTTTTTTAAATAGGAGTTTCTTGTTCCCCCAAAGCACCACTGTCAGAGTCTGCGACTGCTGACAGGGTGTGGAGGATGGTTTCATTCAGGAATCTCCATTGAGTTGAGAATTGACAATTATAAGAAAATGAATTATATTAGGCATATGAAATCATTACTCAAATACATTATATTGGTGCTGTTTGTCATCGCCACTATATCATGCGACAATGACAATAGCAGTACTGATATTTCGGGGCGGGTAACCAAACATACTGGTTGTAAGAACGAACTTAAGTCTAACACAGTAACCGGCACACCTGACAGCTTGTCGTGTGTGGAATACAGTTACAATAGTTCGTCCGGCATTCTCAAATTAACACACATAAACGCCGGATTTAATTGTTGTCCTGAAGAGCTGTATTGCACTATCAGCATAAACCAAGATACTATTATTATTCAGGAGTATGAACAAGCTGCTTTATGTCGCTGCAATTGCCTTTATAATCTGGAAATAGAGATGCTTGGATTAGCCACTGATAAGTATGTTCTAAAATTCATTGAGCCTTATGCCGGCAATTCTAAAAAGATAATATTTGACATTGATCTTTCAGCCGGGCAGGAAGGCTCTTTTTGTGTTGTCAGGAATAATTATCCATGGGGCAGGGAGAATTAAGTTAAACTCTCCTGTTTCCATACTACCGTCGGTGTGGCTTCTGGCCATGCCAACGGTGAGTTGGTATTATTGCTTACTACAGGTCTTTGTTTCACTACCCCCTGAGCTTTTGCCTTTAATCCCTGCCTACAGCGGTCAGGCAGGCTTTGACCTTGATACTACTAAAATGGTCTACGATTATGGTAATGTGGCAATAATTTACTACAACCTGAATTTAAGAGCTCGCTTTTTCAACCCATGCAGTGATCAGATGACTTGTCAAAGCCGAACAGCCTGAACCGCAAAACCCTCGGGGAGGAGAGCAAAGTTGAGTGTGGAATCACATCCTTTGCTGGTATTGACACAAACGAAATAATGACACAGAAAAAAGGGAATTCCCCTCCTCGGAGTAATGGCACTAACTTAGTGTATATAATACAATAAGTTTTGTATCTTTGCATTTATGAAAATGAATAGATCGCTAGGAATAAGCACAGAAA
>CBDUZZ010000118.1:0-5967 GCA_965371855.1 uncultured bacterium
AAGGGCATAGTAAGCATACTTGGGAAATTAGTTCAGATGGGATAAATTTTACACCAATAGGTACATTTGACATGGCAAATATAAGTACACATCAAACAAATGATTTGGCTGCACCAGCAACAGGTAGATATTTAAGATATACTGCTATAGAACCTGGAACGGTAAAAAGTAATAGTGGTGGTAATTTTTACTGTGACTATGTTTATGATATTCATCCTGGGGCATATGAACAGTAAGAGGGCTTTAATCGAGAGAATTCCTCGAGGCTCTGCCTCGGGGTTTCCTATAAGTTTTCCCCTCATAAGAGGGAATATAAACACAGAATTTTGGTTTTTGACCCTTAGGTCAAAATGAAACCAGCGAAATACCCCTATGGCTCTGCCTCGGGGATAGTTGGGTTCAAGAAATTCTTTTATTTGAGTACTTGTTGGCGGTGTTGTTTTCTAGTCTGTTGATTATCAGACTTTGACTCCGCTCAGTCTGACAGTCACAGTGAGTCACGAGTATTCGGGAGACTATGTAATGTAATTACAGTTTAACTCCGCAACATACCAATGGTTGAATAATCCTATACAACAGGATGGTGTTGCATTAACTGAATCATTCAATGACAAAAATGTTTTTTTGAAAATTTACATTTTTTCATTCATCAGGAATAGGAATTATAGAGTATTACTTATGTGAGTTTGTTTATTGATAACCGGAAGTTTTGTTTCTCTTTGTCTGTGTGTTTTTTCTGTAAATTATTTTTTTCATCGTGGGGTATTTAAAAGAAATGTCGTCTTTAATAATAAACAAGATAAAAATTGGAAATAGAAAATCACACATTGCAAATATAATAGAGAAATAGAATTTTTGATTCTCTCAGGAAGGATTTAACCTGCATTTGCATTCATCTTAATGAAATGTGATGAATAATGCGGATTAAATCTCCCCGGAATATGGGATTTATGATCGTCACAATTGAGGATATTTGAAATTACGTAAGTACAAAATAAGGTATGAATAAGTACCGAAATGATTATAACTAAACACCTGATAAACTTAACTTAAAGGATAATCTGGGTAAATTTTTTAGTTGTAAAACTTTAAACGACCAGGTGAGACATAATTATAAGATATGAGATATTTTCTTTTTATATTTATTGTTGTTGCATTAAATGCATGTGTGTCCGAACCGGATACAGTAATCGTAAAAAGTCCCAATGAAAAGTTATCTGTTAAATTTGAAATTGATAAAAATGTTGACAGAGAAGCCTTTTATTCCCTCTTTTATAAGGGTGAGGAAATTATTAAAAAATCAAAAATTGGGCTTTCTGTTAAAAACAGTATTCCGATCAGTAAAAACCTAAAAATTATTTCTGTTAATAAAACAGAAGTTAATGGTTCATGGCAGCCTGTTCATGGAGAAAGAAGTTTGATTGTTGATAATTATTGCCAGGCTGAAATTAAACTCAAAGAACAAGAATCCCCCCAAAGAATAATCGTATTAACATTCCGTGCTTATAACGAGGGAGTTGCCTTTAAGTATCAAATCCCCGAACAGGAAAACCTTTCGGAAATTGAAATTGAATCGGAACTAACGGAATTTTCATTAACAAAGAATGCCGGGGCATGGGTAACATACGAAGCTCAGGGGTTATATGTAAAAATACCTGTAAACGAAATTAAAAATAACTGTGAACGGCCCTTGGTGGTTGAGCTAAACAAAAACCTTTTCATTGCATTGGGAGAAGCAGCCCTGGTAAATTATTCAAGAATGAGAATTGCTTATTCACCTGACAAGGAGAATACATTAGTCGCATCTCTTGCCGGAGAAGTGACATTACCTTTGCCCATGCATACCCCGTGGCGCTTTATCATGGTAGCAAACACTCCCGGGCAGCTTCTTGAGAACAATTTTTTAGTACAAAACCTGAACGCCCCATGTGCCATCGACGATGTTTCGTGGATTAAGCCGGGAAAGGTTATTCGCGAGGTAACACTTACAACACAAGGAGGTAAAGCCTGTGTCGATTTCGCGGCAGAACACGGGTTTCAGTATGTTGAATTCGATGCCGGATGGTATGGTTCCGAATATTCTAATGAATCGGATGCTACCACAATAACTGTTGACCCTAAACGATCAAAAGGGCCTCTCGATATACATGAAGTAATAAAATATGGCGAAAAGAAAGGAATAGGAATAATTGTCTATGTAAACCACAGGGCCATGGAAAAACAGCTTGATGAGATTCTTCCTCTTTATAAGTTGTGGGGCATAAAAGGGGTAAAATATGGTTTTGTCCAAACAGGCTCTCAGAAATGGACCAACTGGCTGCATGAAGCAATCCGTAAAGCAGCAAAATACCAACTAATGGTCGATGTTCATGACCGATACCGGCCAACAGGCTATTCCCGTACCTATCCCAATTTTATGACCCGCGAAGGAATAAGAGGCGATGAGGCCAGCCCTTCGAGCGTGCAAACATTAATAACCATGTTCACCCGTACGTTAACCGGGGCAGCCGATAATACAATCTGTTATTTTTCTTCCAGGGTAACAGAGAAAATGGGCTCTCATGCTTCTCAATTAGCAAAAGCGGTTTGTATTTACAGTCCCTGGCAATTTATTTTCTGGTACGACAGGCCTCCATCTTCACCAAATACAAAAACAGGGATTAAAGCCGAAGATAGGACGATTGGCAATGAGCCGGAATTGGATTTCTTTTATAAAGTACCAACGGTTTGGGATGAAACAAAAGTATTGGAAGCTGCAATCGGAGAATATGCAACCATTGCCCGGAGAAGTGGCGAAAAGTGGTTTGTCGGCTCAATAAACGGAGATGCCCCGCACTCAATAGAAATACCGCTAAGTTTTTTAATTAAAAATCAGAAATACGATGCGACAATATATTCAGACGACCCACAAGTGGATACGAGGACTCATGTGAAAATTGAAAAAATAACTGTAAACACTGAGACTGTACTTAAATATAAGTTAAAAGCAAAAACAGGATTGGCCGTTATGATTGTGCCTGTGAAATAAAAAAATAAGGAATGAATATCACACTTATTGATTCAACTAACTAAATTATAAAAACACGAAAAATGAACTATTTATTACGCCTATTTGTGATTATTACATTGATGACCTGTATCGGCGCATGTTCTACCAGCGACGATGCAATTTATGTTTCACCAACAGGTGATGATTCAAATCCGGGTACAAAAGAGAAACCTTTTGCAACTATCACCCGTACACGCGATGCCGTCCGCGGCCTTAAAAAAAATGATGTAACTGAAAATATTACTGTTTTTCTCAGGGGTGGTACTTATCAGCTTAAAGAAACAGTTGTATTTACCATCGAAGATTCCGGTAATTCGGGGCAAACAATTACTTATGCTGCATATCCCGGCGAAACACCTGTTATCAGTTCCGGAGTTCCAGTTACCGAATGGGAAAAGCCACAGGTTTTCCCTGAAGGATTGCCTGAAAAAGCAAAAGATAAAATCTGGGCAGCTCATGTGCCGGACATCCGTAAGTTAAAAGATACTCAGGAAGTATCGCCATCGGTTGCCCCACAAATGGACAGGTTGAAAAGGTTTTATACTTTATACGATGGGGACACAAGGTTACAACGGGCCAGGGGAGAAGGTTTTTCTTTGGTAAAAATGGAACGTGATGAAACTTCCGACCCTCAATTATTCCGGTTTCCCGGTAAAGTACTTCAAAACTGGCCGGATATTAAAAATGCAGAACTCCATCTTATTCCACATTATATATGGATGAGCAATATTTTGCCTCTTGAAAGTGTGAATGAAAAAGAAGGGATAGCTCGTGTTTCAGCCCCTTGCACATACATTTTAAATCCTCCTAAGAAAATGGCTTACAAGCCAACAGCATATGTTGAAAATTCAGTGGCTTTGCTCGACGAACCCGGCGAGTGGGTACTGAACAGCGAAACCGACATGATATATTACTGGCCTAAAGATGGAAAGCCCGGTGATAATATAGTTGCCCCGGTTTTAACCGAGTTGATACGTGTTGAAGGAAAAATTGACTACGAAGGGGCAAATGACACTCCTGTAAAGAACCTTGTTTTCGAAGGCTTAACTTTTACTCATGCCGACCGTTTTCCATGGCACGGAAAAACAGGCTGGGGTATTCAGCACGACTGGGAACGATTCGATAGCCCAAGTGCGATGGTCAGGTTTCGGGGTGCTGAAAATTGTGCAATTGAAAATTGTCATTTTACCAATGCCGGAAGTACAGGTATCCGTTTTGATTTATACAGCCAAAACAATAAGGTTGTTGGCAACCATATTGAGCACATTGGTGGTGTAGGAATCCTTTTTTCAGGTTACGGGCCGGGCACTAAAGATGTAAATAAAAACAATAATATTTCGAATAACCTTGTACATGATATCGGAGAGCTCTATTTTGGTTCGTCTGCAATATTTATGTGGCAAAGTGGCGAAAACAAAGTAACCCATAATCATCTTTACAATTTGCCTTATGCCGGAGTTTTGGCTACCGGACGAATCCGTTGGGACCCGGCAGGAAAAGGCGAATGCTCAAAAACCATGAGATGGCATGAAGTGGGTGGTAAAGAGGTTGCAGAGTTGTTTAAAGACAGGGAATCAACCTGGTATGAACGTGAAAAATACCTGCATGCACGTAATAATTTGATTTACCGGAACGACATACACAATGCCACCGAAGTTGCCGGAGATGCAAATTGTATTTATATATCGGGTGCAGGCAGGGGCAATGTGGTAATGGAAAATTATTGCCATGATATATACGGTCCCCGCATGCACACATTCATCCGTTGCGATGATGACCAGAATGAAACTACCATCGAACGGAATATCCTCTATAAATATTACGATGGTCGTGGAGAAGGGATTACAAGTAAAGGAAAAAACGATATTGTAGGAAATCTGATAGTTGATTTACGTAACTCTGCTACAGACCGCCACCGTGGCTACATCGTATTCCCCAATGCCCCGATAGCCAATTCTAAAGTTCAGCAAAATATATTGTACTCGATGAAAAAGGGGCAATATGCATATGGGCAGGGGAATGTAAAAAGCAGGTTGTATCCTAATCAACTTTTGACTGCTAAGGCTGATAATAATATTTATTTCTGTACAAAGAATCCTGGCTATGGTGTTGGTGATTTAAAAGTTTCCAGAGAACACGGTGTTGAAATAAACAGTATGGTTGCCGACCCGATGTTTGTTGACATTGAAAACGGGGATTTCAGTTTTAAATCAGGGTCGCCAGCACTTAAACTTGGGCTCAAACAACCGGTGTCAACTGATTCGGTTGGACTGCAACCATTGTATCGCAAATTGTTAGAACAATAAATACAACGCATTTTTATAAAACTCATCTATTTTTCTTATGGACAGAAAACGATCTTTGAAGAAAAATCACATAATATTCTTTTCAATATGGGTTGTCGCCTTTAATGTGTTGGGAAATATTATCCCGATTTATGTGGCAGCCCGGGATAACAATAAAAACATCAAACCTAAAAATAATCAGGAATTTGGTTTAATTATACCATCAGGGAAAGAAAAGTTTACGGTAATGATGGACAGTGCGGCAACATATGACAACGAGGAATATGTAGTTGCAACTGCTCCTGCCCGAAACACAATACAAAACAGAACAGACCTGAACAGGAACAACTATAATCATACTCATACGTCTTCGGCAGAAGAATGGTCAGGTGGTTATCAGATCGGTAGTGGGCATATGTGGTGTCGTGTTCAGGGGCAAATCGGTAAAGAAACCTTATTTATCAATGACGAGACCCTTTGGACTGGTACTCCCATAAATGATAGTGATCCGTCCCCTCCAGCCTATCCTGAAGCAAATACGTGAAGAGATATGTCATCTACAATAGATAAGAACATGACGGTATTAAAATAACTGTTGAGAAAAAAATGCTATGATTAAAATCAATTTAATAT
>CBDUZZ010000119.1:0-5428 GCA_965371855.1 uncultured bacterium
GTTGGATTTAATAACATACTGAGTGTCAGTATTTAGCGCTTGACGTTAGTTGGAAACGAAATACCGGCTTCTTCCTCAAGTTTATCAAGTGCTTTTTTTAGAGAAATATCTGTAAATGAAATACTTAAACTTTTCTCTAATACATTGTTTTGTGCAGAGCTTGATAATACTATAAATAATAGCAAAATAGCAAGGTTGATTCTATTTATTACAAAATAGTTGATTCTGCCTGAGTCGTGATGACTATCTTTTTGTTGGCTGTACATTCTCATTTTATCTTCTAAAAATTATATCCTAAACAAATTCCCATGAAGGGTGTAACTGCATATTCACTCTGTTCGCCAGAAATATAAAAGAGTGGGTTTGCATAAACTCTAAATACTAAATTATTATTGAAGTTTTTTCTCCATCCGACAATTGGAGATATATAATAGGAATTTATAGTCTCGGTATAACCCGATTCATTACTTTTGCCTGTCCAATAGGTGCCACCCATACCAAGTTCAAGAAAACTGCTTCTTTTGCCAATATTAAAAGTTAGTTGATGCGGCACAGATATTCCACCAATCATAATGACAGTACCTATTCCAACCGAGGCGTTCATAAAGTAGGTTTGTTTTGCTACAATTGTTCTGCTATAATTTGCAGATAAAAACAGTCCAGAGCCCCCTATAGTTAAATCAACACTATTTTTTCTTTCCCGTTGTTTACTTAATCCTTCAGGGGTTTTCTGGCTAAATGCCATTGACGACAGTAATAACGCGATTACTACTAAACTGTACTTTCCAGTTTTTTTCATTTTGTAAATTTTAAACACTAATTCTATTGTATAAATTAAAATTTTACTTACAAATTATTTATCAGTAACACTAACATTTACATCACATGTAAGCTCAATAATTTCAATCACATCCTGTAATTTTGCCTGATTAAAATCGGCTGTTAACAAACAGTTGTTTTCTGGGCTGCCTTCAATACTTAATTGTTTTTGATAATATGTGTTCAAATCTTCTATTACTTTATTTATTTCTACATTCTCAAAAACAAATTCACCGGTTTTCCATGACAGATAATTTTGGTTTTCTGTCTGAAACTTTTCTACCTGATTTCCTGAAACACTTGCTGAGTATCCTTTAGTAATTACTACTTTATTGCTCCCATCAGCATTTGTAACCTTCACTTTTCCTGTAGTTACCGTAACTTTAGTTTTTTTTGAGGTCGAACTAACATTAAACGAGGTGCCTAATACTTTAATTGATGAATTGGAAGTACTCACAATAAATGGTTTGTCAGGATTTTTGCTGACCTCGAAAAAAGCTTCACCTGTTAACTCCACATCTCTACTATATTTACCAAATATTTCAGGATATTCCAGCGAAGCATTCCTGTTCAACCAAACTTTTGAGCCATCGCTCAAAAATATTTCTTTGGTTCTTTCGTTTGGGGAAGCCTGAGCTACAATTGTTTCAGGGGTTTGATAAATTTGAACAAAATAGTACACTGAGATTGTTCCTATAATTAATATTGCTGCAACAGCTGCTATTCGTCTAAGGTTCTTATATAAGGAAATTACCTTGGATTGGTTTCGATTTTTATCAGCAATTGTAGCTTGTACTGTATTCCATGCTTTTTCAGAATCAAAATCCACGACTTCAATATCGCCTCGGCTCCAAAGGTCTTTAAGGATTTTATATTCTGTTAAATTCGTTTTTTTAAATTCCTCAATCTGCTGTTCTTCCTGTTCGGAAGCTACTTGCAGAAAGTGCTTTGATAATATGTTGTAGATATCCGGCATAAACAATTATTTTTGTTTTCATTAATATGTCGGATAAAAATGGATGTACCCCTATTGTTGATATAAGTTTTTTTTATTAAATATTTAAAAACAGCAGAAATGTCAGGTATTTTTGCTCTTTAAGTAATTCTTTCATTTTACGCAAAGCCCTGCCCATCTGGCTTTCTACTGTTTTTACAGTAATATCCATTTCTTCGGCAATTTCTTTATATGAAAGCCCTGATTTTCGACTTAGAAGAAATACTTCTCTTGTTTTTGGTGGTAATTTGGCAGTAAAATAATGAAACAATGGTTCTATATCTTCTTCTAAAAGTTCATTTTCAGATATACCTAAAACGTCATTTAAGTCTTGAAGAGGGATTTTTTCTTTCGTTTTTTTTGTTCTTAAATAATCTATGCATTTATATTTAACAGCACGCAATAAAAAATACTCCGGGTTTTTAATATCGCTAAGTTTATTGTTTTCCCAAAGCTGTATAAAAAGGTTTTGAACGATATCCTCAGACATAGCATCATCCATAATTATTTTCGTAGCATAATTACAGAGTGGAGAATAGTATTGGTGGAATATTATTTCAAATTCTGTTTTCAATTTATCGTGACGTTTTTTTCGCTTGCATACAACGAATGGCGGTATAAAACGTAAGGGATTTTGAAAAACTTTCTTACCATGTTTGCACTGAGCCAAATTTACGATTAGCCAAATTTAAACTTTTTTATAGCCTGTCAAATCGGAGATTTGGCGGAGCTCATTAAGTGCACAAACTTACCGTAAACCACTGGCGCCCTTATGTTTTATTACCGCGTGTTAGCAACCGTTTAGTTAATTTATAAAACTTATTTATTGCTGTTTTGCCATCAATCTCCCGGTAATATTACCATAGCTCTTACTAGCTTCATTTTCATAGGAATAAATTTCAAATACTTGCTCGGATTAACCTTTAATTCGAAAAAGATAGTCCGATTATTCCAAACTTTTCAAGGGTATAAACCTGATCTCTTTAAGGCTTGCCACTTTCATATTTCCTTCTATTAATGAAATTAAAACCTTATGCTTACCAGGGTTTTCAAATTTTAAAAGCCCCATCTCATAGTATTGGTATATAACGGATGAGTTTTGCTGGTTTTGTAGTAAATCACCTTCCTCATTCTCAATCCGCCACACCATTCTGCCATTACCTACATAGTTCAAATCGACCTGATAATACCCGGCCTCCATCACTTCGACTTCCAAGTAAACTTTACTATTAGCAGTCCAGCCTTGCACTTGCATAATATGCTTCCACTCTCCAAACTTTTCCATCCAGGCTTTTTTCTTTAGGGTGCAGCCTTCGGCCTTTGCAAATGCTACAGGAATATTGGTGGAATAAATCGGATCGATACTTAAACCCTGGTCAACATCTAATTCTCCATCAATACTTATTTCTACTACGGATATCAGTTTTTCTGGTCGTCGGGCAGGTAGCTTAATCTTTGTCCAACTATCATTTTTCAAGACTTCTAATGGCTTTTGTTGGCCGTCTATCCAAAGATGGGCAGATTGGATCTTATTTCTTAATCCAGGTAGGAAAATCTCTCCGTCAAGTGGCCAATCGTAGATACACAAATTCAGTTTGCCCTCAAAAGTGGTTACATCTCCCCAAGGTAATTGACGGCTCCAAGGAGAAGCACCCGTTTTATAAATGACCTGAGGATAACGTTTGATCCATTCACCTGAAGCTCTCAAGGCATTTTGTGCTTCATCAGGAATGGTGCCGTCCGGTTTTGGCCCAACATTCAGCATGTAAGTTCCTCCGCGTGCCACTGTTGAGATTACCGATTTAAGGATTCGCTTTGGACTCTTCCAGTTTTCATCATACCAGGCATAACCCCAGGAATCGTTGGTTACATCTACCACTTCCCAAAGACCTTTTATATTTTTAATCGGGATGTTCATGTCGCCCAGAGATATGTAATCGCCCAATCCATGTCCGGCTCTACCGGAGATAAGTGCATTGGGCTGGTTTTTGTGTACTACCTCCACAAGTTTCTCCACATACTTTTTATCCATATTTCCAGGAGTATCAAACCATACAAGAGCTATGTCGCCATATTGGGAAGTAATCTCTTTTACTTGTGGTAGACATTTTTCTTTGAAGTAGTAATCAAACCCAACTTCATTGCCTTTTTTGTTTATTGAAGGCCCACCTTTGGCTCCGGGGAATGTCCAGTCTTGGTTATGGGAGTAATAAAAACCAAACCCAATGCCTTCATCCTTACAAGCCTTTGCCAGTTCCTTCATCGGGTCGCGGCCAAATGGAGACGCTTTCACAATGTTGAAATCGTTACACTTTGAATCATACATAGCAAAACCGTCATGGTGCTTACTGGTAATGACGATGTATTTCATGCCTGCATCTTTAGCCAGTTTGGCAATGGCATTTGCATCAAAATTTGCCGGATTGAAATTCTTAGCTTCTGCTCTATATTCCTCATCAGAAATGTCCGCTCTGGCCGGATTTTTTATCCATTCGCTAATACCATAGTAGGTTGTGTCCTTCCATTTGTTAGCAATGTTTGAATAGATACCCCAGTGAATAAACATAGAATAGTTACCATCATCGAAGATAGAATATTTAGTTGATTTGGAATCTACTTCCATGTTCGGCTGGTCACCCCACATTTCGTCCATCTTTTGACTCTTGTTTTTCTGGGGAAAAGCACTGGTTCCAGAAATCATCAATATGATGATAAAAAATCTTTTCGTCATGATATTGATCCTGTAAAAAACGTAATGTTTCATATATTCTATTTTAGTAATAATTATTTGCATCACCATATGGTTGCTAACGTCAGTCTGTCTAAAAACCTTTTTTATTATAAACTATTGACTAAAGATAATCCATTTAGAGCGACTATTTAGTTTTAGGTTGTAAAAAACACTGAAAAAATTAAGTTGCTTAAAAAGGCTCATTTTGAGTCGTATTGCTCGTAATATCTTGAGTATAAAAAGAATAGTAATTTTCATGTATTCTTTCAACGCTTCTATACCTAGAATGTTTATTAATCTTCTGAGGTTGTATGCCGTAAATATTAATCCTACATCTGCTTCAGCTCTTTTAATAAATTTTTTTGTTAGAATATAATTAAATCCCTCCCGAAGCCTCGGGATCGTTTTATTGTTCCGTATGGGTGTTCAACTATTGCTTGTCGTTTCCTGTAATAGTTTTTGTTTTTCTCAATTTTCTCTTTGTTTGTGTTTATGTATTCTTGATATTCGCTACGTTGTATTCCTTTGCCATATTTGGCTTTTGAGCACTCTTGTTTAACCGTACATTCCATGCAGGCTTTAGTTGTGTATCGTTTAAAATGATATGTTCTTGCTATGTGCCAAGTTCCTGTAGTAGTTAGTTTATTGCTCTGGGGGCATATATAGTAATCATCTTTATGGTTGTAAATAAAATGTTCTACATTATAATCAGGATTAGGAGCCTGGGCTGCTACTGTCGGAATGGCCACCAATACATCTATACCCAGATTATCAGCTATCTTAAATTCAGAACCGGTATGGTAGCCTTTATCATATAGTGCTGTAAAACTATTGTTTCGTAATATTGTTTTTGCTCTTTGTAGCATACTGCCCATTGCCTTTGA
>CBDUZZ010000120.1:0-5074 GCA_965371855.1 uncultured bacterium
TATTTAATAACTCAATTCGTTTACCCCAATTAGGTATTCATACGGATACTCATTTAAATTAAAATTCCTAGCACCTCAAAATAATATGGGTCTATGTCGTTTGAAGAGGGTAAATAAAACTTCTTTTATTCGCCTTTCATTTTTGTCTTGACATCCCGCTGTGCGGGATAGACGCCAACGAAACAAAAAAGTCAAGGCTTATTTCACTTTTAATTCGTGAAATTTGCGTAATTGGCGGATAAATACTTTTCTTTATAATCCTACCACTATATTCAACAAATTGCTTTGCTTGTAGTTTTTTATAAATTTGCAATAGATAATCCGGGATTATGACACAAATATAAATTCTGAATTAAACCTATACAGATGAATGATTTTTTAAAAAAGCAATGGGCTAAATACCGGAGAAAAAAAACAACTACAGGAATCATTCTTGATTTCTTATTTTTTGCCCTGCTAATAGGCATGATTATTCCGGATTCGCGCAAAGTTATCTCCTCTACCATAATCCGCTATACAATGTTTCAACCACGTGAAACCAAAGACATCGTTTTCGTTAATGAAAATGATTTGAATTGTAAGCTCATCACTGTTGATGGCGAGATCGTCTATCCAAAACAGTCACTCGGCAAACCTATATTCATAAACTTTTGGGCTACCTGGTGTCCTCCGTGTATTGCCGAAATGCCCTCCATTCAAAAACTCTATAATGAGTACAAAGGGGGAGTTGATTTTTATCTGGTTTCAAGTGAAGAGATGAGTGTTATGAAACAGGACTTTGAAAAAAGAGGATTTGACTTGCCCATATATCAATTAGCCGGGAAAGTATCCGAAAAATTCTATTCCCGAAAGATACCTTCCAGTTTTTTAATTTCTCCTAACGGAAAAATAGTTATGCAAAAACATGGTGCTGCCAACTGGGACGGAAAAAAAGTTTTTGCTATTATTGATAAGATGCTGGAATAATATAAATGAGTCACGGGATGACTTCCTTATAAATATAGAGAGTCACCCCATGACTGATATTATAATATTACGTTAAAAACTGTACAGCAGGAACGGCCTTAATATTATCATAAAATTCGTTAATACTTAAATCGCATGAAAGAATAAATCGGTGGAGTACAGGCTTGTCTAAAATGTCATCAAGTCCTTTCAAGTGTTTTGCATCAATTGGTCTTACTTTTTCGCTTATTTACAATATCTAATTTTACGCGCTTATCATGCCTTAAATACCAATATTTACGCCTTTATTAGATATTGTATATCCTATATTACGCCACAAATATCTGAATTGTTACACATTTAGAAGATAAAGTACAAATAACAACACCCTGCTGAAAACAGCTTTGACATTACAAAACCACCTATTTTAACCCAAACTATCATAATCAACAGGTATCTTAACGGTCACTCTGGTTCCGTTTGATTCGCCAAGATTATTAACCAAATCAACTATTTCAAACTGAAACTGCACCTTGTTTAACCTGTTGACCATATTCGCATTCCTTGACCCGTATTGCCCGTAGATACTTCCTCTGCTTTTTTCCGCCCCATTCCATTATCTTCTACCGTAAGAATTATATACTTTTTAATATATTCTGAGCCTGTGGTTTCGTAATCAATTATGTCACGTTGAAAGATTCAAGCTTACCTTCTCACCCTATCCATCGACCCGACTTTCATCAGGCAGAAAACTTTTTTTGAATATCCCAAAAAGAACTATTAATTTAGTAGCTTGTCTCAACAATAAGAACCACAATATGATAAGCAATAAAAACTTAAAACATCTTTTTTCATTAGTTCTTTTCCTAACTTCAGCAGGCATTCTTCTGTCAACCATGGCACCTACAGTAAGTTTATGGGACTGTGGTGAGTTTATCACATGCATTGCAAAACTTGAGGTTGGCCACCCTCCCGGGGCACCTTTCTATCTTCTGTTAGCCCGACTGTTTACGCTGTTTGCAATAGATACAGCACATATCGCATTTTGGTCGAACCTTCTATCGGTAGTTGCCTCTGCCGGTACTGTTGTACTTTTATTCTCCATACTTACGCATATGTTTAAGCAGCTCTTTCCTGAAGAGCTCACAACTCCCAAAAAGTATCTTAACATTCTCATCCCTGCATTTATCGGAGCACTTGCATTTGCCTTTACTGATACTTTCTGGTTTTCAGCCGTCGAATCAGAAGTTTATGCCTTGTCAATATTTTTTACAGCGTTAGGAGTGTGGGCGGTATTCAAGTGGGAAGAACAGTTTATTAACAAAAAACAGAGTACCAGTTGGCTGATATTTATAAGTTACCTTATGGGGTTATCCACAGGGGTTCACCTGCTCAACCTCTTAACTATTCCGGTGCTTTTTCAGGTGGTATATTTTCGGCATTATGATTTTTCCTGGAAACGGTTTTTCATCTCTCTCGGGTATGGATTACTAATATTAGCTGTTATACTGTTTGGATTTATAGAAAACGGACTGTGGTTTGCAAAAAAACTTGAACTGTTTTTTGTTAACGAACTGGGTGCTCCTTTCAACACGGGACTGATTATTTTTGTTTTTCTTCTGTTTGGCGGACTCTTCTATGGGATATTTAAAACGCTGAAAAAGCGCTCTGTGATTCATTTTGTTTTAATCAACACACTTGTGTTTTTTATTGGTTACAGCTCTTATGCTCTAATTATAATAAGGGCAAATGCAGAAACTCCGATAAACCTCAACAATCCTTCCAATGTGTTTTCGTTGGAAAGTTTCTTGAATCGTGAACAGTATGGTGACAAACCCCTTTTTTACGGGCCTTCATATAATTCTCAAAGTACAGGACTAACTTACAAAAAGTCTTACCGGCCTGCAGGGAAAAGATATGAATCATTCCAAAAGTCCGATAAATACACATACAACGAAAGGGACAAATCATTTTTTCCAAGGATGTTCAGTTCACAACAGCGACATATCTACGGCTATCACCAATGGGCAGACATTCCATTGAAAGGTTCAACGCCCCCAACATTGGCACAAAACCTGAAATTCCTTTTTAATTACCAGTTAGGTCATATGTATTTCCGTTATTTCATGTGGAATTTTTCAGGGCGGCAAAATGATGAACAAGGAAACGGCGATCCGATAAGAGGTAACTGGATAACAGGAGTTAATGCCATTGATGCTGTGCATTTGGGAAACCGTGAACATCTTAGCTATCTGGAAGAAAGCAGTAAAGCACACAATAAATATTTTTTGTTACCTTTTCTTTTTGGCATACTGGGAATATTCTTTTTAAGCACTCAACATAAAAAAGGCAACCACTATTTACGCGAAATACTTTTATTACTATTAATTACCGGCCCGGGTATTGTTTTATACCTTAATCAGACACCTTATGAACCCAGAGAACGTGACTATGCCTTTGTTGGATCATTCTTTGCGTATGCCATATTTATAGGATTCGGCGTATACGGATTCATCTATTATGTCAGGAAAAAACTGAACAACCGTTTTGGAAGTGTATTGGCCGTAATTCTCTCATTCATGGCTCTCCCTATACTGTTGCTTGTTAACAATTATGATGACCATAACCGTTCCGAGCGATACCTTGCTTTGAACATGGCAAAAAGTTATCTGAACAATTGTGACCTGAATTCCATTTTATTCACCTATGGAGATAACGACACTTATCCGCTGTGGTATGCACAGGAGGTGGAAAATATTCGCCCTGACCTGCGTGTTATCAATTTCGGTTTAATGGGTGCCGACTGGTGTGTTATGCAGCTATACAACAAAATAAATGATGCTGATGCCCTGAATCTTAAAATCCCCAAAGAACGTTATAAAACAGGTAACCTTGACAATGCTCTACTATTAGACCGTGGTAAAGATTCTGTAGAGCTCATTAAAGTAATAAATTTCATAGGCAGCAATAAACCGGAAACAAAACTGCAGCTTCAGAACGGTAAAAATATCGACTACTCACCTACACGGAATTTTATTATTGAAAATGCTGATAACTCAACGATTTTATGGAGTAACCCCAAACAGGTGCTATACAAAAACGATATCGTTTTCATGGATCTGTTATCTAAAGGAATTAAAAAAAGACCGGTATATGTTACTGTTGGCTCTTCTCCCGACATTTATCAGGGGCTGGAGCATCACCTGCAATTACTGGGGCCGGTATATAAACTAACCGCTGAAACAGGAACAGATTCAACCAAAGGTTTTATTAATACAGACGTTATGTACAATAATTACATGACAAACATAGTGCTTGGCTCACAAGGAGATGCCTATTACGACCACTATTCAAAAAACACTTTTGATGTGATGAAATACCGTTCAACTGTAAATATGTTAATAACAGGGCTGCTGAATGAAGGGCGCAACAAAGATGCCCAAAAGGTTATTGCTAAATCATTAAAAGAGTATCCTGTTGAAACCGCTCCTTATCATAAAGGCAATATAAATTTCATTAAACTTATGTGGCTGGCAGGTTTAAAAGCAGAAGCCAATAACTATTTTAGTCTGCTTACAAATATTCACATTCATAATCTGAAATACTTTACATCTCAGGATGAAAAATTCATCTCCTTGATAAATTATGACATACAAGACGAAATGAAATATGAAAATGAACTTAAAGAAGCTTTAAAATATTGTAAACAGGATACGTTATTGAAAAAGATGGAATCGTTTTACAATCAACCCGACACCGAAATGTAATAAACACAGATAATAATTTGCACTTGTAAGAAAACTTCACATACCAAAATGAGTCATAGGATGACTGTTTGCTGATACTTGTAGTCATCGGATAACTTTACAAGTCCTTTAAACCCAAACTATGCATTAGAAATATTACCAATATTCCTAATGCATATCAAATATTACAAGCTCGGAAGACTTAATTAAATTATTAATTTGCAATAAGTAGGGAAAATTATATATCTTTATTGCTTAGCTAATCACTATATTTATTATGAACTAAACAAAACAAAAAAACAGAGCGCCTAAACCATAGACACTTAGTATACCTTATTACGAAGCACAAAGAAGAAATAAATGGAATAGGGTTGCGTTTAGCA
>CBDUZZ010000121.1:0-4623 GCA_965371855.1 uncultured bacterium
TCGGACGATTGGCTGCTGCTTTTATAGCATTAGCAATTTAACTCTTGATTCGCATGACTAATAGTAATTTAGCCTTTTCTGTTTTCGCTTCGCACATTAAAATTGCTTTCAATGCACTAAAACAGTTGTTTGAAGCCTGCTCCTGTAAGCCGACTTCGGTGGGTCATCTATTTTCTAATAGATTCCACCATCTTATTTGTAGTTACGAAAGGACGTTTCCTTTCTCACAGCACACCTTGCGGCAGCGAGGGTAACACCATAAAAAATCCATTAGATAATTTTGGGTTTAAAAATAAATGGGTAGTTTTGATATATGCGAAATAAACCGAATGAATTTGGTTTATACATACGTTGTCAGTAATTTAAGAATGAGAAAGTTGTTGACTATTTTGACAGAAAAGAATTGTATATTTGCCTAAATGTTAAATGAATGACCAATAAAGAATACATATTATCAGAAATGAAACAACACAAGAGAGAGTTGCAAATTCTTGGTATTGTTAGAATTGGACTTTTTGGTTCATACGTGAGAGGAGAACAATCAAAAAAGAGTGATATTGATATTCTCATAGAATTTGAGCCGGAAAAAGAAAATTTTGATAATTATATGTCAGTTTATGACATTCTTGAAAATCTATTTAGAAATGAAAAAGTTGAAATTGTAACAAAAAATGGACTTAGTCCATATATTGGTCCTCAAATACTTAAAGAAGTAATTTATGCATAAAGACCCGATAGAGTATTTAAGACATATTTTAGACGAATGTAAGTATATCAAGTCGGTAATAACACCCGAACTTGAAAAGAGTGAATTCATAGAAAATGAGACTCTGAAGCGAGCAGTAATAAGAAGCCTTGAAATAATTGGAGAGGCAACAAAAATGATTACTGCTGACTTGAAATTTCAATGGAATTCAATATCATGGAAAAATATGGCTGGAATGCGAGATAGATTAATTCATGATTATATGGGCGTAAATTATTCAATTGTTTGGGACGTGGTTAAAAATAAGATTCCAGAATTATATGACCAGATTGAAAACGTAATTGAAAAAGAATCAAAGAAATAAAAACTACCCCATAATAAATTAGGACTCTGAGCGGTCTGCAATGCCTGTGCCGAATTTTTGCGGCAACCCAGCGATGAGGCCCGGTTGAACTACATTTCGGCAAGCTCAATACAGTGCATCCCGGCCAAATTGCTATGTACTTATCGAGGGGTTTGAATGTTTACCGCTCGGCTCTGCCGCTTGGTTTCCAAGAATGTGGCTCTATTGTTTTATTTTACTTTACCACAAGATGCAATCTTGTGGCAGCGAGGGTAACACCATAAAAAATCCATTAGATAATTTTGGGTTTAAAAATAAATGGGTAGTTTTGATATTTGCGAAATAAACCGAATGAATTTGGTTTATACATACGGGCTTCATGAACAAAAACCCCCAAACAAACCACTAAATGACAGTAATAGAAACAGAGAGACTTTTGATTCGACATATTGCTCCTGACGATTTGGAGCAACTATTAAGAATTTATAATAAACCTGAGAATATGCGCTTTGTTTCAAATGGAAAATCAGATTGGACTATTGGGGAACTAAGAGAAAAGTACGAAAGGACAAACAAACATTACGTCTCTGGATTTGGAATCTATGCAGTTGAACATAAACAAAATAATATGATTATAGGAGAAGCTGGGTTGTTTAATTCATTTGAAGACCTCTTAAAATTAGAACTTGGATATATTATTGACTCATCTTTTTGGAATAAAGGTTTCGGAAAAGAAGCTTGCAGAGGTTTAATTGATTATGGTTTAAATAAACTTAATGTTAATTCTTTGATTTCAAGAATGTATAGTGAAAATATATCTTCGGTAGAACTTTCAAAAAAATGTGGGATGAAGCAAATCGACCAAGGGATTACAGATAAAGGATATGAATTTATTGTTTATGAGATAAAAAACAAACAACGATAAGTTGAACAAAAAAGCACGAAAGCCCAACAATACCTATACTGCATACCGCAGTTACTTGTAAATATGAACATTACGTTCCTTAATTTAATATATTTGTAAACAGAAAAATTAGCAATAATAATGCGGTACGCTGCATCGCCGCAAAGTTGGCGTGCATTAAATCAAGAGATTAAAAATGTCGAATACCTTAAATGTTATTATGGGATTAATAATTAAAAATAAAAAGCATTATTTAACTAGAATTCCGCTAGGAATCTTAGTTTGTATAACCATAGGACTTAGTCCAGTAATTATTGGATTTATTGGTAAATGGGTTTCTGTAAACATATTCGGTATTCCTTGCAGAGGAGGTAATTGTGCTTGGGACGTTCTTCATTGGTTCGCTTTATTTACGATACCTGCAGGAGTAATAGCATTTATTATCTTCTTAGTAATAATATTGACAGACATGATATCTTTAACAAATAACAAACGACACGCCAATAAATAGGACTCTTAGCGGTCTGCAATGCCTGTGCCGAATTTTTGCGGCAACCCGGCGATGAGACCTGGTTGAACTGCTGGAATTCAGTGTACTGGAGGCTTCTGTAATTGCACCATAACAAGAATGGAAAACCAAGTATAGCATTTTAGATGAAATATTTTATACCCTTTGGATGAAAAAGAAAAATAGATAACCTGCTGTTGGTCGGGATTCGAGAAAAAAGCAAATTTTATACGTGATAATTAAAGATAATAAGGTACATTTAATCTGATTTAGGAAAATCGTTTAACGGGTTCTGCGATTTCTCTCCAATCACAAGTGAAAAAATGAATTTTTAGAACCCACCAATATTTAAAAAGATGAAACAAAATTATTATTTTCCTACTGTTGTGCTAAGTTTTATTTTGGTTTTCAGCTCGTGTAGTGCAAAAAAAACGGAAACTAAAAAACCGAATATACTATTTATTATTGCTGATGATCTTGGGTACTATGATTTGAGTTGTCAGGGTAGCAAGTATTACGAAACACCTAATATCGATGGTATATCGAAAGAGGGAATGACCTTTACCAATGGTTATGCAGCGTGTCAGGTATGTAGCCCGTCACGGGCGAGTATAATGACCGGTGAGTTTCCTGCCCGACATGGAATAACTGACTGGATAGGTGCTCCAACGGGTGAAGACTGGAGGAAGCATGGAAGGCATAGTATGTTGCTTCCACCTGAGTATGAACATAAACTGAAAGCTGAACACACAACCCTGCCTGAAGCATTGAAAGGTGCCGGATATAAGACATTTTTTGCAGGAAAATGGCATCTCGGAAGTAAAGGCTCTTGGCCTACCGATCACGGTTTTGATATTAATATCGGAGGATGGCATGCTGGTAGTCCCGCCGGTGGCTATTTCTCACCATATAAAAATCCCAATCTGGAGAATCGTAAAGATGGTGAGAACCTATCTATGCGACTGGCAAATGAAACGGTTAAGTTTATGAAAGAAAACAGGGATACTGCCTTTTTTGCTTTTCTCTCATTTTATGCTGTTCACAGTCCTATCCAGACTACCCGGGAGAAATGGGAAAAATATCGTAAAAAAGCAATCGAAGCCGGAGTTGTTCCAACAGGATATAAGATGGAGCATTTTTTGCCAATAAGGCAAGAGCAGGATAACCCTGTGTATGGTGGGCTGGTTGAAGCGATGGATGATGCTGTTGGTGTAGTGTTGAAGGCATTAAGAGAGTTGGGGCTTGACCAAAATACAATTGTAATTTTTACTTCTGACAACGGGGGTGTTGCTTCCGGTGACGCATTTTCAACATCAAATCTGCCATTGCGAGGGGGTAAAGGATATCAGTGGGAAGCGGGTATTCGTGAACCTTATTTTATTAAAATACCGTGGATGCCAGTTGCCGGTAAAACTTGTGACGCACCCGTTTCCGGTGTTGATTTTTATCCTACCGTTTTGGATTTGGCAAATGTGGATGTTCCTGTTGATGAAGCTGCTGACGGAGTTAGTCTGGTTCCGTTGTTAAAGGGAGAGAATATTCCTGAACGACAGCTAATATGGCATTATCCGCATTATGGAAATCAGGGTGGGGAGCCATCGTCTATAATCAGAAAGGGGAAATGGAAACTGATACATTACTACGAAGACGACCACGAAGAGTTATATGATTTAGATATTGATAAGGAGGAGAAAACCAATCTCGCATCAGGCAATCCTGAAAAAGTTAATGAATTAAGTACTCAACTCTTTAGTTATTTGAAAGATGTTGGTGCTAAGTATCCGGTAAAAGACCCGGAATATGATATGGAAGCAGAGAAAAATTATTTGGAGCAGATTAGAAATAAGCGATTGCCTCAATTGGAGAAACAGAGAAAGCGGATGCTGTCAGAAGATTTTAACCCCGGGAATGATTGGTGGGGAAGTAAGGTGACGAAGGATTAGGAGGGGGATTGGAGATTAGTGATTTATGATTTTTTTGTCCTCTAATTGCCTGCTTGTCCGACTTCTCTAAGCGGGCAGCTCAATGTCAATAGTTAAGAATATCAATTGTGATTATTTAAAAAAAATCAAGTACAGAGAATAATTGGATTAAATAGTTTTACATATAACTTATTTAGATACGAACAAGTAGTTAGGTTAAATATCCTGCAGGCTATAAAG
>CBDUZZ010000122.1:0-4619 GCA_965371855.1 uncultured bacterium
TGCGATTTCTCTCGAATCACAAGTGAAAAAATGAATTTTTAGAACCCACCTTTAGTTATAATCTTAGCTTTGACTCTCAGTATGAATATGTTTAGTCAAGAAAAAAAAATAACTAAAGCAAGAATTGTTACAGGACTTTCTGGCCCAGAACTTTTTCATGTTGGGGTAACATATAGACTTGCTAATATCAGTCAATTTGGTTTTAATGCAGGTATAGGGCCGTCATGGGGTCAAATATGGACTGCGCTAAGTCTGGAGCATAGATTATATTTTGGCAAGAGTAATGAAAAAAGCAATTATAAAACCTGGTTTTGTCGGCAAGGAACAACATTTTACCCTTCCGCCACAAAACCCTCACAACATTTCACATTTAATTTGACATTGGGGAAAGACATTCCATTTAAAAAAATCAAAAATGGTATTACAATTGATTTTGGTGTTTTTTATCTGGCTGATAGTAAACAATCATCTATAATACTTGTAAGGTCATTAAATCTTTGGCCGGCTTTAAGAATTGAATTTTATTTTCCCAAATAGTTGACGGCCACTAACACGACAATATAAATCAGCTGGCTCAAAGCCTGTATCAGGAAGAGTATTATAAATCCACCACTAACACGACAATATAAATCAGCTGGCGGGACAGTACAAAATTGAACTGATGAACTATAAACAAACAGATCTACGTTTTGAAAGGGTGGTACTGTTATGCGCCAGCCGCTTCATATTGCAACCGTTAGTTCCAGTAGTTAAAGCATAAATAGTAATATAATAATAAGGACATAATGAAAGATTTAAGAATAATAAGTTTAGAGACTAAGGAAAAGCTTGGAATGCAACTTTCACCTGTTGGCATGTTGTTTTCAGAAAAAATGCCTGATAATTCATTACATTTCAAGAAAAAAGGATCGGGTTGCATTACCCCTTTAATTTTTAGAAGTGCAAAAGGTAAAGTGGTGGCATTTAATGATGACACCACAGGATGGCCATGTTCTTCATTTTATTTAGGTTATTCAGAATGGATTTTCCCTGGGATAGAAAAATTTCTGTCCAATGAAACAATTCATGGACGCGAACCTGAACGATTTTTAAAAAAATCCAAAACTAGCTAAGAAATTTGTTGAAAGATATATACCGAAAGAAAAGCGAAGTAATACAGTTATATTCAAGCCATTGGATTTGTTTGTAAAAGACGAAAAGCCAGAACTTGTAATCTTCTTTGTAAATGCAGATCAAATTTCGGCGTTAGTTTATTTAATAACATTTGGTGCACCTATGGAAGACCGAATTGTTACTCAATTTGCATCTGCTTGTATGTCAATATTTACAGTGCCTTTAAAATATGCAAACGAAGGTAAAAAGAAAGCTGTTTGGGGTTTGCATGATGTGTCGGTAAGAAAAAATTTACCCAAAGATATGATGTCGCTCACAATGCCTTATAACCTTTTTATGGAAGTTTATAATAATATTAACGATAGCTTTATTATGACAGAAAATTGGGAGAAATTAAAATGTAGAAATTTATAATTATATGAACTATTGAATAATAAAACCACCCGCTAACAATAAAGCGTTCTGATGGTGTCGGCACGACCCAATCTGAACGCGGTGTTTAGACCTTCAAGGTTTTAGAAACCTTGAAGGTTTTGTTAGTCATATATCGACGGAAACTTCTCCGGCTCCGACTCACCCATCAAATTATAAATGGCTTCAAACACATCTTCGGCGTTAGGATTACTAAAATAATCACCATCAGTACCGTATGCAGGGCGATGATCTTTTGCTGTAACTGTTTTAGGACCGGTATCGAGATAGTAGTATCCTCCCTGCTCTTCAATAACTTTTTGCATCATGTATGCCGTAGCTCCTCCGGGGACATCCTCATCAAAGAACACTATTCGGCTGGTTTTCTTCAGCGACTCAAGTATTGTTTTTTTGATATCAAACGGAATTAGCGTCTGGACATCTATCAACTCCACAGAAATACCAATCTGGTTTAACTGCTCAACAGCATCCCGTGCAATCCTCACGCAAGCGCCATAAGTAACAAGTGTTACATCACTGCCTTTGGCAAGTATCTCCGGTTTACCTAATGGGATTTTGAATTCGCCAATATTCTCTGGTTTTTGCTCCCTGATACGGTAACCGTTTAATGGCTCAATAACCAGCGCCGGATCATCCCCTTCGATCAAAGTATTATAAAAACCAGATGCACGCGTCATGTCTCTCGGCACACAAACATAAACTCCTCTGATTGAATTAATGACCATACTTAATGGCGAACCGGAATGCCATATTCCTTCTAATCTATGACCTCGTGTACGAATAATTACCGGAGCTTTTTGACCGTTTTTAGTACGGTACCTCAAAGTAGCCAGGTCGTCACTTAATGTTTGCAAAGCGTAAAGCAGATAGTCGAAATACTGTATTTCTGCAATTGGACGAAGCCCACGAAGAGCCAGACCAATACCTTTTCCCAATATTGTTGTTTCGCGAATACCTGTATCCATAATCCTCAAATCACCATACTTTTCCTGCATCCCTTCGAGAGACTGATTTACTCCACCCAGTTTACCGGTATCTTCACCAAATGTGACTGCTGTAGGAACACGCTCAAACAACTTATCAAAATTATCTCGTAATATTTCCCGACCTGGAACTAAAGGAGGATTGTCAATATATTCAGGAAATACAGGTTTCACATTTAATGCTGAGTTTTCACTCTCACTATATAAATGAGAACTGTAATTCTCCCATCCTTTCTCAAAATAATCTTTTATCCACTTCTGTAGTTTTTCTTTTATATTCTCAGGATGAGAACATGTAGAGCAGTAATTCCGCAATATCTTTCGCGCCGAACTAAGTATATCTTTCCGTGTTAAGAAAACAATTGCTTTTAACTCTTTAACAATACTATCTATTGGAACTTCCTTTCCTCCGGTACAAACGCAACTTTTTTCCTGAACAATGCCAAAAAGTTCATCCCGTTCCTTTTTAAGCTCATCAAGATACTCTTTGTAAGCATCTTTTTGTGCCTGCCTGGCCTCTATAGCTGTCTCTTTTTCAATAACATCCAGAGTACCCTCATCTACCAAATTATGTTCAATAATCCATCGGCGCATTTGAACTAAAGCATCATACTCTCTCTCCCACTCCAATCGTTCAGTAGATTTATATCTTTCGTGCGAGCCTGATGTAGAGTGCCCAATAGGTTGTGTAAGCTCATTAATATGAAATAGAACAGGCACATGCTCTTTACGGCATTTTGCTATTCCCTCAACATACATCCGGCACAAACCGGCATAATCCCAACCTTTAGCATTAAAAATCAAAATCCCGGTATCATCATTTAATCCCTTTTCAAAACCTTTTAGAGCCTTACTGATATTTGACTTAATTGTTTGTTTCTCCGTCGGCACAGAAATACCGTAACCATCATCCCATACCGACACAGCCATTGGTATTTGCAAAGTGCCTGCAGCATTAAGTGTCTCAAAAAAATGCCCTTCAGAAGTACTGGCATCACCTATTGTTCCAAATGCCACCTCATTACCATTATTACTAAATTTAGTGTATTGTTTTAGATCAGGATTATTTCTGTACAGCTTTGAGGCAAGCGCCAATCCTACCAGCCTCGGCATCTGACCTGCAGTAGGTGAAATATCTGAAGCCGAACATTTCATCTCTGCAAGATTCTTCCACTCCCCGTTATCATCTAAAATTCTTGTGCCAAAATGATTATTGAAAGAACGTCCCCCATTATCAGGGTTTAACTCTGTTCGGGTCTCACCGTAAAGCTGGGCAAAGAATATTTTTGGAGTTGTCATCCCTGCAGCCAGCATAAACGTCTGGTCACGGTAGTATCCCGAACGCCAGTCACCGGGAAGAAACTGCTTAGCCATTGCGATTTGCGCAATCTCCTTACCGTCACCAAAAATGCCAAATTTAGCCTTTCCACTCAACACCTCTTTGCGGGCAATTAAACTCATATTGCGGCTCAGCCAAGCCAGTTTGTAATCATTCTGCACTTCTCTTTTAAACTCGTCAAAAGACAATTCACTACCGGTTGAGTTCATAATAGATTCATTTTAAAATTACAATATAAATATAGAGTATTTTTTAAAACAGATAAGTTGTTATAATTGTTTTGTCCTTTATAAAACATTACTTTTACAAAAAAATAAAAATAAGAATGCTAAAAATATTACTTCTTACAATCATTTTAATAGCCATTGTTTTTGCACTATTTTCAATAAAAATACTAATAAAAAAAGATGGCAAATTTCCCAAATCACGTATCGGCGGGAATAAAGAGTTAAGTAAGCGAGGAATATATTGTGCTACAACACAGGATAAGGTAGAGCGAAAGAAAAATAAAATCCATCATGTGCATTATTAATGTTTTTACAAAAAGATATTTTTTTGCCGCGAATGCGCTAATGTTTTAACACAAATTTCTTATTCGTGAATTAGCGGCTTCCTATCTTTTTTCTTATTCGCGAATTAGGAGATATCATTTTTTGCCGCGAATGCGCTAATGTTTTAACACAAATTTCTTATTCGCGAATTAGCGGCTTCCTATCTTTTTTCTTATTCGCGAATTAGGAGATATCATTTTT
>CBDUZZ010000123.1:0-4428 GCA_965371855.1 uncultured bacterium
ACAAAAGTTATTGTATTATATACACTAAGTTAGTGCCATTACTCCCGGGAGGGGAGTTCTTGCTATTTTTCAGTATTCAGTTCTACACTTTTAGCTTTAACCTATGTTTAGCCAATTTCTTATCATCTGTTTCCCATTCTCTGTAAGTATTGATTCAGGATGAAATTGAACTCCTCTCACATCAAGTGTTTTGTGGCGCAAACTCATAATTTCATTCTCCTCATCTACCGAAGTAATGGTAAGTTCTTCCGGCAGATTATTACGGTTAACTATCCAGGAGTGATATCTCCCGGCAGGGAATGTTCCCGGGATATCATTAAACAGTTTTTCGTCTTTGTCAGTTACTGTGACCGGAGTAGCAACACCATGATACACTTTTTTCATGTTGCTTATACTGCCACCAAATGCTTCAGCTATAGCCTGACATCCAAGGCAAACTCCAAGAATACTTTTTGTTGGAGCATATGTCCTTATCAAATCTTCCATAATACCAGCATCAACGGGAACGCCGGGTCCCGGAGATAAAACTATCTTGTCATATTTTGCAATGCTTTCAATATCTATTTCATCATTTCTGTAAACATCAACCTTTTCACCAAGAAGTTCCTCAATGTAATGTACCAGATTGTATGTAAATGAATCGTAATTATCTAAAACTAATATCTTCATCTGCTTATTTTTTATCCGCTAATTTCACGAATTAATGTTAATTGTTTTTTCTCTATTTTATACCCACGTGGGGCATTCTTAAAATTCGGCTGCCAGAACAATTGCCTTTTTCAATGCCCCTAATTTATTATTTACTTCATTGAGTTCACTCGACTCACTCGACTCAGAAACAACACCCGCACCTGCCTGATAAAACAGAGTGTTATTCTTACTAAGAAATGACCGAATAGTGATAGCCTGATTAAAGCTACCATCAAAGCCGATATTTCCGATACACCCACCGTAAGAGCCTCTGTTTTGATTTTCTATTTGGTCAATCAACTCCATAGCTTTGTACTTAGGTGCTCCCGAGAGAGTACCTGCCGGAAAAGTATCTGCCATAATACGGCTGGTTGTTGAGCCTGGTTTTAACTCACCGCTTACATCCGAAACCAGATGCAATACATGTGAATAGTATTGAACCTCTTTGTACGTGTTTACAGTCACATTTTCACAGTTACGACTAAGATCGTTTCTGGCCAGATCAACCAGCATTACATGTTCTGCATTCTCTTTCTTATCGTGAAGAAGCTCATAAGCCAGCTCTTTGTCCCTGATATCATTCCCGGAACGTTTGAAAGTACCTGCAATAGGATTTATGGTGGCAACAGTGTCATTTATTATAAGTTGAGCTTCAGGTGATGAACCAAACAACTTGTAACTTCCGTAATCGAAATAAAAAAGATACGGTGAAGGATTAATGTTCCGCAAGGCACGATACACGTTAAACTCGTCACCGGTAAACTTTTTAGAGAATTGCCTTGACAGTACTATCTGGAAAACATCACCCTTAAAGCAGTGTTCTTTCCCTTGTGTCACCATCTTTAAATACTCATCATCAGTAATATTTGATGCCTCTTCGGCTGCAGGAATAAAGCCAAAATTTGATAACGAACGATTATATAGCTCTTCTATCAACTCTTTTGATCTTGACCTTTCATCTTCCTGCAGGTTTTCTATTAAATAAAGCTGATTGGTAAAATGATTAAATGCAATGATGTTTCGATAGAAAGTGTACCGTAAATCAGGTATCCTATAAGCTTCTTTTTGGTTTTCAGCGATAATTACCTTTTCAAAGTATTTAACTGCATCAAAAGTAGTATACCCAAAAAGTCCGTTAATTTTAATAGGGCAATCACTGTTGGTTACCTCAAATGAACGTATAAACCTGTTCAGAAGGTCAGGAACACTTTGTTTGGATGATATGGAATAGGCGGTCAAACTATCCTTAATTAATCCGGCTTTAACTTCATGTTTGTCAGCTATAAAATCGGCAACCGGTTCGAAACAGACAAAGGACAAGGAATTACTATTCCCATGATAGTCGGAACTTTCGAGCAATATGGTATTTGGGTATTTATCCCTAAGTTTAAGGTATACGCTTACCGGTGTTGTTATATCTGCGATATTTGCAGGTATACGGTTTGCTATACTATTTATCTTTATTTTTTTCATTTGTGACTGTTACATTTTTAACAAAAAAAGAAGGCTTGCCGTGAGTGGCAAGCCTTCTTTTTTTATTGTATAATAGCGGCACGACCTTTTATCTCACGGATGAAAGTTTTAGGAAATGCCACCAAATATTGTTTGTTACGATATTCATTCTTCTGCTATTTTGTGAGTGCAAATATTTACAAACTTTTTAATATAACCAAATGTTTTAGTATTTATGTTTGAATAAAAACTTATTCAAACATATTTTTTACTCTACTAAAAAATCCATCTTTCTCAGTTTTCGAGGGAATAAACGATGCTGTGTTCCTCAATTTCTCAACAATTCTTCTATCTTCCTTTGAGATGTCTTTAGGTATATATACCTGTATTTTCACCAGAAGATCTCCATTCCTATAACCATTAATGTCAGGCAGACCTTTATTTCGTAACCTTAATATTTTATCCGGTTGAGTTCCCGGTTCTAATTTCAACTTTACCTTACCGCTTACTGTTGGTATTTCAACCGGAACACCAAGTATGGCATCCGGAACACTTATTACAAGACTGTAAATAAGGTTATTCCCATCGCGTATAAGCTCAGGATGTGTAATTTCTTCAATAAGAACTATCAGGTCTCCATTAATACCACCTCTTCGCCCGGCATTTCCTTTTCCGGCAACTGAAAGCTGCATTCCATCCTCAACACCGGCAGGCATATTAATTGTAATAATATCCTCGGAATTCACAATACCTTCTCCTGCACAGTGAGGACATTTATTTGTAATTGTTTTGCCTTCACCACCACAATTCGGACAAGTTGACGCAGTTTGCATTTGTCCCAATATAGTATTTGAGATACGTGTTACCTGTCCTGATCCATGACAAGTAGAGCAAGTATTGTATGCAGAGTTGTCAGCAGCTCCGGTTCCTCTACAATAATTACACTTTATATACTTTTTGACCTTTATCTTTTTTTCTACTCCTTCAGCTATCTCCTTAAGGGTAAGTTTTACCTTAACTCTAAGATTAGTGCCTTTGCTCACCCGGCGTCTGCCTTGTGATGAGCCTCCACCAAAGCCACTGAATCCACCAAAGCCACCACCAAAAATATCACCAAAATGAGAAAAAATATCATCCATGCTCATTCCGCCTCCGCTGAAACCACCACCTGCAGCACTGCCTACTCCGGCATGTCCAAACTGATCATAACGTTCTCGTTTTTCAGGGTTTGATAATATTTCATACGCCTCAGCTGCTTCTTTGAAATTCTCCTCAGCTGCTTTATTTCCCGGATTTTTATCGGGATGATATTTAATTGCCTTTTTCCGGTAAGCTTTTTTTATCTCCTCCTGAGTAGCAGTTCTGGAAACTTCTAATATTTCGTAAAAATCTCTTTTCGACATATATATAGTTTTTTATTCCCCTACAACAACTTTCGAGAATCTTATTACTTTATCATTTAGCATATAACCTTTTTCAACACAGTCAAGAACTTTTCCTTTCATCTCTTCGCTAGGAGCCGGAATTTTAGTTATTGCCTCGTGATGATCAGTGTCAAACTCCTTTTCTTCTGTTTCAATACCGATAACACCCTGTTGTGTCAAAAAGTCATTAAACTTATTATATATCAATACTATGCCCTCTTTCATTGCGTTCATGTCTTTGGCCTCATCAAGGTGATCCAAAGCTCTTTCAAAATCATCGACAACAGGTAAAAGCGATAAAATAATAGATGTACCGGCAGATTTTGTCAGTTCAATTTTTTCTTTTAATGTACGTTTACGATAGTTGTCATACTCGGCAGACAAACGTAAATATTTGTCATTTAATTCTTCTACCTTTTTGTTCAGTTTTGTAACAGATTCTAAACATTCGTCCTCAACAATTTCTTCAATACTGTTGGCGTCTTCAGCTTGTTCAGCCATTTCTTTCTCAGGCTGTACAGAGCTAACTTTTGTTTTATCAACTTCTTTTTCTTTCCCTCTTTTATCAGTGGTTTTTTTTTGTGCCTTTTTTGTCATTTTATATCTGATTTATACTTTTTACTCCTGTTTACTAACAAATACACATACTATTTTCGTTCTCAATACTATACAATTACTCTGCCAACATCTCCTATTTAGACAAAATGACAGAACATAAAGATTACATATTGAAAGAAATTTAACAATGGAACAATTTTGCCCAATAGTTTACGAAAGAGTTGACGAAAAACTAGTTCGCTTTAATGCTTTAACCCAACTTGGCTTTCGCGCATCAAAAAATAGAAAATATTTCCATATTTTG
>CBDUZZ010000124.1:0-4348 GCA_965371855.1 uncultured bacterium
GGATAAAATTAAAGAGACTTTATCCGTCAATTGACGATTAACTTAACACTAGTTAATATTATTATCCTTTTTTTACTTTTCATTTCAACTTAAATATAATCATGTGGCACATCTCGGTTAATTGTTTGCAACACTTAGATATACGACACTCCACAAAAACATTCGTTTATTTCTGCTTTGTGCGTACCCTAACGTTATTGTTTTTTTCTAAAAGTATCTTTTTTTAGCATTCTGTCCAAAGGGTTTTCAATTTTATTGTTTGATATGTTTACAAGGTGAGTGTAAATCTCAGTAGTGTTGCTGATTATGCAGGGATTGTTGGATGTTATAGTGGTAAAATAGTTATAGTTAATGGCACGGATTGCAAATCCGCGCCAGCGAGGCCCGCGAGGTAGCTGAGAGTTCAATAAGAAGGTCATATGTTCATGAATCTGCATCATCCGAACAGCAACCTGAATGCCTCTTCAATCTTGTTTACCTGCTTAACCTCAATATCGTAAAGAGAAAAATCAACACTTTTATTATACACCGGCACAATAATTGTTTTAAATCCAAGCTTGGCAGCTTCTCCCACACGCTGACCAATACGAGTAACGGGTCTTATCTCTCCCGACAGCCCAACTTCTCCTGCAAGACACACATCAGTAGGCAAGGCCATATCGAGATTTGAAGATAAGATTGACGATACAACTGCCAGGTCAATTCCGGGGTCATTAACTTTTAATCCTCCGGCAATATTTAAAAATACATCTTTTGCCGATAATTTGAATCCTGCTCTTTTTTCAAGAACAGCCAACAGCATGTTTAACCGTCGTGTATCGAAACCCGTAGAAGAACGTTGTGGTGTACCATAAGCGGCACTGCTCGTAAGCGCCTGAACTTCGATAAGGAACGGACGCATTCCCTCAGTAGCTGCAGCCACTGACACGCCACTCATGGCAATTTCATGGTGTGCCAACAAAAGCTCCGAAGGATTCTGAACCTCGCGAAGACCTGCCTGCTGCATTTCAAAAATCCCAATCTCATCAGTTGAACCAAACCTGTTTTTTATTGCTCGTAATATCCGGTACATGTGATTACGGTCACCTTCAAACTGAAGAACAACATCAACCATGTGCTCCAGAACTTTAGGGCCGGCCAGGCTACCCTCTTTATTTATATGACCAATAAGTAGTACCGGAAGATTTCGTTCTTTAGAAAACCTCAACAATCCGGAGGTACACTCCCTTACTTGCGACACACTGCCGGGTGCTGACTCAATACGTTCGGTCTGTAGCGTCTGTACCGAGTCTACAATTAAAATATCGGGTGAAGTATTTTGTACATGAGTTAAAACTCTCTCTAATGAAGTTTCGCTCACAATAAGACAATGATCGGTAGCCCCCTGATAAACTCTTTCCCCTCTTAGTTTAATCTGCTGAGGACTCTCCTCTCCCGATACATACAGTATTTTTGATTGTGGCATGTTCAGTGCCATTTGTAAAACAAGTGTCGATTTTCCAATCCCGGGTTCACCACCAACCAGAACCATTGCTCCCGGAACCAGACCACCCCCCAAAACACGGTTCAACTCATTGTTACCAATATCTATCCTGGGCAGATCGTCAACCCTGATTTCTGATAACGGAAACGGTTTTGATTTTTCAGATGATGCAAATACTGTAGAAACTGAACTTTTAGGTTTTGACACAACAACCTCTTCAACAAATGTATTCCACTCACCGCATGAGTAACATTTACCAATCCATTTGGCTGATTCTGCACCACAACTCTGACAAATAAATACCGATTTCGCTTTAGCCATTCTTTTTCAATTAAAATCTTAAGAAATAAGTCCGTCTAAAAAGTCATCATACCAAGCAAAGCGAAGGAATCTATATAAATTTAGACTTCATTACCGATATAGATTGCTTCGTTGTTCCTCCTCGCAATGACGTAATATTTATATTTTTCAGACAGCTCCATCATTCGTTCACGATAAGCCTATATTGTCTTCTTTATTCTGTTAATAATATCAGTTGTAGAGAAACCCTCAACAAAATCAATAGTCTCAACAGAGCCTCCCCTACCGGTAACAATGTCGTACCCCACAATATCCTCAACATTGTAATCGCTTCCTTTAACCAGAATATCCGGATGAACAGCTTTTATCAAATCGTAGGGAGTATCTTCATCAAAGTAAACAACAGCATCAACAAACTGAAGTGCTGCCAGTAGTATTGCTCTTGATTCCTGATCAACCAAAGGTCTATTTTCACCCTTTAGTCTTGTAACGGAAGCATCTGTATTAAGCCCGATAATTAAATGCTGCCCAAAATCTGCTGCTCGAGACAAATACTCAACATGTCCACGGTGAATAATATCAAAACAACCATTTGTAAATACCACTTTCTCTCCGCTTTTCTGCCACTGCTCAACAAGTGCGGCAGCTTCTGAACAGTTAACAATTTTCTTATAAATTAAGTCCGTATATTTCATTTATGAGTTTAGGATTAAAAAGTACAGATTTTAAATAAGTAAGCCTGACATAAATATCAATCTCCCATATACAGCAAAACCCCGGAAACTTCCGAGGCTTCAATGTAATCATCATTAAACATTAAATCAAACCAATTGATTAGTTTCTGTATTGGGAAACACAAATATAGGTTTGTATTTTTTAGCTTCTTCAATAGGCATCGACCCATAAGTAATAAGAATAACTATATCACCTACGGCAACTTTACGAGCAGCAGCACCATTTAAACATACAACACCTGAACCCCTCTCCCCCTTAATCACATATGTTTCGAACCTTTCACCATTGTTATTATTAACCACCTGAACTTTTTCGTTCTCAATAATATTAGCAGCATCCATCAAATCCTCATCAATGGTGATACTGCCAATATAATTCAGATTGGCTTCGGTTACGGTAACATTGTGTAATTTTGATTTTACAACCTCAATATTCATGACTAACAGTTTATCAAGTAAAGACTTTCAACTTTCAACTTTAGACTTTAAACTCTTGTAAGTAACATTATCAATCAATCTAACTTTTCCGGCAAAAACAGCAATACATCCAACAATATAATCACTATCATCCCACTTGTCAACAGCTTGTAAGGTATTTCCGTCAATAATTTCAAAATACTCTACTTCCAGCGTATTCGTAGAATTTATCAGGGTTACAACCATCTCTTTGGTTTCCTGAACTGTTTTTCTGGGTGCAAAGTTAAAAGAATCATATAAAGTTTTAGCAATAATCGGTGTCTTTTTTCGCATCTCAGGAGTTAATAATTGATTTCTGGAGCTCATTGCCAATCCGTCAGACTCACGAATAATAGGGCAACCAACAACATCGACCGGCATTTTCAGGTCTTTTACCAACTGCCTTATAATTACCAATTGCTGAAAATCTTTTTCTCCAAAAAATGCCTTGTCCGGCTTTACGAACTCAAACAACCTGCTTACTACCTGAGCCACACCATTAAAATGCCCCGGTCTGAAATTTCCCTCCATAACTTTATCAAGAGTACCAAAATCAAATTGCCGCTTATCCTCCTTAGGATATATCTCCTTAACAATTGGTGCAAAAATAAGTTCACACATCCCCTTAAGCATCTTCAAATCCCTGTCCATATCACTTGGATATGATTTCAGATCGTCAGGATTATTAAATTGTGTGGGATTAACAAATATGCTTACAACAACAACATCACTCTGCTTTTTAGCCTCTTTAACTAACGAAAGATGCCCCTTGTGCAATGCCCCCATAGTAGGAACAAAGCCAATTGTCAAACCATTACTTCTCCAACCGTTAACTTTCTGCTGAAGTTTAATTCTTCTTGTTACTACTTCCATAATCTTTACTAACCGGATACTAAATCAATTAATTATACCTGTCAAAAAAATAAACTTACAAAAAAACAAAGTAACCAAATATTAAAATAGTATAAAAACATCTAATTCCTAATCTTTTCCCATTGATCATCACAAACAACAAACATACGAGAGAATATTCCATGGCTGAAATTTGTGCCGGGGCATTGTTTATGTTTCTGTTTAATAGAATCGTCCCGCAATGCCTATAATAATGACCACATAGAAGAGAAGTTCAAAAAAACCGTTGTGGAAACATGCCTTTCCCGAATCAGGCAGCAAACAATTTTAAAACAAAAAATCTCAGAAAAAACTAAACATGCGGGAAAATATTTATTGGTGTGGCAAATACCAAAACAGGTAATCCTATGCACCTATAACAGGGAAAGATAATCGGATGCTAAAAAAATCGATTCGCTGAATTGATGAATTTGAAATAAACATTTGGAAAGCCAGAATAATGGTATTTACTTTGCAGCCGCTT
>CBDUZZ010000125.1:0-4249 GCA_965371855.1 uncultured bacterium
CTTTAGATGACAAATATAGAACAAAGATACTGAAAAGTTAAAAGCGATTTCCCTGTAGCTCTGTGTTAGCTTATATCACAGAAGAGTCATCTGAAGCTACTCGAGCAGGTTGGGATAATTATTATGCAACACATTATCCCAATGCAGAACAAATAGAAACATATAATGGTTATAGCTCAACCAGAAAGTTTAATTGTCATGGATATGCATGGCATATAATGGAAGGAGGATCTGATAGATGGATTGGATATGAACATACAACTGACGAGGATATTTACATGTCAGATGGAAGCTATGTACAAGTTGCCAATGAAATGTACCCCGGAAAAGTGTCATGGGGCAGTGGTGATCATTCAGCGATTACAACAAGTCAATCTGGTAAATATAAGTCAAAATGGAATGAATGGCCATTAATGGAACATGATTGGGACAATACACCTTTCGGTTCTTAAAACTTAAAGTATTATGTTTCAACCGACATAAGTGGGAGTTCTTCAATATTATGTAATAACTCCACAAGAAGTTTCTCAGTTAGAAATATACCTGATGCTGATTATGACTGGTCTGTTGGTTCAGGTTTAACATTAAACAGTGATGGCGATTACAATACTTCTGTGACCGTAAACAGTTCTTATTCCGGAGAAACATGGATAGAAGTGGAGATTACAAGCCCTCTGGGAGGAACTAATGAAGACATAAAAACTTCTAAAAGAATAACATTTTGGGTAGGCAAACCAACAAATAATCAAATTGAGCTTGGGGTACTTTTCACACCTCCTTTTGATGAGGTTTGTATCGATCAGATGATGGACATTGGTGTGGGGAGTAACACCAATGCAACAACTCAAGGTGTATTTAATTATCAGTGGCAGTTTGGCTCGTGGGATTCTTATGTAATGGGTTATGATGATCTTCACGCATCAAATGCCATAGCTAATATAATGCTTGATGCTTATGCTCCAGAGATGCAAATTGTAAGTGTTAGTGGTGAGAATATCTGTGGTTGTGATAATAATAATCTTCAAAGTAAAACGTTTTATGCCGTAGATTGTGGTGGTGGCTGGTATATGAGTATGTATCCTAATCCGGCAAGTGATTATGTAACTGTTTCGTTTGTGGCAACAGATGAAGTCAGGTATGAGGAAGGAAAGGTAATGATTGAGGACAAAGATTACCGGGATAAAGAGCTTAAAGAGTATACCATTGAGATTTGGGACGAAAAAAGAGGAGTTGTAAAAAGAGTAACATCTAAAGAGAAATACTTACAAATACCGGTAAATGACTTAGCACCGGGGAGATACTATTTTCATTTAATATACAACGGGAAAACGTACAAACAACAGCTTATTGTTGAGTAGTATAGCACTTGCTCGTGCAGGCCTGTCGGGGTGCAACTGATTTCTGATATAGGGTTAGTCGTACCCCGACTATGAGAGCTAAAATAGAAGTGAAAACCTCTGCATAATTCGGGATTAACAGATGACTATTAAAACCTTAAAATCCGGAACTGCTTACTGCCCCCACCCATCCTCAGACGCTTTCAGGTTTTATAAACGCTGAAAGGTCTTTTTGCTACTCACTGCTTAATAATAACTGTTCACTGTTCAACTAACTTCTAATTTTCAACTCTCTTTTTATAGTGAGCCTGTCGAACTGACGCAACCATTTCACATTTCTTGCGTCTGTAAAATATAGTTATTACTAATAATCATATTTTGTTAGCGAAAAGAATCATTATATTTACAAAAGAACCATACCAGGCTATGTGCTACATTTTACACTACTACTACCTGAAAAACTGCTGTTGCAAGCCCAGTGCCGGATTACAGGTGTGCCTGCATCCCTTTTATATGCTTGGAATGCAGGTGATTTTGTTAAATTTAGATTACTAACTCTTATTAAATTTTGAATTATGAAACCAATATTATTAAAATTAAGTACGGTTGTTCTGTTCTTTGCATTAATTGGGGCAGGGTGTAAAGATGAAAACTGCGAAGAAGAATTCCAAGTCGTGGATATAATTGAGTTTGGAGATCCCAATGCTCAATATTGGTTGCAGAACATTGTGAAGGAAGAGGAAGTCGTTAATTTAGTGATTGACTCTCATGAGGATTATGAAAAGTATGTTGCAAGTAATGACGAATTACCAAGTATAGACTTTAACAACAATACTTTATTGTCAGGCATGATTAAAACTTCTTCTTCCGATACTGTTATAGAACAAAGTGTTACAAAAAAGTGTGATACTTATACTTATAAAATTGTAGTAGGAAACGGCAACTTAGGAGTTGTTTCAAAAGTGTATTATTTTGCTATTGTTGAAAAAGTTACCGGTAATGTAATTTTTAATGTTAAATATAAATAAATATGAAATTAATAGTTTTTGTTACTCTAATGGCCTCAATTGTATTATCATTTAATACATCTGCTCAGAAATATTATAGATATTATCAAGGTAAGAAAATAGAATATACAATATCAGATAAAAAAATTATTGTTCAGTCTGAAAGACACGCCGATTTAAATTTATTAAGAAAAAGTCTATTGGAAAACAAAACAACAGAATCAGTTACAGATATAGATGAAATAGAGGGGCTCTCCATAGCAAATTTGAAAAATGTTACACGAGAGAGAATTGAAGAATATTTTGGTATACTAAATAAGGATTCAAATGTAGAATATGTTAGTCCGGTGCTTATTAATGATTCAGGGCAAGAAATTGGTGGTTTTACGAATAAAATAATCATAAGACTAAAAAAAGAAAGTGATATTAAAATTTTGGAAGATTTATTAAAGGTACATAAGGCTTTTATTGAACGAAAATATGAATATGACGACAAAACCTATATTCTTAAATTAAAGAAAGCCGCATCTCGGAATTCATTAGAATTAGCAAATTTTTTACATGAAACAGGTTTCTTTGAATATGCTGAGCCTAACCTGTTACATTTTCTTGATTTTGGAACAACTGATCCATTTTTTGAAGAACAGTGGGCCGTTAATAATACCGGACAATCTGGTGGAACTCTTGATGCTGATATGGATGTATTGCAAGTTTGGGAAATTACATCAGGTAACAGTAATATTGCAGTTGCAGTTTTAGATATTGGAGTGCAATTAGATCATCCAGATCTAAATGATAATTTATTATATGGTTTTGATGCAACAGGAAATGGTAGTGCCGGGGCTCCTACCTCAAATACTGGCGATGTTGCTCATGGAACCGCTTGTGCAGGTATAGTTGCGGCAGAAGCTAATAACAATCTTGGTACAGTTGGCATTGCTTATGACTGTAATATTCTACCTATTAGAATTGCTACGAAAAGTAGTGGCTATACGGTAACTGAATCTCAGTTTATGGCTGCAGCTGTTGACTGGGCAAGATTAAATGGAGCTGACGTTATCAGTATGTCATTCAGTGCAGCTGAATTAAATCTATTTACACAAGCTATAAATAACGCTGTAACTCAAGGTCGAAATAATCTGGGATGTTTGGTTCTCTCAATTACGCAGAATCAAGGTGTTAATGCAATTACTTATCCCGCAAGTATTGAGAATGTTATTGCAGTTGGGGCAACTGATCACAATGACCAAAGAGCATCATTCTCAAATTATGGTACTGGAATTGATATTGTAGCCCCCGGAGTTAATATATATACAACTGATAGGCAAGGAAATATTGGTTATAATACTGATTCGGGAACTGATGGTGACTATTATGATGAGTTTAGTGGAACCTCTGCTGCGTGTCCTAATGCAGCGGGTGTGGCTGCTTTAATTTTATCTGTTAATCCTACATTAACACAATCTCAAGCTAGAAATATTTTGGAATCTAACACAGATAAAATTGATGGTTATACTTATTCTTTTAATGTATCTGGTCAACCTAATGGCTCTTGGAATTCACAAGTTGGATACGGTCGTGTCAATGCCTATAAAGCTGTCTTTGAAGCAACAGGTGGTAGTATCGCAGGCCCGAACCTTATTTGTACTTCCAATACAACTTTTTCATTAAATGGATATGCCTCAGGTTTAACTATTGATTGGGATTGTAACACCTCTGTACTCACTCCGGTTGGAGGTGATAGTGGCAGTAGTTACGTGGTAAAAGCAAAGTATTCATCAACAAGTGGCGAAGGATGGGTTCGTGTTAATATCATTACTGATTGTGGAGATACAATTACTCGCCAAAGAAATGTTTGGGTAGGCAAAGTCGATGGAGATAAGATTGTATCAAGTCGTGAGGGGC
>CBDUZZ010000126.1:0-4093 GCA_965371855.1 uncultured bacterium
TTTTAGGCAAAGATACATATTATTTACGTCATATCATACTTAACTTAACACTAGTCTCTTGCTCTGAGTTCCATAACCAATGGCCACAACTTCATCAAGTCCAATAGCATCCACTTGTAAGGTAATATTGATGGTAGTTTGGTTTTCAACCACTACCTCCTGTGTTCTCATCCCAATAAAAGAAAACACAAGAGTAGCATTTTCAGGGATATTAGTAATGGAATAATGCCCATCAACATTAGTAACCGTTCCCTGGGTTGTGCCTTTAATAACAACTGTTACACCGGGAACCGGAAATCCTGTTTCATCGGTAACTGTTCCTGTGATGGTTTTTTGTTGAGGAACAGTGGAAACTTCAATGTTGGCGTCTGAATTAGTCAGCACAATAAACCGGTCTTTTATTACATAATCCACATCGGTTCCTGCAAACAGGGAACTCAATACTTCTTCAACTTTCTGGTTTTTTATGTTTACAGAAACTTCGCGATCAGCATCAATTAGCTTGCTGTTGTACATAAAGTAAAATTCGCTCTGGTCTTCGATTTTTGAAAGCACTTCTTTAACCGATGTCTTATCCAGTTTAAGGTTAAGCGTTTTGGTTTGCGAATAGGTTTTACTCGCAAAAACACAACCTATGGAGATCAAAATCAAAAAGGTTGTTAGTTTCATAATCCGAAATAATTTTTTTAGCACGGGAAATTTTGCATATCCCGACCATTTAGTAATTTTTTTCATACTTTTGTATTTAGAAGTTTAATATTACCCTGTACGATTATACAGGGTTAAAATTTAATCTCTACAGGGAAGTGTTGTCGCATTTCCCTGTTGTTTTTTCGCTAGTACCTCATAGGCAAATAAATTTTTTAGTTAGTTTTAATTTTATTTTCGTTTCTCAATTGTAATTTTTTGTTTTGAAAATGTACCGTCCGGTAATTTTTCCCGGGTAAATGTTTTGTAACGTACCGGAGTAGCAATGGTCATCAGGTCGAGTATCTGAAAAAGAGGTTCATCCATAAAAGTTACCGTATAAATATTATCTGTTATATCATCTGCTACTTCTATTTCCACATTAAACATCCGGCTAAGCCTCTCCGCAACCTCACTAATGGGTGTATCTTCAAATACCAGCTTACCCTCTTTCCACGCAACAAACTTTTCAATACTTCCAATTGTGCTTGAAACTGCCCCGGTTTTTATATTGTAGTTTACATGTTGCCCCGGCTCCATAACACCAATGGTATTTATTTTTCCATCAACTTCCTTTTGTTCTAATACTACTTTTCCGTTAACCAATGTTGTTTCTACTACATCATTATCGGAATATGCCAGCACATTAAAAGCAGTTCCCAGTGCTTTTACATTTAATTTTCCGGTTTTTACAATAAATGGTTTCTCCGGATTATGAGCCACTTCAAAAAATCCTTCACCGGTAAGTGTCACTTCCCGGGTATCGCCGGAAAAAAATTGCGGGTATTTTATTTTACTGCCATAATTTAAATGAACTTCAGAACCATCGGATAACTGTACTATCGTTCTTGAACCGATAGGGGCAATAATTTCCAGCGAATCAACAGCAAGGTTGGCATATTTGATTGAATCCATTTTCTTCTCGGAAAGGGTATAAAACAAAAAGGTAAGTACCGGTATTAACAGAATTGCCGCTGCCCGTGTAATCCATTTTGTAAATACAGGTAAAGTAATGGTCTTGATCTGTCCTGTTTTATGCTCCTGCTTGTCAATTTTTTCCTGAATTCTATCGAAAAGAGTGGTGAATTTTTCATCGTTCTCCCATTTACCTTCCTCCCGGTAATTTTTCCAATCGTCGAATCCCAGTTTTTTCCCAGTTTCAGTTAATGCACTTGTTTCTGCCCATCGCAAAACTTCTTTCAATTCTGCTTCTGTGCAATTGTTATTTAAAAACTTTATTAAAATATCTTTTGTCATTTCTTTTCTGCTGTTTATGCCCCCCGGTAATTCGGGAGGCATAATTCAAATCTAACTAACTAAACTATTCTAACTAACTAAACTATAAAATTAGCTTTTCCTTTTTATTGTTTCGAAAGGTTATACGCTTAACTTGCCTAAGGGGAGTATATAAAAATTGATTTTTTATTATTATAGGAATAAACAAACAAATAATAGGCTGACTATCAGGCTACTGCCAATACGGGATTTTAAGAAAGAAAGTGAGTTTACCATGTGTTTTTTTACCGTATTCAATGAAATATTCAGTTTTTGAGCGATTTCATCGTGCGTAAGCCCTTCCTCGCGGCTTAATTGAAATATCTCTTTCTGGCGTGGAGTTAATTCATTCAATAGATTTTTTACCTTTTCATTTAATTCTTTAAACTGAATCTCATCGATAAGGTCTGGTGTTTTTTGAATTTGCTGAATGGATTTCAGGTGTTCCAGATATTTTTGCTCGTTTGCTCTTTTGCGTAACAGGCTAATTGTAGTGTTATAGGCAATAGTAAACAGAAATGATTCAAAAGAAGTATAAGCATCTAATTTATTTCGGGATTCCCAAATTTTAACAAAAACCTCCTGAACAATTTCTTCAGCATCTGCTTCCACTTTTATATATCGCAAAACAAATCCGTACAACCTTTTACAATAACGTTCATAGATATTGTAAAAAGCAACCCTATCTCCTTTTTGAAGGAGCAGGAGAAGTTCTTTATTTGATTTGCTGTTTTTCAAAATTAATTCAAATCATTATGAATATCCAAATATACTTTATTTTGATTTAACCCTTCAAACAGAATTTCTTTATGAATGTGTTGAAGAAACAATAAACAGAATTATCCAGGAAGAAATAGACTATCTGGAGAAGTATGATCGGTTAACCAATGCGATAAATTCTTTTATAAACTTACCTGACACAAGAGTAGATTTGCTAATAAAATACTTAAACCAGAATAAAGGGAAGTTGTTAAAACGAAAAAGACAAAAAGATTTTGATGAATAAACGAACTTAGATGGTGAGATTATTTTTGGGAAAAACCGTGTGAAAAATGCCTTTGAAAATTATTTGGCTAAGATGATAGTTGAAACTCATGAAAAATATGGGAATGTGCCATCTCTGCTTGGTGAGTTCGGAATACCTTTTGACATGAATGGAGAAGACTTGTCTGTTTTTAGCTTGTCGCAACAAAAAGCTCCTGATGATATAAACTCAGGTGGCCGTGCTCTGGAAGCCGCCATCAGACCATATCCCAGGAAGATACCCGGGAAACTATTAGAGTATGGATATGATTACCAGAAAAAAGAAATGTGCATATGGTTTAAAACAGACAAATTATCGAAATATCCAGTTGAGGTTTTTGTTCCGACATATATTTATGGTGATCATTTTGAAGTTTATTCCTCTAAAGGAGTTTTAAGTTTTGATAAGAACAGAGCGGGTTTTAATGTTTTATTCGGCTTCCATAGGAGATCAAACTATTATATTGAAGAAATATATATTGGATAATTGAAACAAATAATTAATTTTACGCAAAAGTTACTTGTGTATACAAGTTGGCCGATAGCTAAAAGCTTTTTTTGTTGAATTATCTAATACTATAAAGTTATGCTAAAAGGAATTTCCCCTTTGATAAGTCCCGAATTGCTTGCTGTGTTGGCAAGTATGGGGCATGGTGATGAAGTTGTTCTTGCTGATGCTCATTTTCCAGGAGATACATTTAATGACATGGTTATTCGTGCCGATGGATTAAGAATTTCGGATCTGCTGAAAGCTATACTGCCTCTTTTCGAACTTGATGCCTATGTGCCTGCCCCCCTTGCTATGATGGCGGCTGTTAAAGGTGATGAGCTTGACCCTGCAGTTGAAGACTCCTACTTGAAGAGTATTTATATTACTAATCCGGAAGCACCTGCTATTGAGCGTATCGATCGTTTTAAGTTTTATGAAAGAGCTAAGAGTGCATTTGCCGTTGTTATGACAGGAGAGATAGCTAAGTATGGGAATATAATTTTGAAAAAAGGAGTTACTCCTATTGACAGTAAGCGGTGAATAGTAAGCAGTAAGTAGTAAGTAGTAATCAGTAATCAGTAATCAGTAATCAGTAATCAGTAATCAGTAATCAGTAAT
>CBDUZZ010000127.1:0-4037 GCA_965371855.1 uncultured bacterium
CAGTAATCAGTAATCAGTAATCAGTAATCAGTAATCAGTAATCAGTAATCAGTAATCAGTAAATATTAATTAAACACTAAACACTAATTTCTAATTTTAAATATATGGAAAAGATAAAAGCTAAAGTTGTTGAAAAAAGGTATTTGGTGCCTTTTATAATTATTACCAGTTTGTTTGCACTATGGGGTTTTGCAAATGATATCACGAACCCTATGGTCGCAGCATTTAAGACAGTAATGGAAATGTCCAATGCAAAAGCAGCTCTTATTCAGTTTGCTTTTTATGGTGGTTATGCCACAATGGCCATTCCTGCAGCTCTTTTTGTTCAGAAATACAGCTATAAAAAGGGAATACTTCTGGGACTTGCTCTGTATGCTACAGGTGCATTACTGTTTATTCCGGCAGCACAATTTGAGGTGTTTGGTTTTTTTCTGGGAGCATTGTATATTTTAACATTTGGTTTGGCTTTTTTGGAAACTACATCAAACCCATTTATTCTTTCTCTTGGTGAACCGTCTACTGCTACACGTCGTTTGAATCTTGCACAATCCTTCAATCCGGTAGGCTCCATTATGGGAATGATTATTGCTTCACAGGTTATTCTACCGGCTTTGATTTCTGATGAAAGAGATTCTGCAGGAGAGGAGATATTCAAAACTCTTGATGAAGCCACAAAAGCTTCTATTCGGACTCAGGATCTAATGATAATTCGTGATCCATACGTTGTATTAGGAATTGTTGTTATTATAATGTTTGTTGTTATCTTAATGACTAAAATGCCTGAAACAGGTCATGCAAATAGTATTCATCCTGTTAAATCATTCAAGCGTTTAATTAAAAACAGGGTATTCCGTGAAGGCGTAATAGCTCAGGTGTTTTATGTAGGGGCTCAGATTATGTGTTGGACTTTTATTATACAGTATGCCGACAATTTGGGTATTGATAAGGCAACTGCACAGAGATATAATATTGTTGCAATGGCAATGTTTATTGGCAGCCGTTTTATAAGTACAGCTCTAATGAAATATGTCAATCCACGTATGCTGTTGATGATTTTTGCAATTGGTGGTATGATTACCGTTTCATCTGTTATTCTTGTTGAAGGTATGTTTGGACTTTATAGTCTGGTGGCAACATCTGCATTCATGTCACTTATGTTTCCTACCATCTACGGTATTGCCTTACGTGATGTAGGAGATGATACAACATTAGGTGCTGCACTTCTGGTGATGGCTATTGTTGGTGGTGCCTTAATGCCTCTTCTGCAAGCTTCAATTATTGACTTGGAAAGAGTGGCATGGTTGCCTGCTGTAAATGCTTCATTTATTATACCGTTTATTAGTTTTATTATGATTGCTATTTATGGTTACAGAGCTTTTAAACATGATAAAATAACTTTAAGTTAATGTGAAAACAAAATTGGATATATTTTGTTATATTTGTTGAAGAAGTAGTAATTGAGATATTGTATTTTTTTATTCATTAAAAAAAACGAAAATGAAAAAGATTGGTATTTTATTAGTAATTAGTTTAATGTTGTTGTCCTGTGATTCAATTAAGGTTGTAAGTGACTATGATAAAACCGAAGACTTCACAGAACATGAGACAATGTATTATTACGGCTGGGCTAAAAATAGTGATGAGTTGTTGACCAGATTCGATAAAGAACGTATTGAATTAGCGTTTAGAGATGAGTTTAGAAAGCGTGGAGTAGAAGTAGTTAAGGATAGTACTAATGCAGATATGATAGTAGCACTGTATATTGTTACAAAAGAAAAAATTGAAAAAACTGCTACAACAACCAGTATGGGTGGTGGATATGGCGGTTATGGTGGATATGGTTATGGACGTTATGGTTATGGCCCTTCTTACGGGTGGGGTGGAGGAACATCCCATACAACTATAAATGAAGAAGAATACACCGAAGGTACTCTGGTTGTGGCTGTATATGATGCAAAAGAGAGAAAACTTATTTGGCAAAGTATTGGTAAGAAAACAATTGTTAAGAAAACAGAGAACAGGGAAGAAAGAATTAAAAAATCAGTAGCCAGGATAATGAGCAAATATCCTGTTGCACCAATAAAGAATAAATAGAGTTAATTTGTTAAAATAAGAAAAGGCTGTCCTGAGTGATCTTGGGGCAGCTTTTTTAGTATTAATAAAAACGTTTGGTTATTTGTTAAAAACTTTTGAACTTAGCTAAGGTTAAAATGTTCATAAAACTTATCTTTGTAATGAAGTAATTCATAAAAATGACAAAATTAACAGAGGGTAATTCTGCTCCAAATTTTACGGCAACAATTCAGAACGGTAATACAATAAAACTATCTGATTATATCGGGAAACGGGTAATTATCTATTTCTATCCTAAAGACAATACTCCGGGATGTACTGCAGAGGCTAAGAACTTAAATGAGAACCTTGAAGAGCTAATGGATAAAGAGTTTGTTGTTATTGGTGTTAGTCCTGATAGTGAAGCCTCCCATCAGCGTTTTATTGAGAAGCATGGATTAAAATTTAATCTGGTTTCTGACCCGGAAAAGAAGATATTAGAACTGTATGATGCCTGGGGAGAGAAAAAACTGTATGGCAGAACCTATATGGGGGTATTGCGAAAGACATTTATTATTGACACTGAAGGAAAGATTGAAAAGATAATTGAAAAGGTAAAAACAAAAGATCATACAAATCAAATCTATAAAGAATTAAGTATATAATTATTGAATAAAGTATAACCTCATGGCAGAAAAGCAAGAGTCAAATGTAAATAAAGAAAAGCTGAAAGCACTACAGCTTACAATGGAAAAGATTGATAAATCTTATGGTAAAGGAGCCATTATGAAAATGGGTGAGAAGTCGATAGAAGATGTGCCAATTATTCATACCGGTTCAATAGGTCTTGATCTGGCCCTTGGTGTTGGCGGTTATCCTCGTGGCCGTGTTGTTGAAATATATGGCCCTGAATCATCAGGAAAGACAACACTTGCTCTTCATGCTATTGCAGAGGCACAAAAAGCAGGTGGAATTGCAGCGTTTATTGACGCAGAACATGCTTTTGATCGTTTCTATGCTGAGAAACTGGGAGTTGATGTAGAAAATCTTCTTATTTCTCAACCGGATAATGGTGAGCAGGCATTAGAGATAACTGACCAGCTTATCCGTTCATCAGCAATTGATATTATTGTAATTGACTCCGTTGCTGCCTTAACACCAAAGGCTGAGATTGAAGGGGAGATGGGCGATTCAAGAATGGGTCTTCAGGCACGCCTGATGTCGCAGGCTTTGCGTAAGCTTACAGGAAGTATCAGCAAGACAAATACAACTTGTATGTTTATTAATCAGTTACGTGAGAAGATAGGTGTTATGTTTGGTAATCCGGAAACAACAACAGGAGGAAATGCTCTGAAATTTTATGCCTCTGTTAGGTTGGATATACGTAGGATAGCTCAGATTAAAGACGGAGATCAGGCTATTGGCAACCAAACCAGGGTTAAAGTGGTGAAAAATAAAGTTGCCCCTCCATTTCGCAAAGCAGAGTTTGAAATACGATTTGGTGAAGGAATTTCAAAAATAGGTGAGATTATTGATCTTGGTGTTGATTTGAATATTATTAAGAAAAGTGGCTCATGGTTTAGCTATGGAGAGACAAAACTGGGTCAGGGTCGAGAAGCCGTAAAAGGGGTATTAAAAGATAACCCTGAATTGGCAGAAGAATTAGAACAAAAAATAATGGATGACATAAAAAATAAAAAATAAAGAGAGGGATTGGGGAAAAGTTTTAACTTTTTTTTGTGGAATTTTGAATATTTCATTTAAATTTGCAACCGCAAAAACAAATGGGGCATAACGATACTACAATTACACCAAATATATGCCGAGGTAGCTTCCCGAAGTTTCGGGAGTAGAGCGTTCCGATATATATCTGGAAGATTTAGGTATCTAGTCCTCAATAATTTGGCAGCATAGCAATAAAAAAATATGCCGAGGTAGCTCAGCTGGTTAGAGCGCAGGATTCATAATCCTGAGGTCGGGCGTTC
>CBDUZZ010000128.1:0-3878 GCA_965371855.1 uncultured bacterium
GGTGCAACATACAGCTAAAATACACATAATTATTTCCAGTGATAATCGGTGATCATCAGAAAAATGGAAACATGCACGGGGCAAAGGCAGGTACTTGTTTCCGGTAAAAGCAATGGGTCAGGTTTTTCGTGCCCGTTTTGTGGAAGGTCTTCGTAAAGAGATGGAATTAGACGATGGGTTTTACAAAAAGCTTTTTAAAAAGAGTTGGGTAGTCTATTGCAAACGTCCGTTTTTTGGTACTGAACAGGTTATAGAATACATAGGGCGGTATACACACAAAATAGCAATCAGTAACCATCGTATTAAAAATATCGAAAACGATAGCGTTACTTTTATTGCAAAAGATTACCGGCATGGCGGCAAGAAGTATCCTGTTACACTAACTGATCATGAGTTTATCCGACGTTTCTCACTGCATATACTACCCAAAGGATTTACAAGAATACGTCACTATGGCATTTTGAGCAGTACTTTGAAGAAAAAGATAATCCCACTTTTACAGGAGCAATTGCGGAAGGTCAATCTACCGGAAAAGCCGCTTTTACAACACCGTATTTGTCCAATATGCAAAACAGGCAAACTCGTTACTTTGATAACATTTAAAGCAGCAAGAGTACCACTACCAATTGCTAAACTACAATCATTGTTACAACATCTTCCTTGTATCCCTAAAATAACGTCATGATGGCTAATGGGATTACTGTGTGTATATGTGAAAAACAGACGTTCTTTTACTGTTATTTACAATACAGATACTAATATAAAACTTGAAAGTACGGAATTTACACCTAAAAAATGAGAGACAAAATTTAATGTTGCAACCTATTAACTAAAAACACTCCTAATAAAAACCATTTATTCCCCATAAGTAAGTGCGATTGTGGCCGGTTTCCCCGAAGGGCCGGGGCAGGCTGTCAACACAGCGTTCAGATTGGGTTCCCGATTATCGGGACAAGCTGTGCCGACACCATCAGAACGCTTTATTGTTAGCAAGCGTTAATATTGGTCTGGTTTTAATAGTTTTGAATTTTTCCATTTTCTCAATTTCAAAGATAAAGTATCGTTTGTCATTGAGTTTAAACTATCAATAAGTTCACATTCGGTCAAAAGAAATTCTGAAATGTCAGAATTATTTATTTTTTGGACTTTATCTCCAACTTGAATACCAATCTTATCAGCAGGAGAATTCTTTCTCAAAGTTGAAATAATAATTTCATTGTCATTAAAAGACTTGAGCGTAATGCCAATATTCTTAAAATTTGGTTTCTTCAAAATGAAAGGTTCTTTAATTCCAATTATTTTGTTTTTATAATCAATTACTATGGTATTATTCATAAACAATCCCAAACCAATAGACCTTTTTCGGTTATATTTCGTTAATACAGAATCTAATTCAAGTCCGTTCAATTTAATATTAGAAAAGTAATAATCTCGTGTAATTTTCTCAGGTTGCATTTTATTTAAAGAGCGATAATATAATTCAAAACTATAATTAGGTTTCAAGTCTTCCGACAGTTTATCCTTTTTTGTTAAAATTAATAAACTTGGATTTCCTGTATCAAATAAGATATTCTTTAATTTATTGCCAGAATATTCAAGCTGTAGTTTTATCAAATTTAGTCTATACGAAAATGGTATTTTATGAAATCCAGAATAGTCAATATTTGTCTTTAGATTATACAGCGTGATTTTATGCTGCGATAAATCAATTCTCCAAATTCCTGTCTTTAAAACATTATTACCTAATAGAACTTTTACATTCTCGCAATTAAATAAGCTTAAGTCTGTAACTAAAGCATAAATATCTCTGAATACTGCTCCACTTATATTTATTGAGTCAATCTTGACACACGGAACTTTTATTTTCTTTCCTGTTATATCAATTAATCTTACTTCCTTAATAGTCTTCAGATTCAATTCTTGCGCAACAGAATTGTCAATTACCGTTCCATTTGAACCTGTGTCAAATATTGCGTTTCCCACAATAACAGAGTTGTTTACTATTACATTTTCTAATAATATATAACTTTCATTTTGATTATAATCTATTTCAATTGGTTCAGTCTTATCGAGAGTGACAGTATTCTTAGGTGAACCGCAAGAATTCAACAATATTGAACTTATTAAAAAAAGTCCAAAAAATACAATCCTTAAATATACTATGTGTGATTTCGTTTCCATTTAATGTTTGCCAACGTCAGTCTGTCTAAAAACCTTTTTTATTATAAACTATTGACTAAAGATAATCCATTTAGAGCGACTATTTAGTTTTAGGTTGTAAAAAACACTGAAAAAATTAAGTTGCTTAAAAAGGCTCATTTTGAGTCGTATTGCTCGTAATATCTTGAGTATAAAAAGAATAGTAATTTTCATGTATTCTTTCAACGCTTCTATACCTAGAATGTTTATTAATCTTCTGAGGTTGTATGCCGTAAATATTAATCCTACATCTGCTTCAGCTCTTTTAATAAATTTTTTTGTTAGAATATAATTAAATCCCTCCCGAAGCCTCGGGATCGTTTTATTGTTCCGTATGGGTGTTCAACTATTGCTTGTCGTTTCCTGTAATAGTTTTTGTTTTTCTCAATTTTCTCTTTGTTTGTGTTTATGTATTCTTGATATTCGCTACGTTGTATTCCTTTGCCATATTTGGCTTTCGAGCACTCTTGTTTAACCGTACATTCCATGCAGGCCTTAGTTGTGTATCGTTTAAAACGATATGTTCTTGCTATGTGCCAAGTTCCTGTAGTAGTTAGTTTATTGCCCTGAGGGCATATATAGTAATCACCTTTATGGTTGTATATAAAATGCTCTACATTATTATCAGGGTTTGGAGCTTGTGCCGCTACTGTAGGTATTGCAACCATAACATCAATTCCTAAGTCATTTGCTTTTTTAAATTCCGAACCGGTATGATAACCTTTATCATATAGTGCTGTAAAATTATTGTTTCGTAATATTGTTTTTGCTCTTTGTAGCATACTGCCCATTGCCTTTGAATCATTGGTGTTGGTAACCTTATAGTCGATAGGGATATTGTTTAGAGAATCTACTGTTGTTTGCACATTGTATGCTACTTCAGTAATGTTGTTGCGTGTAATCATTTGTCTACTCTCAGGGTCAGATGTTGATATTTGATTTTCTCCTGAATTGTCAAGATGCTTCTGTTTGTTTTGATACTCTTGTTTTCTTTGTTTGTGTTTTTCTATTTCTGATTCTATCAATTTTCGGTTATCCCCATCGGCATCAGAAAGCTGCTCTTCGTACTGTGCTAATTTCTCATCAATATATGCTAAGTGTCGTTTTATTTTCTTTTCATTAAAGTTGTTCTTTTTGGAGTTTTGAGCTCTTAATTTAGTGCTGTCTCCGGCAATTAATTTTCCTCCTATCAGGTTGAAGTTTTTAGCAATCGTTACAGTTAAACGAAAAACTTTCTTGATGGCTTTAGGATTGTCGCAACGAAAATTGGAGATGGTATTGTGGTCAGGTGTCAGGCCTTTAATGAGCCACATTACTTCAATGTTTCTTTTGCTCATTTTTTCCAGGTCTCTGGATGAGCGTACTCTGTTGAGATATCCGTAGATATAAAGCTTCAATAGATCTTTGGGGTTGTATGCCGGCCTTCCATTCTCGATGAAGTTATTACGGAATCCCATGTCAGACATGTCAAAGCTATCTACAAACATATCAATAATCCTTACTTCATTATCTTTATCAATTGAACCATCTAATGAAACGGGGAAAATTGTGAGCTGATTTCTGTTTTGTCCTTCTATGTATTTCATACTTAAAGATACGAAATATCAGTAACATATACCTGTTGATAAGTGAAGAGTTTATCAACAATATATTGGAGGTTTTTAGACAGTCTGACGGTT
>CBDUZZ010000129.1:0-3679 GCA_965371855.1 uncultured bacterium
GTAAGTGTTTGGGATGGTGGTGAGTAGATTTGATTATAGCCAAGTTGGGTTAATGAAGAACTACTTCAAAATGGACTTGCGAAAGTGTGGAAGTGATTTTGATTAATTATTAAAAGAGACTAAAAATTTGTGTAATAAGTGTAACTTGTCAGTAAAAATAGATACAATTGTGTTTATTTTTACCGTAGTAGAAATTAGACTCAAAATCAACTGTTTATGAAAATAAAAACCAATCACACTATTTATGAATTAACTGAGAAATCAGAGAAGTTTATTAAACTTATGGCTCCTGGTGGAATCATTATTGGAATTAAATTTATGCTTGGTAGCTAAAGGAATAAATAGAATAAGCAATAATTATCCTTTCCGATGATTATAAAAGGCATTTGCCTGTGCTGTTGGCATTATCAGGTTGTAAGACAGAGCAGCTAACATAACTGAAGTTGCTCTTCCTATACCGGATGTTGCACCTGTTATTAATGCAAGTTTATTCATATCAGTTCAAATTTGGTTGTTCAATTGTGAGATTGAATATTTTTTTATACTTTCAGCACTAAAATAAAGGATGAATATTGAGTGCTTTATTTTGAATCAAAAGTATGAAAAATCCTTTTAAAATATTTACAAAGATAAAATACCTGAATTATGGCTACATCGTCATCTGATAATAAAAACACAAAACATATCTCCTTGTCATCCCAGGAACTAGAAAAGATAAATGAGATATTAAAGAGAGAGCCGAATAAATTAGAGTTAGAGATTTTCTCTAAGCTTTGGTCGGAGCATGCTACATATAAGAATTCGCTTAAATGGCTTAAGCTATTACCGAGAAAAGGTGATAATGTACTGGTTGAAGCCGGAGATGAGAGTGCCGGAGCTATTGATATAGGCGATGGTATGGCTTGTGTATTCAAGGTCGAATCACATAATCATCCTTGTGCAATACAGCCCAGACTGGGTGCCAGTACAGGGTTGCGTGTTGTTACTCGTGATATAATGACAATGGGTGCTAAGCCTGTAGCTTTTCTTGATTCGTTACGTTTTGGGGATGGGAAAAGGGATACGGCAAAATGGTTATTTGAAGAGGTGGCCGTTGGGTTATCAGAGTTTGAGAAAGGATTTCATGTTCCCGTTATAGCTGGTGAGGTGTTTTTTGATAAAGGATTTAATTCCAGTCCGATTGTTAATAATATGGCAGTTGGTGTTGTTCCGAAGGAGAAGATCGTGAGGGGTATTGCTACCGGAAAAGGTAATAAAATAGCTATAGTTGGGGCATTGACAGGAAACGATGGTATTGACAATGATGCTTTTGCTGCTGATGTTGTAAATAATATTGAAACTAAACAGTTGCTGCTGGATCAGATGATGGATGTTACGATAGAAACTAAACTGTTGTCTGCTATACATAAGTTTGTTGATACAAATTGTGTTGTTGGTATCCAGACAATAGGAGACCAGGGACTGGTTGGTGCTGCTATTGAAATGACACAACGCGGAAAGACCGGAATGAATATTTATACAGATAAAATGTTGTGCCGGGAAGATGAGCTAACAACCAGAGAGAAACTTATATCCGAAACATGGGGTAGGGTATTAATCTGTTTCAAGCCTGAAGATGAGCCGATTATTGAAAAAATTGTTGAAGTCGATGAGATATCGTTTTCTGTAATTGGTCAGGTAACTAACGAAAAGGTTCTTAATTGCTTCGAAGGTGACTCGTTGGTTGCTGAAATACCTGTTGATTATGTTGGATTGGGCGACAATGCTCCGGTGCTTGAAAGAGAATACACTATTGAAAAAAGAGAGGTGATTGATATCGATATAGACTCATATCCTGAGCCTGATCACTATCCTGATATTGTAAAGTCGATGATTAAAAGTATGAATGTGGCTTCAAAGAAGTGGCTGTGTAATATGTTTGACAAGACATTAAGAAAGGAGAGTTCAAATCAGAAATATCCTTCCGATGCTGGTTTTATTGAGATTGACGGAAGCAAGAAATCACTTGCTGTAACTATGGATTGTAATCCTAATTACATGAAAGGCGATTCAAACATAGGTACTCAAATAGCTGTTGCCGAGGCCATGAGGAATATAATATGTGCCGGTGGTGAACCTGCTGCTATTTCTGATTGTCTAAACTTTGGTAATCCATACAATAATGAGGTGTATGGTGAGTTTGTGGAATCGATAAAAGGGTTATCACATGCATGTGAATTTTTTAATATTCCTGTTGTTAGCGGTAATGTAAGTTTCTATAATCAGCATTCGGTTGAGGGGAAGATGAAATCAGTTATCCCATCACCAATAATTGGTATGGTTGGGGTTGTTGAAAATAAGAAGCATTATACCACAGTATCATTCAGGCATAAGGGAGATATGATCTTTTTGATAGGAAAATCAAGAAATGATGTGAACAGTTCTGAGTTTGCTGTCAGTTATCTGAAAGTGGAGGAGTCTATACCTCCATTCTACAACGAAGAAGATGAGAAAGCGTTGCAGCAGGTTGTTAAGCAGTTAATAAATAATAATCTTGTTCGTTCTGCTCATGATGTTTCTAATGGAGGATTGTTTTTTAATCTTTTAGAATGTGCCGTGCCTCTTGAATTTGGTTTCGATATTACTTCTGATGCAGAGGTTAGAAAAGAGGCATTTCTGTTTGGTGAATCGCAGGGTAGGGTAGTGGTTTCTGTCTCGCCCGAAAAACAGGATGAATTTGTTGATTTTATGGTTGATGCATCTTTCCCGTTTTCTATCTTAGGACATGTTACCAAAGGTGAATTGAGGATTGATGATGAGCCATACGGTGAGGTTGAAGATCTTAAAAAACAGTTTGAAGGTAGGTTGAAAGAGTGGTTAAATGAGAAATTATTTTCGATTTGATAGCAAACAGCAATAAAATTCATGATGTTTTCAAAATATGTATACGGAAATAAACAATGCCGATTATTTTGAGCATCTGGATTATGTTAATTTATTTACGGTTACTTGTAACCGATCACTTACACAATTTACTTTGGTCTCCGAACAGATAATGAACAGGACTTGATGAAGAACTATGACTTTTTCACCCACTATATTTGACATAGAACCTGAAATAATAACTAACGGGTTATCTTAAAAATACAGATGGCGCAATACGATATTGGGGAGCAACAGGATTATTAATTCTTGGAGAGAAGGCTGCGCCGGCAAAAGAAGATTTACTGAAACTTCTTGATGATGAGTATCCTGATGTAGTTGTTGCAGTGGCTGAAAATCTTTATAAATTGGGAGAAAAGGAAGATGCAATAAATGCTCTGCTAAAGGTTCTTGAAATACCTGAAGATAAGGCCAGGTGCCATGCGCTTAATACTATTGTTTATATTGGTGATGACGGACAGATAGTTAGGGATGCTGTTACTCGTTTATATACTGAAAAGCAGTACAAATACTCATGGCGCATTGTTGATTGGCTTATAGATAAGTGGAATATTGAGGCTGTACATAATGAATAGTAATAAATAGTCTCTGCTGACGATATGGGATGGTCGGATATTGACTGTTATGGAAATGAAATAGAAACTCCGAATATTGATAAGCTTGTAAACCTGGGAATGGTGTATTGACAGTACAATGTATAAACTTAACCCAACTTGGCTTTCGCGCATCAAAAAATAGAAAATATTTCCATATTTTG
>CBDUZZ010000130.1:0-2442 GCA_965371855.1 uncultured bacterium
CTTTAAGTTATAAAATGGTATCATCTTAAATCCTCCTAGGTCAGTTGTTCTGAGTCTTGTCGGGGCACTCGAAAGGACAGTGTTTGAAAAACAATATCCTTTCCCTTATAAAATCTACGAAGTTTGGGGTTCGATTTTATTGAATAACCCCGAGGCAGATCCATCGGGGTATTAATAGGACTTTTTTATTTGTTTCCGACTCAGAGGGTTGGGGAATTACCCTGAAAGATTAAAAACTATACTTCAATTTAAACAGTGCCATATTGTAATCTGTCATGTTTGCGAACATATTATCACCTTTGCCTTCAAAAAAGGCTACTCCAAGTGTAATTTCGGCATTATCGGTTGCCATATACGAAATGTTTGGGTTATAAACTATAGCGTAATTGTTTTTCACATCGTCCCAATCGGAAACAATATACCCACCTGCTAATGGTATCACTTTTAGTTTATCGTCAAAGAATTTCTTTTCATATCTAACGAAGAAATAATCATCAATATCATCTGTTCCTCTTTCGTTAATAAAACCATGTATATATTGACAGTTAAAATAGCCGCCATTTGCAAAATTGTAATCGGCTCCGAGAACAAATTTCACATAAGCTTCTTTGTCTAATACTGTTATATCTTCAGATGGCAAGCCAGGATACTCATTGGTCATTACAACTTCGTTTTCGGGTAGAAAAACGGCTGCTTCTGCCCATACGCCAACTCCTTTTATGCTACCTGCAAAATCGGCTCCAAAAATATGAGTTCTGAAAAACGACAATTCAGTTTTTACATCTATTCCACCCATTGCATCTACAGGAGTACAAGTGTTTCTTGTTCCCATTGGAAAACCATCACGACCCCAGATATAGCTCAACGAGAAGTCAAAACCTGCTACAAAACCTTTAAATCTTAAGCCTGCTGTTGAACTTTCTCCAAGGTTGTATTTGGGCAATAGTAAGGTATCGCTGGATTCTCTCAGTGTCATTCCGGGGGGTAGATCTTCTACTGGTATTAATGCATTTGCAAAAATACCGACAGGCATATTAGCGGGCTCAAATACAGGAATAAATACTCCTTGTAAAGAAAATTCAGAATTGAAATAGTAATCCAAACTAATAGCATCAGAACCTCTGTGGCGGCCAAAATCCAACAAATCTTCCAAATCATAAGGATTTAGATTATCGGTAGGATTTAATTTATCGGCTGTTCCCCAAACTATACGTTGACGACCGATTTTTACATCAAGTTTTTCAGTTAAAAATCCAAATAATTGAATATAAGCTTCTTTTACTTCAAGATTGTAAGGATCAACAATTCCTTTGTTGTAAAGATCGGCCGATGAGTTTATGTTTGGTAAGCCAATATTACGCAACCAAACTTCGCTGTAAAATTTTGAATTATCAGTTATTTTCTTTTCTAATTTCAGCGTTAAACGATTTTCGTTCCAAGCCCAGTCATTATTATCTTTCAGTAAAAATCGTTGGTCGGTTAATAATTCTCCAGACAATTTCAATTTATTGCCATCTTCTTGTGCTTTTGCCATATTTGTACTGATTAAAAGCACAATCATCAATTGAAAAATTAAATTTATTCTTTTCATAAGTTATTGTTTTAATTTTCTCACTGTAAAATCATCATCTGTTAATCCCTGATCGTATTCTACATCTGATGTTAGCATTTTTGTTTTATGATTTTTCTGTAAATCGGTCATGGATATTTCTTCAGCATTCCAGTATTTCCCTACTTTCTTGAATTTATAAGTCGCTATTTTAACTTTCCTTTTTCTCTTATCATAATATTCCATTTCTATTGGATAATAATTGGTTTCATGAATTTTCACGATCAATTTTGAATATACCGATTTAGGAGATTTTGGCGTTAGTTCCAGTACATGAACATTATTTTCTGTTTTAAGTAGTTTTGGCGTATATTTTTCAGAATATGGTTTTGCCTCCATATCATCATACGAGAAGTCGGTGCCTGCAAATTTTTGACTTTTAACACTTGATGATATTCTTCTTTCTTTTCCGAAAGCGGGCAAGTATATGTACATAACATCATTTGGTAGTGATAGCATTGCAATACCTGCCTGTGAAGCCGGAGCTGTAAACCGGAATATTCTTTTATCTATACCTTTCTGAGTCATTGTTGCTTTACGGGATTTTTGTTTCCCGGCTTTATCAATCAAAATAATTTCAGTTTTCGCTGCCATATCTTTTGGAGAATACATTACATCATCCATATTTTTAAGGATGGTGTTTGCATCTTGTGCGTTTGCATTAAATATTCCTGCAAAAAGAACTAATGCACTTACTAATACTGATAATTTTAACATTTTCATATTGCTTAAATTTTAAAAATTAATTAATTGTGATTTCTACTTTTTCTTTTATTACTAACTCAAGTTTCGCAAGTAACAATTACCTGAAAACCAACAAATAAATTTCAAAA